>JBQCZU010000019.1:0-53156 GCA_052089385.1 Arachnia sp.
ACAAGGACATTCACTACAATCCCCACCAGAATCACATCAGGCGGTCCAACTCAGGTCACGCGTCACGGTTGCGTCCTTCCTTCGGGGCTGTTGGCGATTGGTGGAGGAACCCCCGTTCCAGTGTGCACCAGCCAACTCAGGACACAGCGTGATGCCCGCAACTCCTGCGTCGCCGGACCTTCAGAGCAACGAACAGAAAGTCGACACCGCCCGCCTCCACGTGGGAGACGGGCGGTGTCCTCTGCCGTCAGGCGTCCATGACCTCCGACAGGGTCTCCAGGACGTGCCGGTAGGTTTCGCCGGTGGCCCGGCTCATGCCCATCTCGCAGGTGCGGTTGCTGGAGAGGTGCGCGTCGTAGGTGCCACTCGTCACCTCAGCGGCCTCAGCCCTGGTGGCGGATGCGGTCAGCTCCGGATGCAACATGCCACGATCCCCCGCGAAGCCGCAGCAGCCTGCGTCGACGGGGATCACGACCTCATCCGCGCAGGCCTGAGCCAACAACGTCAGGGCAGGCACATTGCCCGCGTGTCGATCCGTGCACGTGGGGTGCAGCACGATCGAGCCCAGCTTGCGCGCAGGATGCAACCGCTCCAGGAGATGCTCAGCGGTGTAGCGGGTGGAGTCCACCACGGCCACGGCCTCGAAGCGTTCCGCCAGTGCGTCGTCGCCCGCCTGCCTCAGGTAGCCAGCGATCTCGTGGAGACCGTGGCTGCAGGAACTGGCATCGCTGACCACAGGGATCCGGCCCTGGTCGGTGGCGGTCAGCACCGCCTCCGCCGTACGCCGGGCCATCAGGTTGCGACCATCGGTGAGTCCCTTGGAACTCCACACGGTGGTGCAGCACAGCTTCTCCACACCGTCGACGATGCGCACCCGCGCTCCCGCAATCCCGCAGAGCTTCAGAAAGCTGCCTGCGGCACCGTGAGAGCCAGGCTCGGCCGCGCCGAAAATCTCGGACAGACAGGACGGGAAGAACGCGACCTCCGCGTCGTCGCCGGTGGTGACGCAGTCCTGCGTGCGCATGTGCTTGCGGTCGGCACCCACCGACGGCAGGTCGTCGCCCACCAACGGGATCAGATCCTTCGACAGCGGCACGCGGGCCGCACGGGTGAGGCCCGTCAGCGCGACCGTGGGCATCTTGTCAGCCACGTGCATCCCGAGGCGAAGTCCGTCGATCACCGGGCCCCAGTGCTTCGCCAGGGTCTCGCCCACCTTCTGGGCCGTCGGGGACCAACGTTCCTTGCGGAGGGACTTCATGAACACGCCGGTGTCGATGTCCACGGGGCAGGCGATGCTGCAGAGGGAATCGACGGCGCACGTGTCGATGGCGCCGTAGTCGTAGTCCTTTTCCAGCTCCGCACGTTGCGCCGGATCAAGCAGCGCCATGTCGCGCATGAGAGCGATGCGTTGACGGGGCGTGGTGGTCAGATCCTTGGACGGACAGACCGGTTCGCAATACCCACACTCCACGCAGCGATCCACGTGGGGGTCCACCAGCGTGGCAGGTTTCAGGTCCCGCAGGTGCGCTTCCGCATCCTCGGAGATGATGACGCCGGGGTTGAGGGTGTTCTCGGGATCGCATGCCCACTTGATCCGGACCATCACGTCGTAGAGCTCGTCGCCGTACTGCCGACGCACGAACGGCGCCATGATCCGGCCCGTGCCGTGCTCGGCCTTGAGTGACCCATCGGCCTCCAGGATCAGATCCACCAGATCGTCGGTGAACCGGGCGTAGGTGTCCAGTTCGGCCTTGTCGCTCAGGTTGGGGTTGATCATGAAGTGCAGGTTGCCGTCCTTGGCATGCCCGAACTGCACAGCGTCGTGGTAGCCGTAGCCATTGCACATCTGCGTCAGTGCCGACGCCGTGCTCGCCAGTTGCGGCAGGGGCACGACGACGTCCTCCAGCAGAGCCGTCGAGCCCGAGGGCCGCGCACCGGCCACAGCGGTGTAGAGGCCTTTGCGGACGTACCACCACTCGGCCCGCAGGACGGGATCCGTGGTGAACCGGGTGGCAGGGGAAAGTCCCCGGAAGCCACCGAAGAGTGCGTCGATGACGAACTGCCGTTCATCCATTTCCGCGACGCTGTCCCCCGCGACCTCCACCAGGAGGGCGGTGTGGCGATCGACGTTCAGACCCTCCAGGGCGCCGACCTTGCGGGAACCCTGCTGGGTCACGCGCAGGGAGGCTGCATCCATGAACTCGGCGGTGCGAACGTTGTTGGCCACCAGGGCTGGCAGCGCGGCGGTGGCATCCTCGGGGGTGTCGAAGATGCAGAGCGAGGTGGCCATGTGGGCATGGATGGGCAGCGTCTGAAATGTGGCGTCCAGGATGAATCCGAGAGTGCCCTCGGAGCCGATCATGAGGTGGGCCAGAATCTGGACCGGCTCGTCATGATCCAGCAGGGAGTTCAGTCCGTAGCCCATGGTGTTCTTCATCGAGAACTGGTGACGGATCCGCTCCACGGACTCAGGATTGGATCGCACCCGATCCCTGAGCTCTGAGAGCGTTCGCCAGAGGTCCGGCTCGGCGGCACGGAAGGCGGCATCGCAGTCCTTCTGGCCGGTGTCGACCAGGGTTCCGGTGACCAGCACGAATTTCAGCGCCACGAGTGTCTCGTAGGTGTTGGCGATGGTGCCGCAACTCATGCCGCTGGAGTTGTTGGCGACGACGCCGCCGATGGTGCAGGCGGACTCGCTGGCCGGGTCAGGGCCCAGGATGCGGCGGTACAGGGCGAGTCGGGCGTTCACCTGGCGGACGGTGGCTCCCGGCTGACAGCGGACACGATCCCCGCCGTCCAGTACTTCGATCCCCCGGAAGTGGTGCCGGGTGTCGATGACAACCCCGTCGCTGACCGACTGTCCGCTCAGGCTGGTGCCACCGGAGCGGAACGTCACGGAGCGCCCGTGCTGGTTGGCGATCCGTACCGCTGCGGCCACATCATCCGCGCTCTCGGCAACGACCACCGCAAAGGGCTCCAACAAGTAATGCGATGCGTCGTGGGCCATCTTCCGACGGTCGAAGAGCCGGGTGGAAAGTCTTGAGTCCACCGCGGCATGGAGATCCTTGATGACCGCGGCGGTGATTCCGCTCTGGGTGGTGACACTCATGTCACAGTCCTTCCTGCACCAGGATCACGTACAGCTGCCGCGGCCCGTGCACGCCCTCCACGCGGGAGAGCTCGATGTCGCTGGTGGCGCTACCCCCACTGATCCATGTCAGCGGCTGCCCGGCCTCCACGGCTGGTCTCAGCAGTGCGACGGCTTCCGGGACCCCGGAGACCACCTGGTCAGCCCGGACGACACAGATGTGCCTGTCCGGCACCAGCGACAGGGCACGTCGGCCCTGATCAGGCGAGTGATCCAGCACGATCGTTCCGGTCTCGGCCACGCCGACGGCGGCGGCTGTGACCACCGCGTCGATCCGGTTCAGCTCCTGGGCAGAAAGGGGCTTTCCCTCCTCCCGTGTGAAGACCATGTCCTCTGCAGCCACCAGCCACTCAGGCTTCAGGCCGTCCGGGACGATCACGCCGTGGGCTCCCGTGGCACGCAGCCCAATGGCTATCTCTCGTGGCAGATCGTTGGCGGAGCACCGCACGACAACGGCCTTGTAGTCCTCGACGGCTTCAACGAAGACGTCGAGAATGTCACCATTGCCCGGCAGGTTCACGGCCTGGCCGAATTCCCACGGCACCGGGACGTCGTCGACGGCGGAGACATCTCCCACATCGGTCAGGGCAGTGCGGATTCGCTCCAGGATCTCTGATTTGGCGCTCACTTCTGATCCTCCTCTGCCCGGTTGGCGTTCCACCAGTCGCGGAAGGTCTTCGAGGGCGGGTTGGGTGTGTCGCGGGCGCTGGCCCACTTGGACAGGGGCCATGGCAACGGCCCGATGTGGTCGGTGAATGTTCCCAGCACCTTGCCGCCGGTCTTGCTCGCCAACTGGGCTGTTTCGAGACGGCGATGATCGCCCATGACCCATCCCGCCGCCTTCATCATGGCGGGCTCCGCGTGGGGCATGTGCACGCCCTTGGCCTCCTCCTTCTTGGCGTCGACCACCTTCCCGCGCAGGTGTACGAGCAGGTCTGCGATCGGGATCATCACGGGGCACACATCCGAGCAGGCTCCACACAGGGAAGAGGCGAAGGGGAGCGAGCGGTCCACCGCAGATTCGGTTCCCCGGATCTGGGGGTTGAGGATGGCTCCGATCGGGCCGGGGTACACCGAACCGTAGGCGTGGCCTCCCACCTTCTCGAAGACCGGGCAGATGTTCAGGCACGCCGAGCACCGGATACAACGGAGCGCTTGACGCCCCGCAGGATCTGCCAGCGCGCGGGTGCGGCCGTTGTCCACCAGGACCACATGCACGTCCTGGGGGCCGTCGCCTTCGGTGACTCCCGACCAGATGGAGGTGTAGGGATTCATGCGCTCCGCTGTGGAACTGCGTGGCAGCAATTGCATGAAGACTTCGAGGTCATCGAAGGAGGGCAGGACCTTCTCGATACCGACGACGCTGATCAGCGTCTCCGGCAACGTCAGGCACATCCGGCCATTGCCCTCGGATTCCACGACCACCAGGGATCCCGTGTCGGCGACAGCGAAGTTGGCGCCGGAAATGGCAACCCGGGCGCGCAGGAACTTCTCGCGCAGGTGACCTCGGGCCGCATCCGCAAGGTTCGCCGGTTCATCGTCGAGTCCGGGCGGGGGCGGGGTGCCGTAGTTGCCCATCTCCGCCAGGAAGATGTCTCGCACCTCGGAACGGTTCCGGTGAATCGCCGGTACCAGGATGTGGGAGGGGCGGTCATGCCCCAACTGGACGATCAACTCGGCCAGGTCTGTTTCCCAGGCCGCGATGCCGGATTCTTCCAGCGCCTCGTTCAGCTCGATCTCCTGCGTGGCCATGGACTTGACCTTGACCACTTCGGAGGAGCCGGTGCGTTGCACCAAGTCGATCACGATGCGGTTGGCCTCGGCCGCGTCCTGCGCCCAGTGAACCGTCGCGCCGTTGCGGGTCAGCGATTCCTCCAGCTGCTCCAGATACTCCGGGAGGTGTCGCAGCACGCGGTTCTTGATGGCTGCACCTGCAGCACGCATGTCCTCCCAGTTGGCCACCTCCCCCACTGCATGGGCCCGCTTGTCGCGGATGGTGTGGGTGGCGTGGCGCAGATTCTGACGTTGTTGGTCATTGGCCAGTTCACGGCGCGCTGCGATCGGGAAACGCGGCGAGTCGATGAGGGCGCCAGGAGGTGGTGCTGGGGTGAGCCGCTCGGAGGTCATGATCAGTTCCCTTCCGTATGAGCCAGGATTTCCATCAGGTGAATGGGCTTGATACCGGTCTTCTTGCGGGCCAGCACCCCACCGATGTTCATCAGGCATGAATTGTCGCCGCCCACGAGGTATTCCGCCCCGGTTGAGGCGACGTTGTGCGCCTTGTCAGTGGCCATCGCCTGGCTGACATCGGCATTCTTGAGGCTGAACGTGCCGCCGAATCCACAACACTGCTTCGCATCGGGGAGATCAACCAGTTCCAGTCCACTTACCGCTCTGAGCAGCTGGTAGGGCCGGTCCCCCACCCTGATCACCCGCAACGAATGGCAGGTGGGGTGGTAGGTGACCTTGTGGGGGAAGTGTGCCCCCACGTCGGTGACGCCCAGAACGTCGACGATGAACTCACTGACGTCGAGGGCTCGGGGTGCAACATCAGCCACCTCCCGCTGGAGTCCCGCGTCGCCACTGCGCTCTGCCAGCATCGGGTGCTGTTCGCGGACGGCGCCGATGCAACTACCCGAGGGGCCGACGATGTAGTCGTAGTCCCCAAACGCCTTCACGAAGCTCCGCACGCTGGGCACGGCCTCGTCGAAGTAGCCCGTGTTGGTCATGATCTGGCCGCAGCACGTCTGTTCGCGGGGGAACACGACTTTACAGCCGAGCCGCTCAAGGACCTCCACCGTGGCCTGCGGCGTGCCGGGGAACATGGTGTCATTGATGCAGGTGGCAAACAGTGCCACCGTCTTCCCCTGGCCGGGAAGTCGTACCTGCGCTTCATTCATCGGGCTCTCCTTCGTTTCTTTCAGTGATCACGACGGCAGCATCCACGACAGTACGGGGGTGGACTGCAGACCAACGAGCAGACACAGGGCCAACAACAGCCCCACGCTCCACCATGCCACTTTGCGGAAGATGTCGGATTCATGCCCCACGAGCCCCACTGCGGTGGCTGCGATGGCGAGGTTCTGCGGGCTGATCATCTTACCCACCACACCACCGGCCGTATTGGCGGCCACCAGAAGGGTGGCGTCAAGCCCCGCCTTTTCGGCGGCACTCTGCTGCAGGGTGGCAAAGAGCGCGTTGGCGCTGGTGTCAGAACCCGTGACTGCAGTACCGATCCACCCGAGAATCGGCGACAGGAATGCGAACGCGGCGCCCGTTCCAGCGATCCAGGTGCCGATCGTGATGGTCTGACCGGAGAGGTTCATGACATAGGCCAACGCAAGTACCGAGCCGATGGTGAGGAACGTCCACCGCAGTTTGTGCACCTGCCGACCGAAGGTTCTGATCGCCTCCATGGCGGGGACCTTGTAGACGATGGCGACGACGACACCGGACAGCAGCAGGAGCGTGCCCGGAGAGCTCAGCCACTGGAACTTGAAGATGGTGGAGCCGGACACATCTCCGGCACCCGTGAGGATATTGCCGTCCAGTCCCGGCCACGGAATCATGATGGTGGTGGATTCGAGAGCCGTTTCGAGCGATTTCACCAGCTTGGCCAGGCCGAACACCACGATGATCAACACGTAGGGGAAGAGTGCCATGGCGATCTTGGACTTGCTGGGGTGGGTGTTGATTTCGTGGTGTTCCAGCTTGAGAGTGGACTTGAAGCCCGCTTTCTCCTCCTCGAGGTGCACGCCAGCGAGACGCAGCTTGGCTGCCTCGGTGCCCTTCGGCTTCCAGAACTGCAGGACGATGACACCCACGGCAAGCCCGGCCAGTGAGGCAATGACGTCGGTGAGCTCCACCGAGAGGTACGTGGCGCTGACCCACTCGGCCACAGCGAACGTCACGCCGATGGCGAGTGCCACAGGCCAGGTCTCGCGGACCCCGCGCCGCCCATCAGCGATCAGCACCAGGAGGAGCGGGACGAAGAGGGACAGAAGGGGGGTCTGGTGTCCGACGTAGGCGCCAATCTCCTGGTAGGGAATGCCTGTCAGGTTGCCCGCTGTGATGATCGGGATGGCGATGGCACCGAAGGCCACCGGTGCCGTGTTGGCCAGTAGCACTGCGGCTGCAGCCCTGAACGCCGGAAATCCGACGGCCATCAGCATCACTCCCGTGATGGCCACAGGAGCGCCGAACCCGGCCACCGCCTCCAGCAGACCGCCGAAGCAGAACGCGATGAGGATGGCCAGAATTCGTGGATCATCGGAGACGATGTTGAAGGTGGCCCGCAGATCCTCGAATCGACCCGACACGACGGTGAGCTCGTACAGCCACACGGCTGTCAGCACAATCCACGTGATCGGGAAAATACCGAAGGCGGCCCCCTGCGTAGCGGTCAGCGCAGCCAGACCAAACGGCATCTGGAAGGCGAACACTGCAACCACGATGGCCACTGCGAGAGACGCCAATCCCGCCCAATGCGCCTTCCATCGCAGAACTCCGAGGGTAAAGAACATGGTGACCAGGGGTAGCAACGCGACAAGTGCCGACGCTGTCAGCCCCCCAAGGGGGGCGAGATCTGGTTGAAATTCCATCGACAACTCCATCGTTGCTGCATGCACTACGACACCGACATCGCAATTGGTAGGACCATTCTGGCACGGCGATTTCTGGTGCGACACCCACCCCCCGCTATCTTGTGGGCTGATCCCACGTCCTGCTTCCCACTGCATCGCTGTGACCCCCATTGATGGGCACCTACACTCGTGAAGTGAAAGCATTTGAAGTCGTGCTCCACCACGTGGAAAATGAAATTTTCAACGGCCATCTGCGCGTCGGCTCCCTTCTGCCAGCCGAACGCGCCCTCGCCCTGGATCTGGGCGTCAGCCGCACGGTTGTGCGGGAGGCCATGCGCACATTGCAGGCGCAGGGAATCATCGAATCGACGGTGGGAGCCGGAAGCACCGGCGGGACACGGATCTCAGGCGAACACGGGTGGGCGCTGACCAACCTGATGCGCATGCACGTCGCTCTCGAACTGTTCTCACCCAAAGACGTGTTGTCCACGCGCGAATTGCTGGAGAGGCACAGCATCGCAGCGGCCATCGAGCACGCAACCCCGGCAGACTTCGACGCCATTGCGTCCATCCTCGACGAGATGTGCGAGTCCAGCACCCCGTTGACCAGGTTCAATGAGCTCGACACCGATTTCCACGCGGCCATCGCCACCATTGCCGGCAACCAGCTGATCCGTGCGCTGACCATCGCGGTCAGGGAATCCATCGCCCGTGACGTCCGAGGCGCCGCCGCCGAGGACATGGACCTGTCCCTGTTTCGCACGATGGTGGTGGAGCAGCATGCAGGAATTCTCGAGCACATGAAGCTCGGGGACACCGAACAGGCTCAGGAGCTGATGTCACAGCACTTGAACTGGCGCTGGTCCAGTCTTCTCACGAGCTGACCGGCAGCCGCAGCGTCGCGCTCAAGCCTCCCAGGACGGACTCCCCCAGCACCACGTCACCGTCATGGTCGCGCACGATCTCTCGTGCTATCGCCAGCCCCAACCCGCTGCCGCCCGCCTCACGCTCCCGTGCCTCATCAAGACGAACGAACCGCTCGAAGACTCGCTCCCGGTCCTTTTCCGCGATGCCCTCGCCATCGTCCTCAATCACAACGCAGCCATCCGAGACCGTGACCTGCACCTCATTGTGGGCGTGTCGCGAGGCGTTCTCCACGAGGTTGCGCACCACCCTGCTCATCGCTGACGGGTCCACGTAGGCGGTGCCACTTCCCACGACGGCGACGTCTTGCCCCGGCCGGGCGCTGTTCACCGCATCGTCAACCACCTCACGCAGGTCCTTCTGACATCTGGAAGCCGGCGCTGTCCCCACGCGCGCCAGAAGCAGCAGATCATCCACCAGGAGTTGCATGCGCAACACCTCCGGCGTCAGATCCGCCGCAAGTTCCCCGTCTTCAAAGGCATCCGGATAGCTCTGGGCCGCTTCGACGGTGGCACGCAGTACAGCAATGGGAGATCGCAATTCGTGCGCTGCGTCCTCAACGAAGGAGCGCTGACGCGCAGCGGCCTGTTCCAGCCGGTTCAGCATCTCGTTCAGCGTGCGCGCCAGTGCCCCCAACTCGTCATGCGAATCAGGCACCGGCAGTGACCCGGGTCCGCCTTCTCTGGCCACCGCGGCGGCTGCACTGCGAAGCTGTTCGACGGGGCGCAAGGCCCTGCCCAGAGCCAACCAGATCACCCCGGCCAGCAGAAGGCTGAGAGTGGGGACCACACCCACGAGAGAGACCCGCAGTGCGTCCAGTACCCCCTCGACATCGCGCAGCGGCAGCGACACCACCACCGTCACGGGCTCACCCCGCCAGGACGCGGACAGCGCCATCACACGGGCCTGCTCGTCATAGGCGGTGGTGGATGTGGTCGCGCGTTCTTCCGTGAGCCGGGCGAGTTCATCGATGGTTCCCAGGGGAAGTGTCCGGCTCGCATTGGCAGAGCTCGCCATCACCAGTCCGGCACCGTCAATCACCTGCGCCACCTCGCCGGCCTCGGCAACCGGCAGCGGCGCGGGCAGGCGATCCTCCTGGGCAAGCCGGGCGATGGTTGCCGCTCGCTCCGCAGAGAGCTCGTCAAGGGTGGAGATACGGCTCGCCGAGACCACCGCCGTCAGGGCGATCGCCCCCACGATCAGACCGACGGCCAGCATCCCGGTGGTCACCAGTGTCAGGCGCAGCCGCAGCGACAGCCCGCGCCACCGCCTGGGGACCCTCATGTCCACACGCTCATCCCACAACCCGGTAGCCGGCGCCCCGGACGGTGGACACTGAGTCCCGTCCCAACTTGCGGCGAAGGTATCCCACGTAGACCTCCACCACGTTCAGGTCCTCACCATCGCCGTCCCACACGTGATCACGCAGCTCCACCTTGCCAACCACCCGATCCGCGTGACGCATCAGGTACTCGAGCAGCGCCACTTCCCGCGCCGTGAGCTCCACCACCTGAGCATTTCTGGTGACAACCCGGGTGGAGGGGTTCAACTCGATGGCCCCGATGGTGAGCACGGCCGGGCGGGCCTCCGAGGGTCTGCGCACCAGGGCACGCAGCCGGGCAACGAGGACGACGAAGGAAAAGGGTTTGGTCAGGTAATCATCGGCGCCAAGATCCAGGGCGTCGGCGACGTCGTGTTCTCCGTCCTTGGCGCTCAGCATGATCACCGGCGTCCAGACCTTGCGTTTGCGCAGCGCGGCCACCACGTCGTACCCGTTGCGACGCGGCAGCATCACGTCCAAAACGATGGCGTCGTAGTCGCCATGGGTGGCCAGCGACAGCCCCGTTTCACCGTCATTGGCACAGTCGACGGCGAAACCCTCAGCCGCCAGTCCCCGCTGGAGAGCGCGCGTGAGACCACGTTCGTCGTCGACCACAAGTACCCGCACGCCCTCCATCATGCCAGCGGCCGCCGCAGGTTGGTCCACGAATTGTGGCCCCCGGCCACGGGACGAATCGGTGCGCCCGTGGATTCTTCCGCTCCTTGCACTGCGTCGCCAGGGGTGCCATCCGGGGAAGCGGACCCGACTCCCACACTGGCGGTGACCAGCCGGGCTCGGCAGCCCTTCTCAGCGTCCTCACAGGAGCACACAACTACGGTTGCACCATGTCATCCACCACGGCCAATCGCCGCTCCTTCTTCCGCTCACCATGGGTGGTGCCCGCCGCAGTTTCCGGCGCCGTCGCCATCGCACTCGTCTCACAGCCACTTCTGGCCACCGGCGACGCCAACGAACTTCCCGAGATCTCCGCTGAGGAACTCATCACCAAGGTCCTGGACGCAGAGCCCCAGGCCATGTCCGGAACTGTTGTGCATACCGCACGGCTGGGTCTTCCTGACATGCTCTTCACCGAGGCCACCGGCGCCGACCCCATCTCCCTTCTGGGAGGCAGCTCCACCATCCGTTTGTGGACCGATGGCCAGGAGCGTTCCCGCGTTGCTCTGCTCGGCACCATGTCCGAGTACTCCGTCGTCGCCGATGGCGCCGAGATGTGGACCTACTCCAGCGCGGAGGACGAGGCTGTGCGCTATTCGCTGAGCGATGCGGATCTCGCAGAGCTCGAGTCCATGGGCGAAGAAGCTCGCGCCGAGATGCTTGAGCGTCAATCCGCTCTTCCCAGCCCGCAGGAAGCTGCAGAGCAGGCGCTGGCCATGGTGAATGAATACTCCACGGTGGAGATCGACGTGCAGAGCACCATTGCTGGCCGCGACGTCTACCAGGTCATCGTGACCCCCACGTCGGACGACACCCTTGTGGAACGCGTTGCCCTTGCAATCGACGGTGAAACCATGACTCCTCTGCGCGTTCAGACCTGGAGCACCCAGGACGCGAGCGCACCGGCCGTCGAAATCTCCTTCACTGACGTTGACTTCGGCATGCCCAGCGAGTCGGTCTTCGACTTCACGGCGCCAGCCAGCGCCACCGAGCGTGACGTCGTCATCCCACTCCCCGAGAAGGATGGCACTGACAGGGAAACCGGCGAGAAGCATGAAATGCCCGTCGTGATGGGCGAGGGCTGGGAAAGCGTCGTCGAAGTGGAGGGCATGGATTTCGCGGCCCTCCTTTCGCAGGACCCCGCTTCTGTGACCGATGCAGGTGGTCGCATCATGGGCTCCGAAGAAGCACAGAAGATGCTCGAGGAGTTCGTTCCCGAATCCGACGGCATGTCGCTCGAAATGGATGAGCTGTTCAACCAACTCACCACAGAGGTTCCCGAGGGCGATCTGTTCAGCACAGCGCTGCTCAACGTCCTTGTGACTGACGACGGACGCGTCCTGGTGGGCGCCATCTCCGCCGATGCGCTGCGCGCATTGGCGTGAGTGCTCCAGCAATCCGCACTGAGGGACTGACGAAGCGATTCCGTTCCGGCCAAGTGGCCGTGGACGGGATCGACCTCGCGGTCCCTCAGGGCGCTGTCTACGGCTTCCTCGGCCCCAACGGGTCCGGCAAAACAACCACCATCCGTATGCTGCTCGGCCTCGCACGACCCACATCAGGTGAAGCGTGGCTGCTGGGTGAACGCATGCCTGATGCGGGCGCCACCGTTCTTCCCCGCGTCGGCGCTCTCGTGGAGGGCCCCGCCTTCCACCCCTACCTCAGCGGCCGCGCCAATCTGGTGCGGCTCGATGCATGCGACGTCACCGCTGATCCGAAAACATCCACGGCGAGGATCGACACGGCCCTGGAGCGCGTCGGTCTGTCAGCTGCTGCAGGGAAGCTCTTTCGCCAGTATTCGCTGGGGATGAAACAGCGGTTGGGCCTCGCGCTTGCACTGCTGCGTCCCCGCGAACTCCTGGTCCTGGACGAGCCCACCAACGGACTCGATCCCCAGGGCACCCGTGAGGTGCGCAATCTGATCCGTGAGCTCTCACACGATGGCACCACCATCCTCGTCTCCTCCCATCTGCTGTCCGAGATCGAACAGGTGTGCACGCACATCGGCATCATGAGCCGGGGCAAGTTGCTGGCACAGGCCGAACGCAGTGAACTGGAAAGCGACGACGATGCACGGCTGGTGGTCACCACCAGCCGTGCGCATGTCCGCAGTGCCTGCTCAGTCCTTGAATCGTTGGGACTCACGGATGTGAGAATCGACGATCACCAGGTGCACGCACATCTGGGGAACACACTCCCGGAGCGCGTATCGGTGGAGCTCGTCCGGGCAGGTGTGGACCTCGCCGGCCTGGAGGTTCGACGTCGAAGCCTGGAGCAGCTGTTTGTGGAACTGACGGGGGAGGGCTTCGATGTCGCGCGCTAGGGGATCATTCGGTCGTCTGCTGCGCAGCGACATGCGGCTCCTGTTCGGACGCAAACGCACCATTGCCCTGCTGGTGGGGCTGGCTCTGGTTCCGCTGATGCTCGCTCTGGTGCTGTTCATCGCCCAGAGCTCCGGTCTCGACGGACAGGGCCCCGGCTTCATCGGCCGCGTCACGGGCAATGGCTTGTTCCTCGTGATCGCCTCACTGTTCCTGTGCCTGCCCTTTCTGCTCCCACTCACCATTGGGATCACGGCGGGCGACGCCATTGCTGGGGAGTCACAGGCGGGAACGCTGCGCTACCTCCTGACGCTTCCCGTGGCACGCACCCGGCTGCTGGCATCGAAATCGCTCGCGTCGCTGGCATTCGCACTGGTCGCTGTGTTGTTGATCGCAGCAATGGCGTTGGCCTCAGGTGGGGCATTCTTCGGGCTCACCGACATGACGCTGCTCTCCGGTACCACCGTGAGTCTGGGTGGCGGAATGGCCAGGATGTTCGGGGTCGCTATGTATGTGGCGCTCTCCCTGACCGGGCTCGTGGCCGTCGGCGTGTTCTTCTCGACATTGACCGAGGTCCCCGTCGGAGCGATGGCTGCGACGACGGTGGTGGCAGTGATTTCCTCGGTGTTGGACACACTTCCACAGCTCGCGGCAATCCATCCCTACCTGCTCACACACCACTGGTTCGACTTCGCCGAGTTCCTCCGGATCCAGGTGGACTGGGCGGTACTTGGCAGCGGCATGTTGGTGCAGCTGGGCTGGGTCGCCATCTTCCTGTCCCTGGCCTGGGGTCGCTTCGTCACGGCTGATGTGACGTCCTGACACTGGTTCACGCGACGCCCGCCCCATGCCGGGGCGGGCGTTCGTCGTGCACGATGTCCGTGTAGAGCACAAAACGGGTGATCGGGCGATTGACAACACCCGGTATTCTCTAGTCGTTATGGCGCTCCCCCTCTCCCTGATCGTGTTGGGGATCACCCTCGTGCTGACGCCGGCTGCGACGCGCGTGCTCGGCCGCAACACGGGGTGGGCGCTGGCCGCCGTGTACCTGGCGGTGGCAGGCATGCTGGCACCCACGGCCCTCGCGGTCTGGGGAGGGGAGGGACCCTCATTCTCCATTGACTGGATTCCAGCACTGGGTGTGTCGTTCCGGCTGGCTGCCGATGGCCTGGGAATCATTTTCGCCATGCTGGCTCTCCTCATCGGTGCGGTGGTCCTTGCGTACTCCGCGCGTTACCTGGCACCCGGGCGACAGCTGAGTTTCTACCTGGTCATGGTGCTCTTCACGCTGTCCATGACAGGGCTGGTGTTTGCGGCCGACCTGTTGCTGCTCTTCATCTGTTGGGAACTGACATCCCTGGCCTCCTTCTTCCTGATTGCCCGGTCAGGGCACCCGGGGCAATCCGCGTCGATGCGGACGCTGTTCATCACCTTCGTGGGTGGCGTGTTCCTGCTCCTGGCCGTGGCGCTGATCTGGGTGAGGACCGGCACCACTGCCCTGGATCAGGTGTTCGCGAACGACGTGTGGGTCAGTGATCCATCCTTCACCGGGGCGGTTGCGGTACTCGTGGCACTGGCCGCCATGACCAAGGCCGCACAGTTCCCCTTCCATGTCTGGTTGCCGGACGCGATGGCGGCCATCACCCCGGTGAGCGCCTACCTCCACGCCGCAGCAGTGGTCAAGGCTGGCATCTTTCTTCTGCTGCGTTTCAGCCCACTGTTCCACGACGTCGCCGTCTGGCAGATTCTCCTGCTGGCCAGCGGCATCACCACCACATTCGTGGGGGGATGGTTCGCCATCCAGGCCACTGATCTGAAGAAGTTGATGGCGTACTCCACCGTCAGCCAACTCGGCCTGATCGTGATTGCCATCGGGGTGGGCACACCCATGGCCCTCGCGGCGGCCCTGATTCACACCGTCACCCACGCCCTGTTCAAGTCGGGCCTGTTCATGATGGTCGGCGTCATCGACCACGCCACCCACACCCGGGACCTGCGGCGACTCCCCACGCGACTGTTCGCCAGGATGCCCGTCACCTTCGCCGTGACAATCCTGGGCGTCGCTTCCATGGCAGGACTGCCGCCGCTGTTGGGATTCATCTCCAAGGAAGCACTTCTCGCAGCCACCCTGGAGATTCCCGGGGCGCCGGTGTGGTCCTGGGTGGTGTTCCTCCTGACGGCGGCGAGCGCCGTGGTGACCATCGCCTATTCATTGAAGATCGTGCTCGGCGCCTTCGTGGACGGCCCTGACAAGCAGCGCACAGTGGAGCCCTCGGACCCATGGTTGGTTGCCACAGCCGCGCTGCCGATCATGGCAACAGCCATCCTCGTGCCGATTGCCTGGCTCTTCGACGTTCCGGTGACCACCGCCGTCATGGCGGCCCTGGGAGGCGGGGACTACGACGCGCACTTCTACCTGTGGCATGGAGTGACCCCCGAGCTGATCGCCACCATGGCTGTGATGACACTTGGCCTGGTCATCGCACTGCACCGTCGAGCGGTCTTCGCCTTCGTCGCTGCGCGTCGCTTCCCCTTTGATGGTGCCGACGCCATTGCCAGATTCACCACCGTGCTGCGGCGGGCTGGTCAGTGGTTCGCTCGACTGACCGCGGCCGACGACGCTGGGCGCCACGTCGCCCCCATCCTGGGCTCCCTCGCAGCACTGGGAATCCTTGGCACGATCGCCGTTGCGATGACGGGGCTTCCCCCACAGCGGGAGAACCTCTCGCGCCCCATCGACATGGTTCTCCTCGTGCTGTTCGCCATGGCAGTCCTGGGCATCTGCACCGCCCGCAACCGGCTCACGGCCGTCGTGGCACTTGGCTCGATCGGCATCCTGACCGCCATCCAGATCCTGGCGCTCGGCGCACCCGACGTCGCACTCACCCAACTCATGGTCGAGTCGCTGTCACTGATCGTCATCATGTTGGTTCTGCAGCGCCTGCCCATCCGGTTCCCGGTCCGCACCCGGCGCAACAATCTCCTCACCCTTGCCGTTGCGGTCTCCGTCGGGGCTGCTGTCGCCGGTCTCACCTGGGCACTGAACGCCCGACGCAACCGCTCGGATCTGGCGGAGTACTTCCTCGACTACACCAAGGAACTCACCGGCGGCTACAACGTTGTCAACGTGATCCTCGTGGAGTTCCGGGCGCTCGACACGATGGGAGAACTGACCGTTCTCGGTATGGCCGGCGTGGCGATGGTGGCGGTCTATTCCACCGTCCGGGACAAGTACCTCTCCCCCGAGCGGCCCGACCCCGCAGATCTGAACATCAGCCAACTTGATCTCAATCAGGATTTCTCGAGCACCGCCCACCGTGCCATCACTGTCGCCTGGACCAACACCATCCCGCTGCACCTGATGGTTCGCATCCTGACGCCCGTTCTCATTGTCATTTCGCTGACCCTGTTCTGGAGGGGGCACAACTCTCCCGGTGGCGGCTTCAACGCGGCACTCGTGGCCGCCGCCCTGGTGGGGCTGGTCTACCTCTCCACCTCCTATGACCGCGCCGTCGGCCCTCCGAGGCTGCCCCTGTGGCTGATCAGCGGCGGCGTCATCGTCGCCATCGCCACTGGGTTGGCGAACCTGATCGTCGAGGGGTCCTTCCTGCAACCCACCCACTTCTACATCGGCGAGATTCACATCACCTCGTCGTTGATCTTCGATGCCGGTGTCTACTCCGCTGTGCTGGGCCTGATCATCATCTCCTTCAATCTTCTCGGCTCCACACAGGAGAGCGATCGACGCGAGGGCACCCGTGCACGCGTCGACGAGTCGACGGAAGGCGAGCTCGATGGTCCGCTGGACACCGTTCGCGGTGAACGCCCGGGACGTGTCGCAGTCGGCTCCACCTTCCTCACAGATGACACGGCACCCCGCGAAACGAGATGGCCATGATTCTGATCGGAACGATCTTCGTACTCGTCACCGGGGGCGTGTATCTCCTCCTGCAGCGCAGCATGGTGCGCGCAATCTTCGGCATCGGCCTGATCAGTCATGCAGCCAACTTCGTCCTGCTCACCTCCGGGGTGCCGGGCTGGCGCGAGGAGCCCCTCCTGGATGTGACCTCCACAGCCGCCGCCGCAGACCCGCTCCCGCAAGCCTTCGTCCTCACCGCCATCGTGATCACACTTGCCGCCACCATCCTCATGCTTGCCCTGGCAGGCATCGGACACAACGACGACATGTTTCGCCACCCGGACACCGGAGAGAGCCACGAAGCATGATTCCCGCCCTCCTCCCCCTCCTGGTTGCCATCCCCCTGATGCTGGCCGCCGTGACGCTGCTGTGGCGCACAGTCCCGGCGCAGCGCACGGTGTTGTTCCTGTCGCCGGCGCTGAGCCTCACCGCGGGCGTGTGGCTACTGATGACCCACGTCCAGGAGCCAGCGATCTCCCACGCTGTGGGGTCCTTCCTGCCGGGCATCGCCATCGTTTTCGTCTCGGACTCTCTGTCCGCACTGCTCATGGCGGTCACCGCCGCCATCACGATCGTGGCATCACTCTTCCTCGTCGCCACGAAGGAGGACCGGTTCCGGTTCGTAGTGCCGATGGTGGTCATGGTGGGGGCCGGCGTGAACGGGATCCTGCTGACGGGAGATCTGTTCAACCTCTTCGTGTTTGTGGAGGTGATGTTGATGCCCAGCTACGCCCTCATTGCAGTGACGGGGACGTGGCGTCGGCTGGGCATCGGCCGCATGTTCATCCTGGTCAACATCGTCGCCTCCACGATCCTCGTCATCGGGGTCGGATTCGTCTACGGCGTCACCGGAACGGTGAACCTCGCAATGCTGCGCGGTGTCGGTGCCGACAATCCACAGGCAGCCCTGGCCATCAGCGTGGTGCTGCTGGCCCTGCTGGTCAAGGGCGGAGTGGTGCCCGCACACGGCTGGTTGGTGCGGGGATATCCTGGTACCTCCGCCGGAATCATGGGGCTCTTCTCCGCGATCCACACCAAAATGGGTCTCTACGCCGTCTACCGCATCTATGCCACCGTCTTTGATGGGGCGACGCAGTACTCCCCCATTCTGCTCGCCATCGTTGTGCTCACCGTCGTCATGGGAGCGCTGGGGACCTTCGCTGAGCGACGGATGCGTGGAGTTCTGGCCTTCCAGATGGTGACAGGAGTGGGGCAGATCCTCATCGGTTTGGTGGTGTTCACCCAGTTCTCCATCGCCGCCGGCCTGTTTTACATGGTGCACCACATGATCACGATGGGTGGACTCATCATGGCCGCAGGAGCCATTGAAGAAACCTACGGCAGCGGCCGGTTCGACCGATTGAGCGGACTCATGAAACGCGAGCGTGTCATCGCCACCCTGATGGCTCTGGGTTTGCTGTCGCTGGTCGGGTTGCCCCCCACCTCGGGGCTGTGGGGAAAAGTCATGTTGTTGAGCAGCGCCGCGGACGGACCACAGTGGCGCACCTGGGTCCTGTTGGGATCCGTGGCGCTCGCATCCGTTGCATCCCTGCTCGCTCTCCAGCACTTCTGGCGGGAAGTCTTCTGGGGAAAACCCATCCGGGAATTCCTCCCCGATGACCCGATCACCCACCGCGGACGTCGAACCCGCATCACCGATGACACGCGCATCCCCGCTCGACTCATCGCACCACCGATGATCATGATCGGCGGCTCGGTGCTGTTGTTCCTGACGGTGGGCCTGGTGTGGCCCCTCTTCGAGCGTGCAGCCACAGCACTGCTGGATCTCGGCCCCTACGTCGAGGCGGTGATGAACGGATGAGACTGATCGAATTGTGGGCGTACCTGAGGACCATTGGGGACGAAATCGCGCGCGGCTCATGGCGAGTGGTGCGCTCAGCATGGTGTGGCATGCCTTCCGAGCCCGCCATCTTCGAAATGTCCCTGCGGTGCCGCTCGGACATTGAAATTTCGCTGTTCACCGCCTCCATCGCCATTCCACCGGGCACCATCGTGCTGGGGATCGCCGGAGGTCGCGGCGATGAATGCGCCACCATTTTCGTCCACAGCATCTATGACAACAACCGCCAGCGCGTGATGGAGGAGCTTCTCCATCTCGAGGGATCGGTCATCGACCTGGTGCGGGGGCGACACAGATGATCCTCACCATCACCGCCTGGGTTGTCACCGTCGCCCTCGCCCTCAGTGTGCTCGCCGGTCTGTTGCGGGCCTACACAGCAACCGACGCCGCAACACGGACCATCGTGGCCGATCTGGTCTTCTTCAGCTGCGTCGGCATTCTGATAGTCCAGGGGATGCTGCTGGGCTCGAACGTCTCGGTTGACCTGGCCCTGATCGCGGCCATTCTCGGTGTCGTGGCCACTCTCGCTCTCGCAAGAATCCTCACGAGGGGAAGACGCTGATGACCATTCTGCTGGAAATCCTGATTTCCGTGGTGTTGTTCTCCGGTGCCGCTGCAGTGGTGACGGGCACGCGGGCCCTCTTCACAGAACCAGACGCGGTTTCTCGCGTCAATGCCTTCGGAATCACGACGACTCTCGGCCTGCCACTCATCACCGCCGGTGCAATGTTTGGACGCTTTTTGGAAGAAGGGTTCACGTGGGGGGTTCTGGTGAAGTCCTTGGGTGCAATGCTGGCCTTCATACTCGTCTCGTCGATCGCTTCCAACGCCCTGGCCCGGGCGGCATTCATGTCCGGCGCACCCATTGATCCCGCAACCAACCCCAACGATCTTGCCGATCCCGGCTCACACCCCAGAGGCATGGCGCCAGAGTCATCATCGCCATGACGACACACTCAAGGAGACACCGTGGCACTACTTCCTCGTGACCCTTCCGGTACCCGCACCACACGCCAGGCCATCAAGGAGGTCCGCTCCAGCAAGAACGACAGTCACAACGGCGTCGAGTCAGCCCTTCAGGCAATGGTGGAGTCCTTCCGCGACATCGGTCTCGATGGAAAACTGAAGTACGCCTCAGCGCAGGAGGTCGCGGACCGCGCGTCACGTCGGGCTCGCAAGAACCCCAAAAAGGCCATCCGTCGTATCGTGCGCCACCATCGTCGGGGCGTGACCGCGGCCGGCTTCCTCACTGGTTTGGGAGGTCTGTTCACGCTTCCACTCCTGCTGCCCGCCAATGTCTTCGAGTTCTATGTCCAGGCCACCCGCATGGTCGGGGCCATCGCGTCTGTCCGTGGCTACGACCTCACAGAGGAGGAGGTGCGGACCCGCGTCCTTGCTGCACTGGTCGCGGAGGAATCCGAAGACGTCCTCGACAGCATCGGGCTCGGTCCCATCGCCGGAGCGGCAACCAACCAGATTGTGAAGCGACTGCCGTTGTCGCCCTCCTCGGCTGTGGCACGTGCGGTGGGAGCGCGGTTGCTGCGACGCTTCGGTCTGCAGTCAGCGCGACTGTTCGGCAAGGCCATTCCCGGCCTGGGCGGCATCATTGGTGCGCTCGCTGATCGCAGCATGCTGAAAAAGATCGCCCGTACCGCGAAGGACAGCTTCCCCACCATCTTGTGACGTCTGACCCACGCTGCGCATCAAGGAATCTGCTTGGCCCGGGCCTCAATGCTCTGGTCTGCAAGGTCTCTGCCTGCACCGCCGTACATGTGCACCACGACGTCGATACCGTGCTCGTGAAGCTCCTCGACATCCTCCACGTAGAGTGCCACGGCCGCCACCGTGCCCGTGTACTCGCGGGACCGGATTTCCTCCAGAGCGTCGGTATTGGCGTGCTGTGAGGGCATCGCCAGCACAATCACCTCAATGAGGCCGTTGCGGATCACGCGGTCCCAGAAATCGGTGTCGGTTGCATCTCCTTCGATGACCTTCATGCCGCTCCTCAGGAGCTCCTCCACACGGTCGGGGTCGTGCTCCACGCCCAGGGTGGCCAGTCCGTGCTCGTTGGTAAGTTGTTCGTAGGCGGCCAGTCCCACCCGGCCCATGCCCAGGACCAGGGCACGGGCATCGCCGATGGGGATGGGTCGGTCGTGGTGATGAATTTTCTCCGGGGGACGCTTCGGAAACCGGCCGGCGAACTGCGACAGCGCGGAGGTGCGCCGTGGGTTCGCGATGGCGGAAACGACAAAACTGGCGGCGACCGCGATGGTGATGGACACCAACCAATGCGTGGGCAACCACCCAGCGGTCACCCCCGTCGCCGCCACAATGAGGCCAAACTCCGAATAGTTGGTGAGCAACAGCCCGGCGAGCAGGCTCGTGCGGTGACGCATGCCCTGGGCCCACAGCACCACCCAATACCCCAGGCCCTGAAGGGGTAGGAGTAACAGCAACAGCAATCCGACGATGACGTTCTGCGCATCCGGCAGGCCGGTGAAGCCGATGTTGACGAAGAACCCGATCAGCAGCAGCTCTTTGAGGGTGAAAAGGCTGTGGGAGAGCTGATCGGCTCCCGGGTGGGAGGCCAGGACCATGCCCATGATGAGCGCTCCGAGGCTGCCGTAGAGGCCCACGTAGTCAAAGAGCGCATATCCGGGAACCAGCGCCATGAAGATACCGAACAGGGCTTGCATCTCGGCTCGTCCAAGACGGTTGAATCGCTTGAAGAACAGCCACAACAGTGGCACGAGCACGAGGAGGCCGAGCGCCAGCGGACTGGGGGGCGTGCCACGTGACACGGAGATGAACACCACGGCGGCGATGTCCTGCATGATCAGCACGCCAATGGCGATGCGCCCGTAGAGCGCCTGCTCGTCGCCACGATCCTGAAGGATCTTGATGACGAAGACCGTGCTGGAGAAGGACAGGGCGAAGGCCAGCACCACGATGACGGGGAGGCTGTCGACGGTGAGCGCACCCAGCCACGCCAACAGCCCCAGAAAGCCTGAGCCAACGATCACGGAGCCCACGATGTGGACCGAAGCGGTGAGCCACACTTCCCTGCCCAACAAGGACTTCACGTTGAGTTTCAGTCCGATGGCAAACAGCATCAGGGTCACACCGAGCTCGGAGAAGAAATTCAGGCCGTTGATTTCGCCCACGCCCATCCCGTTGAGGATGAAACCAGCAGCCAGGAATCCCACGAGTGGTGGGAGGCGAATCGCGATGGCCAACAATCCTGAAGCGAAAACAACCGTTAGGTAGATGAGTACCGTCGTCATGCCCCACCTCCAGATCTCAGACGTCCTCATCCTTGCACGCTGCAGCCGCCAGAGGGGGTGACCCGACTCGCCGCATCCAGTCGTCGGCGAGGCGTATACGAGCTTGGTGCGCACTCGATGCGGCGTGTCCGGCAGCGGCATGGCTTGCGGACCCAATGAGTTTGTACGAATCCCTTGACACTGCAACCTCCGGTGGCCGATGCTGGGAGCAGTAATGGAAACGTTTCCATAAGAAAGCCGAGCCCAGTCAATGACGACGAAAGCAACCCTGACGCAAGTCGCTCGCCGCGCCGGCGTGTCCGTTGCCAGCGCCTCCAGGGCCATCAACGGACTGGTCGCCAGTCCAGGAACAGTTCGCGCCGTACAGCAGGCCGCGGCCGAGCTCGGCTACGTGCCTGACGCCAATGCACGTGCCTTGAAAATGGGCGCCACCTTCCAGCTGCTCTTTGCTGTCGCCGACATCGGCAATCCCGTGTACGTGTCCATGATGCGTGCCGTGGAGCAGGCCACACGGCCCTTCGGCTACCGGCTTCTGGTCTCCTCGACCGGCCTGGAGCCGAGCGGCATCGTCGATGTCATCAAGAGCCTCGACCGTGGTTATGCCGATGGTCTGGTCATCAGCCCCATCCAGGTGACCGACGAGGTCCTCGACGCACTGCGCGCCTCACGCCATCCCATCGTCGTGGTGGGATCCATCCCTCAGGACCTGGAGATTGATTCCGTGCGGGCCAATTCCGCCGACGGCGTCGCGATGGCAGTGGAGCACCTGCGCTCGTATGGACATCACCGCATCTGGTTCATCAACGGCCCGCGCAACACGACCCCCGGCGCGGCCCGGCACGCGGCTTTCCTGGCAGCCATGGAAGCCCGCGCCGCCGCCGGTGTTGAGTGGCACCTCGTGGACGCGGCTGACTTCACAGCCGATGCCGCCCACGCGGCCCTGAGCAAGGCGTTGCAAGAACTTCCGGGTTCTGAGCGCCCCTTCGACGCAGTGGTCGCGGCAAACGATCTTCTGGCCATCGGCGCCACCCATGCCCTTCTGGACGCTGGCCTCGAGGTGGGCAGAGATGTCGCCATGGTGGGTATGGATGACACCTACCTCGCAAAGGCCTTCAACCCACCCCTGACCTCGGTCAACCTCGGCTCGGCTGAGCGCGCCACACGCGCTGCCGAGCTCCTCATGCACCGCATCTCCCACCACGAGGCCACCGTGAGTCGCCTCGTGGTCAATCCCTCCCTGACCGTTCGAGCATCCAGTGCTCCCCAGCAGATGGAGAAAGCACAATGACTGACACCGCTGTCCGTCCTCCACCCACCACCTCGCCCACCAGGGCACCCAAGATGACCACCATGGCGAGACAGGGAAGGCGCGAGGCGATCGCTCTCGTGATTCCCGCCACGCTGCCCATCCTCATCTTCAGCGTGTTCCCGCTCCTCAACGGCATTTATCTGGCGTTCACAGATGCCACTCTGCGACGCAACGTTGAGTCGGACTTCGTCGGGCTGCAGAACTTCGGTCGGCTCGTCGGCGACTACATGTTCTGGGATTCATTCCGCATTGGCGTCGTCTGGTCCATCTCTGTGACCGTTCTGCAGCTGATCGCCGGGATGGGGCTCGCGCTGTTGTTGAATGCAGACCTCCGGCTGAAGGGATTCACCCGCGTCCTGGCCCTGGTTCCCTGGGCGATGCCGCCCGTCGTCGTCGCCATCATGTGGCAGTTGATCTACCGGCAGACGGGACCCCTGAATGCCTTCACCGGCCTATTCGGTGGCGCAGGCAACACCGACTGGTTGGCCAACTTCAACACAGCACTTCCCGCGGTCATCGTCGTGGGTGTGTGGGTGGGCATGCCCCAGACAACCATCACCCTGCTCGCCGGCCTGCAGCAGGTCCCTGCCGAGTTGCACGAAGCAGCTCAGGTGGATGGAGCCAACGCGTGGCAGCAATTCTGGAAGATCTCGGTCCCCAGCCTCCGTCCCATCATCGCCGCCATCACCAGCCTCAACTTCATCTGGAACTTCAATTCATTTGGTCTCGTCTACGTCATGACCGAGGGCGGGCCGGGAGGAAGAACGATGCTTCCCATGCTGTTCACATACCTCGAAGCCTTCAAAAGCAAGCATCTCGGCTACGCCGCAGCGATGGGGCTCATTCTGGTGGTCTTCGTCCTGATCCTCATGAGCTTCTACCTCTGGTCACAGTTCAGGAAGGACAAGGACTGATGGGACGTCTTAAAAGGCCCGGCCAGTACGTACTGCTGTTCGGCTACCTCTTCTTCTTGGGTTTCCCCCTGCTCTGGCTGCTCTCGGCCGCATTCAAGTCCTCGGCAGAGCTCAACTCACTACAGATCAGCCTCATTCCCCAGGACTGGCACTTCGCCAACTTCCCCGAAGCGCTCGCCAAGCAGGGCCTCCTGCGTTCGGGGATGAACTCCGCCATCGTCTCCATTTCGACGACGGTGCTCGTCATCGTGCTCTCCATCCCGGCGGCCTACGCCCTGGCAAGGTTCAAGGGCAGGCTGCGCACCCTCGGGGTGGGGTGGATCCTCACCAGCCAGGTCTTCCCGGTGATTCTGGTCATCATCCCGCTCTTCATCATCTTGAAGAACCTGAATCTCATCGACTCGCTTCCCGGGTTGATTCTGGTCTACACCACCTACACCATGCCGTTCGCCCTGTGGATGTTGCAGGGCTTCGTCGCGGGCATTCCCAAGGAGTTGGAGGAGGCCGGGTCCATCGACGGGGCCAGCCGTTTCCAGGTCCTGCGGGAAATCGTCTTTCCCCTGCTCATGCCCGGCATCGTGGCAACCGCCATGTTTGCCTTCGTTTCCGCCTGGAACGAGTTCTTTTTCGCTCTCGTACTCATCCAGTCGCCAGAGAACTACACCCTGCCCATCACCTTGAAGATGTTCGTGGGCGGTGAGGGCAAGGTGGCACTTGGCCCGCTGGCCGCAGGTGCCGTCATGGCTGCCATCCCCAGCCTCGTCTTTTTCGGATTCATGCAACGCAAACTGGCCGGCGGGCTTCTCGCCGGAGCCGTCAAGGGCTGAGATGCCCAACCCATCGAAAGGAAAGACCGCTATGAACAAGCGCACAACACAGCTCCTGGCACTCGTGGGGGTCGGCGCGCTGGCACTTTCTGCCTGCACGTCCACCAATGAACCCGACGCCGCACCTGGCGGGGAGATGACCTCGGTTGCTCCTCCCGAGGAAATGGTTGAACTCAACTTCCAGTCATTGTCAGACCAGCCCGGTGCCATCGCCGCCACCGAGGAAGTCGTCGCGGCATGGAACGAGGAGAACCCCATGGTGCAGGTGACGATCGTCCCCGCCGGATGGGACGGGGTCTACGACAAACTCGTCACGCAGTTCGCTGGCGGAGCGGCCCCGGACATCATCCACTACGAAGCGGGTTCCGTGATCCCGTTCGCACTGGATGGCTACCTCGCTGACCTGACCCCCTACATCTCCGATGAGCTCAGGAGTGACATCGGCGAGGGCGTGTGGGAATCAGTGACCGTGGAGGACGAGATCATCGCCCTGCCCACCGAGTTGCAGTCCTACATGGTCTTTGCCAACACCGCACTCCTCGAGGAGGCCGGCGTCGCGATCCCTGAGGGTGAAACCCTGCCCTGGGAGGACTTCCGCAGCATGGCACAGCAGGCCACAACAGCTGATCACGCTGGTCTGGGTTGGGGCCTGAGCTCCCCCACCGCCACCTTCATGTCGCTTGGTCTGGGCAACGGTGGCACCTTCTTCGACGGGACAGGCGAGGACGCAACACTGGAGGTGGGAGAAGGTGAACTCAAGGTCGCGCAAGAAATCAACGCGATGAACACCGAGGACATGTCCATTGAAAGTTCCACTCTGACCCAGTCCGGCGGCGACGTCCTGGCGGGGTTCTACGCCGGAAACTATGCCATGACCGTCCAGGGTTCATTCCAGGCCGCCAACATCGCCAAGGACGCTCCTGAAGGTTTCGAGTGGACCGTTCTGCCTGTCCTGGAGGGCACCGAATCAGCCGCACAGGCTGCCAACCCGCAGACGTTGTCGGTCAACATCGATTCCACCAATGTGGAGCAGTCCGCAGCCTTCGCGACTTATTTCGTCAACGCCGAGAACATGGCCGCGCTGAACATGGCCGATGCACTCATCCCCGCCTCACAGGCTGCCCGTGACATCATCGCTGAAGAAACCGGCGGCGCAGATGGGTGGACCGAGATCCTCAACTCCGGCGACTACCTGGAGGCAGCGCCCTTCATGCAGGTGGCGCAGTACACACAGTGGAAGGACACCGTGGCCACGCCCGCCTTCCAGACGTTCCTTGCGGGCGAGAGCGATCTCGACGGCCTTTCCGCGGACCTGACCAACGGGTGGGAACAGATCACCCGCTGATCTGAATGACTATTGGGGGGCGGCGCGAGCCGCCCCCTCCCCCAATGAAAGAGATGAGGAATCTACCGTGGACGAGAAGTTCATTTCCCGGGTCGAGGCAGTGGTGGCGGGTGTGGCTGTTGCCGATGCCCTCGGCGGCGCCACTGAAGGCTGGACGCCGGAACAGATCCAGGCCCGCCATGGCGGTCCGGTGACGGGAATCGTCGGCCCCTACAACGAGAACTGGTCAACGGCGCGGCCCATCGCTCCGTACCACAAGGGCGATGGCCACATCACCGACGACACCCTGATGATGAATCTGCTCATCGACGTCTATGCAGAGCGTCGTACCCACCTGGATGCCTACGCAATGGCTGATGGTCTGGTGCCGCTGATGGTCAACAAAGTGGTCTGGATCCCGGAACTGGAGCGCGAGGCCATCCCGTTGCAGCGTGTCTTCCTCGCCGAGAAGTATCTCGTGCACCGCATCCACTACGCCCACGCAGACCCCCGCGAAGCGGGCACGGGCAACATCGTCAACTGTGGCGCCGCGATGTACATGGCCCCCGTGGGCGTGGTCAACGCCGGTGATCCGAACGCCGGGTATGCCGAGGCCATTGACATGGCAGGAGCCCACCAGGTGTCGTATGGCCGCGAAGCTGCAGGCGTGTTCGCGGGCGCCGTCGCAGCCGCCCTCACACCGGGCGCCACCGCGGCCGACGTGGTCAGGATCGCCCTCGAGTTGTCCCATGACGGAACGCGTGCGGCCATCGACGCCGTCCTCGAAGCCGTCCGCAATCGTCAGCCGGGCACCGTCCTCAACGAAGTGCTCCGCGAAGCCGTGGCCCCTTACGACACGGTTGGGCCGGACTACCGCAAGCAGTCCATGGAAGCCCGCCTACCGTCACGACTGCGGGCAATCGAGGAACTGCCCGTCGCCCTCGGCCTGGTGCTGGCCAGCGACGGCAACTACCGCGAAGCCGTCCTGGGCGCCATCAACTACGGTCGCGATGCCGACTCCATCGCGGTGATGGCAGGAGCCATCTGCGCGGCGCTTGAAGGTCTCGACGGCGTGCCCACTGAATGGATCAACGGCGTTTCCGAAGGCTCCCAACTCGACATCCGCGCCAACGGCACGGTGCTGGGAGAAGTGGCGCTGGAGATATTGGCCAGCGACGCCTCCCGCGCACGGGCCCGGCTCGCCGCTCTTGAAGCGATGGGGGTGGCGTAGTGCGGCTGACGTGGGCCCATCCAGAGGACCTTGTCGCGCATGAACTCGTGGCCTGTGCCGAGTTTGGCAAGGACAAGGCCGCACTGACCGGGATCCGTGACCGTTGGCAGGCCTTGGGCGGTTTGCTGGAGCCAGCTGTTGCCGGAGCCAGCGACCTCAACCCCGAGTTGCGTGATGCGGCCCGCCTGATCCTCGATGAGCTGGACGCGCTGGCCACGCCCGTGGATCCAGTGCAGCCGGAGGCATTCGACGACATCCTCGCTGCAGCCGCGTCAAAGCCCCCCTTGGGAGCTCCCGGCTCCGACTTCCCGGACAGGGTCCGCGGTGGTTGGCTCGGCCGCTCTGCGGGTTGTGTTCTGGGCAAGCCCGTGGAGAAGATCCCTCGCTCAGGCGTCGAGGAGATCGCCCGCGCCACTGACAACTGGCCCATCGCGGGCTATTTCACCGCCGTCGGCCTGCCGGAAGATGTTGCGCAGCGCTGGCCGTGGAACCGGCGCAGCGCCCCCACCTCGCTCGTGGAAACCATTGCGGGCATTCCCGAGGACGACGATCTGAACTTCGCGCTCATGGCGCTGGATCTGGTGGAGACGCCGGACTTCGACACCGACACCGTCGCCAAGCTGTGGCTCGACAACCTCCCGGCCGGGCGCGTGTTCACGGCGGAGCGGGCGGCCTATCGCAACCTCTTGGATGCCTGCCCGATCGACGAGGTGGCGGTGCGCCGCAACCCCTTCCGCGAGTGGATCGGCGCTCTGATCCGGGCGGATGTCTACGGCTGGGTCTGCCCCGGAGATCCCGCCGCGGCCGCACAGCTGGCGTGGCACGATGCCCGTCTCAGTCATCGTCGGGCGGGGGTCTACGCAGCCATGTGGTCCGCAGCCCTCTGCAGTGCTGCCGTCGTGGTGTCCACGGACGACGAGGATCCGGTGGGGACCACGCTGGCAGCAGGCCTCTCCGTGGTTCCCTCACAGTCCACGTTTGCGCAAGCTGTCATCTTCGGCGAGCAGGCGGCACGGGAGGCACGGGATCTGGCCTCGGGCCTGGACGCCCTCCACACACGGTTCGAGGGCATGCACTGGGTGCACTCCCTGAACAACGCCGCCGTCATCGCCTTCTCGCTGCGCTGGTCACAGCGGGCATCCACGCCTGATTTCGGCGTGGGTATCGGGGCAGCCGTCGCCGCCGGATGGGACACCGATTCGGCGGGTGCAACCGTTGGTTCCGTGCTCGGCGCACTGCTGGGCGCGTCCCACATCCCGGATTCCTGGGCGTCGCCCCTGGCGCCCGATGGGCGCAGTGCCATCAGCACTTCCCTGCCGGGCCCGGCCGCTCGTGACATCAACGAGCTGACACAGCGCACCTGCAAGGTCGCACGCTCCTCACCCCCGGACGAAGAGACCGTATGAGCCTGAACCCCCTCGTGCCCCGCAGTCTGGACCTTCCCAGGCCCTTTGATCCGGAGTTGCCGCTGGAGATCCTCGACGACGGAAAAATTCTGGCAGCCCCAGCAGATCCGGCGCAATGGCCGGCCTTCCGTGACCGGATCACCGCATGGCGAATGGACGCGAAGCTCCGCCTGGACTATGACGACACGGGCTACAACCACCCTGCCGCCGCCTGGGCGGCCTCCTGCTTCACAGTGGCCCAGATCTGGCTGTGGGACGAGCTCCTCTACGACTTCGAGGGCCAGTCCTTCACGCCGGATCTCCTCGTTGAGGACTTTCGACGCTTCGGTGACCTCGATGCCGTGGTGTTGTGGCATGCCTACCCCATCATTGGCATCGACGATCGCAACCAGTGGGACTGGTATCGCGATGTTCCCGGGATCGTGGAACTTGTGGCTGATCTGCACCGGCTGGGGCTGAAGGTCTTCGTCAACTACAACCCCTGGGACACGGGAACGCGCCGCGGCCTGGCCGACACCGCGGAACTCGCCGGACTCGTCGCGGAACTCTGCGCCGACGGCATCTTCCTCGACACCCTGCGGCAGGCTGACCCCGACCTCATCAATGCTCTCCAGTCGGCCAAACCGGGCGTCGTCCTGGAAGGCGAATCCAAGCTCGCGCTGGAGCGAATCGAGGACCACCATCTCTCGTGGGCGCAGTGGTTCGCGGATTCACCCGTCCCCGGCGTCCTGAAGGCACGGTGGTTCGAACGCCGCCACATGCAGCACCACGTGCGCCGCTGGCACCGCGACCACTCCCGCGAACTGATCTCCGCCTGGCTGAACGGCGCCGGGGTCATGGTGTGGGAAAACGTCTTCTCCGCCTGGGTGGGCTGGAACCCCCGTGACGTCGCAACCCTGGCCCGCATGGTGACATGGCAACGGGCTCTCACGGGCTTGCTCATCGACGGGGAGTGGACGCCCCTGGTGGATGTGCATCCTCAGCTGAGCGCCGGAGGGTTCACGCTGGGCGACCTGTCCCTGCTCGCACTCGCCAACACCCATGACGACGACCAGATGCTGGTGATGGAGCCCCCCGTGGCCGGGGAGACGGTCCTCGATCTCGTCACCGGCCACGAAGCCACCGGCACCCTGCAGGTCCCTGCGCACTCCATCGGTGGCTGGTTGCGCATCCGGGGCGAGGTCCCGCGCCACGTCCTCGACGCCGCCGCCAAGGTGGCGACGCATCCCCATGATCCGGACGCCACCTTCCCCTACAGGGAGACCGAGCGCGTTCTTCCCGCCCGGTCCACAACCAGCAAACAGGTCTCCCCGTCAGGCGTCAGCATCCCTGCAGGGCGACACCGGCTCACCGTCCGGTACCGGATGCGCGAGACGGGCATCTACGGCGATGCACCCTTCGTTGATGAGTGGAAACCTCTGGAGCCCCGGTTGCACGATCTGCGGACCGTGGAACGCGTCGCCGTCCTGCCCACGGCGGTGACTGTCTCGGCTGAGATCACGGCAGACGAATTCCTCGCCTTTGTCGAGGCCAGCGGGTACACCCCGCGCTGTACGCACCGCTTCACACCCGGCCCGGGCCCGCTGCCCGCGACGGGGCTTGACCTCAACGATGCGCGCGCCTACGCAGCCTGGGTGGGCGCCCGATTGCCGAGCGAGGACGAGTGGCAACTCGCGGCCACGCGTTCCGGCTGGCGCAGGGCAACCCCCGAGGTGTGGAACTGGACCGAATCGGAGCACAGCGACGGTCGGTCACGTTTCGTCATCCTCAAGGGCGGCAGCGCGTACGCACCACAGGGGTCGAACTGGTACGTCGATGCCGGTCCCCAGACACCCGATGTCTCGCTGAAATTCCTGCTCCCCGGATTCGGCATGGCTCGCTCCTCACGCATCGGTTTCCGAGTGGCGTGGGACCAGGAGGAACTGTAAATGGACACCAGGAATCCCAACGCGGCAGGACCGCTGTGCGACCTGCGCGTGCTCGATCTGTCCACCCTGTTCGCCGGCCCCATGGCGGCCATGCATCTGGGTGACATGGGTGCCGAGGTCATCAAGATCGAGCATCCGCGTCGCCCGGACCCGTCCCGGGGCCACGGTCCCAGCAAGGACGGCATCAACCTGTGGTGGAAGACACTCGGCCGCAACAAGCGCACGGTCACCGCTGATCTCTCCTGTGCCGGCGGCCGGGAGGTGTTGCTGCGGCTGGTGGAGAACGCCGACGTACTGATCGAGAACTTCCGGCCGGACACGCTCGAGAAGTGGGGGCTGGGACCCGATGTCCTGCGTGAACGCAACCCACGACTCGTCATGGCACGCGTCACGGGATTCGGACAGGTGGGACCGTACCGTCGACGTCCCGGGTTCGGGACGCTCGCCGAGGCAATGAGCGGATTCGCCGCGCTCACGGGCGAGGCCGACGGTCCGCCCACCCTGCCCCCCTTCGGTCTGGCCGACGGGATCGCCTCACTCGCCACTGCACAGGCCGTCATGGTGGCGCTTCACGCCCGACAAAGCACAGGGGTGGGGCAAGTGGTGGATCTGGCGATCATCGAGCCCATTTTGGCCCTGCTGGGACCCCAGATCACACGCTGGGCAGCGCTCGGCACCGTGGCGCCCCGCACAGGAAACCGCTCCGCCAACAACGCGCCCCGCAACACGTACCGAACCCGCGACGGCGGCTGGGTGGCCGTCTCCACCTCAGCACAGTCCATTGCTGAGCGCGTCATGGAACTGGTGGGGCGCCCGGAGTTCATCACGCAGGAGTGGTTCGCCAGCGGGGCCGGGCGTGCCGCCCACGGCGACGAACTCGACGAGGCCGTCGGCGCGTGGATCGCGGCACGGGACCGCGCCGACGTGGTGGCACAGTTCGAGGCAGCCCAGGCCGCCGTCGCGCCCGTCTATGACGCGAGCGACATCGCAGAGGACCCGCAGTACGAAGCGCTCGGAACCATCGTCACGATGCCCGACGAGGATTTGGGGGAGGTCTCCATGCAGGGCCCTCTCTTCCGTCTTTCCGACGGGGTGCCGCCCGTGCGCTTCACAGGGCGCCCGCCGGGCGCCAACACCACAGAGGTGCTGACCGAACTGGGTTTCTCCGACATCGAAATCGCCTCCCTCCGCGAGAACGGCTCCATATGACAGCGCCACTGACCCTGCTCTACGCGCCGGCTGACCGGCCCACCCTCGTGGCCAAGGCCTTCACCTCAAGAGCAGACGCAGTCCTGATCGACCTCGAGGATGCGGTGGCGGCCAGCGCCAAGGACCAGGCCCGGGAGAGTCTGCCCGCTCTGCTGGAAGATCTGTTGCGGGAGCATCCGGAGCGAAGCGTCCAGGTGCGGGTCAACAGCATCGGCACCCCGTGGTTCGATGAGGATCTGGCCATGCTCTCGGTGCTGCCGCCGGCTGTGACGGTACGGCTCCCGAAAACCGAATCCGTCGATGACATCACGCTCGTGCGCGGTGTACTCGGCCACCGCGCCATCCACGTTCTGCTGGAATCTGCGCTCGGTGTGGAGCGGGCATTCGAGATCGCCTCAGCGGGAGTGATCAGCGTCGGCCTCGGCGAGGCGGACCTCAAATCCAGCCTCGGCGTCGACGAGGAGGATGCCCTCACGTGGGCACGCTCGCGACTAGTGAACGCGGTTCGCGCCGCCGGTCTGGGTGCGCCGCCCATGTCAGCCTTCACCCACCTCGCTGACCCGGACACGCTCGCAGAGTCCTGCCGCATCGGTGCCAAGCTGGGGTTCCGGGGCCGCGTGGCCATTCACCCCACGCAGCTCCCGATCATCGAGCAGGCCTTCCGGCCGTCGGAGACCCGGGTCCGTCTCGCCATGGACGTTCTGGAACGCATGACCGGAGCCTTCGAGGCCGGCCGCGGCGTGGTCGTCCTGGCCGACGGGACCTTCCTCGACCTCGCCATGGTGCGGCGGGCCGAGGAAGTCGTCGCCCTCGATCGGCGTCTCAGCTGAACCGCACGATGTTGTTGAACACCCACGCCCATTCAGACGTGAAGGTGTAGCCACCGCCCGGTTTCGCCACGGCCTTGTCCACCTTGGTCCACACCGAACTGCGACACCCGTTGCCTCCGGAGCGGGCGGTGTCACATTCGGTCTGCCACTTTCGCCCCTCCGTCGACGTCCAACTGCCGGTGTATCCCAGCGGATTGCTCGACCATTGCGCCCGCTTCATGGCGGGCAGGTACGTCAGGTTGTTGAAGTACCAGCCTGGCCTGTTGACGAACTGACCACCCTCAAGGCGCACCTGGGTGGCCCAGATGTCAGTGCGGCAACGGATCGTCTGCGAGTACGGCTCGCAGGTGGTGAACCAGTTGCGGCCGTTCACCAGGTGGAAGCCGGGAGTGGAATACACATCCACCGGTCCTGCCGACGAGGTGGGGGAAGGCGATGGTGATGGGTTCGGCGGCGGCGTGGGGCTTGACGACACAGGGCTCGCCGTCGGAGATGCCGATGCTGATCCGGACGGGGACGGGGACGGGGACGCCGTCGCTGACGCTGATGGCGACGGCGTGGGGGAAGGGCTGGGCGCCGGGCCGTCATCCTGGGTCAAGGCGGTGAGGAACACATCGGCCTCCCCGCTGTTGCTGTCGGTGGTGGTGGAGCCATACGTCAGGCCGGACAGCACCGAGGAGCCGTCAGCGTCCAGCGCCACGTAGAGATTGCCCTCGTCATAGAAGTCCGCGCCATCCCGATCGGAGGAGCCGAACTGGCGGACTCCATTGAGGCTTCCGTCCGCGTCGAGCTTCGCCGTGAAGACGTCCGTCCCTCCTGCACTGAGGACGATGCGGCCATCGGTGTGACCGGCAAGGATGATGGAGCCATCGGCATCGACGGCGAGATCCGCCGTGCGGTCATCGCCGAGGCTTCCCACCTGCGTGGTCCAGAGCGTGGATCCGTCGACGCCCAGCTTGCGAACGAACGCGTCATTGGCGCCCGCCGAGGCCTCGCCCATGACTCCCGCAGTGTGTCCGCCTGCCAGCACAGTGCCGTCGGGTGAAATTGCCAGGGCAAGAACCCGATCGCCTTCGGCGGTTCCCACCTGTCGGACCCACTCGCGCTCACCGTCGGCGGTGTACTTCGCCACCCAGCCATCCATGTTACCCAGGCTGGGAGAGTCCGGCATTTCGGCTGAGGCAAGGCCTCCCACGTAGATGGAGCCGTCGGGGGCCTGGGCGATGCCCTGTCCCTTGTCCTCGCCAGAGCCACCGAGTTGGTCCACCCATGCGATGGTGCCGTCCGGATTGATGCGGGCCAGGAACGCGTCCTTGTCCCCCGCATTCACGTCTCCAGCGATGACACCGGTGGTGTAGCCAGCCACCAACACTCCGCCGTCAATGGCTGGCGCGGACGCATAGATTCTGTCGGCTGAGGAGGGGTCCCCGAACTGCGTGATCCAGGAGACGTCGCCGTCGGCGGTCATCCGCGCCGCGAAGGCGTCGTCGGATGCTTCGGACGGATGGTCGCCGTCGAGGTTGCCGCGTGTGTACCCGGCGGCGGAGAGAGCGCCATCAGGACCGGGCTCGATGCCGTAGATCCGGTCATTGCGTGACGTCGCAATCTCCGTGATCCAGCGGGTGGCACCGTCGCCGTCGCGGGCAATGACGAGTCCGTCCATGCCGCCCCGGGAGACGAGGTCACCGTAGTCACCCGCCGTGTTCACCGCGAGTACCTCGCCGCCGCCAGAGGTGATGGCGAGCCCACCGGCACGGTCGTCGCCCGCCGTTCCGAAAAGATCTCCTTCAAGGAGTTCTGGATCGGATGTCCGCACGCGTGACATGACGTCGACGATGCCCTCCTTGAAGGCGGGCTCCCACGTGTCCCAGTCGTGACCGCCGTTCATCACGCGAAACTCCGCGGTGATGGCGTCAGACCTGCGGACTGTGTTGTAGAGACGCGCGGCTTCGAAGTCGAGGTCGTGGTCCGCATCGTCTGGATCCGGGTTCATCCATTCGTCGTCGCCGACGGCGATGAACAGGTGCGTCGGCGTCGAGGCGTCCAGCGCGGAAAGCAGCGCCGGGTAGTTCTTGGCCTCGTAGGTGGCCTCGTCGAAAAGGTCGCTGCCCAGTCCGAATGCGCCGAACTCGCGCGCCGAGGAGTCATCGGGCGGTGTGGGGATGTAGGTGGCAGGGCTCAACACGAGGCCTGCGGAGAAGATGTCCTGGTGGGCCAGGGAGTACCGCAGTGCGCCGTACCCACCCATGGAGTAGCCGCCGACTGCACGAGCGGCCCTGTTGGGGACGGTGCGGTAAGTGGCGTCCACGTGACCCACGAGGTCGGTGGTGAAGGCCTGCTCCACCTTGGCGCCCGCTGGGATTTCGCCATTCCCCGCAAAGTCGGAGTCGACGTAGTAGTTGCCGCGATCGCTCCACGGGGCATCAGGCATGATCACCACCACGGGCGCGATCGTGCCGTCGGCAATCATCTGGTCCAGGCTGGACTTCACTCGCGGCCAGGCAGCCATCGAGTCGCCGCGGCCATGCATGAGGTAGATCGTTGCGAATCGCTCGGAGCCGCCCTCATAGCCGGCAGGCAGGTACGCCGTGTAGTCGACGTCGATACCGGCGCTGGCCGCTGGCATCTCGGCAGTCACCAATGTTCCCTCGGCTGGCTCATCGGCCGCAGAGGGCGGGCTGAGCAATGCTCCCCCGCCGAGTGACAGGGTGAACGCCAGGGCCGCGATCGGCAATAATTTTCGCGAACGACGTGTGGATTCAACTCGACTTTGAGTTGTGGACATGTGAACTCCGCTTCTAGTGGAAACGTTTACAGTCACTATTCTAAGTTTTCCACAGCGGGAGCGTCAAGGGTTTCCTACACATTGGCCCGAGCGCGGCGCCTTGGTTCAGCCGGACTCGCCACAAGGACTGGTCACCGAGCCGCATTTCGACGTCGTCCTCAGTCGATACGGCGTGTCTGGCTGGTCCCCATCCCACCTCAGGGCACAAAAACCAGCGGCGGGTCCCTCAGCGTGAGCTGATGGACCCGCCGCTTGGCTGGGTGGTGAATCGCAGAGCCTTGATACCAGCGTCGGGGGGAACGCCCAGGTGCCAGGTTCTGCGAAGGCCACCTGTTGCAGGCGGTGCCAGCTCCTGCAGACTCTGCAGGCTCCGGCTCCTTCGCAGAACTCATTCTGAGGGATGTTCCCCACCCCTGAGCACCCGGGGTCGATTAAGCGCGCTTTCCCAGTGGATCCGCGTCGGTGTCGACGCCCTCAGCCCTCTCTGTGCCATCGAGCAACGGATCGCTGGCGGTCGAGGCGGTGGCCACAGCGGCTGTGGGTATCAGGTTCACAAGGTCTGTGTCAGCCTCCTCGGAATACACGTAGACATCCGGGTCACGCTTGTCCAACGCCCACTTGAGAAGGAAGACCAGCGCCACCATGGCGTAGGCAATGAGGAAGGCGGTCGGCTTCTCACCACCCACCACGGGCGCCCCCTGGTGGATGATCCCAAAGAAGGACAGGCCCCCGCCCACCAGGGCACTGACCATGGCCGGGATGGTCCTGTTTCGGATGGCGAAGATGGCGATGGCACCCCAGATGAGCGAGGTCAGTGGCGCACCGTTGCCCAGCGCATAGATGCCGGAATAGTTGGTTCCCGTCGCATCGAGCACGTCGAAACCGACCGCGCCCGCATTTGTATCGAGTGCCCGCAAGACGTTGCCGACGAGGGTGAGGCCCCAGTTCGCGATCCAGGGGAACATCGCAATGAAGATGACCGGCACCTCGATGCGGGGAGTCTCCCGCACCACCTGGTTCGCTGTGACCACCCCGATGAAGATCAGGATGGGAGCGATTGCCGCCAGCGGAATGATCGAGAGCAGAAGACTCCCGAGGCTGAAGAGCCCCACCAGAAGCATCGCGACGCCATTGAGCAGGGTGTAGCCAACTCCTGCGCCCATGCCCTTGTAGGCCGAGTGACCGACGTAGACGGTAACGGGGAACGGGCTGCCGAAGATGTTGCCGATGAATCCGGAGCCGGCATCGGCAAGGATCACGGGACGCACTGGGTAGGGATCACCTTCGGTGTGGGCGGACTCAATGTTTTCGATGTCGAAGACAAAGTTGGCCAGCGCCAGAGGCACCGCAGAGGCGATGTAGGGCAGAGCCACACCGAAGTATTCCCAGATCTCGTTCACGTGCACCTGTGGCGGTGTGAAGCCGGCGCCCGCGAGCGCTTCACGGATCGCTTCAGGGGACATGAGCCCGAATGCCCAGCCCAGAGCAGTGCCCACGACGAGCAGGAGCAGGCCGGTGGGGACCTTCTTGAAGATCGGTGACTTGCCGAACCAGTTGATGAAGATGAGCGTCAGCACCACGAAAGCCACGACGGGCGTCGCGAAGGACTGCAGCATCGGGTTCATGGCGAGCAGCAGAAGCCCCAGACCCGCCAAGCAGGCCAGCAGCACAGTGCGGGGCACGGCGCGGCGCAGGGCGTCACCCAGGAAAGCACCCACGAAGAGGATGACGTTCTCGATGAACCCCCAGACCAGGGCAATGCCCATCGCGAGTGCCGGGTCGTTGGTGGTGGTGTAGACCGGCAGCAGCACCAGGAAGGTGATCGTGAAGATCGCCGGTGCAGCCGGCCCCGATGGCAGCGCCGTGATGTCCGTGCGACCAAGCCGCTTGGCCATGCGGTTCGCGAAGATGACGTAAGCCACGGATGCGAAGAACACACCCAGCCCGAAAGCCGGGACGATGCGCCCAAACACGAACTCCGTCGGCAGCCCGACGACCACCGTGAGCAGCGCGATGACCGTCAGGAGGTTCGTCAGGTTGTTGGTGAAGAGGGCGAAGAAGGCGGCCAGGTCGCCCTTCTTCCACAACGGAAGAGGCATGGCCGAGTTGAGGCGACTGGGTTTGACAGCGGTGGCGGTCACTGGGAGAACCTTTCGGCAAGAGCGAGAGTCGCCTCGTGGAACACTTCCAGCGGCGGATGGGTGAGGCCAGCGCCGATCATGCCGATGCCCGCCTCCTTGTGTGCAATGGCGGTGTTGATGATCGGCAGCATGCCGGTCTCCTCCACCTTCCGGACGTCGATGCCCGTGGCCACACCCCGGAATCCGAGGATCGGGATGGTGAGGTTGGGGTTGGTGTCCGTGGTGATCTGCATCATGGCGCGGGAGTATTCGATGGCCTCGGAGACGGTGCCGCCCACCAGCGGAACAATGGCGGGCGCGCACGCCATGGCGAAGCCGCCAATGCCGTAGGTCTCGGTGATGGCGGAGTCGCCAATGTCCAGCCCCTTGTCCTCCACCGTGAAGCCTGCGAACAGCGGGCCCTCGACGAATTGTGCGGGGCCAGTGAACCACTGGTCGCCGGTACCGGCGACGCGCACACCGAACTCGACACCGTTGCGACACATCGCCACCACCACGGTCGAATCCTCGATGCCCTTGGCTGAGTCGAGCGCAGCCTTGGCGGTGGCCATCCACGTCGGGCCCGAGAAGTACTCGGAGCTCTTCACGAAGTTGAACACTTCCTGCTGCTCCTCCTTGGAGAAGGAGCTGTTCAGGATGTGGGGGGCCAGCGCCTGAATCAGGAGCGTGGTGCCGGCGTTGTTGCGGTTGTGCGCCTCATCCCCCATGTGGAGTCCCTGGGCCAGCATCATGCGCAGATCGATCTCGCCGACCGATTTCATGGCGTCGCGCAGGATGGGCCCCAGCACGTCGCGCATCCAGATCAGACGGTCGATGACGCTCTGGTCATTGGCGCCCATGCGCAGGATCTTGGCGAGCTGCTCGGACAGGTTCGTGAACGCGCGGTTGCCGTAGGGACGATTCTCCACGACGTGCATGAACATCGACGCGGACGTGACACCCGCCATGGAACCGACGCAGTCATGCTCGTGACACGGGGCGAAGGTGATGGCACCGGAGCGTGCCACCTCGTCGGCCTCCTCGATGTCCTTGGCCAGACCCTCGAACACCAGCGCGCCGGTGACGGCACCCTTCATGGCGCCGGCCATGCGGTCGTACTCGATGGGGGGACCCGCGTGCAGGATGGTGGTCTTCGTCATCCCCGGCACCACCTCGAGCGCCGGCGCGAAGCCGACGAGAACCGGCTGGGAGTTGATGATGCGTTCGACTGCTTCCTTGTTGGCTGCCTCAATCCGCTCGGCGATGTCGGGCTGCGCCAGCTTTGTGAGCGCTTCGACGATGTCAGGGCGGCCGCCACCGGGCGGACTCCATTCGAGGTGTGTGACGGAGGCGTTCTGGATCTCGACGTCCGACGCGAACATCGCCGCGCCGACGTTGATGACGGACAACGGGTGGCTGAACAGGTCTGTGATGGGGCTCATGCCCGGTCTCCCTTCGAGACGAATTCGCGGGCGAGCAGGCCCGTGTTGGTGGAGGAGGATGCCCACGTGACATCTGCCTCGGCAAGCTTGGTGATCTGGCCCTCGAGGCCCTGCGAATCACCGTCGGTCCCCAGAATGTAGGCGAGAATTTCCAGGTGGCGACCCTCGGATGCAGCCAGGTCCTTGGCCTGCTTGAACGCCGGCATCATGACGCCGACGGGGTCCGGGTTGGAGCCATAGCCGAGCACGAAGTCCATGACTATGACGCCCACTTCCGGATCCCTGGCCTCTTCCAGGAACCGCGCAATCCGGTTGGAGGGATCGATCATGGGGTGGGGCTTGCCGTTGGTGAATTCGTCCTCACCAAAATCGAGGAACGTGTGGGCGCGCGACGGGTCGGTGCCACCGAGCTGGAACTCGGCCTCCTTGCGGATGTTGGAGTAGACGTCCGTGTACTTCTCCATGGCAAGGAACATGGCCTCGTCGCAGATGGTGCCGCCACAGTAGAGGGCGCGAATGTACTTCTGTTCCGGGGTGAGCTTCGCCCGGACCTCCTCGATGAGAGGCCAGTTGAGCGAGTGCATGTCCAGGTCCTCCTCGCGGACACCAGTCAGCTTCACGGCCTCCAGCGCGGCGGGCTTGGTGCGGTTGGAGAACACGATCCCGCGCTGCTGCGCCTGTGCGGCGATGTCCTCGCCAGCGCCGAGGAAGCAGGCCACCGACGGCTTGTCCGAAGCGGCGAGCCGATCCAGAACCTTCGCGGCCACCTCGGCTGCCGGTGGCTTGGAAACGACGACGATGACGTCGGTGCCGGGATCCGCATCCAGTGCGTCAATGCCATCCAGCATCATGATGCCGCCGACCTCCTTGGAGAGGTCGCGGCCACCGGTACCGATCAACTGTGAGATGCCCGCGCCGAAGTCATGGATGCGGACGCTCATCTCCTGCGCACCTGTACCCGATGCTGCAACGATGCCGATGCGGCCGCGTCGGACCTCATTGGCGAAACAGAGCGAGACGCCGTTGAGGATGGCGGTGCCGCAGTCCGGCCCCATCATCAGCAGGCCCTTGTCGTGGGCCTTGGCCTTCAGGGCGATCTCATCATCGAGTGAGACGTTGTCCGAGAACAGCATGACGTTCAACCCACTCTCGAGGGCAGCGTTGGCCTCACGGGCTGCGAAAGCACCGTTCACGGAGATCACCGCCATGTTGGCCTCTGTCCGCGCCTCTGCCGCGCTGGCCACCGTGTGATAGGTCACGGAGTCTCCGGAATCAGCAGCGGGCTTGCGATCCAGCAGCGCGATGAGACCCTCCAGTGCGTCGTCGGCCTGGCTCTCGTCCTCGGTGACAACGATGAGCACGAGGTCGCCGGGGGTGGCATCCTCGATCTCCGGGGTGATCAGCTGTTGATCCGTGAGTATTGCCTTGTTCATCGGCGTGGCCATGGCGGCGACGGCATTGGTGACGCCGGGCAGCGCATTGGCCTTCGTGGAGATGGACATCAGCGACACGGAGTCGATGTAGGTATTCTTCTTGACCAGAGTCCGAGTGGACATCATTGTTCCTGACTTTCGTGGTGGAGACGGACAGCGGTGAGCAGACCCAGTGCCAGGTCCGCTCCTGAGGTGTGACCGATGGCGAGAACGTCGGCCACAAGATCGTGGGGGTTGTGGGTGCCCGCTCCGCAGAGCCAGGCATACAGGTCTTCAATGGGCTGTACAGCACGTCCGCGCAGCGCACACCGCATGGCTGTGAGTGAGATGTCGTTGGTGACCCCGGATCCAACGACGCCCGCGACGGCGTCATGCACCAGCGTCAGAGGTCCTCCCAGGCGGCTCGCCACAAAGGCTGCACCCGTGAGGACATCGTCGCCCGTGGGGGTGAGGCCAACACCGAGGCCCACGAGTGAGGCTGCGGCAGAGTCAACATCCGCTGCATTCTGGGCGAGGACTGCAGTTGTCATGTCCTCGACGCCGCGTTGGACGCGCTCAGCCACCGCAACCTCGAAGGCAGAGACGTTTCGCACTGGTGTCTGGGCGGCCAGCAGCCCATCGAGCATGCTCAGACGCCCGACCAGAGGAACCCCGCCAGGGCGGGGTTCCTGCCATGCCGGAGTCCCCGACACCACGACGATGAAGGATTCACCAATGCGCAAAGTGTGGCCATCGCTGAACACGACATCACCCACGCTGATTCCGTGATCGTCCAGACGGTCCAGGCACACCTGCACGGCTCGGGGTGCCCTGGCGACGCAGGCTCCTGTCACACTGATCAATTCCGGATGCCCAGTGGCCACGTTGATGACGGAGCGAAACGCGGAATGCACTCGGCCACGCATCCCCGGAACGAGGGAGGCGAGCACATCGCGGTCACCCCCCAACGCCGTCGTGTACGTCGGGCTGCTCATGAGAGGTCAGGCCTGTGCCGCACTGAGCAGGGACGCGATTTCCGTGAAGCCCTTGTCCGTGGCATGTTGCAGCGGACTGACGCCCCACTGATCCACCATGCCGGGGTCGGCGCCTGCATCCAGAAGCAGGGAGACGATTTGCTGCTGCACCGGGCCGCCGTCACGAAGGAGGATGGCCTCCAGGAGTGGGGTCCATCCGCAGATGTTGGTGAGGTTGACGTTCACGTCAGTCTCCTGCGCGAGGTAGCGCACGATCTCCACGTGCCCCTTCTCAGCCGGCGGATGAATGCCGACGCCACCAAAGCGGGTCAGCAGCGTGAGGTCGGCGCCAGCCTCAACGCTCATCCGCACCAGGTCAAGGTTTCCCGAGATGCACCCCCACAGGAAGGGGTTGAGGCAGATGTTGTCCTGCACATTGATGTCCGCACCGGCCTCGATGAGGATGGCCAGTACATCGAGTCGTCCAGCCTTGGCGGCAATCAGGGCGGCCGTGCGGCCGACGGTGTCGGTGGCGTTCAGATCCCATCCTTTTAATCCGGCGGAAATCTCCTGCGCGGAGGCGGCAGCCGCCAGCGTTGGCCACTGATCTGAGCTCTGTGGGGTTGTCCTCATCGTGAACCTCTTTGTCTCTTACGTTGCGTAGTTGCCTTGTGACATATGGTATACCACATACATGAGAATTGTCCTGGCCCTCGGCGGCAACGCCCTCACTGGCCCCAAAGAATCAGTTCAGCCGGCGCATCAGATCACTGCCGTCGAGGCAGCCTCCCCACAGATCGCCGCCCTCGTCGCCGAGGGACACCAGGTTCTGTTGTCCCATGGCAATGGCCCACAGGTGGGCAACATCCTGTCCAAGAACGACATCGCCAGCCCTGTGCTCTCACCCGTCCCGCTCGATTGGTGCGTCGCCAACACCCAGGGCTCCATCGGTTTCATCCTGCTCAATGCCCTGGATGCGTCCCTCGCCCAGGCCGGCCTCAGCACGCGCGCCACGGTCGTGGTGTCCCGAACAATCGTCGACGCGAAGGACCCGGCGTTCGACGAGTTCACCAAGCCCGTGGGGCGGTTCCTCGAAGCGGAGATCGCACAACGTCTTTCCCTCACCGGACAGAAGTTCGTGGACAACGGAGAACAGGGTTGGCGCCGCGTGGTCGCCAGCCCACAGCCGCTGGAAATAGCCGAGGCAACGGCCATCGCGGCCCTGCTTGATGCGGGTTTCCTCGTGGTCGCGGGCGGTGGTGGCGGTATTCCTGTGATCCGTGGCGAGAACCACGAACTCAAGGGCATCGAAGCCGTCATCGACAAGGACCTCAACTCGGTGCTGCTCGCCGACCAGATTGATGCTGAAATCCTGGTTCTCGCCACCAACGTTGACAATGCCTGGCTCGACTGGGGCACCGACACGGCACGCGCACTGGGTTCCATTGGTGTCACAGAGATGCGGAGGCACCTGGCTGAGGGTCAATTCCCACCCGGATCCATGGGCCCCAAGGTGGAGGCGATCTGCCGCTTCGTGGAAACCACCGGCGGCAAGGGGATCATCACCAACCTCGACAGCATCACTGGCGCCATCAATGGACATGCCGGCACTGTGGTCATGCCGGACGGTGAGACCGGCGCCTGATCTCTGGAGATCTCGGACATTCCCGCCGGGGTTCGTGGTTCAACACGTATTCCTTGCGCGCCGTCGTTCGATGAGTGAAAGACTGCGCCCATGAGCCTTTACCCACTGGAGTTGAACACCACCTCCGTCAATGTCGATTCCAAGGCGTCCAGACGTTTGCGGATCTTCAACATCGTCATGGGGGTGCTCCATCTGGGATCCGGCTCAGCCATGGTTGCCCTCAGCAACGACTTCACTCTTCCGGTGTCCACATTCTCGTTCAACGGACCACCCGGCACACCGTTGTCCCAGGGCGTGACGAACCTTGTTTTCGATGTGCCGTTGGGGATCGCCACCGCGTCGTTCCTGCTGCTGTCAGCGTTCTTCCATTTCCTGATCGCATCACCATGGGGATTCCCGCGCTACATGCGTGAACTCTCCAAGGGTCGCAACCGGTTCCGGTGGGTGGAGTACAGCCTTTCCTCCACGCTGATGATTCTCCTCATCACGCTGATTCTTGGCATCTCCGACATCGCTGCCCTGATTGGTCTCGCCATCGCCAACGTGTGCATGATTTTGTTCGGCTGGTTGATGGAGATGGTCAACAACGGCCTGATGCATGGCAAGTTCGGGAAATCAGACCGCGGTGAACGCCCATGGTGGACACCCTTCTGGTTCGGTTGCATCGCCGGAATCGGTCCGTGGCTCGCGCTGGTGGTGTACCTCGTCGTCAACGTCGGCATTGAGGGCGGCGAAGGCCCTCCCGGATTCGTCTACGGCATCATCATTTCGCTGTTCGTCTTCTTCAACAGCTTCGCGCTGAACCAGTGGCTCCAGTACAAGCAGGTGGGCACATGGCAGAACTACCTGACGGGTGAGCGCACCTACATTGTCCTCAGCCTCGTCGCCAAAAGTCTTCTCGCCTGGCAGGTGTTTGCCAACACGCTGATCGGCTGACTTCCCGGCCTGTCCAGGGTCCGTTCTCAGCTGCTCGCGGCCTGCTGGCCGAACAGGACTTCGCTGGCTACCCGGCGTGATGTTTCAACGTGGAGGTGCGCCAGTTCGCGCGCGCGTTCCACGTCCCTGGCTGCGATGGCTTCTGCGATTTCGTGGTGCTCACGGCAGATGGCTGTGACGTCCTGATTCTGGCGCAACAGCCATTGCAGCCGATTCCGCAACGGCTCCAAAACTTGCGCCAGCACAGGGTTGTGGCCCATCTCCACGAGCACATCGTGAAACTCGCCGTTCGCGGCGTCGACGGCATCCCGATCACCGGCCGCCATCGCCTTGTTCGCGGCGACAACGCAGGCGCGCATTCGTTCGATGTCGGACTCGCTCGCGCGGCGTGCTGCCAGCACGCATTCCGTCACTTCCAGGGCCATCCGCACCTCGAAAATATCGTCGAGATCTTCTGGTTTCAGTTCGGTGACAACGGCGCCCCGGCGGGGTGAGAGCGTCACAAAGCCCTCCGTGGAAAGATCCCGGACCGCTTCCCGGATGGGTATGCGGCTGATGCCCAGCGCAGCGGAGAGTTCCCGCTCTTTCAACCGGAATCCCGGAAGGAACTCACCCGTGGTGATCTTGGCGCGAATGAAGTCCTTGGACACATCCACCAGCGACATCTGGACGTCGCCGGGACGCGCACCGTCAACGCCTTGGCGTGCAATGGTCACAACACATTCTCCTCTGCTTCGCTGGGCATGAGGTTAGCCGAACGCTCTTGGCCCAAACACACCGGCCGACGACAAGTGTGACCATTGTCGTTCCCCGCCTAGACTTTGGGTCATGCTCGCCCTGCTTTCCCCCGCCAAGTCACTGGACTTCGAGTCGCGACTCGCGACAACCAAACGAAGCGAACCCCGACTGCTGGATGATTCCTCTGCACTCATCGACGTGATGCGGCAGAAGTCGGTGTCTGACATTGGCTCACTCATGAGCATCTCCGAGGAATTGGCGACACTGAACGCCACTCGCTACAAGGAATTCGAGAAGGACCACACCCGCACGAACTCCCGGCCGGCCATCCTCGCGTTCAATGGCGACGTCTACCAGGGGATGCGAGCCGAACAATTCGATGCCCGGGATTTCACCGAGGCACAGAAGACAGTTCGCATCCTTTCTGGACTGTATGGACTTCTGCGACCACTGGACCTCATTCAGCCCCACCGGCTCGAAATGGGCACCAAGCTTCGGACTGAGCGCGGCAAGGACCTCTACCAGTGGTGGGGCAATGAAGTGACTGATCTGGTGAAGGCGGACCTTGAGGCCTCCCCCGGTACTGAGGTCATCGTGAACCTCGCCTCCCACGAGTACTTCAGTGTCATCAGCACTCCGCGTCTGGGAGTCCGCGTCATCAGCCCTCGTTTCGAGGATCGCGACGACGACGGAGCACCCCGCATCGTGTCCTTCCACGCCAAACGGGCTCGCGGCCTGATGGCCTCATGGCTGGTGCGCAACCGTGTCCGCACGGCGTCGGCCGTGAAAGATTTCACGGCCGATGGGTACAACTTTGATCCGGAAAGATCCACCGAGGACGTCCCCATTTTCGTGCGGTGACTGGCATGTGAAACAACACCCGGTCCACGTATTGGTTACTTCTGTAGACCCCCTCTGAGCGCTGTGGTTCAATTCGGAAGGCTCGGAATTAGACGGGCTGGGGGCCGCTGATACGACGATGTCGCCGGAGACCTCCCCAGTAAAGCCGGAGGACACATGTCACAGGCCGCCACAAAGGCACCGAAACGGGAAGTTTTCAATTCCCGGAACTACTTCATTCTTGCCGCCATTGGTTCAGCTGTTGGGCTCGGCAATATCTGGCGCTTCCCCTACGTTGCCTACAGCGAGGGCGGCGGCGCCTTCATGGTGCCGTACCTGATCGCGCTGCTCAGCGCCGGCATTCCGTTGTTGTTCTTCGACTACGCGATTGGTCACCGCTATCGCGGCAGCGCACCTCTGGCCATGCGCAGACTCGGCGGCTGGACCGAGGTGTTCGGCTGGTGGCAGGTGCTCATCAGTTTCGTCATTGCCATCTACTACGCGGCCATCATCGCGTGGGCCGCGATGTTCACCTACTTCAGCTTCTCCGAGGCCTGGGGCGATGATCCGGCAAGCTTCCTCTTCGGAGACTTCCTCCAACTGGCTGAGGTCCCCGGAGTCAGCTTTGACTTCGTTCCGCAGGTCATGGTGCCGATGGTCGTCGTGTGGGCGATCACCCTCATCGTGATCTCTCTCGGGGTCAACAAGGGGCTGGCCTTCGCCAACCTCGTGTTCATGCCTTTGTTGCTTGTGATGTTCCTCTTCATCGTCATTCAAGCCCTCTTCCTCCCGGGTGCCCTGGACGGCCTGAACGCCCTGTTCACCCCCGACTGGAACTCGCTGAGTGATCCCGGGGTGTGGGCGGCCGCCTACGGACAGATCTTCTTCTCCCTCTCTGTCGGCTTCGGCATCATGATCACATACTCGTCCTATTTGAAGCGTCGCACCGACCTCACAGGCTCCGGCCTGGTGGTGGGCTTCGCCAACTCCAGCTTCGAGGTGCTCGCCGGTATCGGCGTCTTCTCCGCGCTTGGCTTCATGGCCCTGTCCGCAGGCGTTGATGTCAGCGAAGTGGCCAGCGGTGGCATCGGCCTGGCCTTCGTTGCCTTCCCCACAATCATCTCCGAGGCACCGCTCGGCGGCATCCTGGGCGTGGCCTTCTTCGGCTCGCTGGTTGTGGCAGGCCTGACGTCACTCATGTCCATCATGGAGGTGGTGATCGCCGGGGTCAGGGACAAAATGGGCATCTCCAAGCCGATGGCCGTGGCGATAGTGGGCATCCCGATGGCTGTGATCTCCACCGTCCTGCTCGGAACGACGACGGGGTTGTACTTCCTGGACATCACCGACGAATTCGTCAACAAATTCGGCATTCTGGCTGGTTCCCTCGCCGCCATCATCGCCGTCGCCTGGATCGTGCGGAAACTACCGCAGCTTCAGAGGCACCTGGATCGCTTCTCCAGTTTCCCGGCTGCCAAGATCTGGATGTTCATGATGGGGCTGATCGTGCCGCTGGTGCTCGGCTCCATCCTCGTTCTCTACACCATCGAGCGCATCGAAGTTCCCTACGAGGGGTATCCGCTCCCCCTGCTCGGTATCTTCGGGTGGGGCATGGCCGGCTCGCTCGTAATCGGCGCCATCGTGCTGAAACTGCTCCCGTGGCGCAACAAGGACCTGGTCGAATTCAATGAGGACCACAACGAACACGAGATCGCCGCACGCGCCGAGGGGGTGACCCAATGACCCCCGAAGCACTCGTCATGCTCGTGGCCTCCATCCTCCTCGTCTGGGGTGGGCTCGTGGCCGCAGCCGTGAATCTGTTCCGCCGTCCCGACAAATCTGTCAACGACGACGCTCCCCCCGTCTCCGAGGTGCAGTAGGCACGTCCTAGTCCACGAGGATTCCGGCTTCCTTCGCCAATTGGGGGGCAAGGTCCAACAGTTGTTGTGAGGAGATTGTTGCGCCCCTCAAAGACGACGCTCCATTGACCGCACTCAACTGCGCCATCCTGAAGTCCACATGCTTCAGGGTGGCGTTGTGCATGCTCAGGGCGCCAATCTGTGAGTCGACAAAGCCCATGCGTTCAATTGTTGCCTGGCCCAGATCAAGCTCGTCGATCTGGCAATTTCTGAAGGCGACGTCGATCAACGTCGAGCCGCGCAGATTCAGGTAGTTGAGACGGCAGCCGTTGAAAAGCAGTGCCCTGCCCTTCAGGTCGTAGGCCTCGACGGCGCCCAGCCGTCCGCCTTCGAACTCCACGTCCCGAAACACCGACCGGGCCATACGAAACAGTGGGACACCGATCTGGACAAACCTGGTTTCCGCAACCCGCGACGTCGCGATGTTGAATTCATCGGCCACGACGTCTTCGAAAATGCAGCCTGACGTGGTGCTGCCGTGGACGTCCACACCCTCGCCACGCAGACCGGACCACTGCAATCCATCCAGATCGGCTCCGTGGCACAACAGTTCTGGCTCCCCGTCGAACAAGTTGCCCAGCACGAGGGGATCAATTCTCGGTGGGTGGACATGATCGGAACTACGCATGGCTCCCACCATATGCATTGCCTCGGACAGCGCCCAGGTGGGCCATGCCTGCATCTACTGTGGGGTGAAAACCGAGACCATGAGGAGATCTTGATGCGTCGACCCATCATTGCCCTTGCTGCTGCTGCGTGTTTGGCCGCCACAGCCTGCAGCCCCGGCCAACCCGCCGAGTCATCCACGCCGACGGAAATGGTCACGCCTGCAGCGGAGACTTCCTCTCCGAGCTCCAGCGCAACCGCCAGTACAAGCACCAGTCCGAGCGTCAGCCAGTCCGCCACAGCGAGCGCCTCCCCCGGGACGTCGCCCAGCGCCTCCCCCGCACAGTCCCCCACAACCTCGGCGTCTTCGACCCAACAGGCAACGGGGGAGAATGTGGATCTGGCCAGCGCCACCTTCACCATTGCAGCGCAGGATGCCATCGACCTCGCTGTGGAGAGGGCCGGCGGTGGTTTCGCCTACTCCATTGAACTTGACTGGTCGGGCTATGACAGTGCGTGGGTCTACGAGCTCGATGTTTTGATGGACACAATGGACATCGACATCGACATCAATGCCGACACGGGCGAACTCCTGGAGCTCGAAAGAGACGACACCGATGATGCAGAAGAGGCCATTGACCTCGAGTCACCCATGACGTGGGAAACCGCTCGTGACATCGCGCTCGGTGCGTCGCAGGGGCGCATCACCAGCTGGAAACTGTCATACGACGATGACTACACGGCTTATGAGTTCGACATCGAGGATTCCTCCGGAGATGACATCGAGGTGGAGGTCCGCGTCGACACCGGTGCCGTGCGGATCGACGACTGATTCCCTTTCCCTCTTCCACCATTGAAAGGGGCCGCCCGTGACGTCCAGTTGGACGTCACGGGCGGCCCATTTTGCTTTCAGACGTTTCTTTCGTTGAGCACCGCCCGCGCCGCTGCGAAGCGGGCGATCGGTACCCGGAACGGGGAGCAGGACACGTAGTTCAGGCCCACGGAGTGGAAGAACTCGATGGAGTCCGGGTCCCCGCCGTGCTCACCGCAGACTCCCACCTTGAGCTTCGGCTTGACGCTTCGGCCCTTCTCGGTGCCCATGGTGACCAGTTGACCGACGCCCTCGATGTCGATGGACTCAAACGGGTTGCGCTCCATCACGTGGTCCACCACGTAGTTGGTGAGGAATCCGTTCTCCGCATCGTCGCGGGAGATACCGATGGTGGTCTGGGTCAGGTCGTTGGTGCCGAAGCTGAAGAAGTCCGCATACTCGGCAATCTCGTCAGCGATCAGAGCGGCCCGTGGCAGCTCGATCATCGTGCCGATCGTCACCGGTAGCTTCTGACCGGAGGAACCCAGCTCGTCCGACATTGTCCTTTCCACGATTGCGCGCTGCACCTTCAGCTCCGTGGTCAGCGCGACAAGTGGAATCATGATCTCCACTTCCGCGGTCTCCCCCTCCCGCTTCAGGACCGCCAGCGCCGCGCGGATGATGGCTCGGGTCTGCATTTCCGGGATCTCCGGGTACAGCATCGCCAGGCGACAACCACGCGTTCCCAGCATGGGGTTCAGCTCGTGGAGACGTCGAACCTGTGCCAGGGTGGCGCGCGCAGCGCCGAGCTCCTCCTCATCGCCGCCCTCCAGTTCCAGCTTCTGCACCCTCAGCGACTGTTCCGTCAGGTCGGGCAGGAACTCATGCAGTGGTGGATCCAGGAGCCGGACCGTTACCGGCAGGCCCTTCATGGCGGTGAAGACGCCCTCAAAATCCGCCTGCTGCATGGGCAGGATCTCCTCGAGCGCGGCGGCCCGCTCCTCCGGGGAGTCTGCCAGGATCATTTTCCGGACGGCCGGGAGGCGGTCCGCAGCCATGAACATGTGCTCCGTCCGACACAACCCGATGCCCTCGGCTCCCAGCTCACGCGCCTTGGTGGCATCCTGAAAATTGTCGGCATTGGCACGCACTCCAAGAGCGCGCACCTCATCGGCCCAGGCAACCATCTTCCGGAAATCAGCGTTGATCTGCGGCGGCACCAACTCGAGTGCCTCTCCGTAGACCTCGCCGGTGGTTCCGTCGAGGGTGATCGTGTCCCCCTCGTTGAAGGTCCTGTCCCCTATCGAGAGCGACTTGCCCTTCACATCGATTCGGATGCCCTGGGCCCCGGCAACACAGGGCTTGCCCATCCCGCGAGCGACGACGGCAGCGTGCGATGTCATACCGCCATGAGCGGTGAGGATTCCCTGGGCCACGATGATCCCGTGGATGTCATCCGGCGTGGTTTCGTAGCGCACCAGCACTACGGCTTCGCCCTTTGCTCCGCGTTCAGCGGCGGTGTCAGCGTCGAAGACCACCTCGCCGACGGCGGCACCCGGTGAAGCGGGCAGCCCCTTGGCGATGGGACGGCGGCCATGCTTGGGATCGATGGCCGGGTGGAGCAGTTGGTCCAGCATTGCGGGCTCCACACGCATCAGTGCTTCATGCTTGGTCAGCATGCCTTCATCCACCAGATCAGAGGCCACCTTCAGGGCCGCTGCGGCAGTTCTCTTGCCGTTGCGCGTCTGCAGGAGAAAAAGCTTCCCATTCTCGATGGTGAACTCCATGTCCTGCATGTCCTTGTAGTGCTCCTCCATCCTGTGCATCGTGTCGATCAGTTGGTGATAGGCCTCAGGCAGGATCTCTTCCATTTCCTGCAACGGCCGGGGTGTCCGGATGCCAGCCACCACGTCCTCTCCCTGGGCGTTGATGAGGAATTCGCCGTACAGCGACTTCTCACCGGTGGAGGGGTTGCGGGTGAAGCAGACGCCGGTGCCGGAGGTGTCGCCGCCGTTGCCGAAAACCATCTGCATGATGTTGACGGCGGTACCCAGTGCGGCCGGGATATTGTGCGCGCGGCGATACACCTCGGCGCGCGGATTGCCCCACGAGCGGAACACGGCGTCCACTGCACGGTTCAGCTGCTCATGCGGATCATTGGTCCAGTCGCCGCCCAAGTGCTCGGAAGATATCTCCTTGAAGGAGGCCACAAGCTCCTTGAGATCGTCTGCATCCAGGTCGGTGTCCTGCTCAACCCCACGCTCACTCTTCATGACACTGAGAGCATCCTCGTAGCTGTGGCCGGGGACGCCTTCCACCACTTCGCCATACATCTGGATGAAACGGCGGTAGCAATCCCAGGCGAAGCGTTCATTGCCGGATTCCTCGGCCATCGCCTTCACTGAATCATCGGACATGCCGAGGTTGAGGATGGTGTCCATCATTCCGGGCATGGAATGCACGGCGCCGGAACGGACGGAGACCAGCAGCGGATTCGTGCGATCCCCCAGCTTTTTTCCCGTGCGCTCCTCGAGCCGGGCGAGACCCTCAGCGATCTGCTCACTGAGTCCGTCAGGCCACTCCCCCTTGTGGTCCATGGCGGCCACGCAGGCCGTCGTTGTCACCGTGAAGGCGTCCGGTACCGGTACTCCAATGCGGGCCATCTCCGCAACGCCTGCGCCCTTGCCACCCAAGAGGCTGCGCATGGAGGCATCACCATCGGAGAGGTCATAGATGAATCGCTGCTCACTCATGTCCGTCGTATCTCCCTTGATCGACTCACTGTCAAAGAAAGGACGTCGTCGTCCTCTGTTTGCTCCAGCGTATCCCCGACTTTTCATCGCCCGTGGCCGGGTCGCCAAATCAGGGGTGGGTCAGGCTGACGGCGGGCGGAGCGACGTCGTGCCCGCAGGTTTGCGCAACCGATGGCCCATCTTCTTCGCCCTGGTATCCACCATGTCAATGATCCGCGCAGCCGCTTCTTCGAGTGCGACCCCGGTGGTGTCGATGATGGGACAGCCCAACTTCCGCTGCGTCCGGCCCACCTCTTCCAGTTCATCGTAAATCCGTGCGAGGTCCGCATACCCGTCCTTGTTCCCGAAGCCCCCCAACCCTTTGACCCGCTGGCTGCGGATCATGAGGAGACGCTCGGGATCGATGGTGAGCCCGACGAGGCGCCAGCGCTCAAGTTCAAACAGTTGGCTCGGCGGCTCGATCCCCGGGACGAGAGGCACGTTGACCACCTTGTATCCCAGGTAGCCAAGGTAGATCGACAGAGGCGTCTTGCCGGATCGGGATGCCCCCACCAGACAGATGTCGCATTCGGCGAACGCTTCGGGGAGGGCTCCATCGTCATTGCGGACGGCAAAATCAATGGCTGACATCCGAACGAAGTAATCCGCCTCCACACCCACTGGCCGCATGGGGACCATGTCCGCCGGGGTTCCCGTCAGTTCTTCCAGCGCCATCATGGGGCCGGTCATCAGATCGGCGTGGGGAAGGCCCATCTCCTCGCAGGCACCGTCGATGAGATCAGCCAGTTCCTTGTTCACGAGTGTGTACATCACGGCAGTGGGTGTCCCGATCCGCTCCCGCAAGATCTGGATCACCTTCAGCATGGCTTCGACGGTATTGAGTCGTCGGTGGCGGACGAAGGTGAAACTGTGACCGGGGAACTGGGCAACTGCGGCCCGTGCAATCCGGACCGCGGACTCACCCGTGGAATCGGCGACGATGTGAATTTCCAGCAGCTCTGCTGACATGACGTCACTGTAGCGAGCCCGCGTAACCGTCGGGGAATCACCCTGCCGGACGGGCTGATCTCACTCGGTCATTGTGCGCGCATCTCCCTCCATCTTCGCTTGGTTCTGAAACATTTGTTCGGCAGTTGAGGGACTGACCCATATGGCCACTTC
>JBQCZU010000020.1:0-51467 GCA_052089385.1 Arachnia sp.
CCGACCACCTCGGCCTTGATGAAGCCCTTCTGGAAGTCCGTGTGGATCACACCGGCAGCCTCGGGCGCCGTGGCGCCCTGCGGGATGGTCCAGCCGCGCGACTCCTTGGGCCCGGCGGTCAGGTAGCTCTGCAGACCCAGGGCGTCGTAGCCAACCCGGGCCAGAATGTCGAGACCCGGCTCTTCCACACCCATGTCAGCGAGGAACTCCAGGGCTTCCTCCTCGCTCATCTCCACGAGCTCGGCTTCAAACTTGGCATCGAGGAAGACCGCCTCGGCGGGGGCGACGAGGTCGCGCATTTCCTGCTTGAGTTTCTCATCAGCGAGTTCGTCGGCGTCGCAGTTGAACACGTAGATGTAGGGCTTGGCCGTGAGAAGGAACAGATCACGAAGTTCGCTGACGTCGAGGCCAGCGGCCCGCACACCCACTCCGCGCTCCAACGTCTCCTTGGCCTGCTTGTAGGCCTCGAAGCGGGGCAGCGTTTCCTTCTTCAGACGCGACTCCTTCTCCACCCGGGGAAGGGCCTTCTCCACAGTCTGGAGGTCCGCCATGATGAGTTCGGTGTTGATGGTGCCCAGGTCGTCGCTGGGATTCACGCGGCCGTCGACGTGGATGACGTCCTCGTCCTCAAAAACTCGCGTTACCTGGCAGATGGCATCCGACTCGCGGATGTTGGCGAGGAAGGCGTTGCCCATGCCCTCACCCTGCGACGCGCCTTTCACGATGCCGGCGATGTCAACGAAGCTGACGGTCGCGGGAATGATCCTCTCCGAGCCGAAGATGCCCGCGAGCACGGGCAAGCGTGCGTCCGGCACACCGACCACGCCGACGTTGGGCTCGATGGTCGCGAACGGATAGTTCGCGGCGAGTACGTCGTTGCGCGTGAGCGCGTTGAAAAGGGTTGACTTGCCGGCGTTGGGGAGGCCGACGATTCCGATGCTGAGTGCCACGTCGCGACATCTTACGCATTGTGCGCCCGTTCGTGGTTTTGGACAGAGTTGCGTGCTCTATATATCCATAGTTAGGCTTACCTAAGTCGCGACACGTCCACGCCCTCATCGCCTCCAGAAAGTTATTCCATGAACTTCACCACCCGCTCGCTTGCTGGCCTCGCCGCTGGCGCACTTGTGCTCGGGCTCGCCGCCTGCAGTGACTCCGCTGAAACCGCCGACGACACAATGACGGAGGCCAGCGAGCCCATTGTGTTGACCCACACCCAGGGCGAACTGACGCTCGAAGGCCCCGCCGAGCGCATCGTTGTGCTCGACCTGGGCGCACTCGACACCGTCGCGGCCCTTGGGGCACAAAGCACCGTCGTCGGCGTGACCAAGGGCAGTGTGCTCCCCGACGCACTCAGCGAGTTCGCCGACGATTCCTTCACCGACGTCGGCACCCTCTTCGAGCCGGACATGGAAGCCATCGCCGAACTGGACCCCGACCTCATCATCGCCGGTTTCCGCTCCTCCACACAGGTTGAAGAGCTCTCCAAGAACTTCAACACCATTGACGTCACCTTCGACTATGCCGACGGCTTCTACGAAGGCATCGAATACAGCACCAACCTCATCGGCCAGGCTCTCGGCAAGGAGGACGAAGCCGAAGTCCAGATTGCCGAGGTCGCTGACGCACTGGAGAATGCACAGGAGAAAGCCCCCACCGATGAGACTGCTCTGATTCTCATGACCAGCGCCGGAAAGGTCTCAGCCAACGGCTCCGACTCCCGCTTCGGCCTTGTGCACAACGAGTTGGGCATTCAGCAGGCCATCGACGATGTCGAGGTGGCCGCCCACGGCGACGCGATCTCCTTCGAAGCGATCGCCGAGGCCAACCCGGACATCTTCTACGTCATCGACCGTGATGCCGCGATCGGCGAAGAGGGCGAAGCAGCCGAGCAGGTTCTCGACAACGAACTGGTTGCCACCACCAATGCCTGGACCAACGACAAGGTCATCTACCTCGACGGCAGCCGCTGGTACATCATGATCCACGGTGCCGACAACGCAGTTGAGATGCTGAATGCGTCGGTTGAAGGACTCTGATCCCACGTGAGTCTCGCTCCGAGCGTCACCTCGACGACACAGCCGCCCGCCGGCCGGCCCCTCAACTGGGGCTGGTTCGGCGGGTTGGTTGCGCTCTTGGTACTCGCTGGCGTCTCACTCTTCGTCGGGGTGGCGGATCTCTCCCCCATGGATTTCCTCACCGGTACTGCCACCGAGATCCAGTGGTTGAATCTCATGGTTTCCCGCATTCCGCGCACCGTGGCCGTACTCCTTGCAGGGGCCTCACTTGCCCTGTCCGGTCTGTTGATGCAGCTTCTGGTGCGCAACCGTTTCGTCGAACCCGGCACCGTCGGCACCTCCGAATCAGCAGGCGTCGGCATTCTCATCGCCGTCATGTTGTTCCCCTCTGCACCCCTGGTGGTGAAGATGGTCATCGCCATCACCACTGCACTGCTCGGAACAGCACTGTTCCTGCGGCTCGTGCGCTCGCTCCCACCCAAAGCACCGGTGGTGGCTGTGCCACTGGTGGGGATCATGCTGGCCGGGATCATCGCGGCGGGCACCACCTTTGTGGCCTACCGCTTTGATCTGATGCAATCCATCGGAATCTGGATGCAGGGAGACTTCTCCGGTGTCCTTCGGGGCCGCTACGAGCTGTTGTGGCTGCTCGCCATCATGGGGCTGATGCTGTGGATCTTCGCCGACCGTTTCACCCTGGCTTCCCTGGGCGAGGATCATGCCAAAGCACTCGGACTGTCATACAAGGCCACACTGAACCTGGGCCTCGCCCTGGTGGCCACGTCCAGCGCCATCACCTTGGTCGTCGTGGGCGCGATCGGCTTCGTCGGCCTCGTGATTCCCAACCTCATCAGCATGTGGCGCGGCGACAACCTCCGACGCAACATCGGCTGGACCGCGCTGGCGGGTGCCGGCTTCGTCCTGATCTGCGACCTGCTGTCGCGCACCCTGAACCCGCCCTACGAGATTCCGGTGGGGACGGTTTCGGGCGTCCTGGGCGGCATCGTTTTCCTGACCCTCCTCCTCTCGGGAAGGATGCGCACCTAGATGAGCACGAGCACCATTGCCCCTCGACGACCACCCCACACACTGCGCCCCGCGAAACGGCTCAGCATTGGGGTCGCCGTCTGCCTGCTGGCCACCGCCGTGTACATGCTGGTGGACCTCTCCGGGAACCTGGGCTTCGTCTTCGAACTTCGCGGCCGCAAGGTTGCCGCCATGGTGCTGGTGGGCTGGGCCACGGGTGTGGCGACGGTCGCCTTCCAGACGGTCACCAACAACCGGTTGTTGACCCCCTCGATCATGGGCCTGGACGCGCTGTTCGTCTTCATCCAGTCCATGCTCATTCTTGTGTTGGGGCTGACCCTGACGACACAGATGGGCACCTACTCCATGTTCTTCCTGAATGTCGGGTTGATGCTGGTGGCGGCTTCGGCCCTCACCAGTTTGATGTTCGGCAAGCGCAGTAGGTCTGTCTACGTCGTGGTGCTCGCCGGACTCGTGCTCGGTTCGGTCCTGCGGTCCCTGTCATCGCTGATAGCCCGGGTGCTGGATCCCACCAGCTTCATGGTGCTTCAGGACAGCCTGTTCGCCAGCTTCTCGGCCGTGGACCCGAAGCTACTCCTGCTGTGCACGGTGATAGTGGCACTCTCCAGTTGGTACCTGTGGTCCCTGCGCTCCACCCTGGACGTGCTGACACTGGGCAAGGACGCTGCAGTTGGGCTTGGTGTGAACTACAAGGCCACTGTTCGCCGTGTCCTCCTGGTGGCCACACTGTTGGTGTGTGTCTCCACTGCGCTGGTGGGACCCATCACATTTCTTGGGCTCATCGTGGCGGCCGTCGCCTACCAGATCAGCGGTACCGGCCGTCATTCCATCGTGATGCCCATGGCGGGATTGCTGGGCATCGCCGTTCTGGTGGGCGGACAGGCAGTTCTCGAACATCTACTCGGTCAGGCCACGGTTCTTTCAGTGGTCATCGAGTTCGTCGGTGGCATAGCCTTCATCTGGCTGGTCATCAGGAAGGCAAGCACATGATCGACGTCAAAGGTGTCACCAAGCGCTACGGCCGCACAGCGGTCGTCGACGACGTGTCCCTGCAACTCCCCCGCGGTGGCGTCACCGCCATCGTCGGAGCCAACGGAGCGGGCAAGTCAACCCTTTTGTCCATGGTTGCGCGCCTGCTGGCCACAGATGAGGGTGCCATCAGCGTCGGAGATCTCGACATCGCCACGAGCGACTCCCGGGAGCTGGCGAAGAAGCTCGCAATCCTGCGACAGAGCAATGACCTCCAGTCACGACTGACCGTCGAGGATCTTGTGGGTTTCGGTCGCTTCCCCCACTCCGGAGGGCGCCTGGGCGCGAAAGACCACGCCGCGATGGACCAGGCCATCTCGTGGATGGATCTGGAGAACCTCCGCCACCGATTCCTCGACGAGATGAGCGGCGGCCAGCGTCAACGGGCATTCGTCGCGATGGTTTTGGCGCAGGACACCGAGTACCTGCTGTTGGATGAGCCCCTGAACAATCTTGATGTGGCCCACGCCCATGCCATGTTGACCACCCTGCGACGCGCCGCTGACGAGCTGCACAAGACCGTCGTCATTGTGATTCACGACATCAACTACGCCGCGTGCTGGGCGGATCAGATCGTCGCGATGAAGCACGGCGTGATCAGGGCTGTGGGCTCGCCACGCGAGATCATGCAACGCCCCCTGCTGAAAGAGGTCTTTGACCTCGACATCGAAGTGGTGGAGTTGCGAGGCAACCCCATCGCCCACTTCTACCTTCCGGTGCCGCTGTGTGAAAGCTGCAATGTGGCCCGGGAAGACTGCTGTCTGGAGCGAACCCCCGCCGCGTTGGGTCTGCCCCGCGTGTCGGCGTGATGAAGGGATGCAAGTGAGCGTCGTCATCGCTGGTTGCGGGGATCTCGGTACCGAGACCGGGCTGCGATTCGCTGCTCTGGGGCATCGCGTCGTTGGGCTGCGACGTTCAGCAGACAAGCTGCCCCCCGAGATCGAGGGTCAATCCGTCGATCTGTCTGCAGAGACGCCCATCCTGCCTGCTGATACCGGCATCGTCGTGATTGCCATGGCCCCGGACGAGCGCACTGCCGATGCCTATCGGGCAGCGTATGTCGACAGTGTGCGCCACGTCGTCGCGGCCATTCACCGCGACTGTGCCACGACACCACGGGTGCTGTTCGTCTCCTCGACGGCTGTCTACGGCGTCGATGATGGCTCCTTCGTCAACGCCTCCACTCCTGCGGCACCTGCCACGCCGACGGCAACCATCCTGCTGGAAGCCGAGGAGTCACTGCTCGCACAGATCCCCGCGGCGATCATCCTGCGACTCGGTGGCATCTACGGGCCCGGTCGGAATCGGGAGATCGATCGTTTGCGCAGCGGAAGCGCCTCCATCCCTCACGAAGCCCGCTTCACCAATCGGATCCATCGCGACGACGCTGCCGCGGCCATCGTGCACCTCACGACCCTTGAGGACCAGCCCAGCACTGTCCACGTCGGCGTCGACAACGCCCCCGTGGACCACCGGGACGTCGTCGAATTCCTGGCGGACAGGATGGGGCTGCCCGTTCCACCGGTGGACACCCACCCCGAGCGTTTTTCCCGTGGCCGGGGCAAGAGATGCGACAACAGCCAGCTTCGACAAAGCGGCTTCGTCTTCACCTACCCGACGTACCGTGAGGGCTACGCCGCTGTTCTGGACGGCAACGGGGTCCGGCATCCCTGACCCGGACTCCGCCGTCAGAGGAAGATGTCCGGGTACAACCGCTCGTCAGGGGTGCCCGGCACGGCGGCGTAGCCGGAGAAATCCGTGATGCCGGCTTCCATCAGCACATCCTCAACGATCAGACTCCGGCCCGTCACCTGCGCGGCCGTGCGCTTCACCACCTCGATGGCGGCATCCGCATAGATCTGCGGCGTACGACTGACTGCCATCAACCTCTCGCCACCCAGAATATTCATGACAGCCGCCGTGGCAATGGTGGTCCTCGGCCACAGGGTGTTGGCCGCAATCCCCTCAAACTCCGCAGCCATGCCCAGCGTGGCCATCGTCATGCCGTACTTGGCCATCGTGTAGCCGGTGTGTGCGCCCAACCATTTCGGATCCAGATTCAGCGGCGGCGACAGGGACAGGATGTGCGGATTGGGGCTGTTGCGCAGGTGAGGGATGACCGCCCGCGAGAGCATGAAGGTGCCGCGCACGTTGACGTCAGCCATGAGGTCATACTTCTTGGCGGTCAGGTCCATCGAGCGCGAGAGGTCGATGGCGCTGGCGTTGTTGACCACCACGTCGATCCCGCCGAATTCCTCCACGGTCAGTGTGACGGCGCGCTCGATGTCCTCGTCGCTGCGCACATCGCCCACGATGGCCAGTGCCTGCCCACCGGCGGCGCGGACCTCCTCGGCAGCCGTGTGGACGGTGCCCTCCAGTTTCGGGTGCGGCTGGTCCGTCTTCGCCAGCATTGCAATGTTGGCGCCTTCCGCAGCTGCCCGCAGCGCGATGGCCAGTCCGATGCCGCGGCTGCCGCCGGACATCACAATGGTGCGGCCGGACAGAGATGTCACATCCACCATGGGTCAACCCGCTTTCCGTGCCGAAGCATCCGCAAAAGCATGCACTCGGGCACGCGCGTCGTCTGTGTCAAACATGACACCGATGGTGGTTGCCTCATCGGTGAGTTGGTCGGCGAACGACTTCTCGGATGCTCCCCGCACAAGGCGTTTCGCCTGTCCGTAGGCAGTGTGCGCCCCGGCCAGCCAGAACCGGGCGACCTCCTCGGCCCGCAACCGGACTGCTTCCGCCATCGCGGAGGCTTCGGAGCCGTCCGGGGCTGGGACGACCTCCGCCACCAGGCCCCAGGCCAACGCCTCCTCAGCAGTCAGGAGCCTGTTCTGCAGCACCAACTGGAGGGCGCGACGCTCCCCCACCGCTCGTGCAAGCTGCGCCGTCACACTCAGGTCGGGTGTCAGCCCGATGTTGGCGTACAGGCTTCCGAGCCGGGAATTTGCGCCCACGACGGCGTAGTCGGAACTCAACAGCACGCCCAGCCCACCGCCCGCCGTGGTGCCATGTGCGGCCGCCACAACCGGCACGCTGGAGGTGGTCAGCGCCGACAGTCCGGAATTGATGACCCCGGCGAGTGTCTCCAACTCCGACCCGGCACGCATCACCGTGTCCATCTCGCGCACGTCACCGCCCGCGCAGAAGGCAGGGCCGGCAGCATCGATGAGGACGGCCCCCACGTCGTCGCGCGACGTCGCGTCGATGGCGGCCTCGGCGAATGCCTCGGCCAGGTCACGGTTGAAGGCGTTGAGGCGTTGCGGCCGGTTCAACGTGAGACGGGCCAGGCCGTCATCAATCTCGAGCAGGATCGGATCAGACACGTCAGCGTGCTCCCTTGCAGTGGTGTGCGTGTTCCTTCACACAGTGCCAGAGATCGCAGCGCTGCGTGGCTCAGGCGCCGGCCCAGTACGCACGCAGTGCCTGGGCCAACATCAGCGGGTCCTGCACGCCGCACATTTCACGGGCGGAGTGCATGCTGAGCAGGCCGATGCCGACGTCGACGGTGGTGATCCCCAGCCGGGTTGCCGTGATGGGCCCGATGGTGGATCCGCACGGCATGGCGTTGTTCGAGACGAACTGTTGCGTCGGAACACCCGCGGCAGCACAGGCGTTCAGCCAGATGGCCCCACCCGCGGCATCGGTGGCATAGCGCTGGTTGGCGTTGATCTTGAGCAATGGTCCCTTGTTGGGCAGGGGCCGCACCACCGGGTCGTGGTGATTCGGGTAGTTGGGATGGACCAGGTGACCGGCGTCGGCGGAGATGCAGGAGGAACGGGCCAACATGGCGCGGGTAGCGTCCACGTCCAGTCCCAGCGTGGAGGCGATCCGGTGGAGCACGTCCTCCAGGAGGGGTCCGGCGGCCCCGGAGGATGTCGATGATCCGACCTCCTCATGATCGAAGGCCGCGAAGATGATGATGTCGTCGCTGCCGTCAAAGTCCTCGATCGCGGTGAGGGCGGCATGTGTGCTGGAGAGATTGTCCAGCCGCCCGGAGGCGAGGAACTCGTCGTGCAGCCCGAACCGGGCAGGTGCGGCCACATCAAAGGTGAAGAGATCATGCAACGCCACGTCTTCTTCGGCGATGCCGGCGAGGTCACAGAGATGTGCCAGTAGATCCCCGTCGGAGGAGAGCGAGAGCACAGGCTGCATGTGGCCCTGACGGTCAAGCTTGAGACCGTCGTTGACCTGCCGGTCGAGATGGATGGCCAGTTGCGGAATCCGGGCGATGGGTCCCGTTTTCACCAGGTGTTGGGAACCATCACGCGTGACGATGCGGCCGGCAATGCCCAGCTCACGGTCCAGCCAGGAATTCAGCAGCATCCCGCCGTAGATCTCCACCGCCACCTGATTCCAACCCACGCTGGCCAGCTGGGGATTTGGCTTGACCTTCAGCGCAGGCGAATCGGTGTGGGTACCCACCACCCGGAAGCCAGCATTGTTTTTCACCGTCGATGGCTGCACCCACGCCACCACAGCACCATGACGCACGAGGTACCTGCGTCCGCCGCCTGCGGGGAAGGGCTGCGTTTCGTCCACCCGCTCGAAGCCGGCCGCCTCCAATCTTTCTGCAGCCACATGCGCAGCGTGGTAGGAGCTGGGTGAGGCGACGACGTAGGCCGCCAGGTCATCAACGTGTTCCCCGAAACTTTTGAGCATGACCACCAGTAAACACTGGTCACAGTTGGAGCGGCATGACACCCTTGGGTGTGTGAGTGCCTTTTTCCCATCCCAGTCGCGCGACGACTACTGGTTCAGCCTTGGCCGCTTCCAAATGACATCGACGCTTGTCGTCGTGCTCATCGGGCTCTTCGGCATGCTGGCTGGCGTCTTCTCCGGAGGCCTCACCTATGCTCTGGCCTACATTCCCGAAGAGGTCTTCAGGGGGCAGGTGTGGCGAATCTTCACGTGGCCCCTCGCCCCTGAGGGCGGGAACCTGCTCTTCGTGGTCCTGACGCTGGTCATGCTGTGGTACTTCGGCCGCGAGGTGGAGGCCACCATCGGTCGCAATGCCATGGCGAAACTCTTCGTGGGCATCTGGGTGTCGCTGACGGCATCCGCCCTCATCATTGGCGTTCTTCTGCCGGGAGTGTTCCTCTCCGGGTTGAACCTGGTGCAATTTGCCATCCTTTTGCTGTTCATCGCTGAGAACCCCCGTCGCCCCTTCTTCTTCGGCATCCAGGCATGGGTGCTGGGCTCGGTCTTCCTGGGCATTCAGGTCCTGGGATTGATCAGCGGGGGCGCATGGGGCAGCCTTTTCGTCCTGCTTTTCGGTCTTTTCGGTGTGGCGATTGCAGCCAAACGCGTTGGCCTCCTCGCGAATGCCTCAATGATCCCGGGCGGCAATGCACCGCGGAGAACAGCGGCATCCTCCTCCAACCGGAAGAAGGCCCAGCAGCCAACGCGCCAGGAGAAGCGCCACGTCTCCGATGAGGATCGCATGGACGCCCTGCTCGGCAAGATCAGTGCCGAAGGCATCCACAGTCTCAGCAAGTCAGAGCGGGCCGAGTTGGAGAAGCTGCGCCAGCGTCGCCGTCGCTGAATTGCCAGCTCCACCACCACACAGAACCTCTCGCCTCACCCCACCATCGTTGGTTCCACGACGCGCGGGGTTGTTGACGGCAATTGTCAGATCTCCCTGAGACAGTTGTTCCATGACCGTCACAGATGTCCTGATCGTCCTGCTGAGCGCGGTCGTCGGTATCGCCCTTGGTTGGATGGTGGCCCGGAGCTGGATGCGGCAACACAATGCAGCGGATGAATCCCGCGCCATTGCGGATGCACGGTTGGATGCCCAGAGGGCCCGCGACGAAGCGAGCCGGGCGCGAGAAGAGCAATCCGCGGCCCGCGCCGAGGTGTCGCAGCGGATCGCCGAACAGGCCAACCTGCGTGCAGCCCTTGCCGTTGCTGAGCGGGAGGCGGCCGACGAGCGCACCGCAACAGTTAGGGCCATGGCGGCCACGTCCGAGGCGCTGTCCCAGAGAGCAACCATCGAGGCGCAACGGGACGCGGCACTGCAGAGATCTGCAGAGCTGGCGGCAGATCGCGAAACGTTGCTGAACCAGTTCAAGGTCCTCTCCGAGGAATCGCTGGACAAGCAGGGCCAGAAGGCGGAGAAGACGGCGGGCGAGCGCATGGCCGCCACCCAACAATTGGTGACCCCCCTTACAGAAGGCCTGAAACAGCTCAACGATCGCCTCAACGAGGTGGAGAAGGAACGCTCCCGGCTGGCCGCAGAAATGAGCGAACAGGTCAGGGCTGTCCGGGATTCCGGGGAGACAGTCAGGCGCGAGGCTCTTGGCCTCAGCAATGCGCTCCGAAACCCCCAGGTGAGAGGAGCATGGGGCGAGCAGAGCCTCCGCCGGATCGTGGAGATTTCGGGCCTCACCGGACGTTGCGATTTCGATGACCAGTACACCTACACCAGCAGCGACGGAGACCGATTCCGCCCTGACATGCGCATCAACCTCGCCGACGGCAAGGTCATCTTTGTGGACTCCAAGGTGCCGCTGTCCGCGGTGCTGGAGGCCTACAACTCCCCCGACGATGCACAGGAGAAGGCGCAGCTTCGTCGATTCGCCGGACACGTCCGCAAGCACATTGAGGATCTGAGCGGAAAAACCTACTGGCAGCTGGATTCGGGTTCTCCGGAGTTCGTGGTGCTGTTCCTCGGTAGCGACGAGTTCTACAGGTTGGCCCAGGAACAGATCCCGGATCTCCACGAGTTCGCCGCTCGCCGCAACATCATGCTCGCATGCCCCGGGACGTTGATCCCCATGCTCCACATCGTCGCGCACGGCTGGAAACAGGCCGGGCTGGCGGAGTCCGCGGCCCAAGTGATTCAGCTCGGCCGGGAACTGCACGAGCGCATCGCCACCATGGGCGATCATTTCGACAAATTGGGGCGCTCCATCAACTCCACGGTGAGCAACTACAACAAGGCCGTCGGCACACTGGAGAGCCGCGTCATGGTGACGGCCCGCAAGTTCAAGGATCTGCAGGTCTCGGAGAAGGACCTGACCAGGCTTTCAGCCATCGAGGGGAACACCCGCGACGTCGTGGTGCCGGAAATGCTGGACCGGCATGATGTCCGGGCTGAGTTGTCGCTACTGGATCACGCCGTGGATGACACGGACCCCCGCTCCACCGTACGGAAGCTACCCCGCCGCACCGGCACCGCAGATGACTGACGCATCCTCGAGCCATCCACGCGAGAGTCCGTGCTCACCCGTGTGGTTAAGCTCGGTCCATGGACGCCACGACAGAAACCGCAGGTGACCTGTGACGACGCTGCGACTGGTTTTCCCCCACCAATTGTTCCTTCAGCACCTCGATGCCGAGGAAGGGACCGAGTTCGTTCTGATCGAGGATGACCTTCTCTTTCGCCAGTTCTCCTTCCACGCCCAGAAGCTGATCCTTCACCGGGCTTCGATGCGTCGCTTCGCCGCCCGACTCAACGACGCTGGGTACGCGGTTCACCACATCGATACGCACGCGGAACAGCCCAGTGGAGAGCGGCTGGCCGCCCTCCTGACCGAGCTTGATCCGGAACGCGTCACGCTGTTCGATCCCGTCGACGACTGGCTTTCCCGCCGCACCCGTTCCCTCCTGGAGAAGGCCGCTCACCAGTCCGGGGCGCGGCTTTCCTTCGATCCGTCCACTGACGTTCTCGAATCGCCGAACTTCCTGACGACGACCGCACAGATCCGCGACTGGTTCACCCACAACTCTGCGCGAATGCAGCACTTCTACTCCTGGCAACGCTTGCGTCTCGACATCCTTGTCGACGGTGACCAACCCGTGGGTGGGCAGTGGTCCTTCGACGCCGAGAATCGCAAGAAATTACCCCGCAAACATGCGGTGCCGGAGGTGTCGCAGCCGCAGCGACATCCACAGGTCGCCGACGCCATTGACTGGGTACGTCGCGAGTTCCCTGACGCACCGGGAAACCCCGACTCCTTCGCATGGCCCACCTCACACGAGGAGGCTGAGGCGTCCTATGAGGAATTCCTCAATGACCGCTTCACCCAGTTCGGTCCCTATGAGGATGCCATCAGCACGCAGCACCGCTTCGTGTTCCACTCGCTCATGACTCCAGGACTGAACATCGGACTTCTCGATCCGGGGGCGGTGGTCCGGGGCGCCCTTGAAGCTGCCGATGAGCACGCCGTCCCACTGGCCTCACTGGAGGGGTTCATACGCCAAGTGATCGGGTGGCGGGAATACATGCGGGCCACCTACATCCTGTGGGGATCAGCGATGCGGACGTCGAACAACCTGGCGCACACGTCCCTCCTGGCACCCGGCTGGTGGACGGCCACCACCGGCCTTGCTCCCGTGGATCATGTGCTGCACTCGGTGTTGGAGACCGGCTATGCCCACCACATCGAACGGCTGATGGTCTTCGGCAACGTCATGTGTCTGCTGCGGACCAACCCGGACGAGGTGTACCAGTGGTTCATGGAGATGTTCATCGATGCCTACGACTGGGTGATGGTGCCAAACGTCTATGCCATGAGTCAGTTCGCCTACGGCGAAGCAATCACCACCAAGCCCTATGTCTCGGGCAGCAACTATCTTCGCAAGATGTCGGACTTCGCCGCCGGGGAGTGGCGCGCAGACTGGGACGGCCTCTACTGGAGCTTCGTCGCTGATCATCGCGAAGTGTTCGAGGCCAACTTCCGCTCCCGGATGATGACCCGGATGTGGGACGGCATGGATGAGGGCAAGCAAGCCGAACACCGACGCCGAGCCACGCCCTGGTTGGCCGGGTAGCCACGCCCTGGTTGGCCGGGTAGCCACGCCACGTACCGTCGAGCTACTGGGCGCGGATGGCGGCCAGAGGGCTCAGTCGCATGGCTCTGTGGGCAGGCAGCAGACCTGCGACGGTACCGATGGCTGTTGCGAACAGCACAGCCCCCAGCATGAGCCAGACCGGAATGACGGAGATGGGTCCGCCGAAGCCGGCGTCCCCCGCGGATTCGGTGAAGAAGTTCACCGCCGCCGAGATCCCAAGACTGAAGATCAGCCCCAGCACGCCTCCGAAGAAGCCGATGGCTGCGGATTCGATGAGGAAGAGCCTCCGGATGTCTGGGAGCGCGGCACCCAGAACTTTCATGATGCCGATTTCCTTGGTGCGCTCATAGACCGACATCATCATCGTGTTGGCGATACCGATGGCGGCAACCAGCAGCGACACGAAGCCGATGCCTCCCAGAACAGCCTGGATCAGCACGGCAATGCCCTGTGATTCTCGAATCCACTCAATCTCGCTGTAGGCGGTGTAGCCCTGCTCCTGGAGGTCTGTGTACAACAGCTCAGCAGTTTCGGTGTCGGCTGTGAGTACACGGAACTCAGTGAAGATGAAGCCTCGTGTGGCCTTCCCGTCGGCCGTGGCCGGCTGGTTGGGAAGCGCCTTCCCCGGAAAGGCCTTCTCCAAAGCCTTGATCAGCGACGCCTGGTCAGCCGCCATCATGTAGGAATAGGGTCCGTAATCCTGTCCCTCCCCGGAGAGCACACCCGCTGTGGGGACGACGAATTTCTTCGGTGGTGGCGGTGGGAGCTGGGACTCCCCGCCATCTCCCTCGTCCATGCTGACGCCGCCCGGCGCCCCCATGTCCTCGAACATGTCACCGTCCTGGAAGGTGAGGATCATCGGTTGCGCCATCGGGTCGATATCCGCCGGTTCACCGGTCCTCTCATCCCAGAACTGGTCAGTGACGGCATTGCCCAGTATCAGCGACAGCGGGGCCCCCTGTTGAGGCATTTCGCCCGCTTCGAAGGGGACGTTCAGTGCCTCAATGGCTTCCAGAGGGAGTCCTTCCAGTTCCATCCACGAGGTGTATCCACCGATCTGGAGTTCAACCTGCACCCGATACACGGGCCACACCGCCTCCACGCCCGGCATGACTTCCAGTGCGGCGAGCATCCGGTCGTCCATGGCGGTGGGCACGCTCGCATCCGTGGCAGCCTCCTTCGGCGGAGGTTCAAACACGTTGACCATGCGAAGTGCCAGATTGTTGTCGACGTTGCCCGTGAAGGCCGAGGACAGCCCCACTCCCAGCGACACCATGACGATGACTGAGGTGGTGCCGATGATCACCCCCAAAACGGTCAGCAGGGTACGAAAGAAGCGCTGACGCAGGCTGGCGAGACTGGCACCAATGAGGTCTGACCAGCGCATGGCTCAGCCACGCATCGTGTCGTTGGGCACCAGCGGTTCATCTCCCAGCATCGACAGCGACTCCATGTCCTCACGCTCCCGCGAGCGGCGTCGGGCCCGACGAACCAGGAACACCACCAGAGCCACAATCATCAGGAGGACAAGACCCACGATGATGAGGGGCCACAGGGCGAACCCCATGCCCATGTCGCCTTCCTCATTCATGAAATCGTCTTCCGGGAACTGCTCCATCATGGGCATGACACTCAGCGGCACCTCTTTGGACAGCGACGTCACCGTTCCCTCCACGTCCTCGTAGGTGACCTCCATGACCAGAGGGTTCTCGGATTCCTCCTCCGCCCTCACAATCATGTCCACGGCCCCCGACGTTCCCGGCTCGATTGTGCCGATGAAGATCTCCTCGCCGGAGACAGCTTGGCCATCCTTGACAGTCGCCTTGGCGTTGTAGAGCTTCGTCCTGCCCTGGTTGTGGATGCTGAAGGAGACGGACCCGTCCTGCCCCACCTCCAGCATCTCAGGGACCACTTGCGGCACAGAGGTATCGGCACGCACTTTTTGCTTCACCGAAACCGAGACGCTCTCCTGCGACGAGTAGGCGTTTGCGACGGCGTCCTCATACTCCACGCTCAATTGCATCTGATAGGGCCGCTCCTCCAGGGAGGGCAACGAGTGGAACGTCATCGTCTGGATGGAGTCGTCGTCGGCACTGATGCGGTCGATGAAGATCGACGACGATCCGTCGGCGGGCAGGAATGCGGCTCCCTCACCCGAGGACAGACTGACCTTGATGTTCTCCACGCGCGTCAGCTTCGAGGTGTTGCGAAGAGTGAAGGACACCGTGAAATCCTGGCCGGCTTCCACCTCGGCGGGCGTGGAGACGAACCCGGACAACATCACCCGGGGTGTGGACAGACCGGGCACAGTGGCTCCGGGGTCACCAGCACCAGTACCAGCACCACCGTCGCTGCCCGCACCGTCGCCAGCTCCGGAAGTGCCATCAGAGCCAGCTCCGTCCACGCCCCCAGCGGACCCGTCGGATCCACCCTCCGCCCCGAACCTGTCATCGCCACCGCTCGGCAGGCTTCCCCATGAGGCCGGTTGATCTCCTGACACGAACGCTCGTGGACTGGCCTGCGCATCGAGCGCCAACCCATTCAGTCCGAGAATCAGAATGACTGTGGCCAGCGATGAGATGAACCTCTTCATGCCGGGACTCCTTGTCCGTGGTGTTTCGCTGTGTGGGCAACGTTGTGCTCGGTGTGCGCGATATCAGTGATCCGGCCATCGCCGATGGAAATGATGGTGTCCGCAAAGCCCGCGAGATGGTGATCATGGGTGACCATCACCCATGTCTGGCCGAACCGTCGGATGACAGCACGGAACAGGTTGAGAGTCTCTTCGGAGGTCTTGGAGTCCAGATTGCCGGTGGGCTCATCCGCGAAGACCAGCGTGGGCTGCACCGCCATGGCGCGCGCGATCCCGACGCGTTGCTGTTGTCCCCCGGAAAGTTGCCCCGGCTTGTGATGGAGGTGACGTTCAAGGCCCAGTTGCACGAGCACTGCCCGGGCGCGCGCCAGCCGCGCGTGCTTGCTGATGCCCCGGAAGGAGAGCGGCAGAGCAACGTTTTCGAGCGCGGTCATGGATTCCAGAAGGTTGAAGGACTGAAAAATGAAGCCCACCTGCTCTCGGCGGTACGTGACGAGTTGGGACTCGGTGAACCGGTGCAGCGGCTGCCCGGCCACGAAAATCTCCCCACTCGTGGGCTTTTCCAGGCCACCCAGCATGTTCAGCAGCGTCGACTTCCCCGAGCCTGAGGTGCCAACGACAGCCGTGAATGTTCCACGACGAATCTGCAGATCGACCCTGTTCAGGGCAACCACACGGGATTCGCCCACACGGAAGACCTTGCTGACATCCCGGGTCTCCACGAGAATTTCGCCCACGGCTGGGATTGCTCGCGAACCATCGAGTTGCAGGGAGGCCACGTCGCCCTCTTTCGTGTGGGTTGTTGTCATGACCGTAAAGCCCGGAGCGTCCCTTGGCCAGAGCGACACTGTCCAAATGGACCGACGTCTCCCAAGATGGGACCCCGGTCTGATGCCGACATCCCCAATGCTCGTACGCGATCCATGTCCCAGAGTGTGGAGAACCGGCGCCCTCGTGGTTGCAGGGAGCACGAGCCGCTGATTTCGCCACCGCTTGGGACAGGACCGCTGCTGGGCTCGCGCTCCCGGTCGTGGCAGGAGACAATAATTCAATGAGCGCCCTCACTGACCTGGCAGACACGATTCCGGCCGCCGTTGCGAGGCTCGAGGGAATCGCGATCCGAACACCGGTGCAGCAGAGCATCCGGCTGTCGGAGGCCACCGGCAGCCAGATCTGGCTGAAACGCGAAGACCTCCAACCTGTGCGATCCTACAAACTGCGCGGCGCCTACAACCTCATCAGCCAGCTCTCTGATGCGGAGAAGCAGGCGGGAGTGGTGTGCGCATCGGCAGGCAACCACGGTCAGGGCGTTGCGTTCAGTTGCGCGGCACTGGGAATATCCGGCACGGTCATCGTGCCCACCACCACTCCACGCCAGAAGCGCCAGCGCATTGCCAATCTCGGCCGCGGCCACATTGAGCTTCTGATGCAAGGAGCCAACTACGACGAGGCGGGCGCCGCCGCAGCCGCACACGTACTTCAGCACGGTGGCACGATCGTCCCTGCGTTCAATGATCCCCGCACTGCAGCAGGTCAGGCAACCACCATCGTCGAAGCCTTCGATCAGCTCGGCTTCGTCCCCGACGTGGTGGTGCTGCCCGTGGGCGGGGGCGGACTTCTGGCCGGTGTCGCGGCATGGCTGCACACCACTCACCCCGGCGTACGACTGGTGGGGGTGGAACCCGAGGGAGCACCGTGCGTTGCCGCCGCCATGTCCGCTGGCAGGCCAGTCACTCTCCACGACATCGACAACTTCGTTGACGGTGCCGCCGTGAGCCGCATGGGCGATTACACCTTCAGCGTTGTCTCCGAGGCCGATGTGGAGCTCACACGTGTACCTGAGGGACAGGTCTGCTCAGAGATGCTGGAGATGTACCAGGTGGACGGCATCATTGCCGAGCCGGCAGCCGCCCTGGCCCCTGCAGTCCTTCCGACAGGTGGCATGGGGCCACGCATCGACCTGATTCCCGGTTCACGGGTACTCGTGCTCATCTCGGGGGGCAACAACGACGTCGCCCGCTATGCCGAAGTGGTGGAGCGCTCCTTGGTCCACGAAGGGCGCAAACGCTACTTCATGGTGGAGTTCCCACAAGAACCGGGGGCACTTCGTCGATTTCTCAACGACGTCCTGGGCCCGGAGGACGACATCACATATTTCGAGTACGTCAAGCGCAGCAGTCGCGACACAGGCCCAGCGGTGGTTGGGATCGAACTGGGCCATCCCGGGGACTACCGCTTCCTGCTCCAGCGCATCCAGGACTGTGGCTTCTGGGTGGAGGAGATCTCCTCCACCAGCCCCTTGTTCCGCTTCCTGGTGTGATGCACCGCATCTCATTCAGTACTTGTGAGCTGTGGCCTTCAGGTCGCGACGCAGTTCCGGCGGCAGGGAGAACACCAGGTTCTCCTCGGTGAGCCGCTCTTCCTCCGCCACGGGGAAACCCTTGTCCAGAAGCAGTTCCAGCACGCCATCGACGAGCTCTTCCGGGACCGACGCCCCACTCGTGACACCGACGGTGGACACGCCTTCCAGCCACTCCGGCTTGATTTCGGTGTTGTAGTCCACCAGGTAGGAGGCCTTCGCGCCAGCCTCCAGTGCAACCTCCACGAGGCGCACCGAGTTCGACGAGTTCCGCGATCCCACCACGATCACGAGGTCGCAACGATCGGCGAATTGCTTCACTGCCTGCTGGCGATTCTGGGTGGCGTAACAGATGTCGTCGGAGGGCGGATCCATCAGCAGCGGATACTTCTCACGAAGACGCTGAACGGTTTCCATCGTCTCATCAACGCTGAGCGTGGTCTGGCTGACCCAGGCCATGGGCCGGGTGATGTCCAGATCCAGTCCCTCGACGTCCTCGGGGCGCTCCACGAGCGTCGTCATCTCGGGGGCCTGACCCATCGTCCCCTCAACCTCCTCGTGGCCCGCATGACCGATGAGCAGAATCTGGGTGTCCTTGGCGGCAAACCGCTGGGCCTCCCGGTGTACCTTCGTCACCAGCGGGCAGGTGGCATCAATGGTCTTGAGTTCCTTCACGGCGGCTTCGGCATGGACGGCCGGGGACACACCGTGGGCTGAGAAGACAACCCTGGCACCTTCGGGGACAGTCTCCAGTTCATCGACGAAAATGGCACCCTGCTTCTCCAGCGTCTCCACCACGTGCTTGTTGTGCACGATCTGCTTCCGCACGTACACGGGGGCGCCGTAGGCCTCGAGCGCCCGCTCCACCGTGATGACGGCGCGATCAACACCTGCGCAGTATCCACGCGGGGCGGCAAGAATGACTCGCTTGGGCATCTGGTCAACTGATGAGGACATGGTCCCATTCTAGGAGACTCCGGACGCCGCCACGAGGATCACTTGGCCGCATGCTACAAAAGACCCATGAGCATGCACAGCACCGGGCCGGGCCGCCAATGGCAGAGCACCGCAACCACACCCTCCGACGACATCCGCTTCTTCATCGATTCTGCAGAGCAGGAAGCGTGCGAGCCATGGTTGAGGATCGGCATGTTCTCCGGCGTGACAACGAACCCCCAGCTGATGCGCGAGGCGTCCCGCCACGTCTCCGACATCAAGGGGATCTACAACTGGGCGCGCAGTGCGGGCGCCAGGGAGGTGTGTTTCCAGGCCTGGGGCACCACAGTGGAGGAGCAGTATCGCTCCGCGATGGAGATTCGTGAGATCGCGCCGTCGGCCACCATCAAGGTGCCCTGCACGCGCGTGGGTGCCCACACCATTTCCAAGCTGCGCGATCAGGACGTACCCGTCCTTCTCACGGCCGTCTATTCCGCCAAGCAGGCCCTCATCGGATCCGCGCTCGGTGTGAAATACATCGCGCCCTACTTCAACCGCATGTTCCGTGCCGGGCTGGACGGCACCGAAGAAATCACGCACATGATCCAAGCGATTCCCCAGGACGGCACGGGCCCGATGATCATGGCGGCCTCCATCAAGTCCGCGAAACACCTCGTGACCCTGACCGACATCGGTGTGCGTGTCTTCACCGTCTCCCCAGACGTGCTGGAGGACCTGTTCACCGACGACCTGACGGCCAAGGCAGTTGACGATTTCGAAAGGTTCATGATCGACGTCCGCTGAGCGGTCACGATGCCAGCAGCACGGCCAGTAGCAGCACGGTGGATCCGAACTCGCCGATGCCCACTGTCCGTGCCGAGACGTTGCGGCCCCGCAACGGACCCAGCCAGGGAACGAGCCAAGCGCGCAGCGTCATCAGAGCGAAGAATGCCGCGAGGGCGACGCGGGGAAGCACTTCAGGGAGTTGGGGGCAGATCCACACGCACTGAAGATGCACCAGTACCGAGGCAATGACCCAGCCTTGGCTCCCTCGCTCCCGAACGATGGTCTTGACGTAGAAGACTGTTCCGAAGAAGTAGCCGAAGCACACCAGAGAAATCCCCACGACGGCCGGCGCGACGGTCCACGGCCACAGGCCGTCACTGTTCATGATCATCGGCACCAGGCTGGTGGCCGCCACTGTGAGCGCACCGGCAGAGAGGCTCCGATCTCGGCGACGCCAGGACAGCCACAGCGTCACCAGCAGCAATGGAGCAATCACGATGCCCCACTGGATCCATTCCGGTTCCAGAGCCAGCACACCCACTCCGAGCAGTGTCGTCACAACGGCGTAGGTGCGCACGGCGGGGAGGTAGCGGGGTTTCCTCCGCGACTTCAACCACTGCGACACGGCAAAGAACGCAAAGTAGGCCGCCAGCCAGGTGACCAGGAGCAGCAACGAGGAAATCACGGGTCCTTCGCTGTGCAGCACCTCAGCGAAACCCAGCAGCCATGGCACCACGAGCATCGCCCACGCCCCGTGCTGGTTCGGCATCCAGCCCGCAGCCTTCCCTCTGGACCTGAACCTTCTGTCCGGCCGGGCTGAGGTGGTGTGCATGCCCCCATCCTAGAAAGCCTCTGTCAGCGGCCGGCACTAGGGTGGTGCCCATGGCATTGGAGAGCTCGGAGGCGCAGCCGCAGCCCCTGGGGCGCGTCGTCATGGCGGTCAAGGACTGGGTGGGGCGGTGCAGTGAGATCTGGGTGGATGCCCAGGTCATCGAGATCAAACGACGCAGCGGCCCCACCCAATTCCTGACGTTTCGCGACCGGGTGGCGGACTTGTCCGCCAAGGTGACCATCTCGGCCATGGTGCTCGATGCTGCTGGCCCCCTGCCCGAGGGATCACGCGTCACAGCCCGGGTGAGGCCCCGCGTCTGGGAGCGCAACAGCACCCTCAGCTTCGAATGCCTCGAACTGGTGGTGGCCGGGGAGGGAAAACTCCTGGCCCGGCTGGAGCAGTTGAAGCGCAAACTGCAGGCCGAGGGACTCTTCGACATCCAGCGCAAACGGCGCGTGCCGTTGATTCCGCGTCGAATCGGACTCGTGACAGGCAAGGGGTCCGACGCTGAGCGTGATGTTCTGGCAACCGTGGAGAGCCGCTGGCCTGCCTTGTTCACGGTGGTTCACTGCCCGGTGCAGGGCCCTTCCTCTGCCGAGGCGGTCATGCTGGCCATCCAGCGGCTGGACAGCGACAAGGAGGTCGATGTCATCATCGTCGCCCGCGGTGGTGGCAGTTTGGAAGATCTTCTTTCCTTCTCCGACGAGGGAGTTGTGCGCGCCGTCGCGCATTGCGCCACCCCGGTGATCTCCGCCATCGGACACGAACAAGACATTCCGTTGCTGGATTTCGTGGCCGACGTTCGCGCCTCCACCCCCACCGATGCGGGAAAGCGGGTGGTGCCGGACTTCACTGCGGAGATGGATGTCATGGCCCAGGCCAGGATCCGGTTGAAGGGTGCCATCACCCAGCGGTTGGAGGTCACACAACGCAGCCTCGAAGATCTTCGCTCCCGCCCTGTGCTGAAGGATCCCACCAGCGCCTTCGCCGCGCACACTGACAAATTGACGCTGCTCAACCACCGGTTGCGCACCGGCATCGACACAGTGCTTCGGCATCAGGAATCAGGACTGCGCACTGATTTGGCGAGTGTGCGGGCCATGTCACCCAAAGCCACACTGGAGAGGGGCTACGCCGTGCTTTTCGACGGCGATGACACCGTTTCCTCCATCGACGCAACCACTGTCGGAGCCAGCCTCCGCGCCCACCTGGCCGACGGTCAACTGGCGCTTGATGTCACCGGAATCCATCCACAGGAGAACCATGGCTGAACAACCCACCTATGAAGTCGCCCGTGAAGAACTGGGTGATGTCGTGCGCAAACTGGAATCCGGGGGCGTCCCGTTGGCGGAGTCCATGGCGCTGTGGCAGCGAGGGGAGCAATTGGCGACGCTGTGCCAGAAGTACCTGGACGATGCGAGGGAACAAGTGGCCAAAGCCCGTCAGCCAGAGTGATCGAGACACCTGACGGAGCCAAGCCAACAGCCTCCTACTCGGTGACGAGGCTCCCGACGAAGGCATCCAATTGGGCGTAGTCAGTGTCGCCTGTCACCACTGCCACCATGTCACCGTCGCGCCAGACCAGCGAGCGGGAGACCTCGTCCCGGGAGATCCAGTGCTCCCAGGTGCGTCCTTCGATCTCTGACACCTCGGATTCCCTCCGGCCATCCTGGGTGACGTCGGCCACGAATGCACTCGTCTCGCGGTCACGCTGCTGTACGGCCACATAGATGCCGTTCGGGGTCAGATAGCCGAGCTGCCAGGAGTTCCCCACGGCCGGCACACTGGTAATCCACTGGTTGCCATCCTCAGCCCACGCCACGCGCACGGGCACCCATTCCGGCGGCAGGGCGGTGGCCCGCAGGATGGGATACGGGGAGTTCTGCTCCGCCTGTTCCAGGACGGGAGCCACGTCAACGGGCTCCACGCTCGGTTGTGGATCATTTGTGAAGATCCACGTGATCAACAGCAGAGGAATCAGGATCACGGCCAGCGAGATCACCATGTCCCGTGCCCGCGCCTGAGGTTTCTTGCGTGCCATGACCCCCATGATTCCATGCAGGGGCAAAGCATCCTATCCACGAGGGATCGCAGCCGCTGTGAGTCCATGACCCTGAACGCGACGCACCGAATGCCGGCCGGAGGTTCTATCCTTCTTCCATGCCCGACCTCCGACGCCTCGTCGACCGTATCTGGCCCCCCAAATGGCTGTACACAACATATGTGTCCCAGTTGCGTGGCCAGGTGGACATGGGGAGGCTCCCCCAGCACGTGGCTGTCCTGGCTGATGGGAACCGGCGCTGGGCCCGGCTGAATGCGCCGGGCAAACCTCTGGCTGTCGGCTACCGTGCGGGCGCGGACAAGTTGATCGAGTTCGTCGAGTGGTGTGACGAGGCCAACATCAAGGTGGTCACCCTGTGGGTGCTCAGCACCGACAACCTTGACCGTGCAAGCGACGAGGAACTCAGACCGCTCCTGCATGTCATCCAGGAACTTGTGGGGTCATTGGCAAAGACCCGGAGGTGGCCCGTGCAGGCCGTCGGGGCTCTCGATCTCCTACCCCAGGAGTGCTCACGACTGTTGCGGGAATCCGCAGATTCCACCGTCGGTCTCTCCGGCATGCACGTCAACGTGGCAGTCTCCTACGGTGGCCGCCATGAAATGCGCGACGCCGTGCGCTCGCTGCTGTCCGCTCGAGCGGAGCAGGGCGAAACCCTGGAGGACGTCGCAACAACTGTCGAGGTGGAGGAGATCGCTGATCATCTCTACACCAAGGGTCAACCCGATCCGGATCTGATCATCCGCACATCCGGAGAACAGCGGCTGTCAGGATTTCTGATGTGGCAGTCGGCGCACAGCGAGTTCTACTTCTGCGAGGCACTGTGGCCCGATTTCCGCAAAGTGGACTTCATGCGTGCACTGCGCGACTACTCGAGGCGCGAGCGTCGCTTCGGTCATTGACCCGGACCGACCCCATGGTTTCGCGAGCAATCCGGTAACCTACGGTTGCGTAGGTTACAGCGAATGAGGTCCTTCATGAGTCACAACTCCACCACCGCACAGACCCCGACCGAGCCCCAGGGTCAGGGCAGGCCCGTGGTTCCCGCACCCAGCAAGCCCGTCATGCGCGGCTGGCTGCATCTGGGCTTTGCACCCATTGCCCTGATCGTTGGGGTGGCCCTGACCGCCTATGCCCCCACTCTGCTCGGCCGCATCGGATGCGGGATCTACACCTTGACAGCGGTCCAGCTCTTCGCCACCAGTGCCGCTTACCACCGCGGCAACTGGAGCCCACCCATCCTGGCCACGTTCCGCCGGATCGATCACTCCAACATCTTCATCTTCATCGCGGGCACCTACACGCCCCTTTCGCTGATGCTGCTGGAGGGCACCACACGCATTGCCGTACTCGTGTTGATCTGGACCATCGCCGTCCTGGGCATCGCCTTTCGAGTCCTCTGGCTGGGCGCACCGCGTTGGCTCTACACGTTCCTCTACGTCGCCATGGGCCTTGCGGCAGTCGGCTGGTTCCCCCAGTTCTGGACAGCCGGTGGCCCGGCCATCGTCCTTCTGATCGTCGCCGGCGGAGTCATCTACATCCTGGGCGCCGTCGCGTACGCAACCAAGAAACCAGCCCTCAGCCTGAAGTGGTTCGGTTTCCATGAGGTGTTCCATACGGCCACAATTCTGGCTGCCATCTGCCACCTCATCGCCATTGGTCTGGCAGTATTCGGTGCCGGCGCCGCATGATTCGCAGACCTCCCCCTGAGTTCCCGGAGAGGCCCACGAACGAATGAGCGATCACATCAAAATATTGCCAAAGTGAAGACTGTGAATTCCGTTCGATCTTCAGTGGACATGATCGCAAAAGCCTGGTCCTAGACCCGGCTCCAGAGCGGAGTCTTGAGGTTGTTGTAATCCATGACCGGATCGAAGCAGACCGTACCCCGGCAGACGTAGGCGGCCCTCTCTGCGCGGCCCTCCAGCAGAGTGCCGAAGCCCTCGGCATCCGGCTTCGCTGCAAGGATGACAGAGCCCGCTGGTGCAAGACGCCAGGACGCGCGCGCCAGTTCGTCGAAGGGGTCACCAGTGGCGACCACAACGATGGCCGGTTTCAGGCCTCGACGCGCCTCGTCGGTGACGAGCAGGTCGGTCAGCGCCGCACCGGCGAAGCGCGACGATGTCGCCACCGCCCCCCAGGTGGTGCGAGCGGCGGCATCAGCCCGTTCCAGTAGATCTGCCCGCTCCGCCATCAACCCCACGGCGCGCAGGGCCGCAATCAGGGCAGAGGTTCCACTGGGCGTGACATGGTCTGTCAAGGAGCGTGGCCTGTCGAAGAGACCGGTGTCAGCGGCATCGTAGAAGCCGCCGTCGTCGGTACCGAACAGCACAACAGCACGGTCCACCAGCATCTCGGCGTGACGCAGCCACGACGCATCCCCGGTCGCCCCGGCCAGGGCCACGAAGGACTCAGCCACCGCCCCAAAGTCCTCCGCGGCGCCCAACGCGTTCCCCACCGCATCTTCCAGGGAGGTTCGACGAAGGTCCCCATCCACAATGTGTGTCTCCACGAGGTAGCGACCGGCAGCCGTGGCCATCTCCAGCCATTTCGGCTCATCGAAGACAAGGGCACCGGCTGTCAGCGAAGAGATGGTGAGTCCGTTCCACGCCGCCACCACCATCCGGTCGGTGGCCGGACGGAACCGGGCCTCCCGTGATTCCAGGAGCCGCGCACACACCTCATCAAGACGGTCGAAGTCAGGCCGACCCCTCAACTGCAACACCGACAGCCCATCTTCGAAGGTGCCGCCAGCAGTCACGTGGAAGGCCTCGGCCGCCCACTCACCATCCTCGGCGCCAAGGGCATCTGCAAGCAGTTCCTCGTTCCAGGCGTAGAATATGCCTTCGAAAACGGCGCCACGGATGTCACAGGAGTCGGCGTCCAGCGCACTGACGAAAGCTCCACCTTCGGTGCGCATCTCCCGCTCCAGCCACCCGAGGATGCGGTAGGCGGTCCGCTCCAACAGTGCACGCAGACCAGTGTCATGATCCGCGGTCCGGCGCCAACCCCGTACATAGGAGCCCAGCAGCAACGCATTGTCGTAGAGCATCTTCTCAAAATGCGGAACCACCCAGCCGGCGTCCACGCTGTAGCGATGGAAGCCGCCACCCACCTGGTCGTGAATGCCCCCGCGCGCCATGGCCTCCAGGGTTCGCTGCGCCATCTCCAGGGCCCGCGGCTCACCCTTGACGAGGAGCGCATCAAGCACTGTGGCCGGGGGAAATTTGGGGGATCTCCCGAAACCGCCATGGATCATGTCGAAGTCAGCCTCGATCGCGTCGAGGGCCGCGCGCAGATCCGGGGCCTGCTCCACCGCATCCGGCGCAGAAGCCTGGGTGAGATGGGCGACGATGTGAGCCGCAGATTCCATCAGCTCATCACGACGCTCCGTCCATGCCTGCGTCATCGCCTCCAGAACCTGCCGAAATGACGGCATCCCTTGTCGCGGCTCTGGCGGAAAATAGGTTCCGGTGAAGAAGGGTTCACCCGTGGGCGTGAGGAATGCCGTCATGGGCCAGCCGCCGGATCCCCGGTTCATGGCCTGCGTGGCCGCCATGTACAGGGCATCCACGTCGGGGTGCTGCTGCCGATCCACCTTGATGGGGACGAAGTGTTCGTTGATCAGAGCGGCGATGTCTGCATCGTCGAAGGACTCGTGGCTCATGACGTGACACCAGTGACAGGAGGCGTAGCCCACTGACAACATGATCGGCTTGTCCGTCTCCACGGCGTGGCCGAGCGCCTCTTCGCTCCACTCCCACCAATCCACCTGTTGGTGGGCGTGCTGGAGGAGGTAGTCGCTGGCGGAGGAGGAAAGGCGATTCGGCATGGCCGCAAGGCTACCCAAGTACACACAGTGTCCATATCCAGATGAAGGGGGGCCAGATCGCCCGATCCGGTGCGCCGCAGCCAGGACATGATTGATCAGTGGTTCCATAGGCGTCCCGGCCTCGGTTCGTGTACGCGTGTCACACTTGAGTGCATGACACAGGACCTGCCCGCAACCCGCACCAGCCCGCTCCTGCGTGGACTCCTCGTCGTGGGTGGGCTGCTGGTGCTGATGTGGGTGTTGGAGATCGTGGACCAGAGCACCCGCAACAGTCTCGACCAATTCGGGATCAATCCCCGGGACATCGAGACGGCTGGTCACATCATGTTGGCTCCGTGGTTGCACTTCGGGTGGGGGCATCTCATCGCGAATTCCGGCCCCTTCTTCGTGCTGGGGTTGTTGACCTACATCGCAGGATTCGCTCGGTGGCTGATGACCACCATCACTTCCGTGGTGGTGTCCGGGGTCACCGTGTGGCTCACAGCACCGGCGGGCTCCATCACGGCCGGAGTGTCCGGGCTCGTGTTCGGCTATCTGACGTATCTGCTGATCCGAGGATTTTTCACACGTCGGCTCGGACAGATCGCCCTGGCTGTTGTCATCCTGCTCGTCTACGGCAGCATCCTTGTCGGGGTACTCCCCACCGCCTCGGGCGTCTCGTGGCAGGGCCATCTGGGAGGTGCCGTGGGCGGCGGACTGGCCGCGTGGCTTCAGTTCGGGCGGAAGCGCGACGTCCAGCAGCGGGTGTAGTTCCCCTCAGATCACATAGTCAGACACCAGGGGCTCACGCAACCCTGCAAACAGATCATCCTCAGGAATGGTTGTGGGCACCTTGGAGATCTTGAGCTGGTAGTCCTCCGTCGGCCACCCTGCCTGCTGGATCGCCAGGGGCACTGCGAACCACGCTCCGTCCGGGTCCACCTGGGTGGCGTGGGCTGTCAGGGCCGCGTTGCGAACACCGAACCAGTCTGCACAGTTGATGAAGGTGGTCAACCGACCATCGGAGTACGGGTCATCATCTCGGATTGGCACCGGCTGCCTGGAAGCAATGCCGTGTTGGTGCATCGCCTCCTCCAGGGCTGCGTAGCGTCGACGATGGAAACTCATGTGGTAGTACAGCTTCGCGGCCTGCCAGGCAGGTCCGAACTCGGGCCACTGACCGGGGTCCGCCGCCGCCGAGAACGCATCCATGGTCACCCTGTGGCACTGGATGTGGTCAGGGTGGGGATATCCACCGATCTCGTCGTACGTGGTGACGACGTGGGGCTTGAATTCACGCATGATCTGCACCAGCGGTCCGGCTGCCTCAGCGGGCTTTTTCAAAGCGAAGCACCCCTCTGGTAGAGGTGGCAGCGGATCACCCTCGGGAAATCCTGAGTCGACGAAGCCCAACCAACGCTGCTCCACGCCCAGAATCTCGCGTGCCGCCGCCATTTCGGCGCGTCGAACCTCGGCGATGTTGCGCAGGACGTCCTCATCGTGTGCCAGTTGTGGATTGAGAATCGAGCCGCGCTCACCACCGGTGCAGGTCGCCACCATCACCTCCACCCCTTCCGCCACGTACTTGGCTGTGGTCGCCGCTCCCTTGCTCGATTCATCATCAGGATGCGCGTGGACATGGAGGAGCCGCAGCCCGGAGCCGCCGGTGAAGGTCATGCGCGCCATTGTGTCGCGCCGTCGCTCGAGGCTTCAACACTGCCCGACAGGCGAGAACACATTGAACGCGGCACAATGGGTGATGTGAGCAGACCGATGAGTGAACAGGACCGGGCCCGCATCGCTGCCCGCTACCCCAGGCGCAGCCCCATTGACATCGCCGTGACAGTGGTGGCAGTCCTGGCAGTCCTGGCGGCCATCGGCATCGTCATCTCGGCGGGTCTTGAGAGGTCGGATCCTCCGGTGGTGGCCATGGTCCGTCAATTTGATGTGACATCACCGCAGGAGATCGCGGTGGCCATCGTGGTGCAACGCTCCGACCCGTCACAGGCTGCCTCGTGCTCACTATTCGCTCAGGCGGTCAGCTATGAGCGCGTCGGAGAACTCGTGGTGGACGTCCCACCCGGCACCGAGGAACTCACCCGCGTTGAACTCACCATCGCGACTCTGAAGGAAGCCACGTCCGTTTCAGTGGAAAGGTGCACTCTCACCGGATAGGGTGGCGCAATGTCTGACAACACCGCCGACGTTGTGTGGTTGACCCAGGACGCCTTTGACAAGCTCGAAGTCGAACTGAATCACCTGAAGCACACTGGCCGACCAGAAGTGACGGCACGTATCTCTGCCGCCCGCGATGAGGGCGACCTCAGTGAGAACGGTGGATACCACGCCGCCAAAGAGGAGCAGGGACAGATGGAGGGTCGCATCCTCCAACTCGAGCACCTCCTGCGAACGGCTCATCTGGGTGAAGCCGAGGGTGCCTCCGATGAGGCCATGCCCGGAAAGGTGATCACCGTTGCCTTCGACGGGGACCTTGATGACACCGAAACGTTCCTCCTCGGAAGCCGTGAAGTGCTCGGCACGGATGACTCCATCGAACAGGCCGTCTCCCCGCAGTCGCCCTTGGGTGCCGCCGTCACCAGCAGAAGGATCGGCGACGACGTGTCCTACGACGCTCCCAACGGCAAGACCATCCACGTGACGATCACTGCGGTCCGGCCACTCTGATCTGTTGACTCCACTCCATACGCCACACCTCTACCAACCCTGTTCGCCAACCCGTTTCACAGGTTGGCCAACAGGGTTGCTGCCGTTTCAGCACTGATTTCGCCGCGTGCCACACGCGCCAGCACCTGCTCCTGCGGGTTCGCATGCGCCGCACCAGACTCGGCGGGGCCCTCGTTGCCCGGCGTCTCATCAGAGGTCGCAAAGCCCAGTTTGTCCACCACCGCATCAAGGCGGGCACGCGCCGTGGGGTAGGAAACCCCGAGGTGCTTTTCCACCTCCCTCAGGTTCCCGCGCGAGGACAGGAAAACGCGCAGCAGATCCAGTTCACCACTCTCAAGCCCGCAGTAGCCACAGCTCTCAAATTCACCAGCGAGCTCCGTTCCACACGTTCGACACCCCTTGCGGGTGACAATCAGGTCGTCGCCACAGACGGGGCAGTCAGCCGGTGCGTGATACAGCTTTGCCATCTCAGTCCTCCACCTTGAGTGTCGCCATCCCCATGACGACGGAGATGTCCAGCCTGGCCGAGCCGTTCCCAACGATTACTTCATCCACTTCTGTGGTGCCATCGGGCCAAGTGATTCGGCCCAGCCTGGCCTCGCCGCGCACTGTCACATTGGCACCCGGGGTCAGCGTGACGTTGAGACTCCCCGACTCCACCTTCAGCCGTGAGCGCCCTGTGCTGATGGGACCTTCGATGCTGACTCCCCCTGCTTGGGTGAGCAGGTCTCCCACTTCCTCGACGCCTTCAATGGTGCAGCCACCCGCGGTCACCCGCACCCGACCCAGACGCGGGACGCCAGTGGTTTTCAGCCCGCCAGTGGTCACTTCGATGTCCACCACCAGGTTCGGGTTCACCCGCACCAGCAACTCTTTACCCAGCCCAATGTCGCGGAAATCATCCAGGTTGCGCGGCGGTCGGATCAGCGAAAAGCCCTGAAAGCTGGGACCGAACTCGCCGGTGCTGCTCACTTCCATGACTGTGCCGTTGCGACGAAGGACGTGGCGCCCCTCAACCAACAGGGTCGCCACACCAGGGTCCCCCTCCACGCGGACGCGCCGCCCGACGGAGGTGATCGATACCTTCGTCAACCCACCCGGACGAGGGTCGTCGCTCCTGGCATCACGCGGCTGCTTGGGTTTCTCCGTGGCCCGTGGGGCAGTGTTCCCGCCGGCCTGTGTCTTTGCCTCATCGATCCTGCGATTCGCCTCGTCCGCATCAATTCGTCCAGCGGCGAGATCGTCCAGGATCGGTCCCAGATCAATGTTGCTCATTTACTTATTGTGAACCCAAGTTCCCACAATGGCAACATCCTTTTTCATTACGTAACGTGGAGACGTCATATGCCAAACTCGCAGGATGGTGAAGCCTCTTTCTGAACTCGTTGCCCCCGACTGGGCGCAGGCCCTGGCTGCGGTGGAACCGACGATCCACCGCGTCGGTGATTTCCTTCGTGCGGAGAATGCCGCGGGTCGGGGCTACCTCCCGGCACCGGAGAACATCATGCGGGCATTCACAAAACCGATGGCCGACGTGAAGGTCCTCATCCTTGGCCAGGACCCGTACCCCACGCCCGGCCACTCCATCGGTCTGGCCTTTGCCGTGGCCCGGAACATCTCCCCCATCCCCCGCAGCCTGAAGAACATCTATACGGAGATGGAATCAGATCTTGGCATCCCCCCCGCTCTCCACGGCGATCTCACCTCATGGTTCGAACAGGGTGTGCTTTCGCTGAATCGGGTCCTCACTGTGCAACCGGGAGTCACCGGTTCGCACCGTCGCAAGGGCTGGGAGGAGGTGACCGCCGCCGCGATCACTGCCCTCGTCGCACGGGGTGGCCCCCTGGTGGCCGTGTTGTGGGGCCGGGACGCACAGTCCTGCCTTCCGCTTCTCGGCGAAGTCCCGTCCATCTGCAGTCCTCACCCCTCTCCGTTGTCAGCGCGCTACGGATTCTTCGGCTCCCAACCATTCAGCCGCGTCAACGCAGCGCTGCAGGAACAGGGGGCGGAGCCCATCGACTGGCGTCTGAACTGACGCCCACGCCACCTGTTGGAGGGCTGCCTAGACTTGGGTGCATGGATATCGACGTCATGGGATGGATCAAGAAGTCACTCAAGCCGCAGATGGTGGACAGGGACAGCGCCCTGCCCGGGAGGGACACCCCCATCCTCGATCCGATGCCGCAGCACACAGTTCTTGGGCTCCGCCTCGATGAGGTCCCCGTCGGCTGCGAGGTGGCCCATTTCGCAATGGGGTGTTACTGGGGCGAGGAACGGCTTTTCTGGCGGACCGACGGTGTCGTCAACACAGCCGTCGGGTTCATGGGCGGCTACACACCCAACCCCACCTATCGCGAATCCTGTGGCGGCCAGACGGGCCACGCCGAGACGGTGCAGGTGGTCTTCGACCCGTCCAGAACCAGCTACAACGAACTCCTGGCCGTGTTCTGGGAGAATCATGACCCGACGCAGGGTTCACGCCAGGGAAACGACGTGGGCACCGAATACCGTTCCGCCATCTTTGCCAACAACGACGAGCAACTGAAGGCGGCAGAGGTCTCGCGCGACGCCTACCAGAAGCGCATGACTGAAGCCGGCTACGGGAAGATCACAACCGAGATCACCATCGGTGTACCTTTCTACTATGCCGAGAAGGAACATCAGCAGTACCTGGACAAGAACCCGGGTGGCTACTGTCCTGTTCATGCCACGGGAGTGGCGTGCGACTGAAGCCGCAGCAGGAATCACAAATGGTGTGGTCCGCGGGTCTGCACCGATTTCCAATCCATGCTGCACGTGCCATGCTTTACTGCTGACATGACTCGAGCTCTGCAGCGCGGCCCACTGTTGAACGTAGGATCCGCGTGCATCCTGATGGGACTCGCGCTGTTCTATGCGACTGTTGCACTCGGGGAACTGGCCAGGATGAGCGGCCAGAATTTCGAGACCTGGGTGAGCGAAGACGTGGTAGAAATCGGATACCGCGCCCCCTTCGTCTTGTGGGTCATACCTGTTGCGCTTCTGGCAGTCGGCATCACATGTTTGATCCTGCACTTGCGACAGAAATCCGCTGGTATTGAAGCGCTCCACGTCGACTGACATCCCCGGGGGGGCTCGCAACAAGGGCGCCGCATGCATCCCCGGTGGCTACTGCTCGGATCAACCATGGCCCTCGCCTGCAACTGACCTGGCACCAGACGGCGTTGTTGTGGCTCACAACATGACGACGGCCGCTCCGACGGCGAGAACACAGGCCAGTGCTGCGTTCACCCAGCGCCCAACGAGGGCGCTGCGGGAGAGGTCCGGCTGCGCCAGGGGTAGGCGCCACAGAGCAAGAACGGAAGCCGCTGTGGCCACTGCAAGTGATGCAACAAGCACACACCAGCCGACGCTGCCGAGGTACTGCCACCCTCCGAACTGGCGGGCGATCACCACGAACAAAACGGCCGTGAACAGGGATTCAATGACCTTGAGTGCGTCGGGGACCTTCCGCCGGGCGACTCCCAGAGTCGCCATTGCACACAACAGCACTGCGGTGGCCGGGAATCCTGTGCCGATGAGAACCGGAAGCACTGTGGTCATCGACGTGCCTGCTCTCCCAGAGCCACCAACGCTGCATCATCAACACCGCCCGCGGTCCCTCCCAGGATCACGATTGCTGTCTTTCGCTGCATGTCGAGAGCCAGGAAAGAGGAATAGCCGCCGGTGCCACCGTTGTGCCATGTGATCTCGCGGCCCTCCAGTTGCTCGGTGAACCAGGCATAGCCAATTCGCTCCATCCCCTCCGGTGAAGCATCAAAGCGTGGGACGAGCGCCGCCGACCCGGGTGCGCTGCCCTCGAGCAGCGCGCCGGCATACAGCGCCATGTCGTGTGGCGTCGAACGGATTGCTCCGGCTGCGGCATAGCCACCCATGGTCCACGGTGCGGCGTCAAGACCATTCTCAGTGAGACCGGTGATTGCCGGACCGTCAGCTTCAAGAATGCGTGGATCATCCTTCGACGCAGGTACGAAGGTGTTCTTCATCCCAAGGGGCTCCGTGATGCGGACCCGGACAAGATCGGAATAGGTCATTTTCGATCTCTCGGCAATCGCCAGGCCCAGCACCGCCATGCCGAGGTTGGAATACTGCACCGTGGAGCGATCCGCCAGTGACTGCTGTGAGGCAGTGTCGAGGACCGCTTGGACATCATCGGTGTACGGGTCCCCATGGGTGAAGCTGGTCGCCATGCCGCGGGCGAGTGAGCGGATCGTGGTGGGCAGACGCGGCAGCCCCGAGCGATGACTGGCGAGTTCGTCCAGGCGAACATCCTCCATGGGAGAGCCGGGAATGGAAAACACCTGGCCGAGCGTGGTCCCGGCTTCCACTTCCCCACGCGCGATGGCGTCGGCAAAGAGCAACGCGGTGAATGTCTTGGTGATCGACCCGATCTCGTACTGTGTCGATTCCTCCGCATCCATATGCGCAAAGCGAAGGTCTTCGTCCTCGATGCTGAGCATTGAGACCTTGCCAAGTTGCCCAGTGAGACTCTCCTGCACAGCAGCACTCATGAGCTCCGTGTCACCCACAACAGAGACGGGGCGAGATGGCCGATGGGGTGCGTGCAGGACCCCCAGTACGAGGATCAGAACGACGACGAGACCAGTTGCTGCCTTGTGGACGGGACGCACGCGTCGTCGCCCCACACCGGCCGAGCGATCAGTGGTGGAAGTACTCATGGCGTTGCTCCCGCAGCGGCGAGGATCACCATGGCGGGGACGACGCGCGCTACCGGCACTTCGTAGTGCCCGCGTCGGGATGTGGAGAGCCAACCTTGCGCGCTCAGTTGGTGGACGTGGTGGTAGGCCTGGCCGGAAGCCGTGATCTGGAGTTCCTCCGACAGTGCGGCGACGGTCGCCACCCCCCTCAGGACTGCCGTCAGGATGCCTATCCGAACGGGATGTGCGAGAGCCGCGAGCGACTGCGCGGTGACGTCGCGATCCACATCAAGTACGTCATCGCGTGCCGTGGACCACTGCCATTGGGCCTGGCAATTGAAGCCATAGTCGACCGCGCCGGTGTAGAGCACTCCCCCCGGCGAAGGCAGCCTGCGCTTCAACTCCTCCAGCGCCCACAAAGCGTCGACATCGGTCGACACCTGCTTCGGCGCGAATGACTCAACTGGGAGCCCCTCGTCGCGTAAAGCCGCCTGCCGCTCCACCTCCTCGAGACGCCCCTCCAGAGCCTCGATACGCGCCAACAGATCGGCGCTGTTCCCTGCCGTGAAAGATTCCATCATCCATTATTACAAACTTTTGGAATTCTGGATACTTCTCGCCAGTTGGCTGAGCAGTGCTTCAATCGGTCACGTCCCACGGCTTCACGTCTTGGGCACCTCGTTCCCGCCATCGGCCGTGACAGTGGGTGGTGGACCGGATGAGCCCTTGTCAGCCGTCCGCTCCCCGAGTTCAATCCATTCGGAGTCGCAGCCCGGGCATCTGTAGACGGGCGCACCTTCCACCGTGTACTCCGTCATGACTTCGCAGCACGCGTCGTTGCACGGATGGGACACCAAGAATCTGGCTGCCATGTCACCCCCTTTCCCCGGCCTGAGCCACTGTGGAAATCCTACTGATGACCTCGACGCACAAGGCCCATGACAGGACAGGATTGGCACTGTTGCTCAGCCGCTACCTCGGGGCACCACCCGAGGTAGCGGTGAACGTCTCGCAAAATCGGTTGTGCGCCATCGATGTCGTGCGCCAAGTAGCCTAGAGGGATGCTTCCCCTTCGATGGTCAGTCGCCGCTGTGGCGTTGCTGATGGTCGCTGGCTGCACGCCCACCCCAGACACACCACCGATTCCCCCATCACCCACCCCTGTTGCCAGCCAGGACTCCCTGACTCCCTCGCCCACGCCCACGCGCCCGAGTCCCGGGCCCAGCCGTAGCGCGACCCGCACTCCGAACCCCACACCCTCCTTGCCCGTCACATTCACCATTGACATGCCGCTCATCGACGGGGGCGCCCCCCTGGTGGTTGCCAAACTGCACGAGCTCTCCGGGCTCCGCCCCGCTCTGAAGCTGGATGTTTCCGAGACGGAGGTGACGCTGGTGGTGCTCGATACGGACAAGACAGCCCGCGCCTACAAATGGCGCGACGGCACCATCGAATTTGCCGAAACCGATGTCCAATACCTCGGCCAAACCATTTTTTGGCCCACCGACGTGGCTCTGGAGAATGTGCACCTCATCTTCGACAATGCGGCCCTGCTCGGAACTTCAACCAGTGGCCAGAACCTGCAGGTGGTGGAATACCGGACCGGACGGGTGTTGATGACGGTGACCACCACCCCCGAATCCACCACGATCTTCTTTCGGCCCGACGGATCGGTCTTCCGCACTCTGAACATCACGTCGGTGGCCGACATTCGCGAAGGAATTGCCGAGGTCACGGAGGCTGCCACGCAGGTGTACTCGCTGGGTTTCAATTCCCAGCTGGGCTACTGGTCAGAGCTTCCGGGAACCGATGACGAAACCGAGCGTCGCTCCAGAATGGAGAATCGGCCCACCTATGTCTCCCAGCGCACCGGAACCTCAAGCTTGGAACCTTTCGATCCCACACTGGTGGATCCGGCAGCCCTTGCGCAGAGCATCGCCGCTTTCAGCACGGGTGGGGACTGCGCTGTCGAAATCGACAACCGGTTTGATCGCGTCCAGCCGGTCGTGACCTACCAGTGTGATGGCGAAACCCACTATTCGGACCTACAGGGCAGGGACATGACGGACCAGCTCAGCTGAGACAGGCCCGGTCAGGACCTATCAGAGATCATCCGTTGCGAAGGTGTCGCACACACTCGGATCTCCCGAATCGAAACCCTTGGCGACCCAGCGCTGACGCATCTCCGAGGAGCCGTGGGTCCAACTCTCCGGAACCACCCGCCCGTTGCCCTGCTCCTGGATGTGGTCATCACCCACGGCGCTGGCCGCATCTGCAACGCGAGCCAGATCATCTCGCGTCACTTCCTCGATGGGAGAGGCAGGGTCGTTGATTGTGTTCGCGAAGAAGACTCCTGCGTAACAATCGGCCTGCAATTCCAGCCGCACCTGGTTGGAGGTGGGACCGGAATCGTTGCCTGCCGCGCGGGATTGCGCCATCTGGCCCGTGATGTTGGACACATGATGCCCGTACTCGTGCGCGACAACATAGGCCTCTGCAGCGTCCCCACCCTGTGCACCCAAGTTGGCGAGCAGTTTCTCGGTGAACTGTGTGTCCAGATACACACCGGCGTCCGCCGGGCAGTAGAAGGGCCCCATTTCAGATGATCCCGTCCCGCACGCGGTGCTGACCTGACCGCTGAAGATTGTCAGCGGGGCACTCTCGTAATCACCCATCGCGGATTGCCAGTACAGCTCGGTGGCCGAGGCGTAGGCGTCCCATCTGCACTCAGGGTTCGATTGGATGTCTGCTCCGTCCTCGCACTGGATGGCGTCCTGAGCACTTTGTTGGTTCTGGCCTTGCGGCTGATTCTGGCCGGACCCCATGAGGTCGTCCACGCTGATCCCCAGATTGTCGCCGAAGAGCAACACCAGCACGAGGACAACAACGCCACCCGCTCCACCGCCCACTGCCAGGCGACCGCCGCTTCGACGACCACCTCCACCACGTCCTGAACCGCCGCCGCGGCGGACCTCAGTGGTGTCAATTCGCGCTTCGTCCCTGTACTGCATGAGGTCCCCTCCTAGGCATATGGCCGCCTCAGCGTATCCGAGAGGGTGGAGCAGCCGAGGCCCTTGGCCATGGGAGGCCACTCGATAGACTGGTCGAATGCGTGTCGTCGGAGTCCTCTCACCAGTGGGCTCCCAAGTGGTTGACGTCGAGATTCTCCACGGCCAACATCCGGCTGAAGTCCTCTTCACGCACGGGTACGTTCCCCTGCGCCCGCTTTCCGCGGCGTTGAGCGGTCCAGAAATTGTCTTCACCTATTTGGCGCGCGAGGCGTCCACCACCGATCGCCGACCGCGTCGACGCCACGTCGTCCATGAGGAACCCACGGCGCAGTCGCAGCCGGTGGTGCATCAGCGGATCGGCGCCTACGCCGTGGTGGTCTCCAGCAGAGGCCTGTTGGGCACCGTCAATTCAACCCTGACGGGAGCTCCCGGCACCTGGACGCTTCCCGGCGGTGGAATTGATCCCGGAGAGTCACCGTCGGAGGCCGTGCTGCGTGAGGTCTATGAGGAAGCGGGTCAGGAGGTGCGCATTGAACGCGTCCTGGCGCTCGAGTCAGATCACTGGATTGGCCGCTCCACCACCGGTGTCCTGGAGGACTTCCACGCTCTGCGCATTGTTTATGGCGCCACATGCGAAACACCCAGCGACCCCGTTGTCCATGACCTCGGAGGATCAACGGAAAGGGCCGACTGGGTGTCTCTGCGCTCATGGCGCGCTCTGCACTGGACGATCAGCTCACGGACGCTGCTTGCGCGACACCTCCGCTCACTGACCGGGCATCAGTTTCTGAAGTAGGACAAGATCCTGAGAATCTCGACGTAGAGCCACACCATGGTGACCGTGATGCCGAACGCCGCACGCCATGACTCGCTGGCCGGGGCACGCGAGGCAACGCCACGCTCCACGAAGTCGAAGTCGACGATCAGGTTGAAAATGGCGAGGCCAACAGCGAGCACGGACACTGCGATGGACAACATTCCTGCGCCGCTTCCGATGTCGCGGATGCCGGTGTCGATACCCATGAACGCCAGGACGAGGTTCACCAGGAACACGCCGGCCATGGCCGCCGTACCAATGAAGACCATCTTGCGGAACTTGGGCGTAACGCGAATGTTGAAGAACTTGTACGCGGCGAGCGTGGCGCCTGCCGCGACGAAGGTCGCAAGCACAGCCGAAACGACGATGCCGGGGAACATGGTCTCGAAGAACTTCGAGATGGCGCCCACAAAGACACCCTCAATGGCTGCATAGAACATCACGCCACCCACGGGGATGGTGTGGCGACGGGCCACAAAGAGCACCGTCACGAATCCGACGAGGGCGGAGCCGATGAGCGCTGGGAACAGGAAATCCTGCGGCAGGAGCATGAACGTGGCCGCGGCCGTCAGGAACACCACCAACAGCGTCGCGGCCGTCTTGACGATCACGTCGTCAAGCGTCATCAAGCCGCCGGATGCCTGCGGCTGCTGGTAGCCCTGGGGAGCCTGTCCCTGGAAACCGGGGTTCTGCCCCCACTGGGGCTGCCCCTGTTGTTGCGCGGGCGGCCGATTGAATGTCTCGCTGTTGCGGAAGATGGGGTTTGCCATGGTGCAACTTTCTGGTTGAGGTGCTGCTGGCCATTGTACCGTCTGCCACGGAGGCGAGCACCGGAGAAACCGCTCGCCATGACCCTGAAGCGCCCCGGGTGCCCCCGACGGGATTTGAACCCGCACTGTGGCGGGTTTAAGCCGCCTGCCTCTGCCAATTGGGCTACGAGGGCTTCGCGCAGCAGTCTAGAGCGTATCGCCCTCATTTTCAGTCTGGCGGGCGTGCCCTGTTAATATCGGGGTTGCAGTGGGGGGCCACCAGCTCTGAGGATCCCCGTGCATCGCCGTCTGTCAGTTCTACTCTTCGTCATTTCTGCCGTGCTCATGGGCCTGCTTCCCATCTCTGCCCATGCCGCAGATGCAACGGCATCCCAGCGAAGCAACGCCAACTCGATCGCTGACCTCGTGGACCGTCACAACGCCATCCGCCAAAGCCACGGTTTGTCCTCGCTGAAGTTTGCGCCGACGGTGTCTGTGGCGGTGTCCCAGCCCTGGACGATGCGCATGGAGAGCAGCAACAATCTTTCGCACAATTCGGACTTCGGGTGGAAGGGCGCCACCCGTTGGGCGGAGAACGTCGCCTACACCTCGAGGGCTTCCGACACTGAGCACCTGATGCAGATGTGGCTGGACTCCCCCGGGCATCGCCAGAACCTGTTGAATCCGGATTACACGGTGATTGCCGTTGGTCTGGTGCACTCAGACGGCCTGACCTGGGCCACCGCGAACTTTTACGCAGGCACCCTGAGCAACGCTGGAACGCTCCATTCCTCCGGCGCCGCATGGCTGAAATCCCTCACCACGTCGTCCCCGAGCAACGTCAACGTCTACACGACTCCCGGGACGCACCACGTCAACGGTCGAGACTGGAAGACCACCTGTGCGCCGTACTCGCAGACCACGCGTTGCACCACCCAGATCTGGTCCACCTCCGTCGTACAGCAGAACGGCCGTTTCATGACCCGCAGCGGCTGGACGTTCAACAACATGACCTATCTCCCCTCGGCGCGCTCATTGTGGAAGAACAACAACCTCGGCAACAACGCCACCTGGACCGCGGACGGGCGACGCTGGCGCACTGAGTGCGACACCGCAGTAACCGGTCGAAACGGCTGCCGCAGCTACATCTGGGGGCCACTCGTGGTGACCCGCAGCAGTGGCTACGCGATGGAGAGCGACTGGATCTTCAACAACATGGTGCAGTTCAGCTGAGCTGCACTATCGGCCGAGAAGCTCTAGCGCGATCCCGTCGAGAATGTCAGTTTCACTGACCATGACGCTTCCGCCGGCAACGCGCGCGGAGATCTCGTCGAGGATCAGTGAGCCTGCACCAATCACGCCCGCACGCAGGGGATGCATGCAGGGCTCTTCCTCGATGCGTGCCACCGCTGTCGTCAGCCAGTGTTTGCAGGCGCCCTCCACGTCGCGCCGGCTGAGCACCACGCCATGGATGGCATCCCTGGAGTACACCTGGAGAGCCTGGACACGCGCTGCAACCGAGGTGACGGTTCCTGCGACACCCACCGCGCTCTCAATACGGTCAAAGTCAATACCCGCGCCGTCCAGCAGGTTCCCAATGAAAGCGCGAGCTGCCTGCTGCTCGGCGCTGGTGGGTGGGTCGGTGTGCAGAAAACGTTCATGCACGCGCACGGCCCCCATGTTGAGACTGATGGCGAGACGAACCTCGGCATCCTCCACCACGACGAGTTCTGTGGAGCCTCCGCCGATGTCAAGGACCAGCACTGGTTGGGGCGCCTCCACCCCACCACGTACTCCTGACGCTGACAGACGCGCCTCCTCGTCCCCGGTGATGACGTCGACGTCAACACCCAATCGCCGGCGCACGCCGTCGGAGAATACCTGTCGGTTGGACACATCCCGGGCTGCGGAGGTGGCAACGAAGCGTGTCCGCCCCACGTCCAATTCTTCGATGATGCCGGCGAATTCCTCGCACACAACGAAGGCCCGTGCCATGGCATCCTGGTGGAACTCACCGGTGGCGTCCACGCCCTGCCCCAGTCGGGCGAGCCTCACCTCACGGCGCAACTCCTCCGGTGCATCGCCGGCCGCATCCCTCAGGACAAGCAGGCGAATCGAGTTGGTACCGCAGTCCACAGCAGCCACGGTGGTCACTGGCACTCCTGACAGCCGTCTTCCCCAAGTTGGCAGGGGTTGCTCCAGAACTCACCCATCGCCTCAAGCGCCTCGTCGCCCAGTGGATTGACGCCGGGCCCCGCTGCCAGGGAATGCCCCACGAGGACGTGAAGACACTTCACACGGGTGGGCATACCACCAGCGGAAATACCGTCGATCTCCTCCACATGTCCCAGTTCGGCCCGGTCTGCCAGGTAGGCCTCATGTGCCGTTGTGTACCGGGAGGCCAGTTCCTTGTCCTCACTGAGCCGCTGCGTCATCTCGGCCATCACGCCGTTGGCCTCGAGAGCCGAGCAGCCCATGATGGCGCGCTGGCACGTCAGGTAGTACGTGGTGGGGAAGGGTGTGCCGTTCTCCAGCCGCGGCAAGGTCTTCACCACGCCGGGACGCCCGCATGGGCAACGCCAGGCAACGGCCGCCACGCCGCGAGGCGGGCGTCCGAGCTGTGCCTCGACGGTCGCCAGATCCTCGGGAGTCGGTTCAGTGTTCATGGTTGTCATGTCTGTGAGTGCCTTCCGATGCCACGCGCAAGCGTCACGGCGTTTGGCTGGGCGTCGGCGATGCCGACGGCTCAATGGTCAGGTCAGGTATCGGCGTGGGGATCGCCGAAGCTTCAGGTACGGGCTGATCCGCCACCACGACGGAACCCCAGACACGCTCCCACCAAAGCCCTGTGGGTGCCTCCTCGGCAGCCAGCACCGCCGAATCACCGCCGAGTGCTTCACCGTCCGCACCGATCACGCGGTACCCCACTTCGCCCGGCATGACCCACCCCAGACGCGAACGTGCCTCAGCTCGGACAAAGTCCGGATCCTCCCAGCGAGCCAACTGGTCCTCAAGTCCGGCGATCTCCTCGTTCGAGGCCTGGATCTCCACTCGGAACTGGGCAATCTCCTGCCGCTGGGCGAAATACACGCGAAGACTTTGTGCCAGCGTGATGGCGATCGCCGCCACCACAACAGCCAGAATGAGAAGACGCCACGTGACACCCAGTGCCCGCGAACCCAGCAGCCGAGGGGCTGGCGGCAGCGCCTGCTCGATGGCCGCGTCAGACTCCTCGGTGGAGACCTGTCGAGCAGTCATTTTCTCGCGCGCTGCGCGCTCTCCCGGACGTGCAGCGGTCCGGGTGCGCGGTGAACCGCGACCCGGACCACTTCTTGCTGGCTTGCTTCGTGGCCTACCCATTCACCCAGTGTGACGTGTCAGGCCTCATAGTCAGCCCTTGAAACGCGGGAAAGCCGAACGTCCTGCGTAAACAGCTGCATCATCGAGGTCCTGCTCGATGCGCAGCAGCTGGTTGTACTTGGCGACACGGTCAGTACGGGCCGGGGCGCCGGACTTGATCTGGCCACAGCCGAGAGCCACTGCCAGGTCGGCAATGGTGGTGTCCTCGGTCTCACCGGAGCGGTGGCTCATCATGGTGGTGAAGCCATTGCGGTGTGCCAGGTTGACCGCGTCCATGGTCTCGCTGAGCGAGCCGATCTGGTTCACCTTCACGAGCAGGGAGTTGGCATTCTTGGTATCGATGCCACGCTGCAGGCGCTCAACGTTGGTGACGAACAGGTCGTCACCAACGATCTGGACGTCAGCACCCATGCGCTCGGTCATGGCCTGCCAGCCGTCCCAGTCCTCTTCATTCAGCGGGTCCTCGATGGAGACCAGCGGGTAGTCGGCCACGAGGCCGGCGTAGTAGTCGACCATTTCCTCGGAGGTCTTCTGCGCACCTTCGAAGGTGTAGGTGCCGTCCTCGAAGAACTCGCTGGCAGCCACGTCGAGCGCCAGGGCAACGTCGGTACCGGGCGTGTAACCGGCGGCCTCAATGGCCACCAGAATCAGGTCGAGGGCAGCACGGTTGCTCTCGAGGTTGGGGGCGAAACCGCCCTCGTCACCCAGACCGGTGGACAGGCCACGGTCCTTGAGGACCTTCTTGAGTGCGTGGTAGACCGTCGCACCCATCTCCACGGCTTCGGCGAAGGTTTCGGCGCCGATCGGAGCGATCATGAACTCCTGGATGTCGACGTTGGAGTCGGCATGGGAGCCACCGTTGAGGATGTTCATCATGGGAACGGGCAACAGGTGCGCGTTGGGGCCGCCGACGTAGCGGTACAGCGGGAGACCCGCCTCTTCTGCGGCAGCATGTGCCACAGCCAGCGAAACACCAAGGATGGCGTTGGCGCCGAGCTTGGACTTGTTCGGGGTGCCGTCGAGTTCAATCATCGCGTGATCGATGAGGCGTTGTTCGGAGGCTTCGAAGCCGAGAATTTCTTCGCTGATGGCGTCGAGGATGTTCCTGACCGCAGTCTGGACGCCCTTGCCGCCGTAGCGCTTCTCTCCGTCACGGAGTTCGGCGGCCTCGAAGGCGCCTGTGGAGGCGCCGGAGGGGACCGCTGCGCGGCCGCCGGAACCGGAATCGAGTTGGACCTCGACCTCAACGGTGGGGTTGCCACGCGAGTCGAGGATTTCGCGTGCGTCAATGAATTCAATGGATGCCATAAAAAATGCCTTTCCGGAGGGTCCTTGCGATCACCCAGCCTATCGTTGGCCGAGCCGAGTTGCTGCGGCGCCCTGCGATTCCCGGTGTGGGTCTCAAGCGCCTGCGCGCTTCTCCGTCGACGAAATCTCCGTTTCAAGAGCGCGCAGCGCACGGCGAATGGCGGCATCGGCGTCCACACCACTGGAGTGGGCGCGCGCCACAAGCTCCAGAGCCTGCTCGCCCACCTCCTGATCCGTGATCGGCTCTTGCGGCAAAGTGATGGGAACGCCATGTGCGCGGGTGCGAGAGATGACCTTCTGTGCCCGTGCCACCACGCTCAGCGAATGCGCGATGCCTTCAAGGGATGAGGTTCGTCCCTTCTCCGCCCGCTTGGCGGTCTCCCACCTGTGAGGAATGTCCTTCGGGGAATCCTCACCGGCGAAGACGTGGTCGTGTCTGCGCACGAGTTTGTCGCTGATGCCGCGGGCAACGTCGTCGAGGGTGAAGCGCCCCTCATCCTCAGCGATGCGGGCGTGGAAATACACTTGGAGGAGCAGATCCCCCAACTCTTCCACCAGTTCCTCATCGTCGCCCAGTTCTACAGCATCCACCACCTCGCACGTCTCCTCAATGAGGTGCGTCAGCAACGATGCGTGTGTCTGCTGGGCGTCCCAGGCACAACGAACGCGCAGCTCCGCCATGACGTCCCGCAGGCGTTCAAGTTCAGACGGCACAAAACAGCCGGGTTCAACCGAAGGAGCCGGGCACGGACACGGATCCGGATCCCTCCACCATGGCGCCCTGTTGGTCATCCCACTGGAAGCGTCGGGGATTCACCGTCACGTCAATCTCCGCAAGACTTGCCTGTGCCTGGTCAGGGTTGGCCTCCTCCTGGAGGATGAGCTGTGCCGCCTGGGGCTTCAGGATGTCGATGCAGTCCGGCTGCTCCCTGATGATCGCCAGAGCTTCCTCGTTGCTCCGAAGATAGGCATCAAGGCGCTCCTCCGACATGTCGAGGTCGCTCGCCTCACCCACTGCACGAAACAGCTCCAGGCGCGCGATGATCGTCAGCGCGATGCCCTCTTCGACGGGGGTCTCCCCGAACACGGGACACGCTTCCATCAGATCCTCGACGCGCTGCTGCGGGATGGAGGTGTCACCCACCACCGCTGCGGTCGTCGGGCTGGGACTGCACGCGACGAGGGCGAGCAGCACGAGGGGGGCTAGACGAGCGAGCTTCATTGAAACAATCCTTCTTTCACTTCGACGCGAGCCTGATCCTACCGCGCTGGCTCGAAGACCTGCTCCACCAGGGTCGTGGCCCAGGCCAGAGCATCATCCTCAGGCTTGGGGACCAGGATGAGCTCTGTCGCGTGCTTGATGGCAGAGCCCGGATAGAGCCGCAGAAGCCGCATCTGCCGCGACTCGGGCAGATTGACCGGCGATAGGCGCACATTCTTGCCCTGGGACACAATCTCCCCGATGCCATGCACCCGGCAGAGGTTGCGCAGATGTGCCACCGACAGCAGATCCACCACGGGGGAAGGCAGCTCGCCGTAGCGATCCGAGAGTTCAGCACGCACAGCCTCGATGTCGGCCCCATCGCGAATCTCCGCGATCTGCTTGTACATCTGCAACCGCAACCGCTCGGAGGTGATGTAGTCCGAGGGTAGGTGTGCCTCAACAGGAAGCTCTATCCGCATCGCGGGCTCGGGTGTGGTGTCCTCACCACGGTAGTTCGCGACGGCCTCCCCCACGAGCCGCAGGTACATGTCGAACCCCACGTCGGCGATATGGCCGGACTGTTCACCGCCGAGCAGGTTGCCAGCCCCGCGCAGTTCCAGGTCCTTCATCGCGATGGACATGCCTGCGCCCAGGTCCGTGTGGGAGGCCATGGTGGCCAGCCGTTCGTGTGAGGCCTCTGTGAGGGGCTTGTCGCGCGGATAGAGAAGGTAGGCGTAGCCACGTTCCCGGGAGCGGCCGACGCGGCCGCGGAGCTGGTGCAGCTGGGACAGCCCCAGCTGGTCGGAGCGCTCAATGATGAGGGTGTTGGCGGTGGAAATGTCGATGCCCGCCTCGACGATCGTGGTGCAGACGAGTACGTCGGCGCGACGTTCGAAGAAGTCCTGCATGACGGATTCGAGCCGGGTCTCCCCCATCTGCCCGTGTGCCGTCACGATGCGCGCCTCGGGCACCAGCTCTCGAAGGGCTGCTGCGGACTTCTCGATGGTTTGGACGCGGTTGTGGACCACGAACACCTGTCCCTCACGGGCCAGTTCCCGACGAATGGCTGCCTTCACCTGAGCGGTGTCATAGGGGCCGGCGAAGGTGAGAACGGGGTGGCGTTCTTCCGGCGGGGTTGCAATGACACTCATCTCCCGGATGCCGGTGATGGCGGTCTCGAGCGTCCGCGGGATGGGCGTGGCGCTCATGGAGAGCACATCCACGTTGACCCGCAACTCCTTCAATCGCTCCTTGTGCTCCACTCCGAAGCGTTGTTCCTCATCGACGATCACGAGGCCCAGATCCTTGAACGTGATCTCCTTGCTGAGGAGGCGGTGGGTACCGATCACCACGTCCACTCTTCCGGTGGAGAGATCCTCGATGACCTTCCTCGCCTCGGCGTCGCTCTGGAAGCGCGAAAGCTGCTCCAACCGGATGGGGAAACCTGCGAAGCGTCCCGCAAAGGTGGCGTGGTGCTGCGTGACCAGGAGCGTGGTGGGGACCAGAACCGCCACCTGTTTTCCATCCTGGACAGCTTTGAAAGCAGCGCGCACTGCGATCTCGGTCTTGCCATAGCCCACGTCGCCGCAGATCAGCCTGTCCATCGGGACGAGCCTCTCCATGTCTGCCTTGACCTCGTTGATGGCGCTCAACTGATCCGGTGTCTCCACGAAACTGAACGCATCCTCCAGTTCTCGTTGCCATTGGGTGTCCGGGCTGAAGGCGTGGCCCTTGGTTGCCTGCCGTGCGGCGTAGAGCTTGATCAGCTCCGCCGAGATTTCCCGCACCGCTTTGCGCGCCTTTGACTTGCGCTTGTTCCACTCAGCGCCGCCCATCTTGTCAAGGGCGGGTGATTCGTTTCCCACGTAGCGGGTCAGCTGGTCCAACTGATCCATGGGGACGAACAACCGATCCCCCGGTTGTCCGCGCTTACTGGGCGCATACTCGAGCACGAGGTAGTCCCGCACGGCACCCTGGACGGTGCGTTGCATCATCTCGACGAAGCGCCCCACCCCGTGCGTCTCATGCACCACGGGATCTCCGGTCTTGAGCTCCAGCGGTTCGATGGTGTTGCGTCGACGGCTGGGTAGCTTCTGCTGGCTGCGGTCCGTGCTCTGTTGCCCGGTGAGTTCCGTGGCGGTGATGAAATCGATGCGGCTCGGCTCCGCACGCCACCCCTTGCTGAAGTAGCCGAGAACGATCCCCACCACGCCGGTCCGCGGTTCATTCTCCAGATCGGTGATCTCGGCCGTGAGCCCTTCCTCCGCCAACATCTCCACCATCCGGGCAGCCAACCCTCGGCTCTCGACGCCGACGAGCACGCGCCAGCCATCGCTGACCGCGGTGCGAATGTGGGTCCGCGCGGCCTCAAAATCTCCACGGAAGCTGTCGGGGTGCGTCACCTTCAGGGTGCGCGAGTGGACGGATGACGCGTCGTAGGGCTGGTCTTCGTCACCCGAGGCAAAGGGCGACAGGCTCCACCACTTGTGCCCATTGGCCATGGCATGTGCACGAACGTCGGCGAGGCTCCAGTAGGAGGAGGCACCCAGATCGATGGGCGATTGCCCTCCGCCCGCCGCAGCGGCCCAACTGGCCTCCAGGAATTCCTGGCTGGTGGTCACCAACTCTGCGGCACGGGTCCGGACAAGCTCCGGGGAGGTGCTGAGAATGATCGAGTGCTCGGGAAGGACATCGATCAGCAGTTCAAGACCCTCCACCAACGCCGGGATGAGGGCTTCCATCCCTTCGATGGCCTGGCCCTGAGCAATCCGGTCAAGCATGTCGGAAAGTTCGGGATGCTGCATCACCAGCTTTTTGGCACGCTGCCGGACGGCGTCGGTGAGCAGGAGCTCACGGCATGGGATGGCCGTCACCTCAGGCATGATCTCGCCGGTTGAGCGCTGGTCGGCCACCGAGAACGACCGGATCTCCTCCACCTCGTCGCCGAAGAAATCGATCCGCACGGGATGTTCCATGGTGGGCGAAAAGACATCGACGATCCCACCGCGGACGGCGAACTCACCACGGCGCTCCACAAGATCCACCCTGTTGTAGGCCGCGCCCACGAGATCCGCGAGCAGTGTGGACAGGACATACTCCTGGCCGGCTGTAACGGTGACTGGCTGCATCGAGGAGAGGCCGCGCACCTGGGGCTGCAGCACTGAGCGCACGGGTGCCACGACCACCTGCGGCACCTGCGACGCGTCCCCACGCAACCGACGCAGCACCGCCAGACGGCGGCCCACCGTATCCGGGCGTGGGGACAACCGCTCGTGGGGCAGCGTTTCCCACGCCGGGTAGTACGAGACAGCATCCTCGCCGAGGAGGCTGCCAAGCTCCGTGGTGAGCTGCTCGGCCTCCCTGTAGGTGGAGGTGATGAGCAGCACTGTGCGGCCGGAGTTGGCTGCGATGCTGGCGGCGGCCACGGGGAAAAATGCGGGGACGACGGTGACATCCAACGCGTCAACACCTGCTGAGCGGGCATCGGAGGCGGTGGCCTGGATTGCGGGGTCTGCTTCGAGTGCACTGAGGAGGCCGGGGAACATCACCGGACAAACCTACAGTCCCGCACAGACAAGCCCACCGTCGATTCGCTGACGGGCGGGCGGAGCGCAGATCAGGTATTGAACCTGTTCTGGGTGAGGTCCAAACCGTTGCGGACGAAGGACTCCACTGCATCGGCGGCAACTGCCGCATCGACGCGCATGGCTTCGGCGTCGGTCGCCTTCAGTGTGGCCAGTACCCAGTCCGCGGCCGGTTGGCGGCCGGCTGGGCGACCAATGCCCACGCGCACCCGCGTGAAATCACCCGTGCCGAGGTGAGCCCGCATGGATTTGAGGCCATTGTGGCCATTGTCGCCACCACCATGCTTGATCCGCAGCTGGCCGGGGTCCAGGTCCAGTTCGTCGTGGACAGCAATGACGTGCGAGGGATCAATCTTGTGGAATGCCGCAACAGCGCGCACAGCACGGCCCGATTCGTTCATGTACGTCGTCGGCTTCACGAGCAGCAATTTGATGGCGTCGACGCCGGGGGCCGCCGGAAGCGTGGCGCTCGCGACGGCCGCACTGTGGCGGGACGCAAGTGTGAAACTGGCACCCAGCCGGTCAGCGAGGTCGTCGACCGCCCAGAACCCGACGTTATGGCGGGTACGGGCATAGGTGGGGCCGGGATTACCGAGCCCCACCACAAGCCATGGGCCAGATGTCACTCGGAGTCTTCGGCGTCCTCGTCGGAGTCCTCGGCGGTTTCACCCTCGGCGTCTTCCACCTCGGGATCGGGCTCGGCCACAGGCATCGGCGCAATGTTGAGCACCATCGCCTCAGGATCCTGCTCGCTGACAACACCCTCGGGCAGCACAACGTCGCCGGCGAGGATGTTATCGCCCACGACGAGGCCTTCGATGGAGACCTCGATTTCGTTGGGGATGTTGGTGGCGGGAGCCAGAACGGAAAGCGAGGTCAGATCCTGGTTGACCAGCGAGCCACGCTCAGCTTCACCGACCACAGTGATGGCCACCTCGACGCTCACCTTTTCACCCTTGCGCACGATGAGCAGGTCAAGGTGCTCGAGGAAGCCGGTGATGGGGTCGCGCTGAATCTGGCGGGGAAGGGCCGTGATGGCCTTCTTCTGGCCCTCGACCGTGATCGTCAGCAGCAAGTTGGACTGGCGCAGGAGCAAGAAGGTTTCCTTGCCGGGCAGGGAAATGTGCACCGGATCGGTGCCGTGACCGTAGACGACGGCGGGGATCTTGTCGTCGCGACGAAGGCGGCGCGATGCACCCTTGCCGAACTCTTCGCGCGGGAATGCTGTCAGCTTGAAATCAGCCACTTGAATGTCTCCTGGATAGTGATCATGGGCCACTGCAGGAGAGGGCTTGTCGATAACGGACTGAAATCTTGGTCAGTCCCTCGCCAGGCAGCACTGCCGACTTTATCCCACGTTGGCTACGGTTGCCCAATGCAGGAGGACGCACAGGTAACGTGGCTCACCGTCGGAGAGGTGGCCCGGCACGCAGGACTGTCCGTGCGAACACTGCACCACTATGACCAGGTGGGCCTCCTGAAGCCCGGTGGCCGCTCAGCTGCGGGTTATCGTCTCTACTCCCCCGCAGACCTGCACCGTCTGCTCCAGATCCAGCACCTCAAATCCCTGGGCCTGAGTCTGGACGAGGTGGGAACTGCCCTCGGTGCCGAGGACTTCGACGCGCTCGGCGTGCTGGAGGACCACATCGCGGAGGTGGAGCGGCGCATTGAGGCGGAGCAAAAGTTGCTGATGACGTTGCAGACCCTACGCACACCGGCGGTGGCAGGGTGGCGACAGGTGGTCTCGGCAGTGGAGCAGTCGGAGCGGTTGCGTCACCCGGAGCCGCACGTGCGTCTGCGGGCGGCCCTGACTGCAGGCGATGCGGTGCCACTGGAGGCACTTGTGGAGCAACTGTCTGCTGATCCTGTCCCAGGGGTGCGCGAGGTACTGACGTGGGCCATTGCCCAACACGGCACAAAGGCTGTTGCGCACCTCGTGCCGCTGCTCGGGCATGCCGAACCCGGGGTCCGGGCGCAGGCAGCACACGCGCTGTCCAAGGTTGGTGACAAACGACTCGTCCCCGCGGTCATCCCTCTACTTCGCGACGAGGATCAAACGGTGGCGGCCAAGGCCGCACAAGTGCTGGGACGTCTTGGCGGCGACGAGGCGCTGGGTGCGCTCGTGGATCGGGTGGGCGCCGGACCCCACGAGGTCGATGATGCAGTGGTGTCCGCATTGGAGGCCATGGGAGCGGCCGCCGTGGCACCTCTCCTGCGGAGTCTCACGTCCTCGTCACCGCGCGTACGCGCTGGAGCCGTAGAGGTTGTGGGACTCAGCGGACAGGCATCGACGGCCGCCGCCATCGCCGCGCTGCTGGAGGACAACGAGGCGTCCGTTCGGTTTGAAGCGGTCGTTGCGCTCGGACACCTCGAAGGCGAACAGGCCACCCGGGCGCTCAGCCAGGCCAGGGAGTCTCCGGACGAGCGTGTCGCTCAGATTGCGTCACGGCTGTTCAGGAACCGCCGGGCGATCGCCGACAAGGGCTGACGACCCCCGTCTTCAATACGCAGCAAGGCGGCAGAGGACTCGTCGTCGACGACCGCACCCACTGCCATGACAGCCGCCAGCGCCACTTCTGTGTCCGCATCGCTGCTCAAGGCCTCCAATGCGGGAAGGGCCGGGCCAGCTTCCTGACCCAGCTGTGCGAGTGCTTCGGCGGCGTGGGTCCGTACGTGCGCATTCCCCAACTTCAGGGCACTGATCAGCGCGTCGAGCGTCATGGCGCCGAGTTGCTGAAGAGCATTGCTCAGGGCATCGCGTTGCTCGCCCTCACCATCTCCCAGCCGTGCCACCAAAGCTCCCACCACCTCAGGACTCCCCGTGCTGGCGGCTGCCCGATAGGCCTTGATGGCAACATCGGAGTTCTCATCGGCCACGACCGGCAGGAGATACGGCGCGTGAGCGGGGTCCCCCATCTTGGACAGCACATGGGCGGCCTGGCGTCGCTCCAGAGGATTCTCCGATGACAACTTTTCCAGCATGTGGGGTACAGCATCATCTCCGTGGTGCACCAGCGCCCACGTCAGATTTTCCCGGACACGAAAGTCCTCTTCCTCACCGATCCGTTGCACCAGCGCTGCCGTGACCTCCGGGGTGCGGAGCATCCCTGCATCCAGAGCCGCCCGAAGGCGAACGTCGCGATCGGCATGCGTGATGGTTTCAATGATCTGGGAAATCGTGGTTGTCGAGTCCTGGGACGGTTGGCTGTTCATACCCCCCACGCTAAAGCCTGACGCCACGTCAGGGTCAACAACCCTAGATCATCAGCTTGTTGTTCACGGGCACGTCGAAGGTTCCCTGCCCTCGATACATCTCCACTGATTCCCGCAACGACTTCAGGAAGTACGGCGGGAAGTCCATGCCCTTGTCCTTGGCCCAGAGCAGCCTGGCCTCGAGCCGCCCGATCTCCTTGGCGTAGACCTCCATCTCCAGGTCCATGCCCAACTCGGTCAGGACACCGCCAAGATCCTGCTGATACTTCTTCACGTAGTCGACGCCCACCAGCGTGAAGGCCTTGGAACGAAGCTGCTGCGTGACGAACAGTTGCCACGGTTTGAGCACCTCGTCCTGCACCATCATCTCTGCCGACATCTTGTAGAACGTGTAGTGGCCGGGTTCCTGCTGCTTGATCGGGTGAATGATCGTCTCGGCGATCGCGTGCTCCCCCATCTCCTTCAGTTCCTTGATGAGGATGCTGTAGGCCACAACCGCCTGACGCTCGGTGGACCGTTCCCGGTTTGGTGGACACGTGGGATAGCTGCCCGAGAAATTGGAGG
>JBQCZU010000021.1:0-39138 GCA_052089385.1 Arachnia sp.
ACGCACAGCTGACATGCTGCAATCACTGGGGCACTAAAGAGGTCCAACTCAGGCCGTCGACCAACTCAGCCTTCGGAGGCGACGAGCCATGCGTCCTCAAGCTCGGTCTGACGGGTCTTGGCGGCCTGGAGTTCCGTGGTCAGCTGTGCGAGCTGTTCGTAGTCGGCGGCGGCGGTTGTCATCTTCTCGTGCAACTTCCGAATGTTCTTGTCCACTTTGGAAAGTTGCGATTCCAGCCGCCCAATGTCCTTCTTGCGCTGTCGCTCAGCCGCAGCATCGGAGGGCGCCCCGCCATTGCTCTGGGGCTTTGCGCCGCCAGCGGTGGCATGCATGGCATTGCGGCGGGCGAGGTATTCCTCGACACCACCGGGGAGCAGCACGCACGAGCCGTCGCCGAGTAGTGCATAACTGACGTCGGTGACCCGCTCCAGAAAGTATCGGTCGTGGCTGACCACGATCAGGGTCCCCGGCCAGGTGTCGAGGTAGTCCTCGATGACCGTGAGGGTGTCGATGTCCAGGTCGTTGGTGGGCTCATCCAGGATCAGTACGTTGGGCTCGGACAGCAGGAGCCGGAGGAACTGCAGACGTCGTCGTTCCCCACCGGAGAGGTCGGCGATGCGGGCAACAAGTTTGTCGCCAGTGAATCCGAATTCCTCGAGGAGGCTGCCAGCAGAGGCGTCACGTCCCGTGGCCAGACGAGTTTGTTCCTTGAGCCGGTTGACGGATTGAAGAACACGATCACCGTCGTCAAGTTCTGCGACGGCCTGCGAAAGGTAGCCCAGCCGCAGAGTCTGTCCGCGCTTGATCTTTCCCGCGTTGGCTTCCCGGAGACCGGCAAGAAGTTCAAGCAGGGAGGTCTTGCCTGCACCGTTGACGCCAACGAGGCCGATGCGGTCGCCGGGGCCGATGGACCAGGTGAGACTGCTCAACAGGGTTCGGCCACCGATGCCGTAGACGACATTGGTGAGGTCGAACACGTCCTTGCCCAGCCGCGTGGTGGCGAATTGCTGAAGCGCGATCATGTCGCGCGGTGGTGGGACGTCGCTGATGAGGGTCTCGGCGGCCTCGATCCGGAACTTGGGCTTGGTCGTGCGTGCAGGGGCACCGCGACGCAGCCAGGCAAGTTCCTTGCGGGCCAGGTTCTGACGGCGGGCCTCATTGGTGGCGGCCTGACGTTGACGCTCGACACGAGCCAGCACGTAGGCGGCATACCCACCGTCGTAGGCGTCGATGACGCCGTCGTGCACCTCCCAGATGCGGGTGCAGACTTCGTCGAGGAACCAGCGATCGTGGCTGACAACCATCATGGCGAGGCCGGCTCGGTTGCGGGCGGCGAGGTGATCGGCGAGGAAGGCGATGGCCTCGACGTCCAGGTGGTTGGTGGGCTCGTCCAGCACGACCAGATCGTGGTCCTCCAGAAGGACCTCCACCAGGCCTACGCGACGGCGCTCCCCACCGGAGAGCGTGCCAATAAGTCGGTCCAGATCAATACCGGCCAGAAGCGACTCCACGAGACCGCGGCGCTGAGCATCCGCAGCCCAGACGTGATCCGGTTCGCCACCCAGAATGACGTCGCGAACGCTTTCATCCGGATGTCCCACATGTTCCTGGGTGAGGACTCCGATGGAGGTGGAGCCTGAGATGGTGACGCGTCCCTGATCGGGTTCCAGTTCACCGGTCAGAATGCGCAGCAGCGTGGTCTTGCCGTCGCCGTTGCGGCCGACGACGCCAATCACTTCACCGGCGCCGACTCCGGTGGAGATGTTGTTGAGCAGGATGCGGGTACCGAATCCGTGCGTGACGGATTCCAGGTTGACGAGGTTTGCCACAGCGGATCAACGGCCCCGCATCGCCTGGCGAGCGCCCTTGGTGCTCATGGGGCCCTTGGGGACAGGCATCTTGGGTCGCATGGCGTCCAGGGCGCGCAGTCGCGCGGCCACTTCATTGACCTTGGCCGGCGGCAGCTGCTTGGGCAATTTCTTGATGTGGTTGGTGAGCTTGTCCAGCGGTACCTGGCCGCCACCCTTACCCATTTGGATGATCTGCACCGCGACCCCGTAGGCCACCTGCTCATGCTTGCGCTTCTCACTGGCCAGTTGCGCCTTGAGGGCTCGCGCGTCGCCCTCGCCGATCAGCACAAGCCCACCCGGGCCCAGTGCGCGGTGGATGACATCGACGGTGTCGCGGTTACGGCTGGCGGTGATGACCGGGGTGTACTTCCATTTCTTGCCCAGCATCTGAAGTGCCACCTCTGCCGAGCCTGCCTGACCGTCGAACCGGCGGTACGCGGCCTTCTTGGCACGCACCACGAAGAGGCCCAGAGCGGCGACGATTCCCGAGGAGAGGCCCAGCAGACCCCAAATGATGGGGGAGTCGAGTAGAAACCCGATGATGAGGAAAATGACGAACACACCAAGCACAGCTCCCACAAGGATCCACGGCAGGGGCTTGTCGAACTGTGCCGTGACCTTGTAGGTCTCGACGAACTGGCGCCAACGGCCCCAATCAGCAGGGTCCTTGGAACTCTTGCGACGCGCCTTCTCGGCACGCATCTCCGTCTTTTGCTTGGCGGCCAGGGCCTTGGCCTTCTCGCTTGCCATCACTTCTCCGTCGTGCTCGTCTTCTTGCGGGCGTCCATGGCCGTACGGTACAACCGGCCGGCGCGGTATGAGGAACGGACCAATGGTCCGGACAACACGCCAGAGTAACCGATCTCGATGGCTTCCTGCTCCAGGGCCTCGAACTCGGAGGGCTCCACCCAACGATCGATGGGCAACAAGGTGGCATTGGGGCGCAGGTACTGCGTGATCGTGATGAGTTCACAGCCCGCGTCGTGGAGATCACGCAGGGCCGCTGTGATCTCGGCGCGCGTTTCACCCATGCCCAGAATCAGGTTCGATTTGGTGACGAGCCCCTTGTCACGGGACATCTGCAGGACCTCGAGTGAGCGGTCGTAGCGGAAGCCGGGGCGGATCCGCTTGAAGATGCGGGGGACAGTCTCCACGTTGTGGGCGAAGACTTCCGGGCGGGCATCGAAAAGCTGGTCCAGGAGTTCGGCTTTGCCGGAGAAGTCGGGAGCCAGCATCTCCACGCCGACGCCGGGGTTGACAGCGTGGATCTGGCGGATGGTCTCGGCGTAGAGCCAGGCGCCCTCATCCTGAAGGTCGTCGCGGCAGACGCCGGTCACCGTGGCATAGCGCAGGCCCATCTTCTTCACCGATGACGCAACGCGCAATGGCTCGGAGGGATCATATCCCTCCGGTTTGGCAGAGGTGATCTGGCAGAAGTCGCAGCGACGGGTGCACTGGTCGCCGCCGATGAGGAAAGTGGACTCCCGATCCTCCCAGCACTCATAGATGTTGGGGCACGCCGCTTCCTGGCAGACGGTGTGCAGGTCGTTGTCCCCAACGATGCTCATCAGGTCCTGATAGTTCGGACCTGTCCGGGCGGTGGTTTTGATCCACGACGGCTTGCGTTCAATGGGGGTCTGCGCGTTGAGCGCTTCCACGCGCAGCAGACGTCGGCCATCAGGTTTCACAGTCACGCAGAGGAGTTTACCCGCTCAGATACCCCGTCACGGGGATGGGTATCAGCGCTTGCCGGAGAAACGGCTCGAGATCATGGGCGATTCCGGCGACCGTCCACTCACCTGGCATCTCCTCTGACAGGGAAGTGACACCGGCGTCGGCAATGCCGCACGGAATGATGTTGGCGAAGGACGCCGTGCTGGGTGCGACGTTGAGGGCAAAACCATGCATCGCCGTGCGGGCGGCGACGCGGACACCGATGGCGCAGATTTTGCGTTCAGGCCGGATGCCGTCGCCCCTGAGCCACACGCCGGTTCGTCCTGTTATGCGCGTGGTCTCCAGTCCTTTGGCCGCCAGCATCGCGATGACTGCCGTCTCCAATGACCGGACGTGGTCGACAACGCCGACGCCCTCACGCAGACGCACTATGGGGTAGCCCACCAACTGGCCGGGACCGTGATAGGTGATGAGGCCGCCACGGTCGACATCAATGACAGGAGTACCGTCGACAGGCCGCTCGTGGGGGAGCGTCCGGCGCCCGGCGGTGTAGACGGGACTGTGCTCGACGTAAATGACATGCCCGGGGCGATCGCCGCTGGCAACCGCTGCATGGACGAATCTCTGGTAGTCCCACGTTTCCTGGTACTCGCTCAGCGTCGCTGGCTCGCCAAGCCCCCGATACTCAAAGGTCAGGTGGGGCGATGACTGCACACTGCCATTCTAATCGGTCGGCTTCGGAGGTGCGAGGATGTGCTCTGTGAAAGCCGGAGTCCTGTACAGCATCGCTGCCTACGTCCTGTGGGCGCTGTTTCCCCTCTACTTCACGTTCCTCGCCAGATCCGGCGCACTGGAGATCATCGGATACCGGGTCATCTGTTCCTTGGTGTTCTGCCTGCTCATCCTGACTGTGGCGGGTGGGTGGTCTGACCTCCGCAGGTTGGTGTCGGCTCGTCGCACGTTCCTGGCACTGGCCGGCGCAGGTGTGTTGGTGACCATCAACTGGACGGCCTATGTGGTCGGTGTGAACTCTGGGCGCATCCTGGATGCTGCGCTCGGGTACTTCATCAATCCATTGGTGGCGGCGGTGCTGGGTGTGCTTGTACTGCGCGAGACGATGAGCCGTGTCCAGTGGGTGGCTTTCGGCATGGGCGCTGCGGCCTGCGTGGTGCTGGCGATGGGCTATGGGGAGGTGCCGTGGATAGCTTTTGCGGTGGCGGGCACATTTGGCCTGTATTCGCTGGTGAAGAAAAAGGTCGGCACCACCGTCCCAGCGCTCGCGGGGCTCACGGTGGAGACGGCGACGGTGGCTCCGTTGATGATCGGTTACCTGGTGTGGCTCTCGATGTCCGGGGGAGCGAGCGTGGACGTTGCTTCTCCCTACGGGCTCCTGGTGCTTGCGGCGGGGCCGGTCACGGCCATTCCACTCCTGCTGTTCGCTGCGGGGGCACGACGAGTCCGGTTGGTAACGCTCGGAATGATCCAGTACATCGCACCCATCGGTCAGTTTCTGCTGGGCTGGCTGGTCTTCAATGAGCCGATGCCGCCGGAGAGGTGGGCGGGCTTCGCGCTGGTCTGGCTGGCCGTTGTGCTGTTTGTCGGCAGTGCGGTGTGGCAATTCCGGGCACAGCATTCGACCAGGCACGCATCCGGCGTCAGGGGCGCTGGCCAGGGATTCTGAGCGTCGGCGATTCTCCGGGGACATGATGCGGCCGGTGCGGGGAATCCCGCACCGGCCGCATCATGGTTGTGATGGCGTTGTTCAGAGACCGAGTTCCCCGCCGAAGTCGCCCTCTTCCAGGCGGGCCTTCACTGTGCTCAGGAAGCGGGCTGCGAGCGCACCGTCGATGAGACGGTGGTCGTAGCTCATGGACAAATACATCATGTCGCGGATCGCGATGACATCCTGGCCGAAATGGTCCTTCACCACGACGGCCCGCTTGACCAACGCACCGGTGCCAAGAATGGCCACCTCAGGCTGGTTCACGATCGGGGTGTCAAACAAAGTGCCGGCGGAGCCGTAGTTCGTGATCGTGAACGTACTGCCGGAGAGCTCATCCGGGCCCACCTTGCTGGCGCGGGTGCGGGATGCCAGATCACCGATCTTCTTCGCCAGGCCCGTGAGGTTGAGGTCTCCCGCGTCCTGGATGACGGGGACGAGGAGGCCCTTCTCGGTGTCGACAGCGATGCCGATGTGCTCGCCATCGGCGTAGGTGACGGTGCCCGCGTCGGTGTCGATGCGCGCATTGATCTTCGGGAACGCCTTCAGCGCCTCAATGGTGGCCTTCGTGATGAAGGGCAGGTACGACAGGGAAGCACCCTCGCGCTTCTTGAAATCGTCCTTGGCTTCCGCACGGAGGCGACTGATCGCCGTGACATCCACTTCGACGGTGGCCGTCAGTTGGGCCGAGACCTGGAGTGACTGGACCATGCGATTGGCGATGGTCTTGCGGAGGCGGGACAGCTTCTCCGTCGTACCGCGGACCTCGCTCGAGGCGCTGGGCGCGGGTGAGGTTGTCTTCTTCTCCGGCGCCGCTGCCTTGGTTGCAGGCTTCTCCGCCGCCTTCTTCTTGGCTTCTTCTGCGGCACTGAGGACATCCTGTTTCCGGATGCGGCCACCAACTCCTGTCCCCGTCACGGAGTTGAGATCCACGCCATGTTCACGCGCCAGTTTGCGAACCAGTGGTGTCACGTAGGTGCCATCGCCCTCCGCTTCCGCGGCGCGACGAGCAACTTCGGCCTTCACCTGGGGGGACTTTTCCTCTGACTGCTTGGGAGCAGCCTTCTGGGCGGGGGCCTCTTTCGCGGGCTTGTCCTCCACCTCGGCAGGAGTTGCCTTCGCCGGCGCCACATCCTCGGGATCGGTTCCCGCCTGGGTGGTGGGTTCCGGCTTGCTGGTCTTCTTCTCCTGCACAGGGGTTTCCGGCGCTTCCTCGGCGGGCGCGGCATCGGCGTCTCCGACGATGGCCAGTACGGCGCCCACTTCTGCGACGTCGTCCTCTTCGAAGCGGATTTCGAGCAGGGTTCCCGCGACGGGGGAGGGGATCTCGGTGTCGACCTTGTCCGTGGAGACCTCGAGCAGCGGCTCATCCACCTCGATGGAGTCGCCCACTTCCTTGAGCCAGCGCGAAACAGTGCCTTCGGTCACGGACTCGCCGAGTGCGGGCAGGGTCACCTCGGTTCCGGAGGCAGCACCCCCACCGGAGCTCGGGGTGGAGTCAGTCGTGGCCTCGTCGGCGGCTTCTTCCGTCGCTTCTTCCGGGATTTCCTGGGCTTCTGCCTCGTCTGTTTCGGGCTCTTCCTCGGTAGGCTCTGCCTGGTCGGCGGAATCGGCACCGGAGTCCTCTGCATCCCCGACGATGGCGAGGACAGCACCCACTTCTGCGACGTCGTCCTCTTCGAAGCGGATTTCGAGCAGGGTTCCCGCGACGGGGGAGGGAATCTCGGTGTCAACCTTGTCGGTCGAGACCTCCAGGAGAGGCTCGTCGACTTCTACGGTCTCTCCCACAGCCTTCAACCAGCGTGAAATGGTTCCTTCAGTGACGGATTCGCCCAATGCCGGCAGGGTTACTTCGGTTGACATGGTTGAAATTGCTCCTTGCAATGGGGACCTGGAGATGTTCACTCATAACTCTAGCCCTCATCAGGAGCGCATGTGCAGAGGGCTCCCGGCCAAGGAGAGGTTTGCCTCGGCCAATGCTTCGGACAGGCTCGGGTGGGGATGGATGATGTCGCGCAGATCCTCAGGCGTGGCACCCCAGCCCACGAGCAGGGCTCCCTCAGCGATCAGCTCGGCGACATCATCGCCCACGGCGTGTACACCGACGATCTCTCCACCGGCACGTCGGATCACCCGCACGAGTCCGGTCTCGCGCTGACCGGGGGGCCGGGTCATCAGCGCCCGAGAATTCCCTCGCAAGGGGTAGTCAGCCACCTCGATCTCGCCTTCCGCTTGCGCCTGTTGTGTGGTGAGGCCCACGGAGGCGAGCTGCGGGTGTGAATAGGTGATGCGGGGGATGCTGCTGTCCGGCGACAGTTTGGGGCGACGGGAATGCCTGCCCTGGAGGTGTGCGATGTGTTCGGCAAGAAAGAGCCCCTGGGCGTATCCCCTGTGTGCCAGCTGCGGACCTGCCACGACATCGCCTGCTGCGTAGACTCCCGGCACGTTCGTGCGCAGTGCGTCATCGACGGCGATGTGGGCCCCGGCGAGATCGATGCCGGCATCCTCGAGGCCAATGTTGTTCAGCAGGGGGCGGCGCCCAGCCGCCACCAGCAGCACGTCGGCCTCGAGGGTGGTGTCGGAAAGTTCGACGCTCACACCGTCCACCGTCGCATGGGCTGTGGAGATGGGCGAGGAGAGCCGCACGTCGACACCTCTGTTCTTCAGTTCCTGCACGACCACTTTGCTGAGGTCCGGTTCTTCGGTGGGCAGAAGGGAAGGCGTTGCCTCCACGAGGGTGACGTGGACCCCGAGATCGGTCCACATGGACGCGAACTCGACGCCAATCACCCCTCCGCCGAGCACGACGGCGCGCTCGGGAAGGGTTGTGAGTTGCAATGCCTGCCAGCTGTCGACGATGCGTATCCCGTCCATGGGCATGCCCAGCGTGACTGGCTCTGCTCCCGTGGCGATGACGACGGCGCGGGCGCGCAGCACTGAACCGTCCACGTCGATGCCAGGGCCGCGTTGATCCGTTGACAGGGTTCCACGGGCGTTGATGACCTTGATCCCACGCGATGTGATGAGGCCCGACAGCCCGTTGTGGAGTTGCTCAACAACCCCGGTGGAATACCGCAGGATTCCTTCAGCATCCACCTCTCCCAGTTCGGCGCCGATACCCAATGCTGGAGCAGCGATGACTGACTGGCGTGTTTTGGCGGCCTGGAGCCAGCTTTTGGTGGGAATGCATCCCCGGTGCAGACATGTACCGCCGAGCGGGCCCTCGTCCACCAGCGCCACGGACAGCCCCAGTTGAGCGGCTCGCAGAGCGCAGGCATAGCCAGCTGAACCGGCTCCGAGTATGGCCACGTCGTATTGGTCAGTCATGGTTCACCAGTGTTCCATGCCGCGTCCCGATGCGCCCCCTGTCCAGACCTGCGGTCCGCCTCCGTTGTGGACCACGGCATACTTGTGGACGTGGGTTGGTTCAGCAGGAAGAAAAGGCAGGCACAGGTTGCCCGCGACGCGCGCGAGGTCCCGGATGTCACCCGGGACCATCTTTCGGGATTCGTGACCACTCGCAGAGGAGTGGAGGCCTGGCTCGAACAGCCGACGAGCTTCAACAAACCGTCAATCCTGCTGGTGGCTGCCGATGGTGAATCAACGCGACGCGCCATCCCCTCCATCGACTACGGCTATGACTTTGCGGCAGGCCACGACATCCCTGCCTACGACGCTGGCGTGGTGCCATACCCCGGTCGCATGCGCGAGTACGGAGCGCGCCGCCGGCGTTGACCGACGACGCGCGCCACGTATCAGGGCGCGAGTTGGTGAGCCAGTGCCACGAGGGTGCGCACACCCACGCCGGTGCCGCCCTTGGGCGTGCAGCCGAATGCGGCATCCTCATTGTTGGCAGGTCCAGCAATGTCCAGGTGTCCCCAAGCGATGTTTTCCGGAACGAAACGCTGCAGGAAGGCGCCGGCTGCGAGGGCTCCACCGAACCGATTCTTTCCGCCCGAGCGCATGTCTGCCACCGAAGACTTGAGCTGGGAGCGGATCTCCTCGGTGATTGGAAGCTGCCAGAACTCCTCACCGCCGGCCTCGGCGGCATCCAGGATCTTGTCTGCGGTCTCGTCGTCGCTGGCCATGAGCCCGCCCACACGCATTCCGAGCGCCACCATGCATGCACCCGTCAGCGTGGCAACGTCGACGATGAGTTGCGGTTCATCGAGGGCTGCGCGTCCGATTGCATCTGCCATCACGAGGCGCCCCTCGGCGTCGGTGTTGTAGTTCTCCACGGTTTGGCCGTCGAACATCGTCATGACATCGCTGGAGCGGTACGAGGTGCCTGATGGCATGTTCTCGGCCATCGCTGCGTAGGCGGTGACCTTGATCTTGATGCCAATCGCGGCGATGGCCTTGACGGCGGCGATCACGGCGGCGGCCCCGCACATGTCGTACTTCATACCGGCCATTTGACCGGCCGGCTTGATGTCAAGTCCGCCGGAGTCAAAGGTGATGCCCTTGCCCACCAGAGCGATGTGAAAGGTGGCACCGCGGGGGGCGTACTGCATGCGCACGAGACGAGGGCGATTGGCTGATCCGCCACCGACGGCGAGGATGCCGCCGAAACCGCCTTTTTCCAAGGCCTTGTCGTCGAGGACTTCCACGGCGACGCGCACATCGCGAAGGCTCTGCCTGGCCGCCTCGGCGAACAGGGCAGGGGTCAGAAGGTTGGGCGGCGTGTTGGCCCAGTCCCGGGCCTGGCAAACGGCCTCAGCCACCACGCGGGCGGTGTCGATGGCCTCGCGGGCGTCACTGCGGCCAGAAGCGACCACGCTGATGGCGGAAACCTTTTCCACCGTCCCCGTGGACGAGAACACCTCGGGCTCATAGACCCCGAGCAACGCGCCCTCCGCCGCAGCTCGGACGAGTTCCGGCCCGGCAAGTTCCAGCGACACAGCGACCTTGAGGCCCTTGGCATCAGGGATCTGCGCAACGCTACGCAGTGCGGAGCCAACGGCTCGACGAAGTTGCTCGGGGGTGATGTCGGCGTCCCCGAGTCCGACGACCAGCACGCGAGCGCCCGTTCGTGGGAGCAGGACGACTGATTCCAGGGTGGTACTGGCCCCCAACGAGAGCGCCAGGTTGTGCAGCGACGTGGCATACACCTTCTGGTAGGACTTCTCGATATCTGGGGTGGTGCCGACCAGGGTGGGTTCACCACCCACGGCCGTGAGGCCGACGACGATGATGTCTGCGTCGCGTTCGATGGTCTTCGACAGGCTGAGATCAGCGTTTTTTCGAGTCACGCGACCACCCTACCCATCCCCTGACCTGTTTGGGCCATGGAGGGTGACGAGGGTAGGTTTGCCGCCGTGACGAGACGCGTGGTGTTGTGGGCTTTCGTGGTGGCCGCGCTGGCCCTGACGGCGTGGGGGGTCTCGACGTGGGCGGCGCCGTCCACACAGTGTCGCGGCGTGGACATGGGCCCGGGAGACGTCTGCAGCTATTCCAGCTACACCGATACGGGCACCGCCAGAACCCAGACCTACGAGGAGCGCATCGCGGGGGCTCGCCAGTCAGGGCCGGTGGTGGTCGTTCTCGGTCTCGCGGCGGCCGGTTTCGGCATTGCACTTGCTGTGAAGCCACAGCCCCGTGAATGCGGAGACGATCAGCTGTCCAGCGACATCGGCCCGTAGACCAGCCGATCCTCTTCGTGGAGCGAAACGTCTCCCACCCCGCTCTCCTGAAGGTCACCGAAGAAGAGTGACAGCCATTCCTCGGCCTGCTCCTGCTCGTCGAAGCGCGGCATCAGGCCCTTCGACTGCAGATCCTTCTCAGAGTAGGAACCGGTGCCGGGCTTCCACCAGTACGACATCAGATCGACGCTCCCCGCACCACTCGCGGCGATGGACGACGGAAGCGGCGGATCATGAGGGCGCGGTTGAACATGTACATGAGAAGGCCACGCTTGGCCACGTTCGGGAGTCGTTCGGCGAGCAGTTTCTTGAAGCCCTTCCACATGATGGCGGTGTTGATGATGGACAGCCCCAGCATGAGCCACAGTCCGGTGCCAATGTAGAAGCTGATGGAGGGCCAGGCAGCGGTGGCCACAACACTGGCCATCAGCAGCAACATCACAGGCAACAGGAACTCTGTGATGGTCCACCGGACATCGACGTAGTCCCGCAGTAGCATCCGCTCCGGCGAACCCTCGATTTTATCCCATGAATCCACGCGGGCCTTGTAGCGCGAGTCCCGATCAGCCCGCTTCTGTTCCCGCTTGTTCAGGCTGGGATGGAGCCGTTGCATCCGATCTGCCTCGGCCTGTCTGCGCGTGGGGGTCGCGCCCTGTTTCTTCTGCGGTGTCCGGGTGACCACACGTGTCGTGCGAACAGATTCCTCACTCGGCGTGACAGGAGCGACCGGCAGGGTGGCAGACTCGCGTTTGGCGGCGCGCTTCTCCCCTTTGGGGGTCAGTGACGAGACGCGTCCAACCGGGGGAGTGGCCTTCCCCTCCTGTGTTGAGGGGGTGGCATCGGGAGCCTTGCGCTCGTAGGGGCGGAACAGTCCCACCGGGTTCCTCCAGAGATAATGGCGTCCGCACTTTACGGACCGGGTGCGCCCGCACCGAAGCGGGCCCACTTTGCATGTTGCACCCCCAGTCTAAACCAGCGTTCATGCCCAGGGTTTCATCAGGGTGCTTGCCGCCCCGACATGGACGCAGACCGGGTAACGTGGTTGCCCACCGGAAAAAGATGTGGAAGGACTACTCGTGGCAGGCATTTTCGAGCGAATCGCCCTGATGTTCAAAACCAAGGCGAACAAGGCTCTTGACAAATATGAAGACCCACGGGAGACGCTTGACTACTCCTATGAGCGTCAGCTCGATCTCCTGCGCAAGGTTCGCAGGGGTGTCGCTGACGTGGCCACCAGTCGCAAGCGGGTGGAACTGCAGGCTCAGCAGATGAATGGCGAGGTGGAGAAGCTCCAGTCCGCCGCACAACGTGCGCTGCAGGCCAACCGTGAGGATCTTGCCCGTGAGGCATTGACCCGCAAGGCAGGGCTTCAGGAGCAGTTGGCCGATCTTCAGACCCAGCACGCGCAACTCCAGGGTGAAGAGGAAAAGTTGGTGCGTGCCAGCACACGACTGCAGGCGAAGGTGGATGCGTTCCGCACTCGCAAGGAAACCATCAAGGCCACGTACTCGGCCGCTGAGGCACAGACCCGTATCAATGAAGCCTTCTCGGGGATCTCCGAGGAGATGGGTGATGTTGGTCTCGCCATCCAGCGGGCCGAGGACAAGACACTGCAGTTGCAGGCGCGTGCAGGTGCGGTGGATGAACTGTTGGCTTCAGGTGCCCTCGATGACCCGACGGGATACGTCAAGGACGACATCACCCGGGAGTTGGATGCACTCGCCTCGGACTCCTCGGTGGAGAACGAACTTGCAGCGATGCGCGCCCAGCTCACATCCGGAAATGAGACCAACGCACAGATTGACGCACCAGCTCAGACCGACATCACGGTCACACCCAAGGAGGGCCAGTCATGATCATCCGTCTCATGGGACTCGGACAGTGGGCCATGGAACCTGATCAGCTCCTGTCGTTGAGCGAGGTGGACGAAGCTGTTGAGGAATCCGTCGCCTCAGGTGATCAGGATGCGCTTCGTGCTGCGCTGGAGAAGATGGTGGCCAGCGTCCAGGAGGTGGGCACTCCCGTGCCGGATGACGTGATTGCCGAATCGGACTTGGTGCTTCCCGATGTTGACGCGACCGTGAACGAGGTGCGTGCCCTGCTGGACAGTACGCAGGAGTTCTACGGGCTGATCCCGGATCACCTTGAAGGTGGGGAACCCCTTCCTTGAGGGTCCTCGTCGCCGCTGATGCGCTGGCGGGTCTGGGGCCGCGGGATGCCTCTGAAGTGATTGCAACAGCGTTCATGGAGTCCGGTGCGGAGGCCGTGGTGATTCCGCTTGCCAGCGGAGGTCAGGGGTTCGCCGACGCGGTGACAGAGGTGGATCCCGAAGGTCTTCTTGCCCGTCCAGCCACCCTTGCGGAATTTTTGGAGGCGGTGGCGGGAGAGGATTTTACTCACGCGTGCGCGGGGACCAACGTCCGGATCGACCTCACGGAGATCGCTCCACCGGCGTGGCACGATCTCACAAAGGTCGGATCACAACGTATTGAGGAACTTGCGTCCGCTCTCGCTGGGAAGAATCTCGTGGCGGTGGTGCGTTTTTCAGAGCAGAGCACGCCTCTGACGGGGCTCTCCGGGAGGGTCGCGGAGCGGGGCCGTGAGGATGGTGCGGACCTCGGCGTGACACTGGCTGCCAATGATGCTGTTTCCGGGTGGCTGGATTCCCTGAACATCGACGGCAGCATGCCCGGAACCGGCGCTGCCGACGGCATCGGCTCCATCGTTGTGGCTCTGGGCGGCAGGGTCTTGTCCGGAATCCAGACGCTGGTTCAGGAGTTCGACATGGAGACCACCGTGAGCAAAGCGGATCTGCTGGTGACCGGAACATCGATTCTCGACTTCCACGCAGTCGGGGGTGACGTCGTCAAAGAGGTCGCGCGCATGGGAACCGCTGCTCTGCTTCCGGTGATCGTGATCGCTGGTCGGAGCTTCGTTTCGTCCAGGGAACTGCGGCTCGCTGGAATCGAGTCCGCCCACGCCATCCTTGATGGTGCTGGGGACCAGGAGCCCACATCCGCTGAACTGGCGCGGGTTGCGGGTAGGGTTGCCATTTCCTGGAGTTGGTGAGGCATCCGTCTGAGCGATTATTTCGGTGTGGAAGCCTGAGCAGCGTAAACTGGGTATAGATCTTGTTCATTTCATTCGCATGGGAGTCATTGTGACCGACACACAAACCACCACCTCTGGCGTCATCCTCACCGATGTTGCCGTTGACAAGGTTCGCGCCCTGCTGGAGGGCGAGGGACGAGATGATCTGCGTCTGCGTATCGCAGTGCAGCCCGGAGGGTGCTCAGGTCTGCGCTACCAGCTCTACTTTGATGACCGCGACCTCGATGGGGACGTCGTCAATGACTACGACGGGGTCAAAGTGGTGACGGACAAGATGAGCAGCCCCTACCTGGGCGGTGCCAGCATCGACTATGCGGACACCATCGAGAAGCAGGGTTTCACCATCGACAATCCCAATGCCGGCGGCTCCTGTGCCTGTGGGGATTCGTTCCACTGACAGTGGCTTAACCCCACCCGCTGACAGCAGGGGCCACCGCGTCTGGTACCAGAGTGCCACGTGGTGGCCTTTTGCGTTATCGTAAGCTCATCAGTGACAACCTGTCGCGAAGATCATCGAGATTCGCGAGGACGCTCGACGAAAGGCATCTGGTGAGTGTGGAAGAAGCGAGCAGGTCTCAGCCGAGGCGTGTCGGGCGCACAATGGCAGTCGCAGTCTCGGCCACGGCCCTCATTGCCCTGACGGGATGCTCTGAAGAGGTGGCCCGATTGGGACTTCCCGTGGCGGCTTCGGAGGAGGCCCCGAACATGGGGGACCTCTGGATCGGTGCCTGGATCGCCTCGATGGTGATCGGTGGTCTCGTGTGGGGACTCATAGGGTGGGCTGTGATCCGATACCGCAGGCGCGAAGGCGATGCCCCGGCGCCTCGACAGACCAAGTACCACCTCCCTTTGGAACTGCTCTACACCCTGGTGCCATTCCTGATCATCGGTGTGTTGTTCTTCTACACCGTCCAGGCCCACGACAATCTCATCTCTCAAGAGGGAGAGCCGGACACCACGATCGGTGTCATCGGCCAGAAATGGTCCTGGACGTTCAACTACATGGAGGAGGACAATCCGGACATCGGGACGGTCGCCCATGACGGTGGAACTCCCGAAGTGATTCCGGACCTCTATCTGCCGGTTGACAAGAAGGTGCGCTTCAACCTCAACTCAGCCGACGTCATCCACTCTTTCTGGATCCCCAGTTTCTATTTCAAGATGGACGTCATACCCGGCCACCCCAACTCCTTCGACGTGACGCCGAACCGTCTCGGCGACTATGTCGGCAAGTGTGCAGAGTTGTGTGGGACCTACCACTCGCAGATGATCTTCAACGTGCGCGTGGTGACTGAGGAGGAGTACAACGCCAAAGTCCTGGAACTGGCAGCCTCTGGCAACGACTCCGAGATCAAGATCCCGGAGACCTCCATTGACCTTGTGCCCAGCTTTGATCCACAGGAGGAGCAGCAGTGAGCACTCAGACCGCTCGAGTGAGCACCCAGACAGAAGTCAGGTCCACTTCTGCCTCCGAGACTTCCCTCGGCACCAAGGTGATGGGATACCTGACCACCACTGATCACAAGGTGATCGGGAACATGTATCTCGTCACCTCCATGATCTTCTTCATGTTCGGTGGTGTGCTCGCACTGTTCATTCGTGCCGAGCTCGCCAACCCGGGAATGCAACTGCTGAACTTCGAGACCTACAACCAGTTCTTCACGATGCACGGCACGATCATGCTGCTGATGTTCGCGACTCCACTGTTCGCGGGTTTCGCCAATGCCCTGATCCCGCTACAGATCGGTGCCCCCGATGTGGCCTTCCCCCGGCTGAACGCTTTCAGCTACTGGCTCTACGTCTTCGGGTCGCTGCTGGCGTGTGCTGGTTTCCTCATGCCGGGCGGTGCAGCCAGCTTCGGATGGTTTGCGTACGCGCCCCTGAGCAATGCGATCAACTCACCCGGATTCGGCTCGAACATGTGGGTGATGGGTCTCTACATCCTCGGCTTTTCGACCATCCTGGGATCTGTGAACTTCATCACGACGATCATCTCGATGAGGGCTCCTGGCCTGACGATGTTCCGGATGCCGATCTTCACATGGAACATTCTCGTCACGTCGATGCTCGTCATCATCTCCTTCCCCGTGCTGGCCGCTGGCCTGCTGGTGCTGGGCTCTGACCGGGTGCTCGGTAGCCACATCTTCGATGCCAGCAACTCTGGCGCCGTGCTGTGGCAGCACCTGTTCTGGTTCTTCGGTCACCCCGAGGTGTACGTCATCGCACTGCCCTTCTTCGGGATCATCACCGAGGTTCTGAGCGTCTTCAGCCGCAAGCCCGTCTTCGGCTACTACGGCCTCGTGTTCGCCACGCTCGCGATTGGCGCACTCTCGGCGTCGGTGTGGGCACACCACATGTTCGCAACCGGTGCGGTGAGCCTGCCGTTCTTCTCCTTCATGTCCTTCCTGATCGCGGTCCCGACGGGGGTGAAGTTCTTCAACTGGATCGGAACAATCTGGCGAGGATCTCTCACCCTGAATTCGTCCATGCTCTTCGCGCTGGGGTTCCTGGTGACGTTCCTGTTCGGGGGACTGACCGGCGTGATCCTGGCCGCACCTGCGCTCGACTTCCACGTGACTGATTCGTACTTTGTGGTGGCACACTTCCACTACACCGTCTTCGGTACCGTCGTCTTCGCCATGTTTGCCGGGTTCTACTACTGGTGGCCCAAGTTCACCGGCAAGATGCTCAACGAGACCTGGGGCAAGATCCATTTCTGGATGCTGTTCTTCGGCTTCCAGATCACCTTCCTCGTGCAGCACTGGCTGGGAGCAGAGGGCATGCCTCGTCGCTACGCAGACTATGGGGCCGACGAGGGATTCACCTTCCTCAATCAGGTGTCGACCTTCGGCGCTTTCTTGCTCGGCTCCTCCATGATTCCCTTCCTGTGGAACGCATGGATCACCCGCAAGTCTGCCAAGGTCGAAGTCAATGATCCCTGGGGTTGGGGTCGCTCGCTCGAATGGGCGACGTCCTGCCCGCCGCCGCGGCACAACTTCATCTCCCTCCCGAGGATTCGCTCCATGCACCCCGCCTTCGATCTTGCCCATCCTGAGCTCGCCGAAGAGGATGAGGCGGAATTCGCAGAACTGGTGGACGAGAACGATGATTCAGAACTGGTGGGAGGTAGGAACTCATGAAGCCTGAAAGAATTGTCTTCTGGTTCATTGCAGTCTTCTTCGCATTGATCACGCCGATCTACTGGTTCATGGCGCAGGAAATCGCTGGCACCTTCGTGCTGGGCTTCGCTGGCCTGCTCGGCGCCATGATCGCCGGATATCTGACCATTGCGGCCCGTGGTTTCGACGCCCGGCCGGAGGATCGTCGGGATGGTGAGGTCTACGAGGCGGCAGGCGATGTCGGGTTCTTCCCTCCGCACAGCATGTGGCCCTTCATCAGCGCTGGCGTCGTCACCCTGATCTTCCTTGGCCCCGGTGTGGAGCAGGCGTGGATCACGATCCTCGGGCTCGGCATCGGTATCTGGGCCGTCTCCGGATGGGTTCTGGAGTTCTACCGGGGCGACTACCAACACTGAATACGAAGGGGGCTCCGCCCCACGGCACAAAGAAATGCCCGTCCATCTGTGATGGACGGGCATTTCTTCTGGGTCAGCTTGCCTTGCTGAAGGCCTCCTTGATGCTCAGGATGCCGGAGGTCTTGAGCAGACCCCGTCGGTATATCCGCTCACCAATCCAGATGGCGACGCCCATGAAGGCCAGACACAGGATCAGTGCAATACCCGCATCGATCCACGTGGAGTCGCCCGCCAGCAGTCGCTGCGGCATGACCACGCTGGAAACAATGGGGACGTAGCTGAGGATCTCCGCCACGCCTCCACGGGCGAAGAATCCGGCGAAATAGACGCCCATGAGGATGATTGTCAGCGGCATCGTGGTGTTGTTGATGTCCTGTACCCGGGTGGCCATGGCGCCCGCCGCAGCCCAGAGGCAACTCAGCGCGGCAAAGCCAACGAGGAAGAATACGACGAACCAGCCGATATTGGGGGCCAGCAGCGGAAGGAACTCACCGAACTCGGTCACGGAGATCCCGATCACGCCGACGATGAGGAAAATCAGCAGCTGTCCCATGGCCATCATGGTGTTGCCCAGCACCTTGCCGATGAGTAGATGGCGTGCCGGTACCGCCGCCGACAGAATCTCCACGATGCGGGATTCCTTCTCTTCCACGACGCTCTGGGCGATCTGCAGACCGTAGGTCAGCGCCGACATGAAGAAAAGCACGGAGAAGACCAGGCCGGTCAGCAGGGCTATGGCCGCGTCCTGCTCCAACTGTTCACCGGTGAGACGGACCTCGACGGTGGCGCCCTCCTGGAGGGCAGCGGGATCAATCCCGAGATCGCTGGCATTGGTGCGGATCATGTAAGTGGAAACCGCCTGCTGAACGTCGCCCACACTGGTTTCGATGCTGTCCACCACCAGCTCCCAGCCGTCCGCCGTACGGAGGAGGCCGGCAGCCACATCACCGCTTTCCACAGCGGGTTCGATGTCCGACTCGGCCATGGTGGATGCACGGATATCGCGTCCGCTTGAATCGGCGGCGATCGCCACCACCTGGGCTCCGGCATCGTCGGTGACGGCGATCGTCATGTCATCCTGCGAAGAGGCGAAGAACACCGTGGCAACAAATGCGACAATCAGAAGGAGGACCACGATGGCGGTGGAGATCCAAAAACCCTTCTGCGTCAGTTTGGCCATGATCTCGCGACGGGCGACGATCCACCATGGCATGGACGGGGCTGGATAACTCATCGTGTGATCTCTCGGTAGATGTCGCTCAGTGGACGGATGGTGGGGCCGAAGGCCCGGACGGGGCCACGGCGCATGGCCTCGGCAAGAGTTGACTGCTCGGCGGTGTCATCCACGAAGGTTACGGAGGCCTCCGGTCCGTCGAGGTCCAGTACCTGGACACCCGGGTGGTCGCGCAGCCAGCCAAGATCGGATTCGGTACGAATCCGGTGGTGGGTCTCCCCGGCGCGACGCAGCGATTCCACCGGACCATTGGCAACCACCTTGCCCTTGGCCAGGATGACAATGTCATCGCAGAGGCGCTCCACAAGATCCAGTTGATGGGAGGAGAAGAGCACCGGCACCCCACGCTTGGTGAATTCGCTCAGCACGGTGAACATCTCGTCCACGGCATCGGGGTCCAGACCATTGAAGGGTTCGTCGAGCACGAGGGCAACGGGATCTGCAATGACTGCAGCGGCGATCTGCACGCGCTGTTGATTGCCCAAGGACAGGGTCTCCAGTTTGTCCTTCATTCGATCAGCGAGACCGAACCTGGTCATCAGGGCTTCGGCGGCGTCTCGTGCCTGCTTGCCTGTCATCCCATGGAGTTCGCCCAGATAGACCAGTTGGCTGCGGACGGGCTGCTTCGGGTAAAGGCCCCGCTCCTCGGGCATGTAGCCGAACTGGGCTCGATCGGGGACCTTGATGGGTGAGCCGTTCCAGAGGACGTGTCCGGCGTTGGGCTGCAGGAGACCCATGATCATTCTCATGGTCGTGGTCTTGCCTGCGCCGTTGCCCCCGACAAAGCCTGTGAACCTACCGGGGGCAACGTCGAAAGACACATCGTCAACGGCGGTCAAGTCGCCGAAGCGGCGAGTGAGGTTGCGAATCTCGAGCATTGGAAAGGACTCCTTCGGTGATGGTGCTTCCTACGATGACACCGAAGACTGGGTGCGCGCATCGGCCCGAGTACTGATCCTGGGACGGCAGTCCTCCGTCAAAAGGGGGAGACAAGCCCGTGTTCAAAGGCGTGGATGACTGCCTGAACACGGTCGCGCACTCCAAGCTTCGCCAGACAGGAGGAGACGTGGGTCTTGATGGTCGACTCGCCCACGACGAGACGCTCAGCAATCTCGGCGTTCGACAGCCCCGCTGCCATCAATGCGAGGACGTCGCGCTCGCGGGCGGTCAGGCGCCCCAGGGCAGCACTGGGGGTGTGTGCTGCCCGTCGACCTGCCACGGCCCCTGCGATGACCCGACGAGTCACTTCGGGGGCCAACAAGCCGTCGCCGGCGGCAACAGTGCGGATGGACTCGAGAAGCATTTCAGGTTCGGCGTTCTTGAGGAGGAATCCGGCCGCACCAGCGTCGAGTGCTTCAAAGAGGTAGTCGTCGCGGTCGAAGGTGGTGAGAACGATGACCTCCACGTGGGGGTGCGCCGCGCGAACCCGACGGGTTGCTTCCAGGCCATTCAGTACAGGCATCTCGATGTCCATCAGAATCACGTCACACGCGTCTGCCAATTTCAGAGCTTCTGCACCATTGCCGCACTGGCCGACCAGCGTGATGTCCTCCTCCACGCTCAACATGAGGGCAAAGGCCTGGCGTACCAAAGTGTGGTCATCGACCAGCAGGACCCGAATCATGCAGCACCACCGTCGAGTGGGAGCCGGACCAGGACGCGGTAGCCCTTTTCCGGCCGGGGGCCGATCTCTGTGGTGCCACCCAGAGCGGCCACGCGTTCGCGGATCCCCACCTGCCCCAGACCGGAGCCGCGTGTCCCTGAGAGCGGGTGACCATCATCGACGACCTCCGCCTCAGCACGGGGTCCGCCCACCCGGATGGTGACGCGGGCTCTGGTGGCGCTGGAATGGTGTCGGATGTTGCTGAGCGCTTCCTGGATGATGCGGAACAGAGCCTCCGACTGTACCCGGCTGAGCTCATCCAGACAGGACTCCCCGCCAACGATCGAGAGGTCGACGGACAACCCCAGCGTGGCATTGTCCTGAACCAACTCCGCCAGAGCATCCAACGAAGACGCGACGGGCGCGTCGTCGCCGGAGCGCAGCGAGCCCAACATGGAGCGCAGCTCCCGCACGCCCTGGCGGGCCGAGCGCTCAGCATCGATCAGGGACTGTTTCGCCTCCTCCGGCTTCTTGTCGAGGATGCGTCGGGCCGCTGCCGTCTGGACGCCGATGAGAGAAACGTGGTGAGCGAGGGAATCATGCAACTCACGGGCGATCCGTAGCCGCTCACCCATGACAGCCTGCTCCGCGAGCTGGCGGGACTGTTCCTCCACCAGATCACGCGCCACAAGGAGCTGTCCGTCTGATCGAGCCTTCAACCAGGAGTTGCGTCCCAGCCAGGTGGCCGCACCGAAGTAGGCGATGTTGACGAGTACCTGACTGATCACGAGCAACACGGGCGAGGTTCCCAGCTCAGCAATCTGCAGGGCTCCGAAGATGGAGAAGGAAAGGGACACCCAGGCGGTCATTGTCAAAAGGACCACGATGGTGGCCAGCATCAGGGCTTCGCGGTTGCGTGCCCATGCCATCGCTGAGTACAGACCAAGGAAGTAGAGCACTTGCATACCGGGCTGCGATGCCGCGAAGGGCAACAACGATCCCACCACCACGAAGTGAACGCCCGTGCACAGCAACAGCACCCACACGGGCATGAGTCGGCGCAGGGCGATCAGGACTCCTGCAAGCCCCATCAAGGGAATACTCCACGCCAGGTGGGTCTCATCGGTGAAGTCGGGGATGGACCAGTAGCCCAGCAGGCTGCTGACAGACAGCACCACCAGTACAGCTGCTATTACGACGTCCGTTCGCAGGGCACCGTCAGGTACCGTGCGGACGAAGTCGTCGTCGATCCCGAAGAAGTCTCGCATTTACCAGCTCTGCTCCACGGGACGGCCCTCTTCGTAGCCCGATCCGGACTGGACGCCGATCAGCGCCCGCTCCGCGAACTCCTCCAGGGTGCGGGCGCCGGCGTAGGTGGCAGAACTGCGGACCCCCGAGGTGATCCAGTCCAAGAGATCCTCCACTCCGGGTCGCTGCGGATCCAGGTACATGCGCGATGATGAGATGCCTTCCTCAAACATCCCCGCGCGAGCCCTGTCGAAGGCCGACTGCTCCCGTGTCCGGTTGCGTACGGCCCGCGCCGATGCCATGCCGAAGGACTCCTTGTACACCCGGCCCTGGTGATCGTTCAGCAGATCGCCTGTGGACTCATGCGTACCCGCAAACCAGGACCCGATCATGACGGAACCAGCCCCCGCGGCCAGCGCGAGGGCCACGTCGCGAGGATATTTGACCCCCCCGTCGGCCCAGATGGCCGCACCCAGGTCCTTGGCGGCGGCTGCGCACTCGAGCACAGCAGAAAACTGTGGGCGACCAACACCGGTCTGCATTCGAGTGGTGCACATGGCGCCGGGGCCCACGCCCACCTTGAGGATGTCCGCGCCTGCCGCCACGAGGTCAGCCACTCCGTCAGCAGTGACGACATTGCCCGCAACGATGGGGATGCGTCGGCCGGTCTCGCCGTGAAATTCGTCCCGCACCCCGGATGCCAGCTGTAGAGCCGAGATCATCTTTTCCTGGTGGCCGTGCGCGGTGTCCATGACCAGCACGTCCGCACCCGCGGCGAGAGCGGACCGCACCTTGGTGGCAATATCGCCGTTGATGCCCACGGCCACTCCCGCGCGGAGGCGGCCATCGTGATCCACGGCGGGGGAGTAAATGCCCGAGCGCAGGGCGCCTTTGGCACTCATCACGCCCACCAGATGTTCGGCATCATCCACGGCGACGGCAACCTGTTGGTGTTGTGCTGCCAAGGCATCGAAAACTTCCTCCGGCGCCGCATCCGATTGGACGCGGACAACGTCGGTGGTCATGACATCGCCCGCCTGTGCGAATCTGTCCATGCCCTCACATGCGGCTGGGGTCACGAGCCCCAGTACACGATGATGGTCGACGACCACGGCGACACCATGGGATCGCTTGGTGATGAGCCCCAGTGTTTCTCCCAGCGTCGTCTCCGGGGTCACAGTGACGGCCGTGTCGAATATGGGGTGTGCCGCTTTGACCTTGGCGATGGCTCCCGCAACGACCTCGGATGGGATGTCCTGGGGGAAGACCGCCAGCCCTCCGCGCCTGGCCATTGTCTCAGCCATCCGTCTGCCGGAGACCGCCGTCATATTGGCGGCAACCAGGGGTAGGGGCGTTCGGAGTCCATCCGTCGACGTCAGATCCACGTGGAGACGGGATGCAACATCCGATCGGCTCGGCACCATGAACACGTCAGAGTAGGTCAGATCATGGGGGGGCTGGGTATTCAGGAATCGCACGTGTGCCATTGTCGCATCTGGGAGAGACAACAATGGCCTGTCCCGCGAGGGACAGGCCATCATCATGGGTACGGCAGATCAGCGTTTGGTCGATCCTTCGAGGCTGAGGGTTTCGCTGCCCTCGAGCTCATTCTCCTCGGGGACGCTGTGGTGATCGGCGGCAGCGAGCTGCTCCGCCGTCGGCTTGACCGCATCATGGCGGAGGTACCAACGAGACAGACGGGCACGCAGTGGCGAGACCTTCTGCTTGACCTTCACACCCGATGCGTCAGTGGTGGGACTGATCTCCAGAGGTGCGTACTGGAGGTGCTGGGTCAGCAGGAACTTTTCGTCCTGGCTGATCGGCAGGTGCGGCTCGGAGTAGCCACCATCGGGGGCTCGGCTGATGACACCGGACTCGGAGCCGTGCAGGGCACGTTCCTTGTCCTGGCGCTGCAAACCGATGCAGACCCGTCGGGTGATGAGGAAGGCAATCACGGGACCGACGAACACGGCCACGCGAAGGAAGAGCGTGATACTGGTGAGGCTGAGCATGAAACGGGTGGCAATGATGTCGTTGCCGCCACCCACCATGAACAGCGAGAACGCTACGATCCCGGCGACACCCAAGGCTGTACGCGTGGGTGCATTGCGAGGACGATCAAGAATGTGGTGTTCCCGCTTGTCTCCCGTGAGCCATGCCTCCACGAAGGGCCACGCGGCCAGGAGGCCGAACAGCAGACCCATCATGCCGAGACCGGGAACAAACACGTTCCAGGACCAGGTGGTGCCCCAGATGCTGGTCTCCCAGTTGGGAATGATGCGGATGGCGCCCTCAACGAATCCCATGTACCAATCGGGCTGTGAGCCAGCCGTGATCTTGGCTGGATCGTAGGGGCCGTACAGCCACACAGGGTTGATCTGGAAGAGGCCACCCATGAGTACAAGGAAGCCGAAGACCACGAAGAAGAATCCGCCGGCCTTCGCCATGTAGACGGGGAACAACGGGTAACCCACCACATTGTTCTCGGTGCGGCCGGGACCGGGGAACTGTGTGTGCTTGTGGTAGACCACGAGGGCCAGGTGTGCAGAGATCAGGCCCAGCAGCAGTCCGGGAACAAGCAGGATGTGGACCATGTAGAGGCGGGGAATGATGAGGTCTCCCGGGAATTCCCCTCCGAAGACGAAGAATTCTGCCCAGGTGCCGATGATCGGGATGGACCGGATGAGGCCGTCGACGAATCGGAGGCCAGTGCCGGACAGCAAGTCATCAGGAAGCGAATATCCTGCAAACCCTGCGATCAGCGACATGGACAGAAGGCCGACGCCGATCAGCCAATTGACCTCACGGGGCTTGCGGAATGCGCCTGTGAAGAACACGCGCAGCATGTGCACGAAGGCTGCGGCAACGAAGAGCAGAGCGGCCCAGTGGTGGATCTGGCGGACGAGCAGTCCACCTCGGACGTCGAAGGAGATGTTCAGTGTGGAGGACAGCGCCTCCGACATCGGAATCCCCTTCATCAACTGATACGAGCCGGCGTATTCGATCTCGGCCATGGACGGCTTGTACCAGATGGTCAGGAACACACCGGTCAACAACAAAATGACAAATGAGTACAGGGCGATCTCACCGAGAAGAAACGACCAGTGATCGGGGAACACTTTGCGCAGGTTGGCGCGACCAAGCTTGGCCAGGCCAAGTCGCTCATCAGTCCAGCCCAGTGCTCCCGCACCGGGCATGGGCTTGTTGGACGGCGCTTCTTCAGCCTCAAGCGCGGGAGATGTTTCCGTGATGATCGTTGGCTTTGCCATCATGCGTCACCCTTCTGGAAATCGACGCTGGAGTCGCGCTCGAAGTAACTGGGACCCACCGGCACAGTGAAATCGCTCTGTGCTACCAAGTACCCAGCCGAGTTTACCTTGATGGGCAACTGCGGCAGCGAGCGTGCAGCGGGGCCGAAAACGACGACCCCTGAATCAGAAAGATCGAACATCGACTGGTGGCAGGGGCACAGCAGATTGTGCGTCTGGCGTTCCCACAAACTGATGGGACACCCGACGTGGGTGCAGATCTTGGAGTAAGCGAGGATGCCGGCGACCTGCCAGTCTTGGCGGGACTCCGGAATCTTGATGGACGCGGGATCCATGCGCACGACAATGAGAGAACACTTGGCCTTCTCGATGGCCAGTGCGGAACCATGGAAATCCTCCAGGGTCTCGGGCTGGGCATTGATCAGCTGACCGATTTCCACATCCTCGGGCCGGATGCGTGTGAAGGTGACGTCGTTGACAATGTGCACGCCTTCGGCCCAGATGGTCGCCTCAATCGTCTCCTCGCGCCGTGCCTTGGTGGGCCATGGGCCCATGTCCGCGAACAGCACGACCACCGGCACAACCGAGAATCCCAAGGCGCCGGCGAGGGCGCCACCAATCAGTTTGCGTCGGCCGAAGCGGGACTGTTCGACGCCGTCAGAGAACTGTTGCGCCACCTCCGCGCGCGCTTCGGGAGGGGAGCCGGCACTGTGGCGATAATCGACGCTTTCAGCGTCCGTCATGATGACGCGGGCCCACTGCACGCAGGCCAGCCCGATCAGCAGGACTGACAGTCCGCCGGTGAGCCCAAATCCGACATTTTGGGCGTTGGCGTAGATGGGGCCGAAATCAATGAACATGTCACGGGGGACGGCGAAGTAGATGACGACGAAAGCGATGGCGAGCACGGGAACAGCCGCCAACATGCCCACGATGGCTGCGTAGGCACGATTCGCCGCGGCCGGATTCTCGTCCGTGTAGCGCTCGATGTGCTCTTCCAGGCCAGGATTGGCCACGGGCTGGCCGTAGTCGGGATCCTGTACGGCAGGGTAGTTGTCATGACTCATCGGGCTCGTGCCCCCTTCTTGGCGATCCAGGTGGCAACCAGGGCGATGCCACCGATGCCGAGGATGAAGACCCAGAATCCTTCGGAGACCGGTCCGTTCTCGCCCATGCCCAGACCACCAAATGTGGGTTGATCGTGGGCTTCGTTGAGGTAGCCGATGATGGCACGGGTGTCGTCATCCGAGATAACATCACGGGAGAAGACCGGCATCTGTTGCGGGCCGGAACGCATGGCCTGCCAGATGTGGATGTTCTCTGTCCCGATCAGGGAGGGGGCATATTTGCCGTCGGGCAGTGCTCCACCGCTCCCGACGATGCCATGGCATGCCGAGCAGTTGGCACGAAAGAGCGAGCCGCCGCGGGCGATCTCCTCTTCCGTCAGGCCTTCCGGTGAGTACTGCGCTTCGGTGGGGGACTCGATCCCGGGTCCCCACGTGGAGATGTAGGCGGACAATGCGTCCACCTGTTCCTGAGAATAGAGCGGCGTGCGAGCGGGGATCTGGGCCTCCGGTCGTGCCGCTGGCATGCGTCCGGTTGCGACCATGAAATCGACGGAAGCGCTGCCCACGCCGATCAGGCTGGGGCCGAGCGTGTTGCCCTCGCCGTTGAGCCCGTGACAGGAGGAGCAGGACACGTTGTAGAGCTCGCGCCCCTGCTCAACCTGCTGGCTCATTTCGGTTTCGGCCGATGTCTGCTGCGGTGAGACGACGCTGTACGCCAGGCCGACCATCATGAGGGCGAGTACCAGCAGAAGAGGGCGAGCGGCCTTGTGGCGGCGTCGCTTCGAAAGGAAGTTCATGATCTTGTGACTCCAGACAAGGGGCTCAGCGGAGGAAGTAGATGACACCGAACAAGACGATCCAGATGACGTCCACGAAGTGCCAGTAGTAGCTGACGGCGTGAGCGGCGACTGTCTGTTCGTGGGTGTGGGTACGAGTCATGTACGTACGCGTCAGAATCAGGAGGAAGGCGACGAGCCCTCCCGCTACGTGGATGCCATGGAAGCCAGTGGCGAGGAAGAACGCGGACCAGTACGCATCCTTCGAAATCGTGAATCCCTCACTGAAAAGCGTGAAGTACTCCCACACCTGACCTGACACGAATGCTGCACCAAGGATGAACGTGACGATGTAGGCCTCGCGGAGTCCCCATTTGAGGGGGTTCAACCATGACCCGGTGACCCGGCCCCGCTCAGCCGCGTTGGCACCCAACTGACACGTGACCGAGCTGAGCACAAGGATTGCGGTGTTGATGCTCGCGAACGTGATGTCCAAGTGTGTGGTGCTCTCAGCCCACAACGATGGTTCCCCCGTGGCTGCCGCTCGTTCGTTGTTGACGTTGCGTACCCAGAAGTAGGCGGCGAACACGGCGGCGAAGAACATGAGCTCACTCGCCAGCCAGACGATGGTGCCGATGGCCACCATGTCCGGTCTGCCGTTGGGCTTGTTCAGCCTCGCGGAGGGGATCTCATGGATGGCACCGCTGGGGAGCGCGTTGCTCGCGATCAGGGAATCAGAATGGCTGGTCACGCTTCCATTATGCCTGCACTTCCGGGTTCAGATGCAAGGTGTCGCCTAGTTGAGTGACCCCGGATGCCTTTGCACAGGGTGCTGAGGCATAATGCGCGCATGTCTGTCGGCCCCCTCCTGTCCGGATTTGTCCCCCTCCATGCCAATCCGGGCGACGACATCATCCCGCTGGAGGGGTGGCGATACCTGACGGCGTGGACCTTCGTTCCGCTTCCGATGATCATGCTTGGGCTCACGGTCGCCGTTTACCTGTACGGGGTCCACGTGCTGCGCAAGCGGGGGGACAAGTGGCCGGTGCTGCGAACGATCTACTTCTGTGTGTTCGGAGTGGGAACGCTTGGCATCGCCCTTTTCAGCTTCCTCGGCACTTATGACACCGTGCTGTTCTGGTCACACATGATCCAACACATGTTGTTGAACATGATTGCGCCTGTGTTTCTGGTGGCTGGTGCTCCCATGACCCTGGCGCTGCGCACCCTGCCGAAAGCGCCCCGGAAGTGGCTGCTGGTGGTGCTTCATTCGCTGCCTGCCAAAATCGCACTCTTCCCGCCTCTGACGACGTTCTTGATGATCGCCAGCCCCTTCGCGCTGTATCTGACCGGGTGGTACAACCTCACCCTCCACAACGACGGGGCCCACGACTTCCTGCACGTCTACATGGTGGTGGTGGGGTGTCTCTTCTTCTTCCCGCTTTTGGGGGTTGATCCGGTGCCCATTCGGATGCCCTACCCCATCCGCATCCTCATGTTCTTCCTCACCATGCCGTTCCACGCTTTTCTCGGTGTCACGATCATGGGTTCCACCCGCCTCATAGCCGAGGACTGGTACCTGGCGTTCGAGCGATCGTGGGGTCTGAGCCCGTTGGTGGACCAGACGTGGGCGGGTGGCCTCCTGTGGGCCACGGGCGACATCACAATGATCTTCGCCATGTCCACGATCTTCCTGCAGTGGATCAAGGACTCCAAACGCGAGGCCAAACGGGTCGACCGAGCACTCGACCGGCGGGATGCCCTTGCTGCGAAGCAGGCCGCCATGGCCGCCGAAGGTCTCGTTGGATACGATGCATCACGGGACAGGTCAACAACCAGCACTGCTCCGCGACGTACAGACACAGCCCGCAGCGATACGGGCAGTACCGACACAGCCCGCAGCGATACGGGCAGTACCGACACCGACACGCTCGGGGATGAGGAACTTCAATGACAGACGAAGCGGACCGCCTCAGGATTCTCCTGTTTTCTGATGACCGGACCACTCGTGAAGAGGTGCGGCTGACGCTGGGACGCAAGGTAGCCAGAGATCTTGCAGAAATCGAGATTTTTGAGGTGGCGACTGGCCCGGTGCTGCTACGAACCCTCGACGAGAGCACCAACTATGACCTGATCATTCTCGACGCCGAGGCCCAGCCACATGGCGGCATGGGGCTCGCGCACCAGATCAAGGACGAGTACGCCAACTGCCCGCCGGTGATGCTGCTCGTCGCTCGGCAGGCTGACGCATGGCTGGCCACCTGGTCCCGCGCTGAAGGAATCTCTCCGTTCCCGGTGGATCCCCTGCAGTTCCCCGGACAGGTCGCGGACCTCCTGCGTCGTTCGGTGTCCTCCAAGTGAGCCATAGCTGGCCCGAAATCCTGAGTGGGCTGGTGCGGCGTGAGGGTCTGGAATCCGGAGCCGCCGAGTGGGCACTCAACGAAATCTTCGCTGGGCGGGCAAATGAGGTCAATCTCGCTGCACTGCTCGTTGCGCTGAGAGCGAAAGGGGAGACTGAGGACGAGATCATCGGTCTTTCGAACGCCATGCTGACCAACTGTCTTCCCATTGCTCTTGACCCCGAGGCTGTGGACGTCGTCGGTACAGGCGGAGACAGGGCCAACACGGTCAACATCTCCACAATGGCTGCGCTCGTCGCCGCTTCCGCTGGTGCCCGTGTGATCAAGCACGGCAGCCGCGCCGCATCTTCCATGGCCGGAACCGCCGACACTCTCGAAGCCCTTGGCATCAATATCTCCCTAGATCCGGCGTGCCAGGCAGAAGTACTGCGTGAAACAGGCATCGTGTTTCTCTTCGCACAGCAGTACCACCCGGCCATGAAGTTTGTCGGGCCCGTCCGGAAACAACTCGCGATTCAGACCACCTTCAACTTCTTGGGCCCACTGTCCAACCCGGCACAACCCCGGGCGATGGCGCTCGGTGTGGCTGACGACGACATTGCACCGGTGGTGGCACGAGTGCTGGCGGGCAGGGGAGTGCGGGGACTGGTGTTTCGAGGGTTTGACGGGCTCGATGAACTGACCACCACCTCTGCCTCTGATGTGTGGATCATTTCCGACTCGAGGGTTCACCGCACGACGCTCAATCCTTCAGATCTGGGGTTGAAGGCAGCGGCGCCCTCCGATCTCACCGGCGGCGATGCGGCCCACAACGCCACGGTGGTTCAGGAGATGGCGGCCGGCAAGACCGGTCCAATACGCGACATCGTGGTGCTCAACGCGGCAGCAGCACTGTTGTCCTTCCGAGGTGTCAGCGCGGTGGTGCCGCTGGCGGAGCAGATGCAGGAGACCAAGCAGGACGTGGAAGCGGCCCTGGACTCCGGCGCAACGGCCTCCACCCTGCAGCGGTGGATCGAGATCACCAACCGCTGAGCGGGATCGCGAGTACTGGACCGAGCCACAGGGCCGGCCCGTAGGGAAAGTACCCGGGCCCCTGACTGTGGCGTCGTCGAGCGGCATGGACCAGACCCCACGCCGCCCCCACCAGGGTGCCGCAGAACAACGCCAGCAACCACCCCTCAGGACCACCCAGTCCACCGACGGCACCAACAATGCCGGCCAGTCGCACATCTCCGTAGCCGAAAGCGGAACTCCGACGCCACACGAGGTGGAAGAGCGCGAACGCTGCCAATCCGCCGATCACCGATCCCAGAGCCGCTTCCCAGTCAACGGTTGCCACCCATCCCACGCCGAGAGCAACCTGAGCGCTGCAGATGATGCTGAGGGTGCGGGGCAACCACGTGGTGCGCAAATCCACCCACACCAGTGCCGCGCCCGCGCCGAGGTAGCCGAACCAGGCACCGAAGTGCTCCGGTGGCACCGCGCGAAGCACCTGCGCCGCGGTGATCACCGCAAGGGCAAGAAGACCTACGTGGCCAAGGGGTGCCAGCATCGCGTAGTGGGGTGGGGGATCGTTGTCCTCAAGGACTGGTTCCCGGAGTCGGGGAACCACCCAGCGAAGATGGAGCGCAGCCGACAGCGAGCACGCCAGCATCACGAGCCACATCATGGACCCGAGAATAGCCTCGATGGGCCACACAAATGCAGAGAGCCCACCGCCCCGGTTGGGGGCGATGGGCTCATCTTGAGTGGCGTTGATCAGCGCTGTGCGCGCGTGAAGCCAGCCTTTTCTGCGGATTCCTCGGAGTTGAACCAGACCTCGGCGATGGTGCGGTCATAGCCGCCCGAACCGGAGAGATGGTACTTCTTCGAGCGCTCGTTGCCCTTGATGGTGAATCCTTCCGGCGGGGTGTCCCCGACGTAGGAGCCTTCGCCGTACCCGGTGTCGGTGTTGTCGACGGCCACTGCGTCCTGGGGCGCAGCGGCATCCTGGGCCCCGTCGAAGTGATCCGTGGGTGCCGGGACGGCATCCGTGACCAATTCATCCTCAACCTGGGAATCAGTTGCCTCGGCGTTGTCCTCGGCCACCTTGGCCGCATTGGCAAAGGTGTCGTTGTTGTTCACATACGCCTTGGACGGCTCGTGGGCGGTCCATCCATCATCCTTGGGTGTGAGGAAGTGGCGCACCGCTGCGACGGCTCCGGCGACGATTGCCGACACGGCGATGAACTTGACGAACTTCTTGCCCTTGCTCTTCTTCTTCTGGGGTTCCAGTTCACCCTTGAGAGCCTGCACCGCAGCCTTTCCGCGACTGCTGGCCACGAGCACGGCCGGGTTCTCGGCTGCTTCGTTCAGCAGATCGTGCAGTTTCGGCAGGAAATCATCCGAAATCTTGTCACGGGCCGCGTCGACAGCCGGGGACACCTTGTCCATCGCATCCTTGATGTGGGGCTCCCAGGCATCCAATCGCTTGGCAGCGAAATCGGCAGTGCGGATCTTGGCGTCATGAGCCATGGGCCCTGCGCTCTTCTGCGCTTCCGCCAGCAGGCTGTTGGCCTTTGCCACGGCTTCGTTCAGAGCTGCCTGAGCGCTCTGACGAATCTCGCCTGCGGCGGCGGCAGAATGCGCGGCGGCCTTACTGAGTTCCTTCTTGGACTTCTTCACAGTTCCTCCAACGTGGGTGTAGCTCGTGATCGAGCACCCACCACGCTACCGGGTCCCGGGTTCTCCGGCAGGTGGTGCGGCTCAGGTCAGGTAGGTTTGATGGGTGAATGTCCGCAACACATCAATGAAAGAGGGACGCTTATGAGCACCGCCACACTGCACACCACCATGGGTGACATCGTCATCAACCTGTTCGACGAGCAGGCACCCAAGACTGTGGAGAACTTCACTGGTCTCGCCGGAGGCACCAAGGAGTACACCGATTCCAAGACCGGTCAGAAGACCACGGGCAACTTCTATGACGGTGTCGTTTTCCACCGCATCATCCAGGGCTTCATGATCCAGGGTGGCGATCCTCAGGGAACCGGTACCGGCGGTCCCGGCTACCAGTTCGGCGATGAGTTCCACCCCGAGCTGAGCTTTGACCGTCCCTACCTGCTGGCGATGGCCAACGCCGGTCCCGGCACCAACGGGTCCCAGTTCTTCATCACCGCTGGACCGACGCCGCACCTCAACCGTCGGCACACGATCTTTGGTGAAGTCTCTGATGAAGCCAGTCAGCGTGTGGTGGATGATATCGAGGCCACCCCCACCGACGGTCGTGATCGCCCGAAGACCGCCGTGGTGATCAACTCCGTGACGCTTTCCTGATCTGAGTGTCACACGGGTCAGGCCTCTTCCGGGGGCCTGACCCGTGTTGTGTTTCGGGGTGGTTTTGTCGGAAAACCTCGATGGACAGGGGGTCGGGCTTCAGGTCCGGTCCCACAACCCTGAGGCACCGATGTCTCCGAGGAGCTCCTTGGCCAAGCCATCAGGGTGAAGGCCGGCATTGAGTGGCCAGGCCCACTCCCCATCGGTGTCCAGCAGGCGGACGCCGGGCAGCTCCAGCCATGCTGCCACCCTCTCGGCCTCTTCCCACGTCCCGGCGGGCATCCCCTCCGGCGGTGCCAGGACCGTCTCAGCTGTGGCCATGGCCTCGGTGGACACAGCCTGCACGGTGGCTGTCCGGGCAAAAGCGGCGGCGGCCATCCGTCCGTACCGGAACACGTGGATCTCCCAGCCGCCCGCCACAGGGGCAGCCCCGACGAGCTGGCGGCACCCTGCAATGGAGCGGACCCGATGGTGACGAACCGACGTCGCGTAAAAATTATTGAGGCGTGACGTCAGCACGCCTGCCTCCTCAAAACGCTCAGCCGCGACGAGTTTGGTAAGCCGCGGCTGGGCGGAGCGCAGAACACCCCGGGAATCGGAATCCCAGGAACGTCGCACTTCTTCCACCGCCTGAGCATGCTCGCTGACCCCGTCGCCCAGCAGACAGGGTGCGCAACACCGCCCCATTTCCGCCAAGGCGCAGTCAGTACTGGCTGTTCGTGCCGACAACCGGGTGGTGCATTGACGGAGACGAAAGGCTTCCTGCAACACCATCGCTGATTCCTGCGCCGACTCCATGGAGGAGAATGGGCCCCAATGGGCGGCGTCCCCATCGCTGATCCGTCGGACGGCTGAGAGACGGGGGAACGCCTCCTTGGTCAGTTTGAGCCAGATCAGTTTGTTCTGCTTCTTGGAGCGTCTGTTGTAGCGCGGTCCGTGGCTGGCAATCATGCGCAATTCCCGGACCTCAGCCTCCAGCGAGGTGGCGCACTCCAGGAATCTGACCCCTGTGGCCACGCGCACCATCTCATGGATTCGGGAGCGTTTCTCTGCCGCCGAGAAGTAGCTCCGGACCCGCCGGCGAAGGTTGATGGATTTGCCCACGTAGAGCACCTCCGTGCGCGGGCGCCCGTCGACGTCCACCCCCAGATGTTCGAACCAGTACACCCCGGGAGCTTCCGGCGCGCCCATGGCCCAACTCCGTTTGGCGCGTCTGTCGGGCGACACACGAGCTGTCATCTCCGAGAGGTCTTCGAGCGTGTGGACACCGAGGTTGCCCACTCGCTCCAATAGTCCGTGCAGGACATCGACGGTGGCACGGGCGTCGCTGAGGGCGCGGTGGTTGGGGACGGTGGTGGCATTGAAGTGAGCCGAGAGTGTGGAGAGCTTGCAGTTGCGCACTTCGCTGGAGGGAAGTACCTGCCGTGCAAGGGTCACGGTGTCGACAACGTGGGGCTGGGGCCAGTCCATGTGCAGTTCTTCATGCCCCCTGCGCAGGAAACCAATGTCGAAGGGGGCGTTGTGGGCCACCAGGACGCACCCTGCGCTGAAGTTTGCGAACAGGGGAAGTGCCTCGGCGAGATGTGGCGCATCTGCCACCATCTGGTTGGTGATCCCTGTCAATACTTGGATCATGGGCGGGATGGGGGCGGTGGGCCTTACCAATGTCTGGAATTCGCCGAGGATTTCACCACCACACACCTTGACTGCACCGATCTCGGTGATGCTGCTGTCCCGTCCTCCTCCGGTGGTCTCCAGATCCACGACGCAGAACGTCACCTGCGCGAGGTGGGTGCCGAGCTCGTCGAAGGAGGGCTGTACGAAGGAGGGGACTGCCATGGTCCCCACCCTAGGAAGGTCCACTGACAAGTACGAAACGATGCGATGGGTGGGGAGCCCCCTCCTCGTGCTGGGTAGGAAGAAATGTCAGAGGGTCCCTGCAGGGTGGGAGGCATGACAACTTTGCATGTGGATTGTGACGGGTGTGCTGCCCGTGGGCCCGGCTGCGCCGATTGTGTGATCTCCGTCTTGTTGGGCCCGCCGGGAGATGTGGAGTTCGACGACTCCGAGGTGGAGGCCATGGCCGTGTTGGCTGATGCAGGTCTGGTTCCTCCGTTGCGTCTGGTGAGCACTCGACGTGATCGCCCGTTGGGAGATAGCCTGAAAGTCGTTTAGTCTTTTCTCAGGTGAACGGTCAGTAATTTATGGGGGTTGGAGATCGTGAAGATCAACGTGTGCAGGACTATGGCCGTAGCCGTGACAACTGTTCTCATCTCCACTCTGGTGCTTCCTGCCCACGCAGATCCTGATGCAGTGGCCGAAGCCAAGGCCGAACTGGAGAAAATCCAGCAGCAGTCCTCAGCCATAGACCAGGAAATCATCGAGGCCAGTGACAGGGCCGCCCAGGGAGTCACAAAGCTTGCTGAGGTCACAGAAGACCTCACGCAGCAGGAGTTCCTCGTGGCGCAGATGTCAACGGATCTCGGCGAGATTGCAATTGTTCAACTGCAGTCGGGCGGGTTCGACATCACCGCGCAACTGCTGACGAGTGATTCCGACACGAGTTTCCTCTCCGGACTTGCAACGATTCAGAACGAGGCGAACCGCAGCAACGCCACACTCCAGCTCCTTCAGGTGGAGCAGGCGGAAGTGGACTCGCTGCGCGCCGAGGCAGACCTGACCAACGCTTCCCTCCAGGCGGATCTGGCGGCCAAGAAAGAACTGGCCCTGGATTTCGAAGCCAAAGAGGCCGAGGCCGAGGCAGTTCATGATCGGCTGAGCGCAGAGGAACAGGAAAGGCTGCGCCAGCTCGAGATCCAGCGGCAGCGTGAAATCGAGGAAGCCGACAGGCTTGCCCGAGTCGCGGCAGAAGAGGCCGCAGCGCAGGTGGCAGCCGCGGCCACCGATTCCACTGAAGACGCGGCGGACGACAGTGGGAGCCCTGCAGCGCCTGCCGTCGCGGCTGTGGAGGAGAAGCCGGCGGCAGTGGCCACGGACAACAGCCCTCGCGCCAGCAGTGCCATTTCAGCTGCCACTTCAAAGGTGGGCAGTTCCTACGTGTGGGGAACTTCCGGCCCCACCACCTTCGATTGCTCAGGACTGACGAGCTACGCCTACCGCCAGGTGGGCATCTCCCTGCCGCGCTCCTCCCGTGCCCAGTTCAGCATGGGCACCAGCGTGGCGAAGTCAGATCTTCAGCCGGGCGACCTCGTGTTCTACTACTCGCCGGTGAGCCATGTGGGCATCTACATTGGCGACGGCAAGATCGTCGATGCGGCCAACCCGAGCAGCGGCGTTCGCATCACGGATCTGAACTCGATGCCCTTCTCAGGGGCACGTCGCGTCGGCTGATCACGCCTGAACGCGCTCGCGGATGAACCGGGCGGAGCGCTCAAAGATCAATTCGGCATCGTTGTCCAGCGTGGCGACGTGGTAGCTGTCGTGCAGAGGCACCACCTCTGTCGCGGGGAGGGCGCGAAGCAGCGCTTGGTGGCTGGAGTCATCGACCACGTGGTCCACGTCGGAGCGAAACATGATCACCGGTGCGGTGACCTGCGACAGGTGTGAGCGCACCTGTCCCCACAGCTTCGTCATGCTCCAGGCCGCCGCCACGCTGATCCGGTCGTATCCCAGTTCCTCGACACCCTCCTTGCGGATGTCGGAGGCAATACCGGGTTGCGATGCGACGACGTGGCGCAGCATTCCGGTCAGGGGCAGCAGGCGGTTCTTGCTGGCCACCGCTGGATTGACCAGCAGCACGCCGGCCACATCATGATCCTGCGCCAGCTTCAGCGCGAGACCGCCCCCCATGGAGAGCCCACCCACGAAAATCGTGTCGCAGTGTTCCGCCAACTCCTGGTGGGCTGCCTCGACGTCGGCGTACCAGTCGGTCCAGATGGTTCTCGACAGGTCCTGCCAGTTCGTGCCATGTCCCCGCAGCCGCGGGGCCACGCCACGCGCATCGCAGCGTTGCGCGATGGCTTCGGCCCACGGTGCCACCGACGCAACGGAGCCAGTGAAACCGTGGCACAGCAACACGCCGGTCCTGCCTTCCCCCACGCGCAGGGTTCTTGCCTCTGGCCAGATCATCGTCTCCATACCCTGAGCCTGCCCGTAACGCGCTCTCGCCCGCAAGCAAATACCCCGAGTTCGATGTCACCTCGGTAGAGTTGAGCCCTCATCAACTTTCTCCAGGGGCGGAGTCCAGGGCACCGTGTGGTACGAAATTTTCAAGGCGACGATCTTTCGACCGCTGGTCAAGTACGGATTCAGGGCCAGGATCATTGGCACCGAGAACGTGCCCCTGACCGGGGGTGCTCTTCTCGCGAGCAACCACATCGCGTTCATGGATGCCCTCGTGGTTCCTGCCATGCTTCCCAGAAGGGTCACCTATCCGGTGAAGAAGGAGGCCTTTTCCGGCAAGGGCGGCCCGGGCGCCGCAGCCATTGCCTGGTTCCTCAAGGTCGTCGGCATGGTGCCGATGGACAGGGGTGGCGGGCGAGCAAGCGCCGCGGCGCTGACCAGCATCACCGATGTACTTGCTGCGGGGGCACTCGTGGGCATCTATCCCGAGGGGACGCGCTCCCCGGATGGGCGTTTGTACAAGGGCAAGACCGGACTCGCGCGGATGGCGCTCGGCAATGACGTGCCGGTGCTGCCCGTGGGTATCATCGGCACCCACAAAGTGCGCGGTGCGTTCGGTGTGCCGTGGATTCGTCGCCCCATCGTCGTGGTGGGGGAGCCGTTGTACTTCTCTCACCTCAGCGGTCGGGAGTCAGAGACCAAATTGCTCAGATGGGTCACCGACGAGACACTTGCCGCCATTCAGCAACTCACCGGCCAGCAGTACGCGGACGTCTACGGCAGCCGCGTGAAACATGGTGATCTGAAGGAGACGGGCTCGGACGCCTTCGTGGTGTCACGCCCCGGTGGGGGACCCGAACCTGAGAAGCCCGCGAGGCGAAGCACGTCGTGAACCGCTCTGCCAACCACCTGCCGGTGGATCAGTGGAGCTGGGTGGACAGAGCAGGGACATGGTTTCGGCACGCCCACGACGTACTGGGGCGTGTGTATGCGGTGTGCATGACCGTTCGTGTGGCGATGGCAGTGCATGCGATTGTCCTGAATCTCGTGGTGGTGTGGCCCGTGGCCAACAACCGGGTCCTGCTGCTTCTGGTCTGTCTGGTGATTGCGGTGTGGACCGTGCTGGTGTCGCTCTGGCTCCGGGACCCCCGTCGACGGACCGCGCCCGTGTTCGTCGCGGATCTGCTGGTGACGGTCGCGGTGGTGGTGAGTACCCCCCTGGTGGCCGATGGTGTTGATGTGCCCATGACCCTTGCCGCGTATTGGGGCGGCGGGAGTGCTGTCTATGCGGCAATCCTGCTCTCCACGAGGTGGGGGATGGTGGAGGCGGCGGTCGTCAGCCTGGCCTACTTCGCGGTTCCGCCGTTCTTGCTGGCACGCAGGATCGACATGGTGGTGCTCATCCTTGCAACCGCTTTCTGTCTCGGTGCTCTGATCAGTCAGTTCCGGACGACCCTGGAGGAACAGGAGCGGCAACGGATGAGGTCGGCTGCGCTGACCGAGAGGGAACGGTTGGCCCGCATCATCCACGATGGCGTTCTCCAGGTACTGGCTCTCGTGGAGCGTGAAGGACCCCTCTTGGGGCCACGCGGCATGAGATTGGCCGCACTGGCGAAGGAATCTGAGCTGCAGTTGCGCACGCTGCTACGGGATCGGAAGTTCGGAGACGATTCCTCCGGGACACTCATTGACCTGGCTTCAGCACTGGACAAGTACCAATCGGCACGGGTGACCGTATCCACGATGGCAGGGGAGGTGATGGTTCCCCGCTCCGTGGTGGATGAGGTGGAGGCCACGCTCGTGGAGGTGTTGAACAACGTTGATCGGCACGCCGGTCCTGACGCCGCCGTCTGGTTGCTGCTGGATCAGGAAACCGACGATGAAGTCATACTGTGGGTGAGGGACAATGGAATCGGGATGGCGCCCGAAACTGTTCTGGAGGCTTCGGAGCGCGGACGCTTGGGTATTCGTGATTCCATCGTGGGGCGGATGTCTGCCCTGCGCGGCTCCGCCATGCTGAAATCATCGCCCGGACTGGGCACCGAGTGGGAACTACGATTTCCCGTTGACAGGGGAGAGTGAGAGTTTGTGGAACGCAATCGGGTGATGCTGGTGGATGACCATCCCATGTGGATCGACGCATTGAGCGAGGACCTCACAGGGGTCGGTTTCGAAATCGTCGCGGTCGCGAAGAACGGCACTGAATGCATGGCACGTGCCAGGGCCGCACGCCCCCAGGTGGTGGTCATGGACCTGCAGATACCCGAGCCTGACGGTGCCACCTGCACAGAACTGCTCATCCGGGAGTTCCCTGACGTGCACGTCCTGGTGATATCAGCCTCCGGGGAGCGCGAGGACGTTCTGCGGGCCATGCGTGCAGGAGCCAAGGGGTATTTGGTCAAATCGGCCTCCAAGGCGGAGCTGATCGACGGTGTACGGCGCACTGCTGCCGGTGACGCTGTTTTCACGCCCGGCCTGGCGGGCCTCGTTCTGGGTGAGTTCCGGCGCCTGGTCAACGTGGCCCAGGCGCACGACGAGGAGGGTCCCATGCTGACCAGCCGTGAAATCGACGTCCTCCGCCGCGTCGCGAAAGGTCTGGCATATCGAGAGATTGCCGAGGAACTCTTCGTGTCACACCGCACGGTGCAGAA
>JBQCZU010000021.1:39238-45713 GCA_052089385.1 Arachnia sp.
GTGCAGAACGTGCTGCGCAAACTCCAGCTCCACAATCGTGTGGAGCTGACCTTGTACGCGATCGACCAGGGTATCCACGACCCCAACGAGTGAGGGACCGGGCGTCTCCTTGGGGTAGCCTGAACGCCATGTCACCCATCATGTCCAGGGAAGAACTGCGCGCCCTGCCACAGGTCCAGCAACCGTCCTACCCGGACGTCGAAGTGTTGGATCGAGCCATTGACACCATGGAGTCCCTGCCTCCGCTGGTATTTGCCGGCGAGTGCGATGATCTCCGGCTCAAGTTGGCAGAGGTGGCCGATGGGCGCGCCTTCCTGTTGCAGGGGGGTGACTGCGCCGAGTCGTTCGCGGCCGTGACTGCAGACAACATCAAGGCCAAGCTTCTCGTGCAGCTCTCGATGGCCGTCGTGATGACCTACGCCGCCCAGGTGCCAGTGGTGAAGGTGGGCCGTATCGCCGGCCAGTACGCGAAGCCCCGCAGCAACGGCAATGAAACTCGCGACGATGTCACGTACCCGTCATATCGTGGCGACGCCATCAACGGCTTTGAGTTCACCAAGGAATCGCGCGTCCACGATCCCCAGCGACTCGTCCGCATGTACAACGCCTCCGCGGCCACACTGAACCTGGTGAGGGCATTCGTGAAGGGTGGTTTTGCCGACCTGCGTGGCGTCCACACATGGAACCGCGACTTCGTCGGAAACTCGCAGGTGGAGACCGAGTACGAAGAACTTGCAAGCGAAATCGATCGCGCGCTGGCCTTCATGGTGGCGTGCGGTGTGGATGATCGCGCTCTTTCGACCATAGATTTCTATGCCAGCCACGAGGCGCTTCTTCTTGAGTACGAGCGCGCTCTGACGCGCGTCGATTCCCGCTCCCAGAAGCTCTACGGTGTTTCCGGACACATGCTATGGATAGGTGAGCGGACCCGTCAGCTCGACGGCGCACATGTGGAGTTGTTGCGTCGCGTCCAGAACCCGCTGGGAATAAAGTTGGGCCCGACAACATCTCCTGCCGATGCACTGGCGTTGGCGGACCGGCTGGATCCGGACCGCATTCCGGGACGCATCACCTTCATCACACGCATGGGCGCCACGTTGGTGCGCGACGTGTTGCCCGCCATTGTGGAGGCCGTCGAGGCATCGGGCCGCAAGGTTGCCTGGGTGTGCGATCCGATGCACGGCAACACGTTTGAGACCTCGAACGGATACAAGACCCGGGCGTTCGCAGATGTGGTGGAAGAGGTCAACGGTTTCTTCGACGTACACGATGCATTGGGCACCTGGCCGGGGGGCGTCCACGTCGAGCTGACCGGTGACGATGTCACCGAGTGCGTCGGTGGGGTGCACCAACTCTCCGAGGAAGATCTGGGGAGCCGGTATGAAACCGTGTGCGACCCGCGCCTGAACCGCAACCAGTCCTTGGAATTGGCCTTCACTGTGGCCGCGCGCCTGCGCGAAGGCCGCGGCCGCCGGGAGAACACCGTGCAGGCGTTCCGCGCCAAAGATCTGTGATCGATCTCCGCAGCGACACCCTGACACGCCCGTCGCCGGGCATGTTGGACGCCATGATGTCGGCCCCCGTGGGGGACGACGTGTACGGCGAGGACCCCACCGTGTGCGCATTGGAGCAACGGGCTGCAGCGCTGCTCGGTCACGAGGCGGCTCTGTTCTGCGCCACCGGATCGTTGGCCAACCTCCTGGGGATCTGGCTGCACGTGCCACGGGGTGGTGAGGTGCTGTGTGACCGCCTGGCACACATCGCCCGCGCTGAAATGGGGGCGCATGGGGCGCTGCACGGTGTCACGATGCGAACCTGGGCCTCGGACCGCGGCAAGCTTGTGGCCGACGACGTGCTGGCGATGCTGGCCATCGATTGCGGCCCCTACCTCGTGGAGACCGCCGCCGTGGAGGTGGAGGACACCAGCAATTTTGGTGGCGGGACGGTGCAGGACTTCTCCGAGGTGTCACGTCTCAGCGAAGAACTTGCCCGGCTGGGCATCGCTCGGCATCTGGACGGCGCTCGCCTGGCCAACGCTTCGTCGGCCACGGGCCACACTCTGGCGGAATACGGCCAGCTTTTCGACACGGTCACCCTGTGCCTGTCCAAAGGTCTTGGAGCTCCCATCGGAACCATCCTGGCCGGCTCGGCAGCGGACATGGCCCGCGCCAGAGTCCAGCGCAAGCGCCTTGGCGGTGGCTGGAGGCAGGCCGGGATACTTGCGGCCGCAGGACTGTGGGGCCTGGAGCACAACCTGCCCCGGACCGCGGAGGATCACGTGGCCGCACATGGTTTTGCCGAAGCGGTGGCCCATCGTTGGCCAGTGGCGGTGGATCCCGGTTCGGTCGAGACCAACGTCGTACTCCTGCACGTACCCGGTGCGCGGATGGCCTCCGAACACTGCGAAAGGCGTGGTATCCGTCTCAGCGTGCTGGGACCGAACACCTTGCGTGCAGTGACCCACCTGGATGTCTCAGCGGATGAGTGCATCGCAGCGGGCGAAATCGTTGGTGAAGTCCTGGGTCAGGCGCTGTAGTTCCCGATTTCAGGGATGGGACGGGGCCAGGCACCCAGTTCCTGCCACGCGAAGTCCGGGACGCGGGAAAAGAAACCGTGGAAGAACTCGGATGCCCGGTCCAGTTCTGCAGGAGACCAATTGCCGCCTTCGACACGGATGGCACCGTCGGCCTCAATACTGAAACCGGGAGCTCCCGTGCGGAGGAAGTACTCCATCTGACGTGGATGGAACACATCCGATGCGAAACGTGGCACCGCGCAGCGGACCTTGAACATCTGGTTGAATGCGGAGGATTCGAACTCCACCCTGTTGCCGCCGAAGCCCTTGAAAACACCCCAGTTCACGGACACCTGGCGGAAGGGGAATGTGGTGCGAAATTCCGCGATGTCCTCGGTGTGGTTTTTGACGTAGGTGGTGGTGTTGCCCTTCGAATTGGTCCGTGTGTGCCGGGTCTTCCACCTGTGCGTCAGGCGAATGAATGGCAGTCCGTCATTGTCGGAGAGGATGACGTCTTCTGCGCGGTGGTCGAAACCTCCGCCGGTGTGGGCAACGTGGCTGAGCATGGAGTCATCATTTTCCCTGTACTCCCAGTGATCACGGTCCTGGAAGGAGAGATGGGAAGGTGGTGGGGAACCCTCGAATGCCATGGCATTTGAGGCGGTGATGGCGTGGTGCACATCTTCCAGCCACGCCACGGCCAGGGCCAGATCGGCGGGTGCGCGGGGGACGTGCAGCATGACAAGTTGGTTGTGATCCACGCCCACGTCGAGAACCGCGGGCTCGTGCTGGCTGTCGAGGAGTGCCGGTACCGCGGACACAAGGATGTTTCCGAACTCCTGTCCGAAGTCCGGGCGTTGGGCGACCACGTGCAAGGGCGTCGAGCTCACCTGCGCCCCGGTTGTGCCGATCCGCGGGCGCTCGGGGTGGGAGGCGGCCACCGACGGCAACGACTTCGGCAGCTTCATGGTCAGGACATATCCCGAGCTGTGAAACGCGTCGCTGGTGTAGCGGAAGGCCTGGAAAGCGATACCCCGGGGGCCTCGCCCCAGCACCTGATCATCCACTTTGCGGCGGAAGCCGATGCCGAAGGGTGCGTGGTTGAGCCCGGTGGTGATCCCCATGTCCGGGGACTCCACCCATGTCCAGCCACGTTCTTCGATGGCGCTGATGTAGCGGTGTCGCATCCAGAGCCACACGCCGCCGCCCACGGCGGCGAGGGCCACGACGATGATTACGAATATGAGCAGGCCGTTCACGTGGCATCCCTCCTCGGGGGGTTCTTGGCCCCGAGTGTAGAGCCCGTGACGTCACGAGTGCGTCGTCGGCGCAGCTCTTCAACCAGGGTGTCGATGACGCGAGCACGCTTGCGCGGCCACACGGTCAGGAGAAGGGCCAGCACCACCAGGCTTCCTCCAACGATGATCTGCGGCGTGATGCTCTCAAAGCCGAACCCAACAGCCAGAACTACGGACCAGACGGGTTCTGTGCACATGATCACCGCGCTCGGGGTGGCTGCGACGTGGCTCTGCGCCCAGCTCTGCAGGAAGAGGGTCACTGCACCGCAGAAGATGCCGAGGTACAACAGTTGCGCCCACAAAACCGGCTCCTGTGGGAATTCAAAACTGGTGAAGGGGACCACCAACAGTGATGCGAAAGTGCCCACCAACGCCTGCATGAGGGTGAGTTGCGCCACGTTGTGCGGCCGGACCCACCGGCCGAGCAAGACGATGTGGAAGGCAAACATCACGGCGCCGAACAGGGTGAGCGCGGTGCCGAACCCGAACCCGGCCTCATCCGTGGCTGCCCCGCCCGCGAGCACCACGATCCCGAAAACAGTGAGGCCCACCGCCAGCCAGGTGATGGCGGGCTGACGTTGTTTCAGAAGCACCGCCGAGATGATGGCTGTGAAAACCACGTAGCTGGCGGTGACGAACCCGGACAGGGAGGGGGGTGTGTACTGCAGGCCGATGATCTGGCTGCCGATCCCCGTGGTGAAGAGCACACCCAGAAGGATTCCCCGGATCGCGGTGCCGCGGGGCATGCGTAGCCGGGTGGCGAAGACAGCTGCCAGGACAATGCCTGTCAGGACCAGGCGGACGATCAGAAGATTGATGGGGGAGATCGACTCGAAGGCGCTTTTGGCCACCACCACCGTAGAACCCCATGCCATCGCAGCGACCATCAGGGCGACGAAGGCCAACGCCATTCGGTTCATGGGCTACGCAATGAGGAGGATCACCGTGCTGCCCTCGGCAACACTGGTACCGCGACCGGGGTCTGTTCCCGATGCGATGTTGAGGGAGAGAGGAAAGTCCGTGACATATTGCACGTCCACCGTCACACCAAGGGTCTCCAGGATTTTCTTGGCCTCTTCCAGGCTCTTGTAGCGAACATCCGGGATCTCCACCATGACCGGACCGAGTGATTCGATGAGGGTGATGGTGTCACCGCGCTTGCCATTGCCCGAGTCAGGACTTTGGGAGACCACGAGACCCTTTGCCACCGTCGCCGAGTTCTCCTGGGTGGTCTCCACGGTGAAGCCGGCCTCTTCGAGCTGTTCGACGGCGCTGGCCGCTGTGGTCTTGTCGTCGGCAAAGTTCGGGATGGAAATGGGTTCTGGACCCTTGGACACGGTGACGTCGATGGCCGTGTCACGCTTGAGTTGTGTACCTGGATCCTCGGAGGCATTGAGGACGATACCGGTCGGAACTTCTTCGGACCAGGACTCCTGCAGCTCGCCGATGACCAGGTTCACGTCGGCAAGAGCAGTCCGTGCCTCATCGATGGACCTGCCGACCAGTTGTGGCATGTCGAACCTCTCCGGTCCGAGCGAGATCACGAGTTGCACCTCTTCGCCCTTGAGTACCCGTGTGCCCTCAGGCGGATCGGCGGAGATCACCAGCCCTGCGGCCACGTCCTCGGAATACTCGGTGCTTGTCGTGTCCACCTCGATGTCGTTGGCTTCCGCTCGGTCCATGGCGGCTGCCTGGCTGATCTGGACCAGTTCGGGGGTGGTGGTGAAGCGGCCCTCCGCAAACCACCACGACCCAAGACCGGCGGCGGCGGTGAGCAGGATGACGAGCAGGACCAGCAGCGCTCCGCGGCGACGTCGGTGCACTGGGTCGTGGGAGATCTGCAGGGCAGGAAAGACTGGTGTGCGCTGCGTGCGCGGATGACGCCCGGAATCCTCGACGGAGGGATCTATGGCAGAGGGCTGGGACGCATCCAGGGACGCGGACTGCGGCGAGCGCGGTGACGTGGGCCTCCAGAGAGGAATCGAATCCGCGTCGATCTGCTCAGAAAGCTCATGGGGAACCGCTGCAGCGGGTGTCGGACGGGTGGGTGTGGCGCCAACGATGGGCCGGGGCCGGGTCGCGGGCCGGGGAACAATGGGTTGCGTGAGATCACCGCGGAGGGAAGGTTCCGGCCGGATGAGGTCCGCCAGTGCCGGGTTGTTGCGCCCACCGGTGGCAGCGAACTCGTTGCGCACCTCCCGCAGCTGCTCCAACATGACGCGTCCGTTGAAGGGGCGCGAGTCGGGGGAACGTGCGGTGCAGGCCTCCACGAATGCGTCCAGATAGTCCGGGATGCGCCACCCGGTGTGACCTGTAGCGCGCAGGGCCGTCGACGGCTTCTCGATGTCGACGTTCACGTGGGCGTAGGCGATCTGGTAGTTGTTCTCGCCGGTGTGCGGCTTCTTGCCCGTCAGCATCTCGAAGAGCACGACGCCAGCCGAATACACGTCGCTGCGGGAATCGGGCCGGGAGTGGGTGACAAGTTCTGGCGGGAGGTAGCTGGCCGTACCCACGAGGACGCCGGTGGCGGTCATCTGCGGCGACGTCATGATCCGCGCCAGCCCGAAATCTGCCACTTAGAATGACCCCCCAGACGAGATAACCACGGAGAGCCCTCAGTTTGGCCTTTACGCAACTACAATGTCATCCTCCGCCGCAAATC
>JBQCZU010000021.1:45723-51073 GCA_052089385.1 Arachnia sp.
TCCGCGCCAGCCCGAAATCTGCCACTTTCACATGGCCCCGGGTGGAGATCAGCAAGTTCTCCGGTTTGTTGTCGCGGTGCACCAAACCGCTGTCGTTGGCGGCGGACAGAGCAGCAACCACCGGGTCCAGGAGTTCCAGGGCCTCGTCGGGGCGCAGTGGTGCCTCACGGCTGATGCGTCGACGCAGGGTTTCACCCTCCACGAACTCCATGACGATGTAGGGCTGGCCCTGGGCGGTGCCCTGGTCAAAGATGCCGACGACAGCCGGATGATTCAGTGTGGCGGCTGCGCGTGCCTCATGATCGAACTTTGCGGCGAAGTCGTCATCCTCGCCGAGGTCCCGCCTCATGATTTTGACCGCGATGGTGCGCATGAGGCGTAGGTCGCGGGCGCGGTACACCGTCGCCATTCCACCACGTGCGAGTTTCGCCAGAATCTCGTAGCGATCGTCCAGCACATGGCCGACCATCGGGTCGTACGTGCTGCTCATGAACGCAAAGTCTCCACAACTCCTCCGAAACGGATGGCGGGACGTGCCAGCCCGTCGGGTGAATTGTAGATGGACCCGCCACCAGAGATTGCATCGGCGCGCCCTCAGGTTGGCCTTGACGCAACGTCATGGGCATCCTGCGCCCCATATCCTCAGGTATCAGTCAATGTGTGATGTCGATTGCAGATGCCAACTCCTCGGGGAGAAGTGCCGTCCCCCCAGCGGTCGGCATCGTGGGCCATATGGGCGTTTCCCTATTTTGCGTCAGCCTTTCGTGCGATTTCCCGCAGCCGATGCATCACATTGTTGGCGCCTCGACCGAAGTAGTCATGCAACTCGAGGTACTCGGCATACAGAGCGTTGTACGCCTCGGCTCGATCGTGATCGGGCTGATACGCGGCATCCTTCTTGGAACCCATGGCAGCAGCGGCGTCGGCCGCGCTGTCGTAGGCTCCCGCTGCGACGGCTGCGAAGATGGCTGAGCCGAGGGCCCCCGCCTGCTCGGTGGCGGCCACTGAGATGGGCATGTTCAGCACATCTGCATAGATCTGCATCAGAAACTCATTCCGGATGAGGCCACCCGCCGCGATGTACTCCGTCACTTCAATACCTGATTCGACGAAGGAGTCCCTGATCCGGCGGACACCGAAAGCGGTTGCTTCCAGCAGTGCGCGATACTGCTCTTCGGGCCGGGTGCGCAGCGTCTGACCCACCATCATCCCGCTGAGGTTGGGATCCATCAATACCGAGCGGTTGCCGTTGTGCCAGTCCAGGGCGATGATGCCGCTCTGGCCCACCCTGAGCCTGGCGGCCTTCTCGGTGAGTACGGCATGCACGCTGAGATCGCGTTTCTTGGCCTCCTGTGTGTAGGCCTCGGGAACGCAGTTGTCGACGAACCAGGCAAAGATGTCGCCGACGGCGGTCTGGCCCAGTTCGTAGCCCCACTGCCCGTCCACGACGCCGCCGTTGACGACGCCGAACATGCCGGGTACTTCATGCAGTTCCGGGTGTGAGAGCACCATGGCCGTGGACGTGCCCATGATGGCCACGAGCTGGCCCGGCAGCACTCCTTGGACGGCCGGGGCCGTGACATGCGCGTCGATGTTGCCGACGGCGACCGAGATGCCCTCAGGAAGCCCCGTCCATTCCGCAGCTTCGGCGGTCAGGCCGCCTGCTCTCGAGCCCAGGGCTCTGACGGGGGCGGACATCTTGTCGGCGAAGAAGGTACCGAATTCGGGGTTCAGCGCTTCCAGGTAATCCTGGCTGAGATCAGCACCGTCCTGGTAGAGCCTCTTGTACCCAGCGGCGCCTGCGGCGGCCACGAGGGTGCCGGTCAGACGCCACACCAGCCAGTCCATTGCTTCGGCGTACACATCGGCGGCCGCGTACACTTCTGGGTCCTGCTCGAGGGTCTCCAACGCCTTGGGAACCAGTAGCTCCGAGGAGATGATGCCGCCGTAGCGGCCGAGCCACTCCTCGCCCTGTTGTTCTGCCACCTCCACCATGCGCTGTGACTGCGCGTGGGCGCCGTGGTGTTTCCAGAGCTTCGCGTAGGCATGGGGGCGGTTGCGGAACTCTTCCAACTCACACAGAGGCGTCCCATCTGCCGTGGTCGCCACCACCGTTGAAGAGGTGAAATCCAGTCCCAGAGCGATGATTTCGGAAACGTCGATTCCCGAGTCCGACACGGCACGGGGAACAGCCTCACGCAACACAGTCAGGTAGTCACTGGGGACCTGCAGTGCGAAATCGGGGGGCAACTTCTGTCCGTCGCCGGCAGTCAGGGTGTCCTCCATGACGCCGTGCGCGTAGTCGACGGCGGCAGAAGCAAGCACGTCACCATTCTCGGCGTTCACGACAGCAGCCCTGCCACTGAGCGTGCCGAAGTCCACGCCGATCACATACCGCTGCACCATGTCAGCCTCCTTGCCGTTGGGATCCCCAGAAGCCACTGGGGGAGAAGAGCGTCTCGACGATTTCGTTGAGGAGGCCGGTTTCCAGGGCGACATCCAGCACCGTGTAGCGCTTCCGGATCATCTGTGCCCGGACATATGTCTGTTTGAAGCGGTCCCAACCCAACCCAATGTCGCTTGGATGTGCGGGTGCCCCCACCTCCCGAAGCATGGTCTGCAGTTGCGCCGCAGGCACCAGTTGTTCGCGCAGTTGCGCAACCAAGCCGGGCCACAGTTCCTTGAGGGTTTGCAGTCGCTCGCCGAGTGCCTCAGGGGTCAGCCACTTCGCGAGCGCCTGCTTCACCGTTTCCTCGACGAGTTGCGGATCCGGATGCAAGGAGCGGACGTGGGACTCCCATTCATCCCGGGACGGCCAGGCTGCCACCACGGCCTCAGCGTCAAGGGTTGACAGATCACGGGACAAAAGCTCCTCGTAGAGGGCGGCGATGGCGACGCTGCCGACGCCCACCTTGAAGCCGTGCGAAAGGCGTCGGGGCGTGATGTCCAGACCATGCCCCTCCATCTCCCAGAGATGACTGAATTGGTGTTCCGCGCCGGATGCAGGTCTGGACGATTGATGGGCCTGCATGGCCAACCCACTCATCATGAGTCCTTGCGCGAGTTCTCCAACGGCCGTGACCTCACCTTCGGCAAGATCCGCGGGACGGGACAACGACGCACGCAGAGGCCCCTGAACCATGTCCCACACGGCCGGGTCCACGGCTTCGACACCCAGTGCATCCGCGAGGATCCAGTCGGCGCCCGCGGGGACCTTTCCCAGCAGGTCGCCATAGCCCGAGGCAGTCATCACCTGTGGGGCGGCCGCCATGATGTCCAGGTCTGCCACACACACCAGAGGTGCGGGGCAGCTCAGGGTCTGCTTGAAGCCGTCGAGGGCGATCGAGGATCCAAAAGCGGTGTATCCGTCCATTGAAGCAGCGGTACCCACCACCATGTAGGGGCGTCCGAGCTCACCGTTGGCACGCTTCACGATGTCGTTGAGTGTGCCGGCTCCGACTGCGATGGATACCCGGTCCACGGGGCGCAGGACTTCGCGCAGCGCCTCACAGTTCTCGTATTGTGCGTACAGCTCCGGATCTCCGGGGAAGACATGGGTGCCAACGTCGACACCCGCGTCAAGGAGGAGGCCGACGACGCGATTACCCAACACCTTCATGGTGCGCTCATCGGCCACGACGATGGCCCCACGTCCGCCAAAATGCTCGACGAACAGCGTGGGGACCTTCTCCACCGTTTTTGGCCCACTAACGACGACTTCGGTGTCGGTGGCGCTCCTGAGCGCTTCGGTGATCGGGTCTGTCATGACTTCTTTCACTAGGGCTTTCTTGTCCTCGCCAAGGTCATGGGTCAGGTCCTGCATCGGAGGGCAGGGGTCGCAGTATGTGTCGACGTAGTCCTGGAACTCCTTGTGAGCCGCCTGATCCGGCGCAAGTCGGTCAATCTCATGGACCATGTTGTCACTCATGGACCATGTTGTCAGCCGCATCGGCGAGGAGGGAGTGCTCGTCGCGTCGACGTGCCCCTGCACCGGCTTCGACCCCCGGTGGCGCCGCGACAAACAACGATTTCCTTGACTTTGAGCCTGCGGGCCCCATGGATGGCACGGTGAAGGTGCCCGAGCCGTGGCACAGGCAAGGCAGGCACTCCACAAGAATTGCTCATCGTCGGCTCCGTCAGGCACTGTCGCGGAGAAATTTGGTGGAGCGCGATGGCTGTGAAAGTTGGTGCTCCGGATTCTTGAGGCGGATCAGCCGTTGTGCTCGGTCCAACCGAGCTCTGCCCAGATGTCAACAGGGATGAGTCGATCGACGCGATCGAGGACGTAGGAAGGGCATAGGTCCTGCGGGAGCGAGACAAGGTCATCGGCGGTCGCCTCGCCGGTGAGGACGAGCGCGGACGCCATGCCCGTGTTGGCGACCATTGCGATGTCAGTCTGGAGGCGATCTCCCACCATGACCGCGTGCTCGAGCGCGACATCGAGGCCCTGCATCGCTTCCGTCAGCATGACGGAACTCGGTTTGCCGAGACTCACCCGGCAGGTGGTCCCTGTGGCGGCCTCGATTGCGGCCGTCATGGCCGCGCAGTCCGGCTCGCCCCGTCCGCCGGGGAATGGGCAGAAGCGGTCCGGGTTCGTCTGGATAAGGAACGCCCGCTTGTGGAACCAGATGGCGTCGAAGGCGATCTGTAGCTTGCGGTAATCGAAACCGCGATCGTAGGAGGCCACGACGATGTCGATTTCTGCTGCGTCCTCGCTGAGCCTGAAACCCGCTGCGCGCAGCGCTTCCTTGAGAGGTTCCTCCCCAACGACGAAAAGCACGGCATCGGGATGGTGGTGCTCCAGCCAACGCGTGGTGGTGACCACAGTGTTGGCTATGTCCGTCAGGTCTGTGGGGAGTCCCAACTTCTCCAGCTTTTCCTGATACTGATGTGGGTTCTTCGTCGGGTTGTTCGAAAGGAACCGCACTGGGATCTTCCGACGTCGCAATTCGTTGATCATGCGCGCGGCACCAGGCAGCAATTCGTCACCCAGATAAATGGTCCCATCGAGGTCAAAGATGTATGCCTCGTGGAGTTGGGTGGGAAGTATTGTGATCTCAGTCGTCATGACCATGATTCCTTGCGTCGGGTCTTCAATCGCCAATGACTGCAGCGAGGAGCACGGCAGTGGCGTTGCCCACCCGGATTGCCATCTGGATGGGAGGGCTCATGGCAGGGTCTGCCTCGAAATCGGTCATCCGAACTCCTGACTTCTGGGTTTCACACGATAGCGGGCACAGCCGCCAAGCGATTCATTCGAGTCGGACAGCAACGCCCAGCCATGCTCTTTCCGTACTTAGAGATCGCACGGATAGGGAGTCGTCTGACCCGCGTGACCCCGCGTCCCGTT
>JBQCZU010000022.1:0-46541 GCA_052089385.1 Arachnia sp.
ACAAGGACATTCACTACAATCCCCACCAGAATCACATCAGGCGGTCCAACTCAGGACGGAACTCCAGGCCGCCAAGACCCGTCAGACCGAGCTTGAGGACGCATGGCTCGTCGCCTCCGAAGGCTGAGTTGGTCGACGGTTGCGCGGTCTACCCCAGCCGCTCCCGCTGACGGCGTCCGTAGGCGGCGTGACGGACGGCAGACTCACTCTCGAAGTTGGAACCCAGTGCACCCGCGACGGTGCCCATCGAACTCGCGAACCACGCGATCTGGATGAAATCCTTGAGATCCACCGGATGTTGCAGGGTGGTCTCCAAATATTCACGGGTGATCACTGTCAACGATGCCAGCAGCGTGGCAGCGAACAGGAGTGCATACATGCAGGCGACGCCCACGAGCACTGTCAGAACTGTCGTCGCGTTGTAGAGCCTTGGCTGGGTTGATTCGCCACCACGGGCATACGGGCGTTCCCACAGACCATTGTGAAAAATCAGCCACCACACCAGGGTGGCGATGGCCACGGCGTTGATCAGGGCCAGCCGTAAGGGGCTCAGCGTGTCAGCCATGTTCCACACGCTCGCGTAGAACACACCAAAAGCACTTGTGGCGGCAGCCGCTGCGAAGACCGTGTCCAAGCTGCCCACAAGTTGCCATGGGCGGTTGACCCGGACCATCCCCAGGAGGAGCCGCATCCGGGATCCCCAACCGCGCATGGAACCGGCCTGCACCCTCCCCTCCTGACCTGAAGTGTTCGGCAACGGCGCCAGCGGGCGGAACAAATTCGGATCCTTCAGTGCTTCTGACACCTCTCCGTGGCTTCGGCGGGCCATTCTGTTGACGAGCGCAACCACCACAGCTTCGGTCCGGGACCGGACGCGAATCGCTCCCAGCGCCGGCACCGACACCCATGCCGTGGGTGAGTCCGTGTCGATCTCGAGCACCACCGGACGACTCCCGCTGCGTTGTGGAAGCTCCGTCAAACCCACCACCATGTCCCAACCTCTGTCCTGCAGGAACGCCTCCCCGCTCAGGAGCGTCAACTGGTTTCCCGGATCGAGATGAAGCGTCTCAGAGGTCACCTCCACCTGCCAGTCAACGGCGTCATCGACATCACGGGACAGCCGCGCCGGCAAGCGTTCGACCAGAGCTTTCGCCACGTCCGCGGGCAGTCCGGGATCAGCGTTCAGGCCCACCACCACGATGCGGCGGTCAGTGGTGTCATGCGAAGAAGTCGTCATCTCGTTCGGTCCCCTTCTTGTCTTCTGTCCAAGGTGGCGCTGGTGGACCCAGCCCACACACCAGGATGGTGGTCTACTGGGGAGGGAATCTAGCGTTGTCCCCGTTCACCCAGGAAAGATACTCATGTTGGATCACTTCTCCATAACGTGGACCGACGCCCTCGCCGTCGTCGTTGCCACGGCCAGCCTCTACTGGATCTTTGTACTTCTGGTGAGGCTTCTCGGGCAGCGCGCCCTTGCCCGGATGTCGAGCACAGATCTGGCCGTCATCATCGTCGTGGGTGCCGTCATCGGACGCTCCGCCCTCGGCTACACCCCCACGCTGGCCGCAGGAATCCTCGCCATGCTCACGCTGTTTTCCATGCAGGCGCTGGCGGGCAGGATCCGTCGGCTGATCAAGACGGCATGGCCTCTGAACAATGCACCGATGCTCCTGATGGCCGGAACAGGATTCGTGGAGGAGAATCTGAGGCGCATCCACCTCGATGAGGAAGAGCTGCTTCCAAAGCTGCGGGAAGCCGGAATCCGGCACCGTTCCGAAGTGGCCGCAGTGATCCTCGAACCGACAGGTGAGATCAGTGTGCTGCGACGAGGGATTCCCCTGGACCGTAGCTTGCTGGCAGACGTCCGGGGCGTTGAGCATCTTCCCGATGAACTGTTCGCCGAGGCCTGAGCGGCACTAGGCTGACGAGATGATTCAGGCACTCGTCATCCGTGAAGTTCCCACCAGCAGCAAACCTCAGCGGGTCGCGTCCCTCGAGGAGATCCCCGAATCCTTTCTCGGCGACGGGACCGCCATCGTCGACGTGGCGTATTCGGGTATCAACTACAAGGACGCCCTGGCACTGACCGGCCGGCCCGGGGTGGTGAAGACCACACCGTTGGTGGCGGGCATCGACATGGTGGGCACCGTGGTCTCCTCCGAGGATGAGCGCTTCTCCCCCGGCGACTGGATCGTTCTCAACGGCGCTGGCCAGTCTGAGACCCGCCACGGCGGTCTGACCACCCGTGCCCACGTGGATCCGGCCCTGGCCGTCGCATTGCCAGAGGGCCTCACGGCTGCCCAGGCCGCCGCTCTGGGGACGGCTGGCTACACGGCTGCTTTGGCTGTCGCCCGGCTGACACGGGAAGGCGCGACCCCTGACGACGGCCCGGTTCTCGTGACCGGCGCCACGGGAGGGGTGGGCTCCATTGCCATTCTGCTGCTGTCGCGCGCCGGCTTCGACGTCGCGGCCCTCACCGGCCGGGCCGATGAACATGGTGACTACCTCCGCAGCCTCGGGGCCACCAGCCTGGTTGATCGCAACGACCTCGCGGAAAAGGGTAAGCCCCTGCAGTCCGCCCAGTGGGCCGCAGTGGTGGATTCCGTCGGCGGTTACGTCTTGGCCAATGCCGTGGCCGCCACGAAGCCCGGCGGCACCGTCGCAGCATGCGGTCTCGCAGGCTCAGCCGATCTCCCCACCAGTGTCTTGCCGTTCATCCTGCGCGGCGTCACGCTGGCAGGAATCGATTCGGTGTGGGCACCCCTGGAAGCACGTCTGGAAGCCTGGGCGTTGCTGGCCCGAGATCTTGACGTCGACAAGCTGGATTCACTCACGGTCGAGGTTTCACTGGCCGCGGCCATCACAGCCTCGGAGCAGCTGATGGCCGGAGAGACGCACGGGCGGATCAGGGTCAACGTCAGCGGCGGGTGACCACGACGGTGCCGAGCATCAGGTCCGTCAGGGGCCGCCGCTCGGCGCCCACCACGACGTGTGGAATCACCAGACATTTGGCGGCGGTGCGCACGACGGGGCGCCACAGCCCCAGTGGTTTGCCATCCAGGCGAATGACCCCGATGCCCACGATGAGTTGACCCAAGGAACCACCGGTGATGGTGGTGAGAATGCTGGCTCCCACGAAATAGAAGACCAACACCATGGCGGATCGCCAGCCGGGGAGCTCCACTCCAAAGATGGCTACCGCCAGCACCATGCTGGCCGCCCAGTCACCCACCAGGGCACCGATTCTTGGCCACCACCCGGCCAGGGACCCTCGCCCAGCTGCGGGAAGCCCCAAGCTGGATCCCGGATACATCAACGCTTCGCTCACGGGACCCAAGGATAGACGCCCATCCACGTAACGCGTCTGTAACGGATGCGGAACCATCGAGCAACGTTGAACCGGTAGCCTTGTCATCGTCAATCGGAGCAATGCACAACGGATAGGAAACCATGTTCAAGGATGCAGACGAACTACTGGCTTACATCAAGGCCGAGGACATTGAGACGGTCGACGTACGATTCTGCGACCTTCCGGGCGTCATGCAGCACTTCACCGTGCCCGTGTCATCCTTCGGACCTGAGGTCTTCACCGACGGTCTGTCCTTCGACGGCTCCTCCATCACCGGGTTCCAGAAAATCCACGAGTCGGACATGTCACTCATGCCGGACCCAACGAGCGCCTTCGTGGACCCGTTCCGCAACTCCAAGACCTTGAACGTCAACTTCTTCGTGCATGACCCGCTGACGAAGGAGCCCTACTCCCGGGATCCCCGCAACATTGTCCGCAAGGCTGAGGCCTATCTGGCCTCCACCGGGATCGGCGATACGGCCTTCTTCGCCTCCGAGGCCGAGTTCTACGTCTTCGATGACATCCGCTTCGACTCCACAGCCAACAGCTCTTATTACCACATCGATTCCGTGGCTGGTGCCTGGAACAGTGGGCGCGTCGAGGACGGTGGCAACCGTGGATACAAGCCCCGCTTCAAGGGCGGATACTTCCCCGTCGCCCCCGTCGACCACTTCGGCGACCTGCGCGACGACATCGTGCGCCACATGGAGAATTCCGGCCTCACCGTTGAGCGCGCTCACCACGAAGTGGGCACCGCTGGTCAGGCCGAGATCAACTGGCGCTTCGACACGATGCTTCGCTCGGCGGACGACGTCATGAAGTTCAAGTACCTCGTGAAGAACACCGCCTGGAAGGCGGGCAAGACCGCCACCTTCATGCCCAAGCCCATTTTCGGCGACAACGGCTCCGGAATGCACTGCCACATGTCCATCTGGGACAAGGGCGAGCCGCTGTTCTATGACGAGAGCGGTTATGCCGGTCTCTCGGACATGGCGCGCCACTACATCGGCGGCATCCTCAAGCACGCCCCTGCGCTGCTGGCTTTCACCAACCCGTCGGTCAACTCCTATCATCGTCTGGTGCCCGGGTTTGAAGCACCAGTGAACCTCGTCTACTCGCAGCGCAACCGCTCTGCCTGCATCCGGATTCCGATCACCGGCGCCAATCCCAAGGCCAAGCGCATCGAGTTCAGGTGCCCTGACCCCTCCAGCAATCCATACCTTGCCTTCTCGGCGATGCTGCTGGCAGGCCTCGATGGCATCCAGAATCGGATCGAGCCGCCGGATCCCATCGACAAGGACCTCTACGAGCTTCCTCCCGAGGAGCACGCAAACGTGGACACGGTCCCCACCACACTCGACAAGGTGTTGGACGCCTTGGAGGCCGACCAGGAGTTCCTGTTCGCCGGCGACGTCTTCACGCCCGATCTCATCGAAACGTGGATCGAACTCAAGCGCGCCGAGATCCTTGCCATTCAGACACGTCCTCACCCCCACGAGTTCGAGCTGTACTACGCCCTCTGAGTCCTGAACCTGGAACCAGGCACCTACAAGAGCCCCGCTCTTCATAGCGAAGCAACAAAAAATCTGGGCCGCGTCCGCGCGGCCCAGATTTTTCGTGTGCGCACATCAAAAGGAAAAGGCCCAGGGGGTACTGTCGCGGCGGCAATTCAAGCCGTGCGTCCCAGCTGGAGTCAGGCCACGGTCCACAGCTCTACATCCGCCCTGAGATCAAGACTCAATCCGATCCACCGCGCGCCCCGGATGTCCTACTGTGCGAAGCCCCACGGAAGGGGATCGAGTGTCCAGAGAATGTTCATGACACCCCCAGCCGCGATGCGATCCCCTCAACGCGATCGGCCAGACACGCCGCAACGAGTGCGCCTCGAGCAGCCCACGTCCGAGGTGGCCAGTCAGTGAGGCGTGTCCGGCCGTACCGGAACCCGGTGGCCAGTCAGTGCGGCGTGTCCGGCCATGTTCGGGCTCGGTGAGTAGTCAGTACGGCGTGTCCGGTCACCCTGCTCCACAACGACGGAGTGCCCGCCGACTGATGTCGACGGGCACTCGTGTACAGCTGGGAGGGGACTGCAATCAGATGCGGACACCTTCGAAGGACGGCTCGGCGTCGTAGACCTCACGGTCCAGAATGCCTTCCCGCTTCGCGACGATGGTGGGCACGAGCGCCTGTCCTGTGACGTTCAGGGCTGTGCGGCCCATGTCGACGATCGGCTCAACGGCCAGGAGCAGTCCAACCCCGGACAACGGCAGGCCCAGCGTGGACAACGTCAGCGTGAGCATCACCACGCCACCGGTGGTACCTGCCGTGGCGGCAGAACCGAGCACGGAGACAAAGATGATCAGCAGGTACTGCGTGATGCTGAGATCGATGCCATAGAACTGGGCCACGAAGATCGCCGCCAGAGCAGGATAGACCGCTGCGCAGCCATCCATCTTGGTGGTGGCGCCCAGCGGCACCACGAAACTGGCGTAGGAGCGTGGGACGCCGAGGTTGCGCTCTACCACCTGCTGGGTGACGGGCATGACACCCATGGAGGAGCGGGTCACGAATCCCAGTGTGATGACCGGCCACACATTGCGGTAGAAGGCACCGACGGGCAGTCCGTTCAACTTCAAGAAGAGCGGGTAGACGACAAGCCAGACGATCAGCATTCCGATGTACAGGGCAGCCGTGAAGGTTCCCAACGACGCGAGGGAGGCCCAGCCATAGCTGACGATCGCGTTCCCGATCAGTGCAGCCGTGCCGATGGGGGCCAGGCGAATCACCCACCACAAGACCTTCTGCACCACTGCGAGGGCGGATTCGGCGAACTCGATGAAGCCATCAGCCTTCTCCCCCACCTTGAGGGCTGCGATGCCGAAGGCGATGGAGATCACCAGGATCTGGAGGACGTTGACCGATGCACTGCCGGACAGCCCTGCATCAGCGGATTCCGAGACACTGACGCCCAGACCATAAATGTTTTCCGGGATGAGCCCGGTGAGGAAAGCAGTCCAGGAACCGATGAATCCCACGTCGCGCTCCGCATCGGCAGTCACGCCCCCCGTCAGCCAGGGTCGCGAGACCACCCCGACGATGATGCCCACGATCACTGAGGCGAAGGCGGTGATGGCGAACCAGAGCAACGTCTGCAATGCCAGACGTGCAGCGTTGGCCACTTCCCGCAAACGAGCAATCGATGAGATCACGGCCGTCACAACGAGTGGGACCACGAGAAGTTTCAACAGCCCCACGTAGGTGCCGCCAATTTCGGCGAGCGTGACCGAGAGCCAGTTGGGCGTCGCTTCTTCTCCCGTGCCAATCTCTCCCATGGCGACAGCTACGGCACCCAGAGCGGCACCGACAACCAGTCCCAACAGGATCTGGACGCTGAACTTGGAGAGGGGATTCTTCTTCTTTTCGGGCGCAGACTGTGGCGCCTCAACTTTGGGAGTTGCAGACATGATGGTGCCTTTGCAGTATGTGGGGAAACAAAACGGGAAACTGAGCCCCCGCGACTTTTTTGACGGGCGGCACATGCGGAGGTCTCATCGAGACCCTCAACACATTGCGCTGGACTGGCGCTGCAGATCAACCCATGCGCGGGTGACAAGTAGCAGATCCATGACCCCATCTCAGCAGCGGTACCGCTGTAGCGCCAAGTCCGTCCGCCATCAGCGAACGGCGGAATACTCGGGCGACGAGCATATTTTGATACAGCGCCCGCTCACCGCTGCATGTCGACTCGCCCTTCGGGCGGAGAAGTGGAAGCGGTGTCATCACTGCCGTGATTCCCCTGTATGTGCGCCACGTAGCTCCGGCTCACTCGCTGCAGATAGGACTCGATGATGGCCCGCTCCTGATCGTCATAGTGCTTGTCGATCTCGCTGTGGATCGTCAGGAGTGGCTGCAGAGCCCTGAACACCTCACCCTGTGCGTGTTCGGTCACCAGCAATTGCTTGCGGCGACGGTCCTGCGGATGGCTTTGTCTCCGGACGTGTCCCGCGTTCTCAAGCCGATCAACCAGCACCGTGGCCGAGGCTGTCGTCATCCTCAGGAGTGATGCCAGGTCTGCCGGGCCAAGGTCCGAGCGCGCCATGAGGTGTTCCAGGGCAGCGACGTCACTCAGGCCCAGATTCAACTGGTGTGCCACGTGTCGCTGCAACTCGTTGAAACTGTTCAGGACCTCTCGCAAAGAGTGCGTCAGGGTGCTGGCGCCCGCTCCGAACCGCTCGGCGCCGTCGGGCGGGACCGGAGGGATTGACGATGTCATGCCGGTTAGTCTAACTTTTTGATCAGCTAGTTGATCTAGCCATCTGATGTCGAGGAGTTCCATGCCTGCACCCAGCACGCGAGACACCGGAGGGGCTGAAGGTCCCACGATCAAGCGCCAGCCTCGACCCTCCCGACTCCTCCGCATCCTGATTCCAACGCTACTGGTGGCCATCTGGTTCGCAGTGGCAGGCGTCGGTGGACCCTACTTCGGTCGCGTGGACGAAGTGGCGAGCAATGATCAGGCCAGTTTTCTGCCTGAAAGCGCCGACGCCACCCAGGTCAGTGGCCGATTCGCCGACTTCGTGGGCGACAGCCAGATTCCGGCAATCGTCATCTTCGACGCGGACTCCCCACTGGATGAGGCGACCCTCGCGACGCTCGCCGACGCCGTTGCCGCTCTGACCGACATTGAAGGTGTCGATGGGGCCTCGCCTCTGATCCCCTCAGAAGACGGTCTGGCAGCCCAATCCTTCGTGCCACTCTCCACTGATACGGAGATCGGCGATGTGGTGGCCGAGGCACGAGAGAGCCTTCGCCAGGACCTACCGGAAGGCGTCACAACCCATGTCACCGGACCCGCCGGTTTCACCGCCGATCTGACCGCCGCTTTTGCAGGAATCGACGGGCTACTCCTGCTGGTGGCGTTCGGGGTGGTGCTGATCATTCTGCTGGCGGTCTATCGGGCCCTCCTGCTACCCCTGCTCGTGTTGGCCACCAGCCTCTTTGCCCTGTGTGCTGCCCTGCTCGTCAACTGGTGGCTCGCCAAGGCGGAAATACTGACCCTCAATGGCCAGACCCAGGGCATCCTCTTCATTCTCGTGATCGGGGCCACCACCGACTACTCTCTCCTCTACACCTCTCGGTTCGCAGAGGAACTCCGTCGACACACGTCACGCCACGTGGCCACGTTCGCCGCTGCAAGAGGTGTCGTGGAGCCCATCCTCGCCTCCGGTGGCACCGTCATCGCGGGTCTGTTGTGTCTCCTGCTCAGCGATTTGGCGTCCAACAAGTCTTTGGGTCCGGTGGCTGCCATCGGCATCGTGTTCGCCATGCTGGCCGCCCTCACTCTGCTGCCCGCCATGTTGTACCTCCTGGGCCGAACAGCTTTCTGGCCCCGTCGCCCGAAGTTCGATCCTGCACGATCGAACGAGGCCCAGATGGAGTCCGGTCCGTACGCGGCCGCGGGCCGCATCATCTCGAAGCGCCCCCGAATCGCGTGGATCGTCTGCGTACTCCTCCTGGCAGCCGGCGCCGCGTTCGTGCCCACACTCAGGGCCGACGGCGTGCCGTCCAGTGAGATTGTTCTGGGGACGAGTGACGCCCGCGACGGTCAGTCGGTACTCGCCGATCACTTCCCCGACGGCTCCGGCGACCCGGCCAACATCCTCACCGTCGAGAGTCGGCTCCAGGAAACCGCAGACATCCTTCTTGCCTCCGACGGGGTCTCCTCCGTCAGTGTTCTGGCCGCAGACTCCCCCTCGGGCTCCGCCCCCGTCACGACTGACGGCATCCAACCGCTGGGGCCCCCCGGTACTCCCGTCCCGGATCCCACGCTCGACGGCGGTCAGGTCCTCGTGCAGGCAACGCTCATCGACGCCAGCGACAGCCCGGGCGCGGAGTCCACCGTGCGGGAACTGCGGGCCGAGCTTGACGGCATCGCCCTGGTCGGCGGCACCACGGCCGTCGCCATCGACACCAAGGACACCTCAATCCGAGACCGCAACCTCATCATTCCCGTGGTGATGGTGGTCATTCTCGTGATCCTGATTTTCCTGTTGCGCAGCGTGCTGGCGCCCGTGCTTCTGGTTCTGACGACCGTGTTGTCCTTCGGTACTGCCCTGGGGACTGCAGCCCTGGTCTTCAATCACATCCTGAAGCTCCCGGGTGCCGATCCCTCCGTGCCCCTCTATGGCTTCGTCTTCCTCGTCGCCCTGGGCATTGACTACAACATCTTCCTGATGACGCGAGTGCGAGAGGAAGCACTGCGCCACGGCACCCGCGTGGGCATTCTGCGGGGGCTCTCCGTGACCGGCGGCGTGATCACGTCAGCAGGAATCGTGCTGGCGGCCACCTTCGCTGCCCTTGCAGTGCTGCCCATCCTGTTCCTGCTCCAACTGGCATTCATCGTCGCCTTCGGCGTGCTGCTGGACACCTTCGTGGTGCGCACGGTGTTGGTACCGGCGCTGACCTACGACATCGGCCCAGCCATCTGGGCTCCGAAGCGCCTCCGCGTCGACAAGTTCGGCCGCCGAGGCATCAGTGAGGAGGAAGAGGCACCCTCGGCCGAGGTCACACCACGACGGTTGGTTGACTCGGAGGCGCCTCGATGATGCCAACCTCGGAGAGGAACTCCCCCATCCTTGTGAATGCCTCGGTGTCGACCTCGAGGCTGGGTTCGTCGCCGCGAAGCCAGAGCCTCGACGTGGCGGCCAGAACCGCACGCGCTGTCTCCTGAAGATCCGGCTCCGACAACGTTGGCACTTCTGTGGCGGTGGCCTCAATGGCCACGTCGGGATTCTCCAGAATGCGTCGCTCAGCTTCAAGCAGAGCGTCTTTCAGAGCCTGCAGGATTGAATCGTCCAACTCACCCGGAACCGTCGTCATTCCCGGCCCCACAAGGATGGGTGCAGCCGGATCCTGGACAGCCAGCTCCACCACGCCGAATCCAGCCTTCTCGAATTGCACGGTCTCGTTGTTGCTGTAGCCCACCACCGCATCCACCCGTCCAGTGACCAGTGCAGTGAACTGCGTGAAACCGATGTCCTGCAGGTCGACATCGCTCTCGTCGAGTCCCGCCTTGTGCAGTGCTGAAAGGACGGTGTAGTAGCTGGAACCGTAATGGCCGGGCAGCCCGATGGTGCGGCCCCTCAGATCCTCCAGCGACGTGATCCCCGAGTCCGCGGACGCCAGCAGCACACCCGGGAATTGCTGGAAGGACGTGGCAAAGGTGGCGAGGTCGGCACCGTTGGCGGATGCCACGACCGCCTCGTCGCCGCTGGCAAACACCACGTCCTCGGTTCCCGAGAACATGGCTCCGAAAGGGTCTTCCTGCGCGCCGTGGTGTCGCAGTGTTACATCGAGCCCCCGGTCCGCAAACAGCCCCTGACCCAGCGCCACGTAGAAGGGGCTGAACTGGACGTTGGGAATGTAGGTCAGACCTATCGTCAGCGCCATTGGTGGCTCTGATGGAGCACTCCCCGCGCTCTCCCGAAGGACTGGTTCTGGCTCGGTGGCCCCGCACCCGGCAAGTCCGCCCAGGGTCAGGAGTGCGAAGGATCCGGCAATGAGCTGGCGACGTGTGGTTCTCATGAGTGTTCTCCCTGGAGACGACGTGAACTTGCGCGTTCTGCAATTTGGATGGATCCCTGCAGGACCAGTGCGGTGGCTGCGATCCACACCAGCACGGCGAAAACGCCGATGCTGTCGGAGGCCTGTCGTGAGATGGTCAAAAGGGTGCCCAATCCTGCTCCGCCCATGACGAACTCACCGACGATGGCACCGGTCATGGACAGCACAAAGCCCGCGCGGATTCCCGCCAGGATGGCGGGCGCCGCGACAGGCATCTCCACATGGATGAGTCTCTGCGACGGGGAGGCCCCATCGAGGAGTGCGTGCTCCAGGGTGGGCATGTCGATGCCACGAAGGCCGATGACGGTGGTGGTCACCATCGGGAAGAAGGCGATGATTGCGCACAGGAGTGCGATGGGGACCACACCGTAGCCAATCCACAACGCCAGCAGGGGCGCAATCGCCACGAGGGGTATCACCTGTGAGAAGGCCACAAAGGGCTCGAAGATGGCCGCCATCAACCGGGAGTGCGCGATTGCCACCCCCATCGGAAGCGCGACGGTGACCGCGAGAACACTACCGAGCACCGCAGCTCCCAGTGTGGGAACCAAGTACTGCCAGCCCGTGCCGTCGATCACCCAGGACACAACGCGGACGCTGACGTCCACAGGGTTGGGAAGGATGACCGCGGCCACCAGGCCCGTGGCCGTGACGCCCCACCACAGGAGGAGAATGAAGGAGAGCGCGACGGTTGCAGGCACCCATCTCCACGCACCGTGGGTGGGCCGGACACGCCCCGGATAGGCGGACCACAGCCCCCAGTGCGCCACTGCACGAGCCTGCGTACGACCAGTCACTTTCCCGGATCCCCTTCAAGTCTGGGTCCCGGGGTTGTTGAAAGAGCCAGGGCATTGTCACCGCGTGCGACGACGCGCTCGATGCCACCGACTGGCGGCATCAAAGCGTCGCTGCGGCAGGTCTGCCTCAGCGCCCGCGCTCCTCCCATCCAGACTTTGACTGTCGGCCTCGGAGTTCCACCGAATCAACCTGGTCGGCTCTTGCGAGCATGACAAGGGTCGCGGGCTATCACCGCCGGCTCGGATTTTCACCGACCCCGGAACACGTATGTTGATGCCATCCTAGCAATGCCCGAGCCGGGTTGACGTCCCGTCGAGCTCCGGCGGAGTGGTTCACTGCCAGAAGAGCTCATCCACGACGTGGAAAGCCCTGCGCATCAAACGGCGAGTGTCCTCCAGCATCTGGGATGACTGGTGGGGGCCGTATTCGATGACGTCTGAGATGGCCGCAAGTTCTCGGAAGTCTGCGGGCAGTGCATCACTCGCCCTCCCCCGCACGAGCATCATGGCGTTCCTGAGGCGGCTGATGTGCTCCCACGCGGCACGCAGGTCCTGCGCCTGGCGCTCTGTCACGAGCTCCAACGTCGCAGCCGCGGCGAGGGCATCGAGTGTTCCGGGGGTGCGCAGTTGCGGATGGTCGTGCGCATGGCGCAATTGCAGGAGTTGAACGGTCCATTCGATGTCAGATAGTCCACCGGAGCCCAGCTTCAGATGGCGCTCCTTCGGTACGCCTCTCGGAATCCTCTCCTTCTCCATACGCGATTTCAGACGGCGGATGTCTGAGGTCTGTACTTCTGTCAGCCCCCCGTCCGGGTATCGCCGATGATCGGTCGCCCGGATCACGGCGGCGGCCAGGGAAAGATCCCCTGCTCCCGGCCTGGCACGGAGCATGGCTTGGGCCTCCCATGTGGAGGACCATTTCTTGTAGTAGGTGGCGTACGAGGCGACCGTCCTCACCTGCGGACCACCCTTGCCCTCGGGCCGAAGATCGCTGTCCAGCACGAGAGCCGGTTCGGGACCGGGCTTGCCCAGGACGGCGGCAGCCCGTCGTACAAGTTCCGTCGCGGCGGCCAACCCTGCGGCGTCCGTGTCATCACAGACGACAAACATGGCATCCGCGTCCGAGGAGTAACTCATTTCGTTGCCGCCCCAGCTGCCAAGCGCCACGACACCCACGGGCGGCGAATCAATCGTGCGGAAGGCGATTGCCAGGGCCGCGTCGACCGAAGCCGAGGCCAGATCGGACAGGGCGAGCCCGACGGTGCGCACATCCGCATTGCCGAGTACATCGGCCAGTGCGATACGGCAGAGCTCTCGGCGCCGCAGTCCACGGACCGAGGCGATGGAGCGGTCCTCGTCCGCGTGCCGATTGGCGGCGCGTCTCATCGCTTCAGTCAGGTCAGCGGTGGATCTGGGCTGGAGCTCTTCGCTGCTGGCCAACATCTGGACCATTTCGGGTGCCCTCTTCATCAGATCCACCACGTATCTGCTGGAGGATGCGACGCGTGCCAAACGGTGCGCCATCCAGCCCTCGTCCCTCAGGGCACGGAGGTACCAACTGGTGTCCCCCAAAGATTCCGAGAGCTGACGAAAAGCAAGCAATCCAAAGTCTGGATTGGGTCCTTCCGCGAACCAGCCCAGCATCGCAGGAAGCAACTGTCGCTGAATTCCGGCCCGACGGGTTGACCCCTTGGTCAGCGCCTGGATGTGTGCAAGGGCGGAGCGTGGATCGCTGAAACCCAGTGCTCGCATACGCGCCTGGGCTGCTTCCGGTGAAAGCCGCAGCCCTTCGGCCGGAATGGCGCTGACCATCTCCAACAGCGGGGAGAAGAAGATCTGTCGTTGCAGCCGCAGCACGGTGAGGGTGCTCCTGCGCCACTTCTTCTGCATGTCTTCCGAGTTCAATCCGATGCTCCGGGCGATCGTCGCGACGACACGCTCGTCGTCCGGCATCAGATGGGTACGCCGCAGTTGACGCAGCTGCACCCTGTGCTCCAGAACCCGTTGGAGGCGGTACGCCTCCTCCATTTCGCCACCGTCGCTGCGGCCAATGTAGCCCGACGCGACGAGCGCCGCCAGGGCGGTGAAAGTACCGCGTACCCGCAGACTCTCATCGGCCCTGCCGTGCACCAATTGCAGGAGCTGAACGGCGAACTCCGTATCGCGCAGTCCCCCTTCACCCAGCTTGATCTCCCGCGCCGCCTGGTTGGCGGGGATCAGCGACACCACTCTGACCCGCATGGCACGCACCTCCGCCACAAACCCTTCTCGCTCACCAGCCGCCCACACCAGCGGCGCAACCATGGCGCAGAACTCTTCACCAAGTTCCAGGTCCCCCGCCGATGGGCGCGCCTTGAGCAGAGCCTGGAACTCCCAGTTCTTCGCCCATTTGGCGTAGTAGGCACGGCACGACGAGATGGTCCGCACCAGCGGACCCGCTTTCCCCTCGGGCCGCAGACCGGCGTCCACCTCCCAGATGGTGCCTTGGGCAGTGTGCGCCGAACAGATGCGTGCAACAGCCGCAGCCATGGAGGTGGCAGCACGCATGCCCTCATCCAGCGAGTGTCCCTCTGTGGGCTCGGCAACGTAGATGACGTCGACGTCGGACAGATAGTTCAGTTCCTCGGCCCCTGTCTTGCCCATGGCGAGAATGGCAAGCCGCGCAGCCCGCCAGTCCGCCACCTCTGTTCGGGCAATGGCGAGCGCGCAGTGCAACACAGCGTCGGCCGCGTGGGCGAGTTCGCGCGCCACACTGTCCACCACCCGCAGGGGATCCGGGGCGGAAAGATCCCTGACCGCAATCTCGACCAGCGCCGCATGGTGTGCCCGCCGCAGGTCGTCCGATACCCCCGTGGCCATCTCATTGCTGATCCCGAGACGATCGACGTAGAAGTCCCGCCACCCCTGCGCATCGCGGGCTGGAGGTTCCCTTCGCAGAAGCTCAAGCTCATCTGGATGGCGTGCCAGGAACTGACCGAGTGCGCTGGAGGCCCCCGCCACCAGAAGCAGTCTGTCGAGCCACTGCGGCTCCGCCACCACTTCCGCAAGCCGATCCGGTGCGTGTTCACCCAGTCGTGCGACGACGTCCAGCGCACGGTCCCTGTCAGCAGCCAGCGAGAACGCGTCCAGGGCGATGGGCGGCTCATCGCCCACGAGCTCACTCCATCGCGCCCACGTGGCAGCTGCTGCTGCAGGCGCGTCGAACCCACGGCGCGCGAACTCGCCGGTGGTGGACTGCACCCGCATCATCGCCGTCCCATTCCCAGTCGATAGACTGACGCCATGTTCAAGCCTGCAGAGCCCATCGTTGTGGCGCTCCGGGACCTGTACGCCTGCCTGGGAGCCATCGAATGCGGGCGGGCCACGAGCCTGAACCAGGAGCTGCAAGCCGTTCTTTCCCAAAGGCGCCCTGACATCACCGACATCCTGCTCTCATCAGCGCAGGCGGCTCGCCAGCACGGACTCGAGTTGGGTGCAGAGTTGACCGCCGCCTCCTGCCGAGCTGGCTGTGTCCGGCTCGGCAAACGACACCCGGGCGCCAGTATCGAGGTGCGGGTCCCACCCTTCGCAGCCGTCCAGATCGGGTTCGACAGTGGTCCGACACACACGCGCGGCACACCTCCCAACGTGGTGGAGATGGAGCCGAACATTTTCATTGATCTGGCCACAGGGCGCCACGCCTTTGAGGAGAGCAGGACCAATCTGCGCATTTCCGGAACGCACGCGGAGGAAGTGCAACAGGCCTTTCCGCTCTGGATCCCCTGAGTCGCAGCCGTTCCCCCGCCCACTGCGCTCATCACAGGACCGAGATGTGGCGCTCCAGCTCCCACGGCGTGACCTGCTGGCGATAGGTCTCGAATTCGTCACGCTTGTTGCGCATGAAGTACTCGAAGACGTGCTCCCCCAAGGTCTCAGCCGCAAGCTCGCTGTTTTCCATGATGTCCAGTGCCTCGTCAAGGTTGCGGGGCAACGATTTGATCCCCAGGGCCCGGCGTTCCCTGTCCGACAGACGTGAGACCTCGTCCTCGGTTTCCTCGGGGAGTTGGTATTCCCCTTCGATTCCGGCGAGCCCTGCATTGAGCATCAGTGCGTAGGCGAGGTACGGGTTGACCGCAGCGTCCGGTGCGCGGAACTCGATGCGCGCCGACGACGTCTTGTGGGGCGCGAATTGCGGGACCCTGATCATCGCTGAGCGGTTGGCCCTGCCCCAACAGGCGTACGTGGGGGCTTCACCATGCCCGCTGAGACGCTTGTAGGAGTTCACCCATTGATTGGTGACTGCAGAAATCTCAGGCGCATGGTGCAACAGACCCGCGATGAAGTGCCGGGCAGTCTTGCTGAGCCGGTATTCATCGGCGCCGTCGTAGAAAGCGTTGGTATCACCCTCGAACAGGGACATGTGCGTGTGCATTCCGGAGCCGGGGTACTCGGAGAACGGCTTGGGCATGAAGGTGGCATGGATGCCCTGGCTGACCGCCACCTCCCGGATGACCACACGGAACGTCATGATGTTGTCCGCCATGGTCAGCGCGTCGGCATAACGCAGGTCAATCTCGTGTTGTCCGGGCGCCGCCTCGTGATGGCTGAACTCCACGGAGATCCCCATCTTTTCCAGCATGGTGATGGCGTCGCGACGGAAATCTGTGCCGTCACCCAGTGTGGTGTGGTCGAAGTAGCCGCCGGTGTCCAGCGGGATCGGTGGGTTCAGTTGCTTCAGCAGGAAGAACTCCACCTCGGGATGGATGTAGAACGTGAAGCCCAGGTTGGCAGCCTTCTGCAGTGCCCTCTTCAGCACGTATCGAGGATCTGCAAAACTGGGAGACCCGTCAGGAAGGTTGATGTCGCAGAACATCCGGGCGGTTCCCCGCTCCAACTGGCGCCATGGCAGAACCTGGAAAGTCGACGCATCAGGCTGGGCCACCATGTCCGATTCGAAGACACGCGCGAAACCCTCGATGGCGGACCCGTCGAATCCCACGCCCTCGGAGATCGCACCTTCCACCTCCGCCGGGGCAATGGCCACCGATTTCAGCGACCCCAGTACGTCGGTGAACCAAAGCCGCACGAAGCGGATGTCGCGTTCCTCCATTGTGCGGAGTACGTACTCAGTCTGCCTGTCCATGCCCCTAGTGTGCCTGCTCTTTGGCCGTACTGGTGAAAATGGACCACGCAGAGCCCACGCGTGTCAGTTCACGTTGTCGTTGTGGGGTGCACAGGAGTGCCGAATGTTCAGCCGGGGAGTGATGATCACACGGTGGGCCGGCCTGCCGGGATCACGCAGTCTGTCCATTGCCAACCCCATGGCCGCACGGCCTATCGACGTGCGCGGTGGTCGTACGGCAGTCAGGGGAGGTGTGAAAAGTGCGGCCACCTCGTCGTCGTAGGCGATCAATGACAGCTGCCCGGGCACATCAATACCCATCCGTTGGCAGTGCTGGAGGATGGCATTGGCCTCGGTGTCCGCATGCACCAGCAGAGCCGTCGTGCCGGAGGCGATGCAGTCCTGCACCAGTCCTGCGATGTCGTCTCCATCGCTGTCTCCGTGTGGACGTTGAAGACCCCGACGAAAGGCATCGGCATCCAGGCCACACATCCGGACTGCTTCTGCCCACCCCTTCTCGATTTCCCTCTCGTGCGGACTGTCGCGCTTGGTGACGAATCCCACCTTCTCGTGACCCAGACCGGCGAGATGCCTGACAGCCGCGACGGCGCCGGCGGCATGATCGCTGGTCACGGAATCGCAGGTGTTCCCCCCGGACATCAGCGAGGGATCCCGCTCCATCAGCACCGTTGGAAGCCCCGTGACGTGGAGCCATTCGATGAGGTCTGCGGCCTCCTGCGTGGTCACATCGGGAGCGATCAGGACCGCTTCGGCACCTGCCTCCAACATCTGTTGTGCATGCAACCGGTAGTTGAGATCCTGATAGGTGCTTCCCCGCAGGACCAGTGTCGCGCCGTGCTCCGAAGCCATGTCCTGCGCGCCCCTGATCACCTCTGGCCAGTAGAAGCCCAGAGAAGGCACGAGCATCCCCACTCTGTGCCGGCCCGCCGAGGAACGCTTCGACTCGGACGAGGACTCCACCAGGACCGCACCGCCGTGCAGTCGTCGGATGACACCATCGGCCGCCAGTTTTGCCATGTCCCGCCTCAGCGTGACCGGCGCAACTCCCAGCAGCTCTGCCAGTTCATTGACCCGCAACATTCCACGAGAGGCGAGCTCCGCAACGATGCGATCTCGACGGCCATCGGGGAGCGAGTGCGTTGTCATACTGATCACATTACCCCTGAGACGATCGATTTGGTACCATAATGATCGTTCTCGATCAGCTTCGATCAGCTTCGTGGCGCGCACTGTCCACACCACCGAAAGGCCATCCGATGCCTATCTCACCCGCCATCGACAGCGCTCTGGCGACTATGCAGCAACTCGATGACCAGTTCGGCACGAGCTACCCCGGGGACTGCACAGTCCAGGGTGTTTACCCTTTGCGTGAGGCCCAGTTCGGGGAGCCCGAGGGCGGCAACACTGAATGGACCACCAGTTTCGTGCCGGGAATGTTCTGGGTTGCGGGTGACCTCACAGGGAAGGGGAAGTGGTTCGATGCCGGCCGTCGCCACATTCGAAGCTTCGTTGACCGCATTGAACGCAAAGTAAATGTGGACCACCACGACGTGGGTTTCCTCTACACCCTCGCCTGCGTCACTGCGTGGCGCCACGACGGCGATGTCGTGGCCCGCGACGCCGCGATCGCCGCCGCGGACCAATTCATGACCCGGGTGATCCCGAGCGTTGGCATCCTGCAGTCCTGGGGTGACCTGGATGATGAGGAGCAGGCCGGCCGGGCCATCATCGACAGTCTCATGAACATGCCGCTGCTCTACTGGGCCACCGAGGTGACCGGGGATGCAGGCTATGCCGAGGCGGCTGCCCGCCACGCGAGCCTGCTGGGGAAATCCATCATTCGCGACGATGACACCACCCACCACACCTTCCACTGGGACGTCGCAACCGGAACGCCCGTGCACGGCACCACAGCCCAGGGTTACTCCGACGAATCCACCTGGGCCCGCGGTCAGGCCTGGGGTGTCTACGGTTTTGCGCTCAACTACCTCCACACCGGGGACGAAGAACTCCTCGCGGCATCGCAGCGTTGTGCGCACCGCTTCCTGGATCTGCTGCCAGAGGACAGCGTGCCCTTCTGGGACATGATCTTCACCGACGGCAGCGACCAGCCCCGCGACAGCTCCGCCGGAGCGATTGCGGCGTGCGGTTTGATGGAACTGGCGAAGATCACGGGCAACGCGACGTATCAGGAGGCCGCCGACAAAATCCTCGACTCGCTCGAGGCAAGCTATGCCACCACCGCCGAGGGTGAGGAGAACTGCCTGCTCCTGCACGGCGTCTACGCTCTGCACGCCGGACGCGGGATTGACGAGGGCAACCTGTGGGGCGATTACTTCTACATGGAGGCCCTGCTGCGCCGCGCACGTCCCGACTGGGTGTCCTACTGGCATCCAACGAAGCAAGGGTCCACACTCGTCTGAGCCACTGCGGCAGACAGCCCCCGTTTGGTACACCGAAAGGAAACACATGATCCTCGAAGACTTCTCCCTCACCGGCAAGGTGGCACTCGTCACCGGAGCAACCCGCGGCCTCGGTCAGGCCATGTCCATTGCGCTGGCCGAAGCCGGCGCCGACGTGGCACTGGTTGGCAGCACCAAGCCTGCTGAGGCCACAGCCACCAAAGTCCGAGCACTGGGACAAAAGGCTCTGAATCTCACCTGCGACCTCTCCGCTGCCTCCGTGGGAGAACTGAAGTCACTTGTGGACGACGTCGTTGCCGAGTTCGGCCGCCTTGACATCCTCGTCAACAACGCGGGCATCATCCGTCGCACCCCTGCGATGGAGTACTCGGAAAAGGACTGGGACGACGTCATCCAGGTCAACCAGAAGTCCGTGTTCTTCCTGGCCCAGGCCGCAGCCACTGCCATGAAGGCCGGTGGCGCGGGAGGCAAGATCATCAACACCGCGTCTCTGCTGAGCTACCAGGGCGGCATCAACGTGCCGGCCTACACCGCGAGCAAGAGTGCCGTGGCGGGTCTGACGCACGCCATGGCCAACGAATGGGCAGGCCAGGGCATCAACGTCAACGCCATCGTCCCCGGCTACTTCGCCACGGACAACACCGCTCAGCTCAGGGCCGATGAGGACCGCTCGTCAGCCATCCTGGACCGTATCCCCGCCGGCCGGTGGGGCGATGCCGACGACATGGCAGGCGCGGTGGTGTTTTTGGCCTCCGCAGCCTCGTCATACGTCCACGGCACTCTGCTGGCCGTCGACGGCGGCTGGCTTGGCCGCTGAGGATCCCGCAATACACCTGATCACATCACCGTCCTGCTCACGGCAGGCCGAATCAAGGAGTACGAAAACCATGGAAAACCGCTACGCCAGCGCCCCCGAGCACGTGTCCACCATGAAGACAGAGGAACTGCGGGCGCGCTTCCTCGTGGAAGACCTGTTCGTCGGTGGAGAGATGAACTTCGTGTACAGCCACTACGACCGCATCATCATGGCTGGCGCCGTCCCCACCAGTGGCCCGCTCACGATGACCACACCCGAGGCCCTCCACACAGAGCACTTCTTCGACCTCCGCGAAGCAGGCATCATCAACATCGGGGAGGATGCACAAGTCACCGTCGACGGCACCGAATACCTGCTGCCCCGCAAGGGCCTCCTCTACATCGGCCGCGGCACCAAGGACGTCACATTCGAGGCACCCGGGCGCTTCTACCTCTACAGCGCCCCGGCGCACACGCACTACCCCACCACGCTGGTGGGACCCGAAGACGGCAACGTCAAGGAACTCGGTTCCAAAGACACCTCGAACGAACGCAAACTTCGCCAGCTGCTGTTCAACGGCGACGTCAGGAGCTGCCAGGTCATGATGGGTGTCACGACATTGGAGGAGGGCAGCATGTGGAACACCATGCCTGCCCACACGCACGACCGGCGGATGGAGTCCTACCTGTACTTCGACGTCGCTGACGATGCCCGCGTGGTGCACCTGATGGGTGAGCCGAGCGAAACCCGCCACCTGATCGTCGGCAATGAGCAGGGCGTCATCTCACCGAGTTGGTCCATCCATTCCGGCGTGGGAACCAAGTCCTACTCGTTCATCTGGGCCATGGCCGGGGAGAACCAAGCATTCACCGACATGGACGCCGCCCCCATCACCGACATGCGCTGACGCTGTTGCATCCCGCCCGGCTGGGTGGTTCTCCATCGGTTTGTCATACTGAATTGCATGGCACAACCTGGCTGGTACCCCGACCCCAGTGGTTCCGGGGCTCCCCGGTACTGGGACGGACGCAGCTGGGTCACCCATCCCGAGGACGGCACCACAAACGCAGGACCGGCAGGACATCACGTCGCACACACCCGGTCCTCAGTCATCGGTATCGGTGTGGGCCTGCTTGCCATCGTCCTCGTGGTGGCGGTCATGATCTGGCAACCCTGGAACTCCTTCACCGGGGCGGCCACGGGCGACACCAATTCGGCCAGGCCCACCGGGAGCCAGTGGAACGAACTCGAGCCCACGGAGACCCCCAGCTCACCACAACCCACTGACGGCAGTGGCCGTCCGGTGGCCTGCCCGGTCATCCTCGCACCGGAGGAAAGACCTCAGGGCGGGATGTATGCCTCCGGCGACATGGCGTTTCGTGGAGTGCCCGGCTGGCCTGACGAGGGCGGGGGTTACACCATCGACTTCGCATCGATGCGGTCCGGGCAGGCGGACGCCGTCACCTCCAGGTGGATCTCGGTCACGGCCATCGGACAGCTCAGCACTCAGGACTTCAGCTCGGACCCGCGCACAGCGGCAACCCAGGTGAGCGACTGCCTGTCCTCGTCCTACTTCTACGAATCGCTGGACTACCGCGATCGCCTGCAGGATGAGGTGTTCACCACCTCCGACGGCGTCGAGGGCTGGATCATCCGCGAGAACTACTGGAACGTCCCGGACCAGGACGTGACGGGTGATGAGGTGGTGGTCGTGGTCCTACAGGCCGGCACGGATGACACCCTCACGCTCTTCCACTCCCAGGCCCCCATCGAGGACCAGGAACGCAAGGATCTCGTGGCAGCGGCGCTGGACTCACTGTCGCGTCGCTGATCACGGTTCGACCGAACTCCTACACTGGTGGACGTGTCTGCACCCGGCTGGTATCCCGACCCCTCCGGCGACAAAGGTGCGCTCAGATACTTCGACGGCGCCACCTGGACCCAGCACAGCCGCTCCGCCACCACGACAGGCCCAGTTGCGCCCGGCCGCCCCTGGGGATGGTTCATCCTTGCCATGGTGGTCATCGCTGGGCTCGTCGCCGTCTTCGTGCTGCGACCGGTTTCGCTGAACATCGGCGCGGGCGACACGAATTCCGCCCGGCCAACCGGTAGCCAGTGGAACGAACTGCCCACCTCTGAGACGCCCACGCAGCCCGAGAACCCGGGGAAGGGCAGCGTCATCGATTGTCCGCAGAACAGCTTCGACGCGCGCTCCGAAACCTCCAGCGATGGCCGCATGCATGGTGGCGGACTGTCCTTTGTCCCACCCGAGGGATCCTCGTGGCAGCCGGATCCAGTTTTCATGCCCTGGCTCTACGACCACAACTCCACCACCCGATCCATCGTCTGGGGATGGCAGAGCAACGTCAGCGTGGGACAGGTGCAACGCTCTGAGGGGTTCTCGGATCCGCGGAACACCGCGGCGCAACTCATGGGTTGCCTGGCATCATCTGGCCTCTATCTGGGTTTCACCGGCCGCGAGGATCTCCTCGATGAGTCCTTCATCCTCGATGGCGACGGCGGGTGGCGCATGACAGCGAACGTCTTCGTCGACTCCCAGGGCGACATCCGGGGCGACGTGGTGGACGTCATCGTGCTCGATCTCGGGGATCCGGACACCCTGGCCGTTTACATCTCCTGCGCCACCATTGACGACGAGACAAACCTCGAGGAGGTGGCAGCGGTGGCGGAGTCGCTGCGCGTCGAGTGACGCCGCAGCGCTAGCATGACGCGCATGCATGGTCCCGGGGTTGACGACAGCGCTCACCTCCTTGCCCTCGACGGCGGTCAATCAGGTGTCCGGACGCTGTTTCTCTGTCCCGGTGGCCCCCGCCCCGGCCCCGGCTTCAGTGGGATCCTCAGTGATCGTCCCCTCCTGGCCCAGGTCCGAGACATCATCGAGGCCGCCCTGGAGGGAACATCCATCGGCACCGTCGCGGTGGGGCTGTCAGGGCTTGGGGAGACGGACTCTGCGGCTTCGCTGAAGGACCTGCTGGGAGGCTCAGTGGGCCGCGTTCTTCTGGCACACGACTCCACCACGAGCTACCTGGGCGCACTGGGGCCCCGTGAGGGCGCCGTCATGGCTGCCGGAACCGGTGCGGTAGCACTGGCCGTGGGGCCCGAATCCGTCCGACGCATCGACGGGTGGGGACATCTGCTGGGCGACGCGGGATCGGGCTTCTGGATTGGACGCGAGGCGCTGTCTGCTGTGCTGCGCGCGCACGATGGGCGCGGGGAGCCCACCGCACTGAGGGAGCCTGCCCGCGAGGAGTTCGGGAATCTCTCCCAGCTGTACCTGCAATTGCAGGCCGATCCGGCACGGGTGTCGCGCATCGCATCCTGGGCACGATGGGTCTCTGAACTCGCCGCCACGGATCCGGTCTCCCGTCGCATTTCGATGGCGGCTGGCCATGAGCTCGCAGAGAGCGTCGCGGCGGGGCTGCGGTCCGTCGACGCCGAGCCTGTGGCCAGCACCGTGGGCAACGTCTTTCTCAATCCGATGGTGGCCTCCGCCTTCCGTGAACACCTTGTGGAACTCGTGCCAGAAGCAGCAGTGGTGTTCGCGGCCGGCTCCGGTCTCGACGGGGCCGCACAGCTCCACGATGTGGTGCCAGGCTCGGCCCTGGACGCCCTCGTGGACAGGGCGCAATAGACTTGGCATCGTGAATCCTGTCATTGCGCATCCCATTACCCCTCAGCGTTCCGTCCCCCGCTCCATCCCGCGCCCCGAATATGTGGGCCGTGAGGCTCCCCGGCCGTACACCGGCAGCCATGTCCAGAGCCCCGAGGTCATCGAGAAGATGCGCGAATCCGGCCGGATCGCGGCCGATGCCCTGCACACGGCAGCCCGCGCCATCGCCCCCGGTGTCACCACCGATCAACTCGACGCTGTCGCCCACGAGTACATGCTGGATCATGGCGCATACCCGTCGACGCTGGGCTATCGCGGCTATCCCAAATCCCTGTGCACCTCGGTCAACGAGGTCATCTGCCACGGCATCCCGGACATGCGTCCGCTGGAGGACGGCGATCTTGTCAAGATTGACGTCACCGCCTTCAAGAACGGCGTCCACGGCGACAACTGCGGCACCTTCTTCTGCGGAGATGTCGACGAGGAGTCGCGACTACTGACGCAGCGCACGCAGGAGGCCATGAACCGCGCCATCAAGGCAGTTCGGCCCGGCCGCCCCACCTCCGTCATTGGCCGCGTCATTGAGTCCTACGCCAAGCGCTTCGGCTATGGCGTGATCCGCGACTACACGGGCCACGGCGTCCACACCGCGTTCCATTCCGGTCTGGTCATCCTGCACTATGACGAGCCCCGGCTGGAAACCATCATGGAGCCCGGCATGACCTTCACCATCGAGCCCATGCTGGCGCTCGGATCGCAGGACTCCGAGGTGTGGGACGACGACTGGACGGTGGTGACGCTGGACAAGTCCCGCGTGGCGCAGTTCGAAGCCTCACTCGTTGTCACGGACAAGGGCGCCGAAGTACTCACCGTCCCCAGCATCGTCTGAGAGCTCGCTCGGCCACCAGGGCTTTCTGCTCAGGGCAGCAGCGTTGCCCTGGCTAGGCCTATCGACGGCCTCAGCGGCATCGCCATGAACTGTCTCGTCATGGCAGCGACCAGGCGGGGCATGGGTGTACTGGCATCCAGAACGTCGCGCTGCTGAGCGGTCGGAAGTCGCCCAAAAGCGTCGAACAGCTCAAATGTGTCATCGGGTGACAGGTTGAGGACGCCGTGGAGCGCTCGACGTCGGACGGAGAGGGGCTGGTCGCTGCGCGGCATGTCGTCCCCGACGATTCGCGTGACCCAGTCGTCGACGACGGCCAGCGACGCGAAGAAGGTGTAGCCGCTGAACGGATTGTTCTGCGCGCCGGCTGCCCCGAACCGCCACACACCGGGTATGCGGGAGCCCTGCCGCACCAAGGGGATGGAGACCCGCTCCACCTCACGATCGTTCAACTCCCACTCCCCCAGGCCTGCACCGGTGAGACGGATCAGCAGCCGTCGACGCAGTTCTTCCTGTCCCGGGGCCGGATGCCCGGCCAGGCAGGTCTCCTCCAGCAGGACGCGGCCGTCCGGCATGGGGATGACGTAGAGGAAGGTGGGTGGCGTTGCACCCCAACTCCCAGCGCCGTCGAAGGGCCGCCAGTCCATGAGGACGGCATTGGCACCGTCGAGAATGGGCGCCGCCAGTTCCGGCGGGACAAGAATGCCGTGTGCGGTTTGGTGAGGGACAGCGCCCGGATGTCCGGCGGGCCTGGCTCCCCGGGCATCGATGACGATGCTCGCCCGATTGCGCAATCGAGCGACGCCGTCATCATCCAGCACCTGCTCCTCGAGGCTCACGTCCGTCAGTGGCGTGGCCTGCTGCAGCAGGGTGTTTCCGAGGATGGCGTACTGGTCATCGATGACGTGGTCCCCGGCAGCCCGCAGGTGGGGCCGGTCAACGGTGAGGGCGACGGCGTCGTCGGGAACCCAGCCCGGAATCTGCCGCGTCCAGCCTCCCAGCGTCTGCGGCCAGGCCCGGTGTGGATGCGGGTCCACACCCAGCACCGACAGCCCGGAGAGGGACAGTCTGTGGGCCAGCGTTCTACCCGCCGGCCCCAGACCGACGACCGCGACGTCGAAGCTCGTACTCATGCGCTCTGAGTGATTGGAGGCTTCAGGACCACGGGTCGTCGCCCAGGGCGTTGATCTGCTCAACACTCCAGGGGCTCAACAGATGTGGCATGGTGGCTGCCGTCCGGCGCAAGTCCTCCCAGCTGGTCCAGAAGTGCTCTGCCACCTCGGAGGGATCAAAGATGAGCTCGTCGGGGTCCACCTCCGCCACCATGACGGGACACATTTCGTTCTCCACCACGCCGGAGGCATCGACTGCCCGGTAGCGGAAGTCCGGCAGTGCCATCCGGAGATTGATCGGCGACGCGCCGATCTCGTCGGGCACCCGCCGAATAGCAGCCTTCAACGGTCCCTCGTCGGGGCGCTGGTGTCCGCAGGCCGCGTTGGTCCAGACCCCGGCCCAGGCAACCTTGTCCAGTGCCCTGCGGGTCATCAGAACCCGGCCCTGGCTGTCGCGCATGTACACGGAGAACGCCAGGTGCAAAGGAGTGTTCTCGTCGTGCACGGTGGCGCGGGGGGTGGTGCCCAACTGGCGCCCCTGGTTGTCAACCAGGACCACCACATCATTATCGACAGTCATGCAACCCAACCTATCCACTGTGTAGTGAGCACTTCCGAAACCCGGACGCCCATGTCGTGTTCGATCCCCTACAGGACCGCGCTCAGAGAAGCTTGGCCAAAGCCTTCCGCAGTGGGCGCACCCATGTGAAACGAGGCGAGGTCGGGGCAGTGAAGATGTCCTGACCCGCAACCTGCCAGCCGCCGAGCAGGGCATTGGCAGCCTGCACGCCGGTGGTGGCTGCGCGTTCCATGAGCGCGACCGGATAGTCGCAGCGGATGCCGTCGCCCGCCAGCATCACCGCAGGAGACGGTGTCTCCACCGTCGGGCGGTTCCGCCAGGGTGAGGTGTCCACGAGGTGGCAGTCATTGCGAACCACCCACTCCTCCCCCAGCGACGTGGCATCGGCCAGTTCCGGGTGAAGGATGTCCTGCATGGCCTGGATCTCGGCGCGCAACTCGGCCTCATCGAAATCGGCGTCGACGGCGTAGGCGTGGTGCTCCACGACGCTGCCGCCTCGACGAGCGGCCCAGCGGCGCGCGGAGTCCTCGAACTGGTGGATCATCGACACGTTGTCCAGAGGCCCGTAGTTGCTGGTGCCCAGGAAATCGGGCGAGCCCGGAGCCACAGGAGTGTCGAACCAACGGCGCCACACCACGAACGGCGGCGCCGAGCGCAGGGCTGCGATGCGTTCGCGCCACGACTCATCGCCGAGACCGGGGCTGTTCTCCGTGATGCCCTGCAAGGGGCGGAGCTCAGTGGCCAGGACCACGGCGTCGGCTTCGATGGATTCGCCGTCGGTGTGGACGGTGACGCCGTCGTCGCGAACATCCAGCGACGTGGCACTGGTCCCCATCCGGAACTGGACGCCCTGTCGCTTCAGGTAGCGGGCCAGGGGCTGCCACAGCGCGGTGCCGAAGTCGTCGGCCGCGACGTCGAAGAGCAGCCCCTCGGCGGAGCCCACGAAGTAGGTGTGGAACATGGCCACGAGTTCGCCGCCGGAGAATTCATCCGGATCCGCGAAGAAGCTGCGGGCGAAGACCTCCAGGGCCAGGTGGCGGGCGGTGTCGGGGAACTTCAGATCATCCAGCACGTTGGAGGCGGAGCGGCCGTCCATGTCGTGGAAGGTCTGGGGGAACTCGACGTCGAGCAGGCCCAGTGCCTCGTCCACATTCACCTTGCCGAGTGCGCTCACGGGGAAGCTCGGCGACTTGGCAACGAACCCGATGAGGTTCAGCGGGGGTGTCCTGGGGATTTTGGCAAAGGAGTCGCGAGGACCGCCGCGCAGGGTGAGCGGGTAGTCCGGGACGGCGCGCAGGCCGGACAGCGTCGGATCGGCACGCTTCAGCAGTGCACGAAGTTGGTAGTACTGCTTGAAGAACGCATGGAAGCCGCGGCTCATCATCACGTTGTCGCCGTTGTCCAATGTGGTGGGCCAGGACCGCACACGGCCGCCGAGCTGCTCCTCGCGCTCCACAACGGTCACCCTGACGCCACGCTCTGCAAGGGTGGCGGCAGCGGAGAGTCCCGCAATTCCACCGCCCACCACGACGACGCTTCGACCCTCAACCCATGTCGCACCGGCAGGACCCTCGTGTCGTTCAACCCGCTTGTCACGTCCCGGGCGCTGTGGCGCCCCATTCTCCACATCTTGAGCCATGGCCAAACCTTATGCGCTATCGCTGAAGGGTGCCCGATGGACGGACACTTCTGCCATGGTTTCGCGTCGGAATCCGACTTTTGATCGTCAACTTCCACCCTTGAAGGCTTTTTCCTCACTTTGCGGAAGGTTGACGATCCGAAATGCGATTCCTGAGGGAAGGAGCGCTGACAGACCACTCGTGTGCCAATCTTGGGGACGACAGATTCACGAGAGGATCACAGATGTTGCGTGGGACGATGGACAAACTGCAGGTTTCGGCGGGGTTCGACGAGGTGGCGGACACATACGACGCGATGGCTGGCCTAAATCCCGGCTACAAGCGGCACCTGCGACTCGCCGCCGAGTCGCTGCTCACTCACGTCGACGTCACCAATCCGCGGCCTGTTCTCCTGGACCTCGGGTGTGGTTCCGGTCTCTCCACCAGTGCTCTGCTGGCTGCCGCACACAAACTGGGCATGGATCCCGTCATCATCGGCGTGGATGCCTCGGCCGGAATGCTTGCCCAGGCCCAGCGGCGGGAATGGCCCGATGATGTCTCCTTCCGCCAGGGCAGGGCAGAGGATCTGGCTGCTCTGGATCTTCCCCGTGCCGATGGCATTCTCGCCTGCTACCTGCTGCGCAATGTCACCGACGTCGATGCCACGCTCCGATCCATTGAGGGCCAGCTCTGCGACAGGGGCACTTTCGTGGCGCAGGATTACTCCGTGGCGGATTCCATCGCATCGCGTCGGGTGTGGGCTGCCGTCAACCAGAGCATCATTTTACCGCTCGCCTCCGTGGTCGCCCGCAACCGCGACCTGTATGAGTACCTGCACCGCTCCGTCGACGACTTCATGGGCGTGCGGGAACTTGCCCAGCGCATCCTGTTGGCCGGTTTCGCGACGGTGGAGAGCCGCTCCGTCGACGGCTGGCAGAACGGCATCCTCCACCTCGTAAGGGGTACCAAGCCACTCGCCTGAGACCCCGTCAGCTAGAGTCACGCCATGTGAATGCACCCTGGACCAGGCACTATCAACCGGGCGTCCCAACCGATATCGAACCACCCACCGAATCACTCGTCGGACTCTATGAACGATCAGTGAACGAGGCCCCCGAGTTGGTGGCCACCGAGTTCTTCGGCAAAACAATGACCTACGCCCGACTCGGCGACCAGATCAGCCGGGCCGCAGAGGGATTACGGCGCCTGGGCGTTCGGAGCGGGGACCGTGTGGCTCTGGTGCTGCCCAACTGTCCCCAGCACGTCATCGCCTTCTACGCCGTGCTGAGGATCGGCGCCGTGGTCGTCGAACACAACCCGCTGTACACCGAGCGTGAGCTACGGCACATGTTCGAGGACCACTCAGCCACAGTGGCGATCTGTTGGGACGTCGCCGTCCCCAAACTCCAGGCGATGCCCGATGACATCTCGGTCGCCCAGATCATCTCCGTGAATCTCCTCGACGCCTTCCCCGCCACCAAACGATGGGCGCTTGGCCTGCCGCTGCCAAAACTGCGGGCGACCAAGGACAAACTGACCCAGCCCACAGTCGGCACCCTGCCCTGGAAAAAGTTCTTGAACGTGGCACCGATCAACTCCACCCATCCACGCCCCGAAGTTCACGATCTGGCAGTGATTCAGTACACCTCTGGCACCACCGGCCAACCCAAGGGTGCAATGTTGAGTCACTCCAATCTGTTCAGCAATGCCCGCCAGGGGGAGGCATGGATGCACGGCGCGGAGTACGGCAAAGAAAACTTCTACGCTGTCCTCCCGCTCTTCCACGCCTTCGGCATGACCCTTTTTCTGACCTACGGCATCCTCAAGCAGGCACGCCTCGTGCTGTTTCCGGCCTTCGACGTCGACATGGTGTTGGACGCAGCCAAGAAGACCCCGCCGACTGTCTTCTGCGCAGTTCCGCCGATCTACGAGCGCACCGCGACGCGGGCCAAGGAACGCGGGATCAGCCTGCGCAGCGCCAAATACTGCATCTCAGGCGCGATGAATCTGCCCACATCGGTTGTCGAGCTGTGGGAAAGCGTCTCGGGGGGACTTCTGGTGGAGGGCTACGGCATGACTGAGGCGTCTCCCGTCTGCCTCGGAAACCCCTTCGCAGCCAGCCGACGCAGCGGCACCATCGGTGTCCCGTTCCCGAGCACCCACATGAAAGTGGTCGATCCCGACGACTTCACTCGCGAAGTGGCTCAGGGAGAACGCGGCGAGTTGCTACTGCAGGGACCGCAGATCTTCGGCGGCTACTGGAACAACCAGCCCGAGACGGAGAAGACGCTCCTGCCCGGCGGGTGGCTTCGCACCGGGGACGTGGTCACCGTTGACGCCGACGGCTTCACAACCATCGTGGATCGGGTCAAGGAATTGATCATCACCGGAGGCTTCAACGTCTCCCCGTCCGAGGTGGAGGCGGTTCTTCGCGCCCATCCCAACATCACCGACGCCGCCGTGGTCGGTGTTCCTGCACCGACAGGAGGCGAGCGAGTGGCAGCGGTGGTGATCCCTGCGGACGGAGCAGGTCTGGATGAGAACGCCCTGCGCGCCTGGTGCAAGGAACGCCTGGCCGCCTACAAGGTGCCTCGCAGCATCGCGGCGGTCGACGATTTGCCCCGCTCCATGCTCGGCAAGGTCCTGCGCGCCCAGGTCCGCGAAGAGTTGTTGGCCGCACACCTCTGAGCAAAAAGACGCATGACCCATCCGCTCGGTACCGTTCCTGTGCGACCCCGCGAACGGAGGTCATCGTCGATGACGCAACGCTCGGAGAAGATCTCACTCGTCGGAGGTCATCACGGTTCGATCACCATTCAGCGCCGAGTGGGTAGGGGACGAGCCGGCCGGTAAGCCGGATTCTGTCGAAGGATGATCATCCATCTTGGCCCGCCGTTGCCGACGGGCTCATGCAACCCACCCGAACACCTCGCACGAGCAGCGCTCAAACAGTGTTCGCAGCCAGCCGGGGCTGGCCTTCTTGGTCTTGCTCCAGGTGGGGTTTACCTAGCCACACCGGTCACCCGGCGTGCTGGTGGTCTCTTACACCACCGTTTCACCCTTACCGGACAAAAGTCCGGCGGTCTGTTTTCTGTGGCACTTTCCCGCGGGTCACCCCGGGTGGGCGTTACCCACCACCCTGCTCTGTGAAGTCCGGACTTTCCTCAGCGCTTTCGCACCGCGATCATCTGGCCGACTCGTCCTTGGCTGATTCTACGCTGAAAACGACGTGGCCCTCCACCAGGTCAACGCCGTCGAGCCGCACACGCATGTGCCGGCCCACGCAGTCAGGATCGGTGTCGGCGATCCTGGCCTCAATGGCATACTCCGTGATCTGGAAAGTGCCCTGACCGCTGCGTGGATTGACGTCGATGACGACGGAGTCGAAGACCTCCCCCACCTTGTCCGCCAGCACCAGCGCTTCGGCGAGGTTGACCGCGCCCCGCTGGTAGGCGTTGGCCTGCCGTCCGGTTTCCTGCATGACGGCAGGCAAACCGTCGAGAGCCTCGATGACCCATGCAGGCACGTCGGTGCCCTCGGACAGGCTGAGGCAGATCTCCAGGACGAACCTGTCCACCAGGCGCCGCAGGGGCGCTGTCGCGTGGGCATACAGGGAAGCAACAGCAGCATGGCGGAGGTCTTTGTCCGGGATCCCGCCGTGGAATCCGACATATCCCGAGCCACGAAACAGTGTGGTGCACTGCACGATCACGGCAAGCTCGCGCGGGTTGCGGGGGTCGAGTGCCCGGACGAAGTCCGGGTAGTCCAGGTCTGTGGGCCAGTCCACATCCAGCGAAGCGGCGACGCGTCGAAGATGGGCCACAGCCGACTTCTCCGCCGGCGGGAGCGTGCGCAGGATTCCCACGCCACCATCCACCATCATCTGCGCCGCGGCGATGCCGGTCATCAGCGAGATCTGGGCGTTCCACTCCTCCACATCGAGCGTCGTGCGGAACTGCAACTCCCAGGTGCCGTTCGTGGCGACGATCTCCTGGTCCGGGAGATTGAGGTTGATGCCGCCCCGCTCGACCTCCTTGGCCACGCGCAACGGGCCCACCTCGGCGAGCAGCTTCGCTGTCTCCGAGGCCGTGCCCGCGGCGAGCTGGTCCGCCACCTCCTCGTAGGTCAACTTCGCCGAATTCACCACCATGGCCCGCTCCAGCGATGAACCCATGAGCGTGCCCTCGGCGTTGAGACGGTGCGTCCACAACATCACGGGCCGGAGCACACCGTCAGCCAGCAACGATGCCGCCCCTTCGCTCAGCGTTGCAGGGTGCAGTGGCACCTTGGCGCCGGGCGCATACATACTCTGCCCCCGCTTCCAGGCCTCCTCCGCAATAGGGGAACCCGGCTGAACCCACGCGCCCACGTCGGCGATCGCGTAGTGCACCACAAACCCGTCGCCGTCACGCTCGATGTGCATCGCCTGGTCCAGATCCATGGACGAGGGCGGATCAATGGTGATGAAGTTCACTTCGCTGCGGTCCACATGCCCGGAGAACGACGGCGGGTCCGCCACGAGCGCGGCTGCCTGGTCAAGCGCTGCCTCCGGGAACTCATCCGGCAGGCCGAGCTCGTCTCGCAACAGGTGCAGGCCGCGCACGACCTCAGCCGGCACCCCCGGGATGTGGAGGCGACGCTGAATCACTTGAGGCCCGAATCAGCCGTCCGCACCAGAATGCGGTCACACTCGACGCAGCGGAGCACCTCATTGATGGCTGCCTTGCGGTAGCCGGCGAGATCCGCGACGGTGATCTGGAGCTGACATCCCGTGCACTGCCCACGGTGCAGTTTGGCCGCCCCGGATCCCCGAAGGGTGCGCATCTTCTCGTACACAGCCAGGAGTGCGGGCGGCACGGTGGCCACGACGTCCTTGCGACTCAACGCGATCCCCTTGGCCTCCTGGCTCAGGTTCCCCACAAGCCGATCGCGCTCCGACACCTCGTCCCGCAACGCAGTCTCCACCTCGTCACGCCGCCCCGCCAGCACCTTGGCTCGTGTCTCGGCGTCCTCCAGCCGGGCCATGACCTCGAATTCGGCCTCCTCGAGTTCGACGATGCGACGCTCGATGCGAGCGACCTCGTCAATGAGCCCCTTGAGGGTCTTCCCGTCGCTGATGGAGCCGTCCTCGATCCGGGTGCGATCCCGCACCAGCCGGGCGCGCACTGGCACAAGATCCGCCTCGGCCCGTCGGAGTGCCACCTGCAGATCGTCCACCTCGGTGGTGGCGGCCACGAAGGATTCGCCCACTTCCTGTCGCTCAGAAATCAGGCCTGCGATCTTTTGGTGTTGTGGCAGGGAGCGCGCGGTGTGCTGCAGGCGTCCCATCTCGGAATCCAGTTCGGCCAGGTTCAGAAGCTTCTGCTGGTCAGCGGGCTCGGCAAGCATCGCGGGTGGTCCTCCCAATTGACGTGTAGTGGGTCAATCTACAAGGGTTCCCACCCCCGTCTACACTCACTCGCATGAGTGCAGCTGAACAACAGTCATCCGCCCTCGACGGGGCAAACCGCAAATCTCGCTTCTCAGAGGCGTTCAAGGAGTTCATCGTTGGGGACTGGGCGCCCTACGACGAGCAGATGCCCGAGCCGCTGCCAGCGGCCGCCTGGACCCCTGCGCGACGTGAAGCCATCGCCGCGGAGTTCTCCGGTAGGACGCTGGTCATTCCCGCGGGCCCCTACAAGGTCCGCTCCAACGACACCGACTATCGTTTTCGTCCCCACACGGCCTTCGCCCATCTGAGCGGGCTCGGCGAGGAACGCGAACCGGAAGCCGTGCTGGTGCTTTTCGACGACGCCCCCGGCACGCTGTTCTTCCGCCCCCGGTGCCCGCGCACCGACGAGGAGTTCTACGCATCGTCGCGCTACGGCGAGATGTGGGTGGGTCAACGCGATTCACTGGAGGAGATGAGCGCCCGTCTGCAACTTGATTGCAGCGATATCCGCGGCATGGAGGAGGCGCTGCGGGGCCGCGACCTCCTGGTGGTGCGTGACGCCGATCCCAGCGTCACCGACATGGTCGATCAGCTCCGCGGCGCAGCTTCGCTGGAGGCCGATACCGCGCTGGAAACCAGCCTCTCCGAGATGCGTTTGATCAAGGATGAGTTCGAAATCGAGGAGATGCGACGGGCCTGCGATGCAACCCGCGTCGGTTTCGAGGCAGTCGCCAGGGAGTTGCCCAATTCGGTCGTCAAGGGCCGCGGGGAACGTTGGGTGGAGGGCGTCTTCGGGCTCCATGCGCGTCACCTCGGCAACACAGTCGGCTACGACACCATCGCTGCAGGGGGCGATCACGCCAACACCCTGCACTGGATCACCAACGATGGCGACCTGAGCGCTCAAGACCTGATTCTCCTTGACGCCGGGGTTGAGCTCGATTCCCTCTACACCGCCGACGTCACGCGTACCCTACCGGTGGGTGGCACGTTCACGCCCGCCCAGCGGCGGGTCTACGACGTCGTCCTGGCCGCACAGACAGCAGGAATCGAGGCGTGCCGAGCAGGTGCCAGGTTCACGGATCCACACACGGCCGCCATCACCGTGCTGGCTGCATTTTTCGAGGAGTTGGGAATCCTTCCCGGCACCGCGCAGGATGCACTGGATGAGGACGGTGGCCACTGGCGCCGCTGGATGGTGCACGGCACATCACACCACCTGGGAATGGACGTGCACGACTGCGCGCAGGCTCGACGGGAGATCTATCGCGAGGGCGAATTGGCCACGGGCATGGTCATCACAGTGGAGCCGGGAATCTACTTCAAGGCGACGGACCTGCTCGTGCCGAAGGAGTACCGCGGCATCGGGGTACGCATCGAGGACGACATCCTGATCACTGACGGTGACCCGGAAAACCTGTCGGCATCCCTGCCCAGGGATGCCGACGAGGTTGAGGCCTGGCTGGTGGATCAGCAGCGCTGATCCACCTCAGTCGTCGGCCTGCTCCTTGCGGAAGGGGCGTGCATGGCGCTGCATGAAGTTGAGCAGCAGGACGGCGACGTCTCCGGGGCAGGCCACCGTGACCTGGTGCGCGGCTCCGGACAGAACGTGGAGCTCCGCCTCGGGAACGGTCTCGGCCACCAGTTCCACGTTCGCGATGGGCGTGGAGCTGTCGCGCTCCCCCGCGATGACCAGCAGTGGCATGCGGATGTCCGCGAGATCCGCACGGAGATCATGTGCCGCCAGTGCGCGGCACAGCTGCGCGTAGGAGTGGTCGTCGGAGGAGGAAAGTCCCTCCATGATGGTGTCGACGGCACCGCGGTGCTGAGCGCGGAAGTTGGGGGTGAACCAGCGCTTCTCCGTCTCCTCGACGAGCTGTTGGGTCCCCGTCGCCTCCACCAGATCCGCGCGCTCGAGCCAACGATCGCTCTCCCCCACCTTCGCTGAGGAACACAGCATGGCGACGCCGCTGACGTCCTCGGGATGCTGGAGCGCAATGTGGAGAGCCGTGGCTCCCGAGATGGACAAACCGGCGAAGAAGACTGGCAGGTCGCCAAATTGTGCACGCACCTTACGGATGACGTCCACGAACCCCAGAGCCACAGTTTCCAGCGTCGCGGCGTCCGCGTCGTCCCAGACCGGGGAATCCGCCTGTCCCGGCAGATCGGCGAAAACAACTGTGGCCTGTCCATCCAGGGCTTCGGCCACCGCAGTCCACTGGTGCGTTGCATCGCCTCCCAGGCTGGAGCCCACCACCAGAATTCGCTCAGCCCTGCTCGCCGGATTGAACACGTCGTATGTCAGTTCCATGACCCACCTTTGATCCGTTGAAGTCTCGTCGTCCTAAACATACTCAAAACGACTGACGGCGCCGTCTGCACCCCGCCATTGCTTCTCCGGTGTGGCGCAACATCACTCGAATTGAGCGGCACGGTCCTGTGGACGACTGGCCAGCAACTCACGTGCGCGGGCCGCCACATTGTGCTCGGTCATCACCTCATAGCTCGTCGCAACGATCTGCCGCATGGAGTTGAAGTCACGTTTGCCCTGACTGAGCGCATAGCCGATGGCTGTGGTGGTGGTGCCGATGAGCACCCCGAGCAGGAGTCCGACGAGCACCACAGGTCCGAGGCCCGCCTCTGCACCCGTGAAGAAGTAGAGCATGAGTCCGACGAAGAGTCCGGTGCCAATCCCCGAGACCGCACCCTGGGCCAGGACCGACCCCCAGGTGCGTCGGCCGGTGATGCGTTCCACGGACCTGAGATCGGTTCCCACGATCAGAAGGTTCTGCACGGGGAACTCCTCGTCGGAAAGGAAGTCAACAGCAGCCTGGGCATCCTCGTAGTTCTTGTACTGGCCCACCAGTTGTGGATAGTCCAGCTCGAAGGAGCGTCCGGGTCTGGGAGTGGTGCTCATGGTTGGTGCCTCCTGAAGGGATGGGGGGTGCCTCGGACAGTGTCCGGGGTACCTGATGGGTCAAGACTACGCATGGCACATCGGGATCGTGCCATGCGGTGCCGACGACACGGACGGGCATCCCGGGCGGGCACTTCTCTGCTGTGAGCGTCCGCGGCATGTCCAGGGGAGACCCATTCCTCGCGGGGAGTGTAGATTGCGGCCCATGAACGCCAAGGATTCGCAGGTCTTCATCTCGCGGATCGTTGGCCTACCGCTGGTCGATGCCGCCGGTGATCAGGTGGGCCGTGTCAAGGATGTGGTCTACCACCTGCGCATCAACAATCTGGCGCCGCGCGTGCGGGGCCTGGTGGTGGAACTGTTCGCGCGGCAGCGCATCTTCATGCCCATGATCCGCGTGCACAACATCACCGCGAATCAGGTGGCGATCCTCGGGCAGGTTGACACCCGTCGCTTCACGAAGCAGGACACGGAATTCCTCGTGGCGGCAGACCTCTTCGATCGCGCCGTCTCCCGTGATCGTCCCACCCGCATCTTCGACGTTTCCATGGTGCAGGTGCGCAACCGTGAATGGGAGTTGCGCAGCGTCGCACTCCGGAGCAAGTCTGGCGTCAGCCGCTTCGGGTTCGGCGGGCGCAGTACCACCGAAGTCGTGCGCTGGAGCGAGGTGGCGGACCTCGTGATGCTGAAAGGCCGCACGGCTGCGCACATCGTCGCCGAAATCTCTGACATGAAGCCGGCTGACGTGGCCAAGGAATTGCACGATCTGGACCCCGAACGGTTGGCTGCTGTCGTGGCCGTCCTGGACGACGAAACATTGGCTGAGGCGCTGGAGGAACTCCCCGAGAACGAGCAGATCGAATTGATTTCGGCGCTGGACGGGGAACGCGCTGCCGATGTCCTCGGTGAGATGGATCCTGACGACGCCGCAGACCTGATCCGCGACCTGCCCGCCGACGTCGCAGAGGACCTCCTGGGACGCATGGAACCGGAGGAGGCCAAGGAGGTCCGCCGACTCATGGTCTATGAGGAATTCACCGCAGGCGGCATGATGACGCCCGAGCCCGTCATCCTCGATACCGACGCCACGGTCGCGGAGGCCCTCGCACGTTGCCGTGAGCAATCACTGACGCCCGCCCTGGCCTCCATGGTGTTCATCTGTCGTCCCCCGGCGGAAACCCCCTCAGGGCGCTACATCGGTGCCTGTCATGTCCAGCAACTGTTGCGGGCTGCCCCCACCCTGCTGGTGGCAACGATGCTCGACAATGACCTTGAGCCGCTCCAGCCCAGCACCACCCTGGCGCAGGTGAGCCGATTCTTCGCCACCTACAATCTCGTGGTGGCGCCCGTGGTGAACGAGACCCACCAACTCATCGGAGCCGTCACCGTTGATGATGTCCTGGACCACATGCTTCCTGATGACTGGCGCGGTGAGCACATGAACGAACCCATCGCAGCGGAGGTCAATGATGGCGCGTTCTGAACGGCAGAATCTCTCCGAGCCCGGACGACGTTCCCACATGCCGAGGGTTTCCATGGATGCTGACGCGTTCGGCGCGTTCGCTGAGGGAGCCGCCCGCTTCATGGGCACCGGCAAGTTCATCGTCTACATGACCATCTTCGTGATCATCTGGATCACCCTCAACGTGGTGGGCATCTACGGACTGCGGTGGGATCCCTACCCCTTCATCGCACTCAACCTGTTCTTCTCCACCCAGGCTTCCTATGCAGCCCCACTGATCCTGCTTGCCACCAATCGGCAGGAGGTGCGGGACAAGTTGAGTCTGGACGAGGACCGCCGACTCGCGGCCCAAACCCGTGCAGACATGGATTTTCTCGCACGCGAGATCGCAGCCATCCGCATGAACCTCGGCGAAATCGCCACCCGCGACTTCGTCCGCTCAGAACTGCGCAACGAACTGCGTGAACTCGCAGAGCGCCTCGAGGCACCGACGGAACGCCATGGCTGAAGATCTACCCGGCGTGACCAACATCACTGACACTGAGCCAACACCCCGCCCCGGCGGAATTCGATGGTTCGCCGTCGTCCTGGTCCTGGCGTATCTGGCGCTCCTGATCATCTGCACGGTCTCGCTGTCACGGATCGCAGGCGACGGCATCACCTCCTGGATCGCCATCGGAGTCTTCAGTGTGGTCTTCATCCTGGGATGGCGGTGGTGGTTGGCCGCTGGATCACATCTTCGGCTGGCATTCCGCGAAAGGTTGACCGTGCATCTCGTCGGAGGGCCCATCCTGGTGGTTCTGGGAAGCCTGGCCGGGCTGTGGATGCCCGCCATCATTGCCCTGAGTGTCGCGGTGATGTGCGACGCACTGAACGAGCGGGATCGACGTCCACTGGTCGAGGATTCACGCCCCGATTTGATTTGACACCAGCCGCCCCGTATCAAGGGGGGTGTGACTTCCGAGAATCCTCTGCTCCCGCTCGTTCGCGCCGCACTCCACGGTGTCGAAGACCCGGAGATCCGACGCCCCATCACCGACCTGGGCATGGTGGACGACGTGAGCGTCGATGCATCCGGCCGCGTCTTCGTACGCGTCCTGCTCACCGTCTCCGGCTGCCCCATGCGATCCGAGATCACCACGCGTGTCTCCACGGCTGTCGAAGCGGTGGCGGGTGTCAGCGGCGTCGACGTGGAGTTGGGCGTCATGGACGACGAGCAACGCGGCGCGATGCGTCAAATGCTGCGCGGGGGCCAGGCCGAGAAGGAAATTCCCTTCGCCCAGCCCGGCAACCTCACACGCGTCATCGCCATCGCCTCGGGCAAAGGCGGCGTGGGCAAGTCCTCCGTCACCGTGAACGTGGCCGTGGCGCTGGCCAAGCAGGGCAAGAGCGTCGGCATTCTGGACGCCGACATCTACGGCCACTCCATTCCTGACCTGTTGGGGATCGGCGAGGCTCGGCCCACCGTCGTGGACGACATGATCATGCCAGTACCCGGGCTGGAGGGACTCAAGGTCATCAGCGTCGGCATGCTGAAGCCGAGCCGGGACCAGGTGGTTGCATGGCGCGGACCCATCCTTGATCGAGCGCTCACCCAGCTGCTCTCTGATGTGTACTGGGGTGACCTGGATTACCTGCTGCTCGATCTGCCACCCGGCACCGGCGACGTCGCCATGAGTCTTGGACAGAAGATCCCCTCTTCCGAGGTCATCGTGGTCACCACCCCGCAGCAGGCCGCTTCAGAAGTGGCGGAGCGTGCCGGCTCCATGGCCCACATCATGGACCAGCGCGTGATCGGCGTGGTGGAGAACATGAGCTGGCTGGAAATGCTCTGCCCCCACTGCAACGAGAGCCACCGCGTGGAACTGTTCGGCTCCGGCGGTGGAACGCTGGTGGCCGAAACGCTCACAGAGCGCTTCGGCTACACCGTCCCCATGCTGGGGCAGATCCCCTTCGATGAGGCCCTCCTGGCGGGCGGTGATCGCGGCGTACCCATCGTTGTCTCGGCGCCAGATCATCCTGCAGCCCTGGCCATGACGGAGCTTGCCCGCCACATCTCCAGCAACAAGCGCAGCCTGTTGGGCACGCGTCTTCCGCTGGCCACCAACTAGCAGACACAATGTGGAAGAAGGCCGGGGGCACTGCTCCCGGCTTTCGTGCATGTTCTGGGCTTGGCGCCTCAGGTGGCTTCGACGTCGAAGGGCACCGGCTTGGCGGCAGCGGGCACCTTTGCCTTGTTCCTGACCGCTGATTCGATGCCCTTGGTCTCAGAGCGGGCCAGAGTGGCCGCATCGGTGATGCTCTTCTTGGCATCCCTGACCGTGTCGGTGGCACCCTTCAGGTCCCGCTTGGTCTCCTCGATGAGTGCCACCTCAGCACTCATGTGTTTGGAGATGAAGGCCTTCGGGTTCAGGTCCTTCAATTCCAGGTCGGCGTACTCCGGCCCCAGTTCCTGTCGCAGTTGAGTTTGTGCGTTGTTGGCAATGTCTCGCACCGCCACCACAACCCGCGCCGCTTTGCGCGAGAACTCGGGAAGCTTTTCCGGCCCGAAGAGTAGAACTCCGAGCACAATGAGCAGGATGAGCTCAATTGCGTCGATGCCAAACACGCGATCAGATTACCCGGTGCCGAGAACTTCAGTTAATCCCGGCCAGACGGGAAAGGCCCCGCCCGATCCGTTCCATCATCGACGGCTCCCAGGCAAGCTCGCCCGGCAGGTCCTGGCTGGCGTCATGAACCAGTTCGACGGACCCGCTCGTGGCCACCGAGACAATGCCTTCCCCCGACTGCCAGATTGCCACCTCGGGCAGTCCGGCGGCATGGTCAATGATCCGGGTGGTGTCGTGCAACTGACCGCTGCTCCAGACGACGCTGAGGCTCCGGAAACCATCGGAGTAGAAGAGTTTCATCGAGGTGCCACCTCGCACATCCGAGGAGGAATGAGCCACCAGCGGCAACCCGCCCAGACTGGTGGGGCAGTGAGTCAGCCCGTGGCACCATCCCTTCGCACCGCTGGAGGACACCGGGTTCATCCCTATCAGTTGGGAATTCGGCTGTGACAGGTGCGCCTCCCCCATGGTGAGACTCGTGAAACCGGAGATGATCGTCGGTTTCCCTTCCTTGTCGTAGCGCTCAGACCACAGAATCAAGCCGCCATCCAGGTCCACCCACCAACGGGCGACGCGGTTCCCGTCCTCGTCGCGCGCCTCTATGACCTCCGCCCAGCGTCCGGCCACCTGATCCATGCCGCCGTACCTCCAGAAGCTCCAGGGAGGCCCGTCTTCCGATTCGCAGCACACGTTGGAGGGAACGAACCACGATTCAAATCGGTTGCCCGAGCTGTCGAGCACCACCAAGGAGGTTCCCTCACCGGCCACCTCATCCACAGAGACATCCGTGACATGGAATCCCGCGCCGTCGTCGGAGATCCAGACCCGCTGTACGCCCGAATGCGTGATCCCTGTCCCCGTGAGCAATGCCGACGCGGTCGCACGCGTGATCCGCTGCGGTGCGTAGACCATGGTGGCACGGGCACTCTGGTGCTGCGGTCCGTCCAGAGTCGCACCACGCTCATGGGCCAGCAGAACGGCCCCCACTGCGTCATTGACACTCAAAGCAGTGGTGGACAGCAGGAAATCCTCGCGCGCCAGCGCAACCGCATTGGTGACGGTGGGAGGTTCGGGAGACACCAGAAAGGCGATGACCAACACTGACGCCAGGGTGGTCATGACGGCAGCGGTGGAACGAAGAATCCGTCGGTTTCGCCTTTTTCGACGGGAGGGAAGCGCGCACTTCGGCCCGCCCGCCATGTAGAGCGGCGCATCAATGTGCTCGCCTGCGATGCTGTTGAGTCGCTCCGAAAGCGTCTGGGGAACCCCTGATGGATCATCGGCAGGGGCCCGCAGGGATCGTCGGAGGTCCTGAATGGTCTCAAGCTCAAGACGGCAGATCGGGCAGCCTGCGACATGGTAGCCCACCTGCTCCCATCGCCGGGGGGCAAGGGTCTCGTCAAAAAACGCCGACAGGTCTTGCCTGTAGCGCTCGCAGTCCGAAGGGGGAACCTCTGTCACCTACGACACTCCGAGATACCTGGCATGCCCTTCCACAGGGGCGCGATGGGCAAGGGATTCACGGAGTTGCGCGCGACCACGGGCGATGCGGCTGCGTACGGTTCCCAGTTTGATGTCCAGGACATCTGCAATTTCCTCATAGGACAGACCCTCGATGTCACACAACACAACAGCGACGCGCTGCTCAGCATTGAGGGAAGCAAGAGCAGCTCCGACGTCTCCGTCCAGAGCCGCATCCACGTGCAGATCCTCGGGACCGGTGGCTGAGCCCCAGACATGATCCGGGGCGATGCTCAGCGCGTCCATCCGTATCCGCTGTTTCCGGCGCGCACCGTCAAGAAACAGATTGGTGGTAATGCGGTGCAGCCAGCCTTCAAGAGTGCCCGGCCGGAACGTGTGGATGGATTTGAACACGCGCACGAAGACGTCTTGCGTCAGGTCTTCGGCGTCATGCTTGTTCCCGGTCAGGCGGTACGCCAACCGGTACACCTGCTCCGTGTGATCAGACACGAGCTCGGCCCACGTGGGCGCAGTCCAGGAGGCGGACTCAGCCGCCTTCTTCGCCTTGCCTCTCAACACTACTGTTCCTTCCATGATGGAAGCATTTCAGAGTCACCTGTGTGGAACCTGTGAATCTGAGCGCCCGACGTCCGGAATGACGAACGACACCTGGTACAACGCTCACCGGTCAGGAAACGTTCCCGTCGGTCAACTCATCCAGCAGATACAGGAAGCGATTCAGTACTGCCGGGGGCACCGTTCCCATGGGGGCACGACATGCGCCCATGTTCCACCCCCTGGCGTCGAGTGCAGCCTTGACAAGCATGCACCCCTGCGTGGCGAACACGCCACGGAAGACCGGCAGTACCTCCGCATGTCGGGAGCGGGCGAGCGAGGGGTCCCCCTCGAGGTGGGCCTCCATGATGGCCCGGGCATACGTTCCGGTGAAGTGCGTGGACGTCCCCACCACCCCCACTCCCCCCACAGCCATGAGGGGCAGCGTGTACGCGTCATCTCCCGCGTAGTAGTCGAGGCCCGTTGCATCAATCACAGCCGAAGAGGACACCGCATCTCCTTTGGCGTCCTTGACCGCAACGATGTTCGGATGGGCACCCAACGACACGAGGGATGCTTCTGGAATGGCAATCCCCGAGCGATGCGGAATGTCATAAAGCATGCAGGGCAAGTCGGTTGCCTCGGCGACCGTGGTGAAGTGGTCCTCCAGCGCGTCCACTGGTGGTCTTGAGTAGTACGGCGTGACCACCAGCAACCCATTCACCCCCACGTCGGCAGCCTGCCGGGCGAGTTCCATCGTGTGGTGCGTGGAGAACGTCCCCACCCCGGCGACGATGTGTGCCCGGTCCCCCACCGCTGACACGACAGACTTCAGAAGCTCCCGTTTTTCCGTATCGGTGGTGGTGGGTGACTCTCCAGTGGTGCCATTGATGATGAGCCCGTCATGGCCAAGATCGTCGACGAGGTGGGTTGCGAGGCGCGCGGCTTCAGCATGGTTGACGGCCCCGGAGACTCCAAAGGGCGTGACCATGGCAGTCAGGAGCCGTCCGAAGACGGGGCCGGAATCCTGTCCACCTGATGAGCCAACGGTGCCGCCCATCAGAGCGCTCCTTCGGCGACGTCGCCTTGAACGCACGAGAGATCACGGCCAGCTCGCACTTTCGGCCCACATTCCTGAATCGGTCCACGCGCCGATTGACTGACGAAACATCCCATCGAGTCAGGCGTGCGCCACCGGTATGACAAAGACATGGCACCCATCCTAGGACAATGGGTAGGCTGAGCTCGTGAACAGCACACCAGCGCGCATCGAAGAAGCACCCACACCAGCGACATGGAACTTCACTGAGGATTTCGTGTCCCCATCCGAAGATCTGCGCCGCGCACGGGAGGAAGCAATTGTTGCCGGCCACAGCCCGATCAGCAACGGCGTGGCCAGCGTCCTGAGCGTCCTTGCCGCCACTGCGGGCGCAAAGGCTGTCGCAGAGGTGGGCACACTCATGGGTGCGTCTGCGCTTGCCTTTTTCGAAGGCATGGGCAAGGACGGGATCCTCACCAGCATTGATTCGGACGCCGAGCATCAGCTGGCTGCCCGCCGCTTCCTCACCGCCGCCGGCTACCCCTCATCACGTTTTCGCCTCATCGCCGGTACACCGCTGGAGGTGCTTCCCAAGCTGCGCGACGGCGCCTACGACATTGTCTTCATCAACGGCGACAAACTTGAATACGTCGAATACGTGGCAGGCGCTCTGAGGCTCCTTCGCCATGGTGGGCTGCTCATCGTTCACGACGTTTTGTGGAACAACACGGTGGCTGACGCCGAGGCCGAGGGAGATGAGACGATCATCATCCGCGAGGCCCTGGAGGCTGTCGTCGAATCCGAGTCGTACTGCCCCAGCCTGCTCCCCGTGGGAAACGGCCTGCTGGTGGCGGTCAAGCACTGACCAAATGAAGCTCCGCGAGGGCTCACAGCAATGCCGGCCGATGCTCCATCCGGCCGGCATTTCTGTCCCCCCGGATCAGTCCTTGGGAACCTCGACGTCCTTGCCGATGGTGACAACCCCACCTTCTGAGATGTGGAATCCCCTGGCGCGATCATGCTCGTGGTCCACACCGATCTGCACGCCGTCCGGCACCACCACGTGCTTGTCGAGGATGGCTCTGCGGACCACCGCATCGCGTCCCACACGCACACCATCCATCAGCACTGAATCATCCACCTGGGACCATTTGTCGATGTGGACGTTGGGGCCGAGTACCGTGCGTTCCACCTCGCCTCCGGAGATGATGCAGCCGGGATTGACTATCGAGTCCTCGGCCTTGCCGCGGATCACGAACTTCGCTCCGGGTCCGTTCTGCTGATTGGTCATGATGGGCCATTCGGAGCTGTAGAGGTTGAACTCCGGGTCCACCGACACCAAATCCATGTGGGCCTCGTGGTAGGCATCAATGGAGCCGACGTCGCGCCAGTAGTTGACGTCCTTCTCGGTGGCGCCGGGAACGGTGTTGTCCTTGAAGTCATAGACCTGACTTCGGCCCTGCTCCGTGAACCATGGCACGATGTCGCCACCCATGTCATGCTTCGCCGTCGGGTTTTCGGCATCGGCACGGAGCGCCTCCACCAACTCCCTGCGGTTGAAAATGTAGTTGCCCATCGACGCGAAGGACTCCTCTGGTGAATCCGGAAGGCCCGGAGGGTCGCTGGGCTTCTCGAGGAAGCTCTTGATTTTGTTGTCCGCGGCAGCATCGATGATGCCGAAATCGTGCGCATCCTTGCGCGGCACACGGATTCCGGCGACCGTGGCACCGAGGCCCGAATCGATGTGCGCCTGCAGCATCTGGGAGACGTCCATGCGGTAGATGTTGTCGGCGCCGAACACCACCACATAGTCCGGGCCGTCGTCGCGAATGAGGTTGAGCGACTGGTAGATCGCATCTGCTGAGCCCTGGAACCAACGCGGACCGAGCCGCTGCTGTGCAGGGACAGGCGTGACGTAGTTGCCGAGCAGTGTCGAGAACCGCCACGTCATGGAAATGTGGCGATCAAGCGAGTGGGATTTGTACTGCGTCAGCACGGCCACCCGGTTCAGTCCGGAGTTTGCCAGGTTCGACAACACAAAATCTATGAGGCGATAGCTACCTCCAAACGGCACTGCGGGCTTTGCCCGGTCCGCGGTGAGTGGCATCAGACGCTTGCCCTCACCGCCAGCCAGGACGATGGACAAGACTTTCGGGCGACCAACCATGTCCCCGAACCTATTGCATCCAGAACCGGTTCACCGGGGTATCGCGGAAAGTCTCACCACGCGGCCAGTTCGGTATGACACGATCTGTTTCATGAACCTCAAACTGTCATTGCTGACCCGAGAGTATCCCCCATCCATCTACGGCGGAGCAGGCGTGCACGCGGCCCAGCTGGTGCCGCAACTGCGCAAGTTCATTGAGGTCGAGGTCCATTGCATGGGGGAACCCCGCGACGGCGCCACAGCCCATTCGGAGGGCTACCCGCCGGAGGCGAACGCAGCCCTGCGCGTTCTGGGCGCAGACCTCTCCATGGCGGCGTCCGTCTCATCGGACGTGGACGTCATCCATTCCCACACCTGGTACGCAAACATGGGCGGCCACCTCGCTGGCCTGCTGCTCAACAAGGCCCATGTCGTCACCTCGCACTCGCTGGAGCCGCACCGACCGTGGAAGGCCGAACAGTTGGGTGGCGGCTACGCCGTCAGTTCCTGGGCGGAGAAGACTGCTTTTGAAGCAGCCGATGCCGTCATCGCAGTGAGCGACGGCATGCGAAAAGACGTTCTGGACAGCTACCCGAATCTGGATCCAGCCCGGGTCCACGTCGTGAAGAACGGTATTGATCCCGACGAGTTCAAGCCGGACCACGACACCGATGTCGTCGATTCAATCGGTATGGATCGGGATCGTCCATCCGTGGTCTTCGTGGGCCGCATCACGCGACAGAAGGGGCTGGTCCATCTGGTACGCGCGGCGCAACAGTTCGACGAAGACACGCAAGTGGTTCTGCTGGCAGGGGCTCCGGACACCCCGGAGATCGCCGCGGAGTTCAAGGAGGCCTTCGCGGAACTCGAGCGATCCCGCAGCGCCCCGGTGGTGTGGGTGCAGGAGATGCTGCCCCGCGCCGCCGTCCGCCAGGTGATGACACACGCCACCGTGTTCGCCTGCCCGAGCATCTACGAGCCGCTCG
>JBQCZU010000023.1:0-41314 GCA_052089385.1 Arachnia sp.
ATTCGTTCGTTACGGCGCGCTCAACCCACCCATCCCATCGGTGGATCGAGGCTTAAGGACCTCCAACGCGAAAGTATGCACCGCACCGCCCAGCGCGTTCACCCCGATCTTCCGACCGCGAAGATCCTCGACCGTCTCGATGTCGCTGTCTTCAGGGACGTAGATGACGTAATCAAGATCCATGAACGGCGGTAGCGCGACCAGATCCTGCCCCTGCGCGGCTGCAGGGATGAATGTCGCCGGAGTCGCCCATGCGATCTGCGTCGATCCGCCGATCAGCCCCGCGATGGCCTCCGGCCCTTTCGCGACATCGATCGTTTCGACCGTGAGACCCTCGGCATCGAAGAATCCCTCCCGCTCGGCGATGTCAAGACTGATCGTGATCATGTTGTTCGGATAATGGGCGACCGTCAACGCTTGCGTGGACGCGTCACCCTCAGGCGCGGTGCTGCATCCCGCAAGCCCGAGGAGAAGCACCCCGACCGCGGCCGATCGAAGGACTGCAGAACGATGCCACTCGGCCATCTCGACTCCCTATCGTCGCACCCGCCTCGCTGCGAGCTCCTTCGATTCAAGGAGCCATCCGGCGACGCGTCAAAGACGGAACCACACCCTGATCAACTGTCGATGCCTATGGGAAGCGGAGCTGGCGCACTCGCAACTGCCCCGCGAAGAGGCTGAAGTGATCGTGAAGACTCGCAAGAATGCCGTCACCCCACTACGCGCGCGTCGATGTGGATGCTTCTCACATATGTCTTTGGGGAAGCACGCACGCACACTGTCGAACATCTCCCGTTCCACTATCGATACAGAAGCGAGCGACGATGTCCCCGAAATATCTGACCGTACCCGCGACCGCCATCATCGCGGCTCTCGCTCTCGCCGGCTGCGCCCCCGCCAGCAACACCGCAGATCCCGCAACGCAGGAGGGCGAACCCGTCAGCGGTGGAACCCTGCGATGGGGCGTCTCGGCCGAACCGACTGCCGGCGGTATCGACCCGATGGTCGCATCCTCCGCACCCGCCGAGGTCATCTACTCAATGGCCTACGACACTCTTCTCACCCGTAACGGTGACGGCGACATCCAGCCTGCCCTCGCAACAGACTGGGAGCAGACCGATGACCTCACTTGGGTCTTCCAGCTCCGCGATGACATCGCCTTCGCAGATGGCACCCCGTTCGACGCCGGCGACGTCGTCTATTCGTTCCAGGCACGTCTCGACGGGGGTACCAACGCCACCTACCTCAGCCTCCTAGACAACGTGGAAGCCACGGATGACAACGAGGTGACCTTCACCTTCTCAGAACCCGACGGGACCTTCCTGGATGCTGTCTCCGCCCGTCAAACATTCCTCATCGTGAGTGAAGACGGATACGGCGCCGCCACCGAGGAAGAGCGGCAAACGCTCAGCGCTGGAACCGGTGCCTACCAAGTGACGGAATGGAACCAGGGCGTCTCCATCACCATGACGAAAAACGAGAACTACTGGGGGGATGAGCCCTACCTCGACACCATTGTCTTCGAGCTGTACCCCGATGAGACAACGCTTCTCGCCGCTCTCCAGCAGGGGACGGTGCAGGCAGCCTCCTTTGTTGACGGCGGTCTCGCGCAACAGGCGGAATCCGCGGGCTTCACTCTGGGAGAGGCAGCCTTCCGCCGGAACCTTGCGGTGTACATCAACCCCGAATCAGGTCCGCTCGCTAACCTGAACGTGCGCAGGGCGATCTCGCTCGCGCTCGATCGGCAGCAGATCGTCGAAACCGCAATGCTCGGGAACGCCGGCATCTCTTTCATCCCCCCAGCCGGCGACCCGGGCGCCCCGGACCCGGTGACTCTCCCGTATCACGAGCGTGATATCGATGAAGCCAAGCGGCTGTTGAAGGAAGCCGGTCAGCCCAACCCCGAGATCACCCTGAGCTACATGGGTGATGTGGTCGCCGCGCACCACCCCGTCTACGAGATGATGCAGCAACAGCTCGCCGAAGCAGGAATCACCCTGAACTTGAAAGCAACCCCGCTTTCCGAAATCTCACCCATCTTCACCACCGGAGAGTCCTGGACAGATCTCGTAGCCATCCCCGGCAGCCCTCGCGCATCCGCCGCGTACTACCTCGAGCCAGTCCTACTTGACGGCGGCTACTACAACCACTGGGACGGTAACCCCGACGCGGAGAAAGCGCGCGAGCTCCTGCGGCAAGCGAAATCGGCCACATCGCCCGAAGACTACGCCGACCTCATCGATCAGCTCGCGACTGAGTCGGCGGACAAAGTCCTCGAGTTTGTGCCGGCAGCGGTACCTGTCACCTTCGAGGTCTGGGACAGCACCAAATTGCATGACTACACCACAGATACCTATACGTCTCGGTCCGCGCTCGATACCTCCTGGTTGACACCGTGACCCAACACCAACCCCCACCCGGAGCCTGACCGCCGGGGGCGTGTGCAGAAACAAGTGATGGAGAGGGGCGCCTGGGAGTGACCGTTGCGCCCCTCCGGCACTCGGATCGCAGGCAACTGACATAACTGCCCCTATAGGCGCCGGCGGGGGACCTCCTTTCGGTGGTCCTCATCCAATCCCAGCTCCAGGTCATCGACGCGGCTCCATCACCCGGACAATGCTTCTCGGCCTTTAGGTGATTCCCCTGTCGGCAACCGGGCGACGCTTCTCATCGACGGCGGCGGCGGTGGTACACAACCCATCCTGTGACACAACAGCTCCGAACAAGAACGGTGCGCGGCAGGGCGGCCGAGGGAGGCGCCTCCCTCCTGCGCACGCTCGCACCGACGGCTGGAAGGGCTCGCCGGAACGTGTGAGCCGGGGTGGAGTGCCCTTCCTGGGGGAGGTGCGACTCCACCCCGACTGCGCCAGCAGCGACGGCACTTAATCCGTCAATTCTGACATAATTACGACTATCGGTGGCGCCAGTCGTCGGCACAAGGGAGCAGTGCAGATCGCTTGTCCAACGCGATAGGCCCGGGCGCGAATTCTTGAGGAGCGCGCTGGTCAGGGTGGTGCCAGGTGTCCCCCAGGTGTCCCCGGGTGTCGCGAGGATACTGATTTAGCCAACTTCACGCGTGTCCGAAGTGCGTCGCGTGCTTCCTGAGAATCCCTGTTCATCGAGCTAAATCACCACTTTTTCGGGCTGATCAGGCCCAGTGTCGGCGTATCGAAAAGTTGCACGGATCACCCTGGCAAAGGTGACGGTCCCCGACGGCATCCGGATGGTGTGCACGCCCGGTTCAGTGGCGGTGACGGTCCTCTCGGTGCTGCCCATGGTCAGGGTCACGGTGACCCGCTGGGCAGAGGCCACGGCAAGTCCGGCGATGACAACGTGGAGGTCGACGAACGCGCCGCCGGGAATCTCCACAGGGATCACAGAGTCGGCAGCGTCAGCCCAGTCCGTCTCTACGAGGGTGCCATCAGTGAGGCTTGCGTGCAGTCTCCACGACACCTGCCCCCGGTGTCCCAGTGCAGCTGGGACCTGCCACGTGGCCAGCGACATCCCCGGATCCAGCGGCACAGCTTCGATCGTCAGTCGGTCTCCGTCGATGTGGCGAAGGTCCACCATCGATAGGACGACGTCGGCCCAGCCGCCACCAACAGGCACCAGGGTGTGCTCGATGACGTCGCGCAACGGATCCCGGATGACGAACTGGTCAGAAATAAGTGCGATGGGCTGGCCGGGGACCGAGACACCGGACTGGGACCAGAAGAGGGCCGAGGCCACCAGTCCGCCGGGATCGACGTCAACCGGGAGTGATGCTCGCCGCCGATCGCCGGTGAGCACGGCGTCGGGGCTGACCTCGGTGCCGCGTCCTGCCCTGTCATCGGTGTGGGAATCGCGGTTTCCGTCTGGAGCCAGGAACACGTCAACCTGTTGCCATCGATCAGACCAGTCGAGGCCAGCCGCAACCACCTCGACGTGGCGCTCGGACGGTGGTGCAACGGGAACTGTCAGGGCGAGGGTCGGCCCGGACGAGGTCCACGGCGTCCACTCCTGCTGGACACCGGCAACCGTGCTGCGCAGACGCCACCGGAAAGGTCGGCCGGCGAGATCGAGTTGTCGCGGTGCCTCGTCGAGGACGGTCAAGACAGTGGTGTCGCCGGTCCCGGACCCCTCCGGATCGACCTCGAGGCTCACGTGGTCCGTCTTGGCCCAGTCGGCGAGGACGACGACGCGGGTGTGCGCCTCTGCGGTTGTGCCGGGGACTGCTGTGAGGTGGTGGATGACCCATTCGCGAGCGGACTCGAGCACCGGCTCCATCGTGCTCGCCAAGCGCACCGGCGGTGAGATGACGTCGGCCGCGCTCAGGCGGATCTGCAGATCGCCGCCGGTATCCAGCCGGTGGGTCAGCGCCTCTGCCGCCCAATCCGAGAGGGCCTCGATGAGCGCCTCGCCCCCGGCACCCTGCACCTCCACATGGACGGTCGCTCGAATGATTGAGCGGATCATCTCGTGTCGTCTTGGCCCACGAATTTCGGCTGTGCGTCGTGTGATCTCGGATCTGTCGATCGCCGCCACCACCTCGAGCTCCGGCATCCTTGCCCGGATGTGACCTTCCCAGACCGCCTGGAGGAGGCCCGGCCCGTCGCCGGTGAGGTGCCGCTCCAGTGCAGCGGCTGCCGGGAGGTCCAGCAGTGACGACATCGCGCCGAACGGCGCACCACCGAGCACCGCCGCTCCCGTCACCTCGAGCCCGGCGCCGAGAAGAGTCACGGCGGCATCCTCCCACCGCACGAATTCGACGTCGCCGGGCAGTCCCTCCCGCTGGCTTGTCGTTGGCGTGGTGCTCACGTCCATGGACAGGTGTCCCGCACCGCTGTCGGTGGTCGGTGGCCATCGGAGCAGGCGCAGTCGTGGCCGGCCGTCGGTATCCAGCGCGATCCTCGGCGGTGCACCAACAACCTGCACGCGCCCAGTAACCGCGTCGTCGCCGACGAGTAGATCACCGTGGCTGCGCAGGGGAAGCTGGATCATGTCAACACCGAGACGTTTGGCCCGATGCCCTCGTGCCACTGTGAAGCGATCATCGGCTGTGTGCTGCCGGCGACCCGTGGGACGTGACGCGTTCGGTAGACCACGGTGGGTGCCGCCCCGCGGTGACGCCGGCGGACCTGCCACGACAAGGCGGTTCCCGGCTCCACGCTGCGCCATCCGGCACCCTCGATTTGGACTGCCAGGTAGGCCACCGCCTCCCAATCGGCGGGTGCAAGACTCACCGTCGCCGGGGTACCCATGCCAAGTGTGGCGGCGGTGACAGCCACGTCGCCGTCGACCACGGGCACTTCCCCCAGCTCGAGGCTCGTGCCGTCTGCTGCGTCGATGGCCACCATCGCCATCGCCGGGGACGTTCGTCCGACGACCCACGCCACCGGCCGCTCGGCATTCAGCACCAGCGTTCTGGTGCCAACCGTCACACGGATGGTGGCGAGTGTCTCCAGGACTGAACCCTCGACAGCCACCCGGACAGGGGCCAGCCCCAGATCAGCGGGTAAAATGCGCAGCAGCAAGCCGGTTTTCCGTGGATCACCCTGCAGCACAACGGGCCGTCCGTCAACGTCGACAGTGGTTCTCGTGCGCCACGACAGGCCCCCTGCTGCCCCCTCGTCACGCCCGGCGATCTGGACGAAGCGGAGACGCGCCGCATCGGGTTCTCCCGGGGCGAAGTGACACGTCATTGATCCGCTTGGCCCGCCAGTCTCGACGTCCACGTCGATCCTGCGGATTCCATCCGGCGCCAGGGGAACCTCGTTGACCACGTGCAGATCTGTCGCGCGCAATGGTTGCGTCCGGGAAACATCGGTGACGTGTACCAATGGGTCGTCCACGCCTGCCAGGAATGTGCTGAAGGACCAGCCGAGGCGGACTGTGCGGACGGCCAGGGTTGGTACGCCCAGCGACAGATCCACCTGTGCTGGTGGGTCCTCGCGAACAATCCATCCCTCTTGTGTGCGGCTGATCAACTGGTCGCGGGCAGCGGAGGCCAGGACCAGCGCGAGCGTGCCATCCACGGGCGCTCGGATGGCGCCGGGTTCGCGCGCATGCCATGTCAGCGCATCAGTGCCCAGTGCGGCGAATGCGTCAACCATCCGTGACCACGGCACCGCGGCGGCGCCCGTCACCGCCCTGAGCATGTCGGCCAGCAACGGTCCGGGTGCACGGACCACCCAGGGCAGGGAAGGAGTGCGTCCCCGCACCTCCAGCTCCACCTCGACGTCGATGGCCGCCGCACCCGCTTCCACCGCCATGCGCAGCACCTGCGCGTCGGCTGCGGTGAGCGACAGTCGTCGATCGACGAGGAGTTCGCCACCGACATGGGCGGGGCCCCAGGCACCCGCTCCGTCGGTTCCGAGCCCGCGTGTCACCACTCGAACGCGCCCCCCAGCCAGCGGAGCTCGGTGTTCATGCATGCCGAGCGTGGGCCACGCTGCCATCAGCCGCAGCGTCAGCACACCACCGTCAGGGCCCGTCACCAGGGCGACGTCGGGCGGGCGATCGGGGTGTGGTGCCGGGACCAGCCCGGTGGGCAGCCGATAGCGGCGGTGCGGGTCGTCGTCATCGGGGAACCCGTCGGGATGATCGACAAGAACCAACATGTCAGAAGGGGAGTCCGGTGACGCCACCGAGCGCGACGCCCACTGTCAGCGTCGAGGTTCCTTTGCCCTCCTGCCAGGCGCTGCGAGCACCTTGGGGGTGAAGAATGTGGATTGCGCCAACTCCTTGGCCAGCGCCTGGAGTTCGATTGTCCGGGCCGCCGTGGCGGCCGCATCGAGTTCGAGATAGGTGACGTCCTCGATGGTGATGGCGCTGGTGGTGATCAACCGTTCGGTCTCGTCGTCGATGTCGGCCTTGAACCACAGGCTGTTGGCCTGGGCACGGCTGCGGTAGTGGTCGTAGGAGCGACGGTTCTCGATGTGGATCGAGCATTCCCGTGCGGGCATGAGCCCCACGAACTCGACGTCGTACTGCACGGTGATGGCCGAGGCCCCGTCGTCCTCCAGTGAGGCGCGCAGCAGCTGGGCGCCCTCGTGGTTCAGCTCCACGGTGAACACGGCCCGGTTGGCCCCGAGCAGGCTGGGACGGGCTTCGGCCACAACCCGTTCCACGAAACCGTTGGCAGGATCGGTACCCTCGTTGGCCGCAGCCACCCCCGGCCCGACGCCCAGCGCCTTGACCGCTACGGTGCCCGACTCGAAGGGAATCGGCGTCAGCTGTACTCGCCCACCCTCGGTGGAGGAGAGTTCGTCGACGACCGCGGCGATCGTTGCCGCATCAACGTTGAGATCGACGGTCATGATGAGGAATCCGCCGCCGTCACGGTCTCCCGCAGGATCAAACGCGGGGTTGTCCGTGATGTCCCGGCGGTACAGCAGCAGCTGGAAGAGGGGTATCCCATTCTCCCGGGCGAGTTGGGGTGAATCGCGGACGTACCACCAGCGGTGCGCGTCGTTGTAGTCGCGAAAGAGCGTCAGCCCGTGGGATCGAGTTTGCGTGTCCAGATTCAGCATGGCCGTGCGTCCTTGGCGAGGGGAGTGGACGTGCTGGGGGGTCGTGCGGCGAACTGACGACGCACGCGGCCACCATTGCTGTGGCGGTCAGGCCCCTCCCTGGTGATCATTGAGGGCTCCGGGTGGACACCCACGATGACGCAGAGACTTTGGGCGGTACTAGCTGTGCCCCTGTGCACATGGGCCCCACAATATCCGATTCACACGCTCAGGGGGCCAGTCGTGTCAGTTCGAAATCTTTGCTCCGTGGGCAAGATCACAGGCCAATCCGTCATCGAAGAACTGACCCGGATTCCCATCACAGCAGAACGGCAACCACTGCACTGAGAGCCATGACGCCGCCGACGGCGAAGCAGAGCAACATCGGTCCCCGTGTGGCGAGATCGCTGTCGGAGTGATCTCCTCGACTCCCGACGGCCATGGCGACAACCGCCCCCACCGAGACTGCACCGCCCATGACGAGATAGAGCGGCGTGTCATAGAGCCAGGAATACGGCGCGAAGTGCACCGCCACCAGCAGGGCCATGGCGAGCGGTACGAGGGTGTATCGCTCCGCAACGGTGAGGTAGATCACGATGGGCAATCCAAGCAGCTGTCCCGCGGCGAGGAGGATCACCAAAGAATCCATGGATGCCATCTCCGGGGGTGGCGGCCCAGGTGTGAAAGCGGTGAGAAGGATCGCCACCGGCAGTGCAGCCATACCTTGGAAGAGGGTGAAGAAGGCACCGGTGCGGGCTGATGCCCGGAGCCACGCAATACCGCAGATCAGCCACGTCGTTCCGTACGCGGCGAGGAAGCCCCAGCCAAAGCGGTTCGTTTCCGCCAGAGCGAGACGGTATTCGTCGACTGTCATCGATATCCCTCGTGGTTGGAGTCGTGTGTGTCCGGTCAATCCTCGCTCACGGTGGAATCCGGCTGGCCACCGAGACTCACCCGGCCCCCAGATCGGCGAGTAGTTCGTCCACGAGTTCCTCCTCATAGACCACGCCTGCTGTCGGCATCCGCCATGGGAGGGCTTGGGGGTGGTCCGCGACCAGGGCTGCGACGATGGCGCGACCGGTGACATCAGCGTCTGCCTGCACCCTGATCACAGTTCCTGGCCCAGCGGCTTCGAGGAGTTGCAGCGCTGCAGCACTCGGCCGGCCGAAAGTACAGATCAGGGGGAGTGACCGTGCCCCCAACGCGTCTGCAGCAGCCTCGATGATTGACGGGTTCTCGCAGACGAAGACCGTTGGTACTTTCGCAATCGACAATCCTCCGGCGAGGGAGCGCAGCGTCAGCCAGACGGGCTCACCAGCGGCAGCCGTTGAGATCGCGACGGCGGGGGCCTCTCCCTCCAGCGGAAGATTGAGCACCAAGACCTGCGAGGACACCTGATCGCACATCACCCCGACGGCCGCCCATGTCGCGCGCCACCCCTGCGGCGTGAAGGTGGCCGCGGCATCCGCGTCCGGCTCTCCGGAACGAACAACACCCTCCAGCCGCACGAACCGCGCGACTGCTCTGCCCAGCGCCGAGACCCGGTCAAGTGCGTGGGCATCTCCGAAAACGCTGGCTGCCAGCACCGCCAATCCGACGTGTGTGCCCGCTGGGGGGAGGGCTTCGAGTGCGCGCCTGATGAGGTCTGCGTCGCAGAGGCTGGTTCGGCGTCCGAACAGGCCCCTGGCCAATGCCTTGACTGTGTCCTCGGAGAGTTTCGCAACGCCGGCACGGGTCATGAGGAGTGCGGCCAGCATCTCTCGCGCCTGCTCGTGGTCACGTTCTCCCGCGCGCCTGGCGTCGCGTCGATCCTGCAGGGTGTTGCGCCACGGGCCCCGGTGCTGTGCCACGACGGATTCCAGAGTGGTGCCGTTGGCTTGGAGCCCGGCACGCAACGCACGCCAGGTGAGGGGTGCTTCCGTTGAGGCGGCCCAGGGTGCGGGGAGGATAAGCCCAACCTGTCGACGCTCTGCCCGGGTCAGCTCCACCCTGCAGGTCCCGGCGGACAGGGCCTGACCGCGCTCGAACCGGGTGAAGGCGTCGTCGAGCACACGGCGGGGGCCCGGTTCCTTCGACCATGCGACGATGTGGCCCGGCACCGGAGTCCCCGCATGCTGGCTCACAACAGCATCTCCTCGGACGCCTCTGGTGGGGGCGGTGCTGTGCTCGAGGGAAGATCGAGCGCTCGGAGCTCCCCACCGGCCCACAGCTCCAGGAGAAGGTCCGCGCCGGGCAGCGGATGCTCCGCCCGCACCACCTGATGGATGGCCGCGGCAGGGACGGTCGGCACGTTCACGAGCCGGGAGGGCCCGGCGAGCAGCACGTCGAAGTCGAACTCCTGGAAGAGGTCCATGACGGTGGCCCTGTTCGCGGAGTCGAGGCCGTCGAAGGCTTCGTCCAGCCAGAGTGGTCGGGGGCTCTGGTGCATGTCCTCGTACAGCGCCGCCAGCGTGGCCACCAGCGGCAGCATGAGCATCACCACGCGCGCACCGCCGGACATCACGGCGAAAGCTTTGGTGGTCAGGGGTGAGAACTTTCCGGTGGCCCCGACGCGCCGCATCAGCTGCACGTCGAACCACTTGCGGTAATCCAGTTGCGTCGCGAGCCGCTCGCGCCAGTTGGCGTCGCCCTCGGCCTCAGCTGCTCGCTTCGTGGCCTCCACCAACTCCTTGAGGTATCCACTGATGCGGGCGGAGACCTCCGGGTTGGCGAGCGTGGGGCCGGTCACGGCCTCGATGAGCCCGGCATGTTCGTGGGTCGAGGCCAGCCCAATCCGCAGGGACGTCTGCGTAGTGCCGGTGGCGTGCGCGGCAAGGATCTTGTTGGTGCGCGCCACGAGTGCCTGCGAGGCACCAATGCGGTCCCGCAGGTGCTCAAGGAACGTTGAACCCAGCAACTGTTCCAGAGTTTGGCGCACCTTCTCGTCGTAGGAGCCCTTGAGTTCCTGGCTGATCCCGCTCAGGCGCTGCAAGGCCGCGGAGATACCGAAGGTGGCCGCCGAGGCATCAACCCGGACTGATGCCACGAACAGGCCGTCGGTCTCCTCCAACTGGACGGAGCGCCCACGCGTCTCCAACTCGATCCGGGCGTCCTCGGCGCGACGTTGCAGCGTCGAGACGGTGGAGGAAATGGCGTCCTGCTGCGGTCCCGATTCTTCCGGCCAGTTGCTGATCGTGACGGCTCTGCGGACCTCGGCCACCTGATCGCGGACGTGCTCGATGCGGGAGGATCCCGGCTCCGGCAGGGCCAGGTCCAGTTCCTCAGCCAGTCCGTGGTTCACCAGATGGCGGAAGCGGTTGAACGTCTCGTCGCGCCCGGCGACGGCGCGCTCACGCCGCTCAGCAGTGTCTGCCAGTTTGGCTTCCGCGCCGCCCAATTCTTGGTGGACGACGCTCAGTTCACCGCGGCGGACCTCCCGGCTCCGTTCGGCGTCGACGAGTGTCTCCTCCAGTGCCCTGAGCCGGTCGCGGATCTCGGAATCCTTGGCATGGATGGTGCCCTGCAGCCCGGCCAGTGCTTCCTGCGCGGCGGCGCGCTCCGCATCCTTGTCATCACGCAGCTGTTGTTCGCCTCGTAGTTCGTCGCGACGCTCGGTGAGGGTGGCCAGAGCCGAGTCCAGTTCCCGACGCAGCGCAGCGACGACGTCGAGGCGACGCTCCAGGGCCGTCAGTTTCTGCTCGGCGCCGTGGAGTTGCTCGCGGAGCGCCTCGAGATCGCTGCGTCCCCGCGGCAGTGACCAGTCGGTGCAGTACTCACCCAACTCGGCCCACCGGGTATCAGCGAGCACCTGCAGGTCCGCGGCACTCCGGCGGTCCTGTTCAGCAAGTTCTTCGAGATCATCAGCCCGACGGTCACGCTCCGCCGCAAGCAAGAGCAAGCGCACCAGCTGTCCATCGTCCGGGCTGGCGTCCATGGCATGGTCCAGTTCGACGAGTCGACGCCTCGCATCGGCCTCATCGCGTTCATACGCCACGGCTGCTGCTTCCGCGTCACCCTTCGCGGCCACCAGCTCCGCGAGCTTGCGCTCCCGCCGGGCCGCTCTGGCGGACTCGCCCAGCCATTCGGCATGCTCGAAGCGTGACTCGGCCATACCGCCCAGCGTTGCGGTGCGCCACCGCCCGTCCAGGCTGAAAGCCACCCCGGCTGTCGGCAGGTCGTCATCCACCAGCGCGGCCCCGCGAAGGAAGCGTTCCAGAACGTGCACCAGCTCACCGGCGTGTGAGGCGGGCCGGAGAACGTCCAAGAGGCTGCGGTGCTCTCCGACGTCATCGGCCAATGGCGCGAGCACCGTGTCCATCCCGTCACGATCCGGGCGATGCAGGCCGTCAGCGGTGACCCAGGCGTCGAGGAAGCCGGCGGCCGCGAGCGCAGCCTCGATCCGGGCGAGTTGGTCCGCGGGCAACTGGTCGCGAGGATCCACGAGCGACCACAGCGGCGCGCCGGGCAGGTCTGTCGCGCGGTGGCGTCGCTTCCAGGTGGTGGGCTCGGCCATCCGGGGTGTGGGTGTGTTCTCCAGTTCCGTGATGTCACGGGCCAACTGGTCAGCTCTTTGCCGTGCTGATCGGGCGCGTTGGGCAGCGTCGGCGCGCTTCTGGAGTACGGGTTCCTGTGCTGGTTGGAGCCACTCGGAGCGGAGGGCCTCGCGCAGTCCGGCAATACCTGTGGTGTCCTCGGCGGTGCGTGGCAACTTGTCCAGCAGTCTGTCCAGCAGTGCATCGTCGACGGCGCTGGGGGCGTGCCCAGCCCATGACAGGAGTTCCTCCGAGAGATCCGTTCGTGCATCCTCGGCCTCGGAGAATGCTGCATCGGCGGCTCGGCGCGCCTCATCCTTCTGGTCGGCACTGCGCGCTGCCTGGGAGGCGGCGGCGTCAGCCGTGGATGCGGACGCCGTGGCGGCAGCCTCCAGCGTGAGGGCACGGGTGGTGCGGGTGCGGTGGTCGTGCAGCCATTGGCGCACGCCGGGAACATCCAGTTCGCGTGAGGTGGCCTGATGCCAGGACTGCAGGTCTGCGTCCAGCGCAGTCCGAGCACGGGCAGCGTCCTCCTCAGCCGCGCCGCGTTGCCGCTCACCGTTCTCGACGTGGGTACTGGCGGCCACCTCGCGCTCGGCCAGTTGCCGGACCCGGCCGTCCTGCTCGCGCAGTGCGCTGGAGAGCCGCCGGGTTTCTGCCTCCAGGTTCTGGACCCGTTGCAGGCGTTGCGCCGCGTCGCGGTATTCGACGGAGTCCTTCAATTCGTCGCGGGTGCGCTGGGCGGACCGAATGGTTCCATCCAACTGCTCGATCCGTGTCTGCGAGCTGGCGAGACGCTCCTGACAGGCGGCCAGCGCGTCGCGGGCCGTCCGCTCGTCACGCGTGACGCGGTCGAATTCCGTGCGGGCCTCGGCTGCCATGTCCGCGCGGTGCCGGAGTTGGGCACGCACCCACGGCAACCAGCCGCGGGTGTGGAATGTCCGCAGCGCGGTGGTCGCCTTGTCGACGGCGTCCAGATCCTGCTGGATCTGCTCCACCTGGTCCCAGCCGCTGGCCAGGGCATTAACCTCGCTGCGTTCCAGTTCCGGCAGGGAGTCGCGCAGGAATTCCTGCACGGTCGGGATGTGCAGCTGCTCGCCGAGCTTGGGGGTGCGTGTGAGCCGCAGCAGTTTGCCGGTGGCCTCGAGCCGTTCCTCACCGGTGCCCATCAGGTGAGCTGCGACGTGGCGTCGGTATGCGCCAGCGTTTGGATGGGTCACCAGCTCTGACGACGTCAGGTCCTTGGGTGCGACGACCGCCCGGTTCTCCGTGAGCGTCACGCCTGCGCGTACCCGATCCGTGCCCTGGACGGTGCACCAGGTGGGCTTCACCTGGCTCGTCGCGCTGGGGGCGTCGGCGAACAGCAGCGTGGTGAAGTACTCGGGCCCAGTGTCGCGAAGGATGCCGTACTCGGTCCACAGCCAGCCGCGGTTGCGCGACGCATTGAGCGGGCGTCGGTCACCGTCGGAGTCAGTGGGCACGACGTAGTAGGCGAAGCGTTTGCCGGATCGGCCCAGGGTGTCGATGTTGTTCTGGTCGGTGCTGCCAAGCCAGGGGATGAGGGTGGTCAGCGCCATCAGCGTGGATTTACCGGTCTCGTTGCCGCCCATCAACTGGGCCCAGCCGCCGGCGTACCAGTATTCGGAGACGTCAAACTCCCACAGGTTCACCACACCGGCCCGCAACACCTGCCAGCGATCGGTGCGGGAGGGCAACGGCAGCCCACCGCCGATGGCTGCGTCGCGCCAGTGCGCCATGTCCTCTGTGAGGGTCATGCGTCCTCCTCGAAGAGAGCGGTCATCGGTTCCACCACAGCAGCTGGGCGGTCTGCGGTGTGCAGTTCGGCGTCACGGTACCGGGCAGCGGCTGGTGTGAGTAGCCAGCCACCATCCTCTCCGATGTGCAGCAGGCCCGCTTCCACAAGCTTGTACTGGGCGCGTTGCCGCACGGCGGTGGAGGATTCGCGCAGCGCGGCGGTCAGCTGGGGTCCGCGGTTGGAGTGCACTGTGTGAGCCGCGTCGTCCACCTGCTGCGACGAGCAGCGTCGCTGTCCCGGAACCCCCGTGGCCTCGCAGCACTGGATGAGCGCATCCAGCATGGCCAGCGCCACCCAGGTGTCGGCGGTGGTGTCGGGAAAGGCGATGTTGGCAGCGCGGGCGAACTCGTTGTCATCAGGCAGGATGAGCGTCCAGGCATCGGCCCGAACCTCGACGGTGCCACCGGTCATTTCTTCGACACGATCCACGAGCTGGCTGCGTTGCCGCGTCAGATACGCTTGGTCCTCCTCGGACATCCACCCCGGGTACAGGGCCTGGGTCTCCACCAGTTCCCGCAGAAGCCGCATGTAGCGGGTGGCCTTCACATCCGGGGCGCTTGGATGCAACGCGAGTTCGACGTTGCGGGTGTCAACCAGCTGAACGAGTGCGTCGCGATGGATGAGGTAGCCACCGCCGATGCCGACTCCCTGTCGCTCCCAGGCGTTCAGGATCTCCTCTGTGGCGACCCTGTTCTCGAGCACGCCGTGTTCCTGGAGCAACTGGACACCATCCACCAGCGCCCTGCGTTGTGAGCGGGATTCGGGGTCATACGGCAGGAGGTCGTGGACCGCGATGAACTGCCGGACGGCATCACTGATCTCCTGGAGGGTAATGGAATCGACGCGCTGGTCTTCGAGGATGGCCGCGGTTGCCAGCGCCAGGATGCGTGGGCGGCGCGGGGCCGGATGCCGCTGTGGCATGGCGACCCCACCGTCGAGGGGAGTCCGGCGCAGACGATACGTCTGGTCCACCCTCACCAGTTGGTATCCGAGCCGTGTGGCCCAGCGGGTCAGGTCGCTCTCATGACGAACCACCAGCCTGTACAGCGTTGGGGTGGCCCACGGTGTCGCCTGCGGATTCTGCAACAGGCCGAGGAACGCCGCCTGCTTGGCGGCCACATCGGTGCGGGAGAACGCGCCCAGACTCATCGCCGGATCACCACGGCGGCGTCCTGGACCGCCAGGCGACCATCGGGCGTCGCAACGACGGCGGTGCCCATGCCCGGCAGTGAACGGAGAATCAGGGTCAGCCGGCCGTCCTGACTGGTGCCGGTGCACGCCCCCTCGTGTGGTGGTGCTGCACGAGCAGTGGTGAGCAATGCCAGAAAAATGGTGGATTCGTCCGTACCGAGGGGCGACCATGACGACAAAACAGTGCCGGATCGCGCGATCAGTGCTGTTTCGGCATCGGCGAGCCGTGCGCGTCGGCGGGCCGCTTCCTGCCGGGCCCGCGCCCGCTGACCTGAGGTGTCAATCATTCGTCCCGCACCACCTGCGACGGAACGTCCACCCTGAGCCCGCAACCGGCGAGACACCTCCGCGGGAGGCGCATCCCAGATGGACGTCCTGACGGGCTGGACGATGGCGGGGGAATCCAGACGCAGGTGGGCTGCGCGGTAGAGACCGGTGGCGGCACCCCAGATCCTCTCTGCCTCGCGGTCGCTGGGGGCATCGTCGATGGCCCGGGCCAGACGCAGCAACTCTGCGCGCCGTGAGACGGTTCCGCCCACCGCCAGCAGCGTGCGGTGGCTGCGCAGGACAGGGGCCACCGCGTCGCGCATCTGACGTCGCAATCGAGCCGCTTGGGCTGCTGGACCGTCGAACCAGGCGGAGAGGGTGACGACGGATGCCTTCAGCTCTGAGATTGCTTCCTGGACTGTGTGGTGTGGCGCTGAGGCCTGCACGCGCGCCAGGGCCAGCCCTCGCCAGGTCTCCGTCTCCAGGCCACGCAGCTCCGGCAGCTGAGCTCTGATGGTGTCGCTGTTGGCGTCAATGCCTGCCCCCCACGCCTCGACGTAGGCCAGGATCGTCTCCAGCATGCGGTGGACCTTTTCCTCATCCGGGGTGCCGCCGAGCGCAGTTGCGAGCCGGGCCTGCCAGTCGGAAGCTGCCCGCGCCATGGCCTCCAGGGTTGTCTGCACCTGGGAGTAGGCCGTCGAAGCCGTCGTGAGATCGCCGGAGGCGATTCCAGTGAGTGTCGCCCGGATCCGCTCGGCGAGCGTGGCGGCCGCCATCAGTACGGCGCTTGAACCAGCTCCCTGCTGCGATTCCATCTCCCGCACTGCTGTGTGGAGCAGCGCAGCGGTTTCACTCAATTGGTAGCGGCTGCGGTTCCGCAGGAACTCGGCCTCGGTGTCCGCCCGGTCCTGCCATTCGTGGCAGGTGCCCCACAGGACAAGTTGTCGCAGGCGGGAATCGATGTTCAGCTCCTCCATGAGCTGCTCCGCCGTCGCCACCGGGAGCCGGTGGCGCACCTGTGAGACGAGTTCATCATGTGCGACGCCCGTCAACGACTGGTCCAGTTCGTCGGCGAGGACGTCGATGATGAGGCGGTACTGCTTGGCATTGGCGGATGTGAGGTAGTTCGCCGCCGCAATACCGCCGGGCAGGCCGAGCAGTGCCCACGCGTCCAGCCCTGCCACATCCATGGAGGGCGGCGGGTGGGAGACTTTGTCGCTGGTCATGTGGGGCAACTCTCCGTGCGGCGGCTTAGCCCTCGTTCAGGACCTCGAAGGCGAGTTCCGAGGAGTCGCGGAGGAACTGGGCGCAGCGTTCGGCCTCTTCCCTCTCGTTGAGACGCTTGGCTGCCCGGCTCAGTGCCCAGAGCGCGCGGAGAAAGCCCCGGTTGGGTTCGTGTTCCCACGGCACCTGCCCGCTGCCCTTCCAGCCGCTGCGACGCAGAACGTCCAGACCTCGGTGGTAGCCGGTGCGGGCGTAGGCGTAGGCCGCGACGCTGGAGCCGAGGTCATCGGAGCGGAGACAACCCTCGGCCAGCAGTGCCCAGCAGAGCGAGGACTCCGGGTGGCGCTGCACCACGCCGAGGAACCCCTCCTTGCCGCTGGCGTGGATCTCGGCGAACGCCGGATCCTCGGGTAGGTGCACGACGACGTTGGAGGCCATCAGGTTCGGGTGGGTCTTGTCCATGCCGCCCACAGTAGTGGTGGGCTCCGCGCGGCCGGGAGTTGGAGGGGCGCCGGGCGCGTCACCGCAGTGCGGCCACCACCGCAGTCCGTGCCTCCCCGGCCGACAACGCCGAGCAGGCAGCCACTGCTGCCAGCCGGCACTGCTCGACCGTGACAGTCGCGAGCGCCTCAGCCACGCCCTGGAGTGCCCGTGGGCTCATGGACAGACTCGTGACGCCCAGCCCGACAAGTACGGGCGCCAGGGTCGGGTCACTCGCAGCCTCGCCGCACACCCCCACGGGTTTGCCCGTGGCGGCGCCCGCCTCACCGATGCTGCGCAGCATGCGCAGTACACCGGGCTGCCAGGCATCCTGGAGATCTCCGAGGCCCACGGCCTGCCTGTCCACCGCCATGGCGTACTGGGTCAGGTCATTGGTGCCCACGCTGACGAAATCCACCTCGGCGAGGATGTCGGCGCATTGCATGGCAGCCGACGGTGTCTCGATCATGACGCCCACCGTCGTGACGCCTCGATCGCGTGCCAGGGCTGCGAAGTCCCGTGCCTCCTCGGCCGTGGAAATCATGGGGGCCATCACCCAGACGTCGGCGCCGGCTTCTGCGGTGGCCGCGACGATTGCGTCGAGTTGTCTTTCCAGGATCTCGGGATGAGTGCGGGCTGTGCGATACCCGCGAATTCCGAGCGCGGGGTTGGGTTCAGGGGGCATGGGGAGAAAGGACATGGGCTTGTCGCTTCCGGCATCCAGGGTACGCACCACCACCCGCCCTTGGGTGAAGGAATCCATGACATTGCCGTAGGACTGCACCTGCTCGGAGTTGGACGGTTCGTCAGCGCGATCCAGGAAGCAGATCTCGGTACGGAACAGGCCGATGCCCTCGGCTCGCGCCTTGGCTGCGAACCGCGCGTCGCCACTGGAGCCGACGTTGGCCAGCAACGAGACGTGGAAGCCGTCGGCGGTGGTGCCGGGATGCTGGAGTGGTTGCATGGCTGCTCGATGGGTGCGGGCCGTTGCGCGCTGCTCCTCGTCCGGATCCACGATCACCTCGCCGGAGTTCCCGTCGACCAGGACCACCACGCCGTCGGCGATCTCGAGTGCCTTGCTGCACCCCACGACCGCCGGGATGCCCATGCCGCGCGCGAGGATGGAGGTGTGGGAGGTGGGGCCTCCCTCCACCGTGACGATGGCCAGGCAGGTCTCGCCGTCGAGCGTCGCCGTTTGCGACGGCGCGAGGTCGCGAGCGATCAGGATGAACGGGTGCCCGGGATCGACGACCCCCGGCATCGGAATGTCCAGCAGATGACTCACGACGCGGTCCCGGATGTCGGCCAGGTCAATTGCCCGCTCCGCCACCATTCCGCCGGCATTCTTCATCGTCTGGGAGACGCTGTTGGCTGCCTGCCAGAAGGCATTGGGGGAGTCCAGGCCCCGGCCCCGGATCAGCTGAATGGCGGAATCCTTCAGGGTGGGATCTCCCGCGAGCACCGCCGTGGCGCGCAGGATGTCAGCCGCCTCGGGCCGGCCCTGGTCGGCGCGCTCGAAGTAGCCGGCGATCACCGATTCAAGAGCGGCTGTGAGTCGGGTGGCCTCGAGTTCGATTCCTTGGCCTGTGAGACGAACTGTTTCGGGGGGTGCTGTCATGGGCTCGGTCATTTTGTGCACCGGTCCGACGACCCTGCCGCCGCTGACACCCAGTGGAGCGGATGGGCCCTGCGTTGCTCGTGGGGGCTCGACGCAGACCTCACCAAAGCCGTCCTCCACCATCGCCGCGATCTCCTCCACGGCGGCATCGGCCTCGGTGCCACGCGCTTCGATGCGCAGTACGTCGCCGTGGCGGGCGTTGAGGGTGGCAAGACCGATGGGTGTGGTTGCCGGCACGGAGCCGCCATGGGGATGTACGACGCGGATTTCAGCGTCGAACCCTGCCGCGGCACCAGCCAGCATGGCGGCCGGCCGGGCATGCAGGCCAGCAAGGTTGGGCAGCGTCGCCTCAGAAAAGCTGTCGGGTTCCCACGCATCAGAGGGCCCGGCCGGGGACGCGTCGTCGCCACCCCCGAGGAGTTCCATTTTGGGACGTAGCGCCTGTGATGCCTCGGCTGCCACAGCGTCCAGAGATGCGCCGCCGGCGGCCAGCACAGTCGCGGCGATCAGTCCCTCCACAAACGGCGCCGGCACCACCCGATGCTCGGGGGCGGCATCGCCGAGCAGTTCGATAGCCATTTCGGTGCTGAGCAGCGCTGATCCCAGATCAACCAGCACCACGACGCCCGCCCCTTCGTCGGCTCTCCTGATGGCATCCATCACCGCGGTGGCATCCGTGCCCAGCCCGCCACCAGGCATGCCGGCGGCCACCTCGATGGGCGGGGCGGCGTCATGCACCATCTGCATGGCCATCTCGACGGCGGCGTCGGCCAGAGCGCGGCTGTGCGAGACAACCACCAGGCCGACCAACGGCACTGTCACACCCCGTCGAGCGATGCGGCCAGCGCCTCGAACAGGTAGGTCGTCGAGGTGGCTCCCGGATCCTGGTGTCCCGTGGAACGCTCACCCAAGTAGCTTGCCCGGCCCTTGCGGGCCACCAGCGGGATGGTCGCCTCGCGGCCGGCCCGGGCTGCCTCGGCCCCGGCACGCGTCGCCTCCGCCAGGGATTCCCCGGCTGAGAGGGATGCCTCGATGGCGTCGACGGCCGGGCTCATCGCGTCAACCATCGTCTTGTCGCCCAGCTCGGCCTTGCCGCGTGACACCACGCCGTCGAATCCGGCCCTCAGCGCCGACGCCAGCGATGCGGCGGATACGACGTCGCCGGAGCCGAGAGCGGGGGCCAGGCGCATGAAGAATGTCCCGTAGAGCGGCCCGCTGGCACCGCCCACGCTGCTGACGAGCGTCATGCCCACCTTCTTGAACATCGCGTCGGCGGGTCCCTCGGTGGGAAGCTGATCCAGCACTGCGGTCATGCCACGAGACATGTTCGAGCCATGATCTGCGTCCCCGATCGCGGAATCGAGCTCGGTGAGATAGCCCTTGTTCTGATTCACCAGGGTGGAGAACTGGTGGAGCCACCCAACGAGTTGATCCAGGGAGAGGGTGTCGTTGCTCTGCGCGTCGTTGCTGTTCACGCGCCCCACCGTAGTCCCGCTGTCTTCACAGGGGCATCCCAGAGCGCAAGGAGTTCGTCGTCGGCCTTCAGGATCGTGACGGAGCACCCCGCCATGTCCAGGCTCGTGATGTAGTTGCCCACCAGGTTCCGGACCACACGCACTCCGGCTGCTTCGAGCAGGGCGTGCACCTCGCCGTACATGAGGTAGAGCTCGATCAGTGGCGTGCCACCCATGCCGTTCACCATGACGATGGTGTCGCCGCCGGTGAAATCGAGGTCCTCCAGGATGGGTTCCACCAGCTGCCTGGCGATCTCCTTGGCGCTGGCCAGCGGTTCGCGGTGGCGTCCCGGCTCGCCGTGGATGCCGACGCCGATCTCCATCTCATCCTCGGGCAGATCAAAGGTGGGCTTGCCCGCGGCGGGGACGGTGCAGCTCGTGAGAGCCATGCCCATGGAGCGGCCGTTCTCGTTGACGCGCTGGGCAATCTCCAGGACGCCGTCGAGGTTCCGACCCTCCTCAGCAGCCGCTCCGGCGATCTTCTCCAGGAAGACGGTGAGACCCACGCCACGGCGGCCGGCGGTGTAGAGGGAATCCTGCACCGCCACGTCGTCGGCCACCACGACGGTCTCGACGCGAACATCGGAGTCCGCCGCCATCTCGCCGGCCATCTCAAAGTTCATGACGTCGCCGGTGTAGTTCTTCACGATGTGCAGGACACCCGCGCCGGCATCGGCCTCCGTTGTTGCCGCCAGCATCTGATCGGGTGTGGGGGAGGTGAACATCTGTCCGGCGCACGCGGCGTCGAGCATGCCCACGCCCACGAAGCCGCCGTGCAGGGGTTCGTGTCCTGAGCCTCCGCCCGAGATGATGGCCACCTTGCCCTCACGGGTCTTTTCGGCGCGGTAGATCACCCGGTTCTGATGGTCCACCCTGACGTTGTCGTCGGACAGCTCAATGCCCTTGAGGGCGTCGGCGATGACCGTGTCTACATCGTTGATGAGCTTCTTCATGTTGGATTGGCCTCCTGCGTCGTTGCGAGATGCATCGAGGACACACCCACGGATGTGAGCGGTCCACGTATGCGGATGATCCACTGTGATCCCAGCATATGGCCCGGGATGGACTTTGCATGGTGGTATCGATGGTGACTCGTCCCGTCCCGTGTCGGCAATGCTCTGGCACCCATGTGCACACCGGTACACGTGCCCTGATGTCCATGTGCAGCAGACGGTGTGTCGGTGGCTCTGTGGGAGTCGTTCTCCAACCGGGGTCACTGGTTCACCGCGCCACTACTCTGGATCCATGGAGCATCACATTAAACGGCCCGTCGCCATCGTCATGGGAGCCTCGCGCGGGCTGGGGTTCATCATGGCCACTGACCTCGCCAAACGCGGTCACGACGTCGCCATCTGCGCCCGCAACGCCGAAACGCTCGAGGAGGCCGCCGTGGAGCTTCGCGCTCATGGCGGCACCGTCCTGCCGATCACCTGCGATGTCACCGACGGCGACGACGTCGACGAGTTCGTGGCACGCGTGACACGGGAACTGGGGCCGATCGACGTGGCCATCCATGTGGCGGGCGTCATTCAGGTGGGGCCCGTGGAGGCTGTCACGAGGGATCACTTCAGCGCATCCATCAACATCATGTTGTGGGGGCCCATCAACATGGCCCTGGCCGTACTGCCCTCGATGCGGGAGCGTCGTAGCGGACGGATCGGCGTCGTCACCTCCATCGGCGGCAAGCTGTCGCCGCCACGGCTGCTGCCCTACGCCACGGCGAAGTTTGGGGCCGTGGGCTTCACAGAGGGGCTGTCCGCAGAGCTCGCCGGGACCGGAGTCACGGCAACCACGCTCGTACCCGGCCTGATGCGCACCGGTTCCCACGGCCAGGCACAGTTCTTTGGCGACGCGTCGAAGCAGTACGCCTGGTTTGGCCCGGCTGCCTCCTTGCCACTGTTGTCCATGGACGCGGAGAAGGCTGCGGAGAAGATGGTCGATGCGGTGTTGAAGGGCAAGCGCGTGGCTCTCGTCTCGCCACTGAGCCATCTGGCCTCGAGGGCCCATGGACTGGCACCCAATCTGACCGTGCGCCTCAACCAGGGCCTGAGTTTGCTGCTGCCGAAGGGCACCAGCTCGGAAACCGTGTCCGGCGACGAGGCACGCAAGGGGCTGAAGTCCGACGGAATCGTGTCCAAGCTCACCACCTTGGGAGACCGCGCGGCTGCCCGTTTCAACGAGCGCAACAACAAGCACTGAACGGCTAATTAACAACTTCCATCACGCCCGACATGCATGGGCGTGATGGAAGTGCTGGACTCACCGTGCCGGGGGGATCCGGTGGCCAGTATGGGGGAGGAAAACGTCCTCGGCGTGGGACAGGGCTCAGTAGGCTCCGCTGGAGCCCAGCACTGCCTTGGCTGTCTTGGCGAGGATCATGAGGTCCCTCACGAAGGACCAGTTGTCCACGTAGTAGAGGTCGAGCCGAACGGTGTCTTCCCACGACAGGTTCGAGCGACCTGAGACCTGCCACAACCCTGTGAGTCCTGGACGGACCTGCAGGCGGCGCTTGGTGTCACTGTCGTACTGGGCCACTTCCTTGGGAAGTGCAGGGCGGGGTCCAACCAGGCTCATGTCACCACGGAAGGTGTTCAAGAGCTGCGGCAACTCATCGATGGAGAACCGACGGATGAACTTGCCGGTCCGGGTGATGCGGGGATCGTTGGCCATCTTGAACAGTACGCCCGCACCCTCGTTCTGGGCCTGGAGGGCTGCCACCTTCTCCTCCGCATCGATGCACATGCTTCGAAACTTCAGGCAGTAGAACTCTTCACCCTTGAGCCCAACGCGACGCTGACGGAAGACCACCGGTCCACCATCTTCGAGCTTGATGGCCAATGCAGTCGCGAGTAGTACGGGAGACGCCATGAGCAGCAACAGGGCAGAGGCTGCCACGTCTGCCGCTCGCTTGGACCAGCGGAGCGACTTGATGGCACGGGGCCGTTCCACATTGACCAGCGGCAGCCCGGACATGGGTGAGAACTCGAGCCGCTCAGCACTGACGTCGGCCATCGTTGGCACGACCATCATCTGGACGTGGTGCTCCTCCAGCTGCCAGGCGAGGCGACGGAATTCCGACGGTGAGTTGAAGGAACCTTCCGTGAAGATGACGGTTCCGATGCTGCGAGATTTGATGATCTCCACGACGTCTTCGAAGGGGCCCAGAACATCCAGGCCGGTGGACGTGGTTTGCGACTGTTCACGCGTGACGGCACCAACAATCTTGAATCCCGCCCACGAGGCGCGACGAAGCGCGATGTGCGCCTGGTCCACGTGATGATTGGAGCCGACCACCAGGACGGGAGTCTGCAGGAGTCCGCGCAGGTGGAACTTCTGCATGACCCTTCGTCGAGCGAAGCGAGCCACCCAGAGGAACAGCACTCCGGCGACGATCCAGACCGCGAAGGTGAGACGTGGATAGTCGTATCGGAGCAGGTAACACGCGATGCCGAAAACACCGGCGGACACCGCGGAGGCGTTGATGACCCGCTTGTACTCATCCGCGCCGGAACGCAGGTGTCGCAGCGAGTACGCCCCGCTGATGCGCAGTGCGACGAGCCATATCAAGCCGAGCGACGCCGTCGCCAGCATCGCTTCCGTGCTGGCCACAGCGGTGGTGGACTCGCGGAGTGCGTTGCCCACCACGGCGGCAATGACGAAGGCGACGGCCAACACTGCTGCATCCGCACTGATGAGGCCCAGTCGTTGGTACCGGGCAGGCGGCACCCAACGCACACGTTCGCCGTCGATGGTTTTGGTTTTTGCTGCTGATCGCGCGTACAAGTCGCTGACGGTCATGAGATCCCCCCGAATCACATACCTGGTGAAGCTGGCCCCACCTCTACTTCGGGTGAGGACCTTCAACATCTATTTAATATGCGATTATGTTCAACTTTGGGGGATCGCGCAACCTCTGGCGGGGTTCTGGGCCAAAAAGACGACACGCTTGCGTGAAACTCAAAATTATTGTCATAAATATTGACCACCAGAAGTTTGCGCTCCAGCCAGCGTACGGGAGGTGATCTGCTCGTCACCGTCAGTGGGGCCCTCTTCCATACGAGAAGTGTCAAGCTGGTGCCGATGAGCGAGTGTAGGTGAAACACGCACTCGTTTGGGGGTGTGAGAAGCGCTGCGGGACGTGAGAGGCTCCGGTATGCACATTGCAATGATTGGTACCCGCGGTGTCCCGGCGGCCTATGGAGGATTCGAAACCGCCGTCGAGGAAGTTGCGGTGAGGCTGGTCGAAAGAGGACACGAGCTCATCGTGTACACCCGAGGCTCGGAAAGCCGGGATGAAGCCTACAAGGGCATCCGCGTCGTCCATCTGCCTGCTTTACCTTCGAAGCAGCTGGAAACACTCAGTCATACGGGATTGTCGACATTGCATGCACTTCTGGGGCAGAAACCGGATGTTGCCTTCGTCTTCAACGCCGCCAACGCCCCGTTTCTGCCCTTGTTGCGCGCCCGGAGAATTCCCATAGCCCTGCACATGGACGGGTTGGAGTGGAAGCGCGCAAAGTGGGGCGCTCGGGGCCGCTCCTACTACAGGTGGGCAGAGCAGTTCGGGGTGCGTCACGCCGACGCCCTGATAGCTGATGCCCCCGGTATTGCCGACTACTACGCCCATCAGTTCGATGTCCCCACTGAGTTGATCCGATATGGAGCGCCCATCCAGGAACAAGCGTCGGTCCACGGCCTTGAGGAGCTGGGACTTCAACCCGGGGAATTCCATCTCGTCGTGGCCCGGTTCGAGCCTGAGAACCACGTCCTCGAGATTGTGCAGGGCTACCACGAATCCGCGGCGTCCAAGCCGCTCGTTGTTGTTGGATCAGCGCCCTATGCCGCCGGATATACCCGAGAGATTGAACGGGTCGCCGAATCTGACCCAAGAATCAGGCTGCTCGGAGGTATCTACGACCAAGATCTTCTGGATGAGCTGTACTTCCATGCCTACACCTACCTGCACGGCCACTCCGTAGGCGGGACGAATCCTTCGTTGCTGCGCGCCATGGGGGCCGGAACCGCTGTCATTGCCTATGACGTGGTCTTCAACCGCGAAGTTTTGGATGGACAGGGATGGTATTTCGACGGAGCATCTGGCGTTTCTGAAGCGCTGGACGAGGCTGAGCGCGACGAGGTCAAAGTCAGGTCTGCGGGAGTTTGCGCGCAAGTCAGGGCAGAAGTGGAGTTTGCCTGGGAGACGGTGGCAACGGCCTACGAGGACCTTGCAATCAGGCTGCGTCGGGGGGAAACGCTCCGCTCTTCTGGCATGCGTGCGAGACGGGCGGTCACCGAGTGGAGCGCGTGACTCCTTGGTTCAGATGACGGGACGCTCGTCGCGAATTGGTTCAGATGACGGGACGCTCGTCGCGAAACTCCAAGAATCGAGACACCAAATCTTTGGTCTCCGCTCGCACTTCGCGCAGCACTTTCCCATGGGTCGACGGGCGACCCAGGTGCGCGTCAGGGACGTCGAACGGATCGATGCGTCGCTGACGCCGAGACTTGGGTTTGGGTAGCGCGATCGTTCCGCGTCGTCGGTTGAGCAGATGGGGGAATCCGTGAAGGGGCAAAGGACCTTCTTCCGCCTCCTCGGTCTTGAGGATGAATGCGTGCTCCGCTGCGGACGTGGGCCTAGCGCCGAGGAGGTTGGCCTCCCGTAGCGTGAATGTCAGGCACCGCAATTGAGGGGCGTGCCGGGAAAGAATGCTTGCCTCTGAACGGGTCGCCACGATGATCAAGCCAGGGGAGATCAGATCCGAGGGGCGCAGGCGCGCGGATTTATGGCTGCGGGTGAACTCGCGCCCGGTTTCGGAGCCCCACATCATGGGAGCACTCACCTCGCAGATGGCCTGATCGGGGCTGGCGTCAACTCCGCGGCTGAACACCTCGAAAGTTGGTTGATCGCGTTCCGGCAAGCTATCGAGAAACGTCCACTGCATGAGCGGTGAGCGACAGACGTTCATGTAACACACAAAGAGCACCGTGTGGGTCATTGGATACGCCTCTCGGGTCGTTGTGGTCTGGATCATGTCACAACAGGGACAGTCGTGGAAGGATCAGATCATGGCAATGTGTCTCCTCGTTCACCCAGGCGCTGAACTTTTCGGCGCTGATCGCATGCTTCTGGAAAGCGCCCTGGGGGTGAAGGATTCCGGGATGGACTGTCTCGTGGCTCTGCCCGGCGAGGGGCCACTCGTCCAGGCACTGGCGGCTCAAGGGATCCAGACTGTCATCGTTCCCATGTTCGTGCTGCGCAAGTCGCTGTTGCGGCCAAAGAATTGGCCCGCCCTCCTTGGGAGCGTTGTGAAGGGGGGGCTGGCAAGCTGGAAACTGATCTCACACACGGCACCGGATTGCATCTACATCAGCACGGTCACGCTGCCGCAGATGCCGCTCATTGGGAGACTTCGAGGCATCCCCTGTATCACTCATGTCCACGAGGCTGAAGGCTCTGCGAATCGGTGGGTGAACCTTGCGATCTACCTACCGCATCTGGCGTCGAGATCCGTCCTGGTAAACAGTCATTTCAGTCTGCGCACCATAAGAAGAAGTTTGCCGAAATTGGCAGCACGCGCACGCTTGCTGGCCAATGGCGTGGCAGGACCGCCCACCGGAGCGACCTCACCGAGAGAAGAACTCGGAGGTGTCTTGAGGGTGCTTTACCTCGGTAGGCTGTCGCCGAGGAAGGGGCCGGATCTCATCATCGAGGCCGCATCAATGATGCGCGGGGAAGGTGTTGAGGTGCGCATGGTGCTGGCGGGAGCGACATTTGCGGGCTATGAGTGGTACGAGTCGGAGCTGCGTGAATCGCTGCGGACCGCGGGGCTTGAGGAAGACGAGGTGCTCGTCGGATTTAAGAACAGCATCTGGCCACTTCTCGAGGACTGCGATGTGTTGGTGGTTCCAAGCCGGCTCGATGAGCCCTTCGGGAACACAGCCGTGGAGGGGGTGCTGGGCCACCGCCCAGTCATTGTCAGTGATACGACTGGTCTTCAGGAGGCGGCCGCGGGATATCCGACGGCGCAGTTCATCAAGCGAAATGATCCGAAAGCTCTGGCTGACGCCCTTCAGCTTCTCGTTGACGAATGGAGCGCCTTCACGGACAAAGTTGAGATGAGCGCCCGAATGGCAACGGACCGGCATGCTCCGGCCATCTACAGAAGGCGCATCAGCGAAGCAGTGATGCGCTGGGTGTGAAGCAGTGTAGGGACGTTGGCGTGGTGCCCAAATAGCTGCTGGCGGCGTCAGTTCACGGCGACAGGAGGTGCGAGCGACGAAATGTTGTCACCATCGATTCGCGTGTCACACCCCTGCGTCCATACCCAAGGTCCGCATTTCCCGGAACCATTTGACCGCCGCCAGCAGAAGAAACCCCATGCTTGCGGCCGCGAGTGCACCATAGAGCCAGAAGAACACGGATGGCCATCCCCACGCGAGGAAAACCAGGCAGACGACTCCGAAATCCGTGGGGAGCAACAAGAGTGAGCGGGCCAGCGTGCCACCACCCCTGGTGTGGGTGCTCATCCCGCCATGCCCCGCTTTTATGAGGTCGTTGAGGAGCATTCCGAAGAAGGTCACCGTGGCGACGACTGAAAACACCAACGGGACGACCAACCACCAGGTCTCCCTCATGGGGGTGTGGAACCAGGCCCCGACCAAGACTGCGAGATGCAATGAGGCGATCTTGATGGCATCGACGAAGTGATCCAGCCATTCACCAGCGGGCGAACCTTGGCCAGTCAGACGAGCCACCTGCCCGTCAGCTGAATCCCACGCGTACCCCAAGGCAAGCAGGAGTGCGACGGCGACCCCGGTCCACCATGTAGCGGGTGCCAACATGAGGAGGACGATGCCGAGGAAGGTGTGGGCTGCACTGACGCCCGTGACAGCGTTCGGGCTCAACCGCAAACAGTAGGCCAGGGCCGCAAGGACACGTCCGACGCGCCGGTTGACATACACGGAGTAGGCGGGCGCACCGCGGGCATGGCCTTTTTGTGCCTGGCTGAGTTGAGCGTGCGCCTGTCTGAGTGTGAGCTGGGACTCGTGCATTGGTGGTCTCCCGAAAGTGTGGTGACGATCACGCTACCTCAATGCCCCCTGCGTAGATCCGGAAGCAGTTCGATCATCCGGCTGGCCCGCTGGTGACCGCGCCGAATGAATCCGTATGGGCGGTGGGTATGTGCCTCGTCTGCGGCGGGACCGGTCTGGGTCCATTGGTTTCAGCGTATTCATCCGAGGTCGATATTGTATTCTTCTGTGTGGCTGGTACCTTGTCCTTCAACGAGTGGAGAATGGCGCACGCCTCTTGCGTGCGCATCTTTCGGGGGGAAGGTTCCACATGAGCAGGTTTTTTTGTCGTCCGCTGACGGCACTACTTGGACTTTTGATGGTTGTACTCACGGGTGTAGGCCTCACAGCCATCACTGCGCCACCGGCTGCCGCGGCGGCTGGAGACAGCACGGCCCCGCCTGTGGTGGACAACCCGGCGGACGCTGTCACCGCCGATTCGTTGCCCACGGCACAAATAAACGGGGTTGTCTGGGACCAGGTGGCTGTGGGGAACACTGTGTTCGCTGCGGGCGAGTTCACCTCCGCGCGTCCTGCGGGGGTTGCCCTCGGTGTCAACGAGTCGCCCAGAACAAACCTGATGTCCTACAACCTGAGTACCGGTGTCATGACCTCTTGGGCGCCCAACGTCAACGGCCGGGTCAGGACTATAACCGCTTCCCCGGACGGCACACGGATCTACATCGGAGGTAGTTTCACGCAGGTCCAGGGTCAGCTCCGTAGCCGTATTGCTGCTTTCGATACGGCCACGGGTGCACTGGTCGATGGCTTCGCTCCCATTGTGGGCAGTGATGTGTTTGCCATTGCAGCCACCAATGATTTTGTGTATTTGGGTGGTTGGTTCGCCTCAGTGGACGGAGTGGCGCGGAGCCGTTTGGCGGCGGTGACCGCCCCCGGTGGAGCGCTGACGGGGTGGGCTCCCACCGCCGACTACACAGTCTGGGATATGGACCTCACATCAGCTGCTGATCGCGTTGTTGTAGCCGGGGCGTTCCAGACCTTGAATGGAGTGCGTGCCACCAGCCTCGGCTCGATCTCAGCAGTGGACGGTACCTCGTACCCATTCGGTGCGAATCAGGTCATCCACAACTACGGCGACACGGCGGCAATGATCAGTATGAAAGTCGTCGACGATAAGGCCTATTCGGCAGCCTATTGGTTCGGTGGCACCGGCAACTTTGAGGGTGGATTGATCGCTGACGCGTACGACGGCACCATACTCAACCTTGCCAACTGCCTCGGGGATACCTACGACATGGCACCAATGAACGGTTTGGCCTACATGGTCAGTCACCATCATCAATGCACTGACATCGGTGGTTTCACAGAGACCTCGCCAAAGCGTTCGCAGCATACAGACGCGATCACAATTGAGCCTGCCGGGAAGGTACAGCGGCAGACGTACGGATATCCCAACTTTGAAGGTCAACCGGCAGGTTCCTACGTCAACTGGTTCCCGGTCATGTGGAACGGTACGGCGAGCGGGAGCAATCAGGCGGGCTGGACCGTAGAGGCAGCGGGTGACTACCTCCTCGTTGGAGGTGAGTTTCCGGTTATCAATGATGTCGGTCAGCAGGGGCTGGCGCGATTCACGACGCGTTCGAACGGTGCGCTGAAGAAGATCGGTCCGTCGGCGACCGAGAGCTCAATCACGCCTACTCTCCGCAACATCGACGAAGCAAGAACGCGCGTGAGGTGGCAGTCCGACTTCGACCGCGACGGGATGGACGTGACGTACAACGTGCAACGGCGCGTTAAGAACACCACCCCCATCAGTATCGTCCAGAGCATCACCGGTCAGTCCACGTTCTTCCGGCGGCCAGGTATGCAGATCATCGACGAGACCGTGGTAGCAGGCACGATGTATCAATACCGTTTGCACGTCGTAGATGCTGACGGAAACCCCCGCTATACTCCGTGGGTCGACATCACGGCTGGAACTGACATCGTCGCGTCCGGTGTCTACTCGAACCAGGTGTTCGCTGATGGAGCGGATCACTACTGGCGACTCAACGAATCAACCGGTTCGGAACAGATTACCGACTGGGCCGGTGCTGATGACCTGACGACGTCAGCCTCAGGGGTGTCGTTCGGGATAGACGGTGCGATTATCGGCACGGCTGATACTGCCGCCAACTTCATAGGCAACAATCTCGTCAAGGCAAGGGGCTCAAAAACCACGTCAATGCCGGAGCGCTACTCCTCTGAGCTATGGTTCCGGACCACAACCAACCGTGGAGGTAAACTTCTCGGTTTCGGCAACGGTGGTATCGGAAACAGTAGCAAATTTGACCGGCACGTTTATATGCGCAACGACGGTCGGCTCACATACGGTGTCTACTCCAACAGCTATGCGGTGACGTCCTCGAACGCGCTCAATGATGGTCAATGGCACCACGTGGTGGCCACCCTGGCAGAAGACAGCATTGTGCTCCATGTAGACGGTCTTCGAGTCGGCCGAACGGCAGTGCCACTATCCGGTACGCCATACGCAGGGCGATGGCACCTGGGCGGCGACAACCTCAGCGGTTGGGCCGGTAGGCCGTCATCCGATTTCTTCTCCGGTGACATCGACGACGTCGCGATCTACTCGAACCCTCTGACACAAGAACAGATTCGCGATCACTACACGAAGAGCGGTCGAACAGTGTCGCTCCCAGAGCCTCCGAGTGACGTGTACGGCATGAAGGTCGTCACCGATGAGCCGCTGTTGTACTGGAGGCTCGGAGAGCCGAACGGAGCCACTGCTGCGCGGGACAGCAGCATCAACAGCTTCGACGGTACATACCGCAACGGTCCGACTTTGGGCCAGCCGTCGGAGGTCACCAGCGGCAACCTTGCAGCGAGCTTCGACGGGAGCGACGATTTCGTTTCTTCGAATCTGGCCTTCACGAATCCGACCGTTTTCTCTCTCGAATCGTGGGTCAAAACAACAACGACGACTGGCGGGAAGATCATCGGATTCGGAAGTGCCCAGACAGGGAACTCGTCGAGTTACGACCGGCATGTGTACATGAATGCGTCTGGTCAGCTGCGCTTCGGGGCCTACACTGGTGTCACTAATGTGGCCGGCTCGTCAGAGTCCTACAACGATGGGGAATGGCACCACGTCGTGGCCACGTTCGGACCAACCGGTATGGCTCTTTACGTCGATGGGGTATTGGTTGCGACGAACCCGAATACCGGTGCTCAGAATTACACGGGCTATTGGCGGGTCGGCGGAGACAACTCGTGGGAAGACGCTCGGTACTTCGATGGCGTCATCGATGAAGTAGCGGTATACGATTATGTGTTGAGCGCGGCAGAGACCCTGGCCCACTACAACGCCTCCTCCGTCGTTGAGAATCAGCCTCCAGTGGCGGTATTTATGGAATCTACATCGGGGCTGTCGGTGGTGTTTGACAGTGCTGGTTCGTCTGATGGTGATGCGTTGACGTATGCGTGGGCCTTTGGTGATGGTGAGTCCTCTTCGGAGGCGAGTCCTACTCATACCTATGCTGCGGCGGGTACTTACACTGTGTCGTTGACCGTCTCTGACGGTAGTGGCGGTACTGATGAGGTCAGCAAGGATGTCACGGTCAGCCCTGAGAATCAGGCACCGGTGGCTGCGTTCTCGGGGTCTGTGTCAGGCCTGTCGGTGGTGTTTGACAGTGCTGGTTCGTCTGATCCTGATGGTGATGCGTTGACGTATGCGTGGGCCTTTGGTGATGGTGAGTCCTCTTCGGAGGCGAGTCCTACTCATACCTATGCTGCGGCGGGTACTTACACTGTGTCGTTGACCGTCTCTGACGGTAGTGGCGGTACTGATGAGGTCAGCAAGGATGTCACGGTCAGCCCTGAGAATCAGGCACCGGTGGCTGCGTTCTCGGGGTCTGTGTCAGGCCTGTCGGTGGTGTTTGACAGTGCTGGTTCGTCTGATCCTGATGGTGATGCGTTGTCGTATGCGTGGGCCTTTGGTGATGGCGGGTCTTCGACTGAGGCAAATCCGTCGCATACCTATGCTGCGGCGGGTACCTACACGGTCTCTCTGACGGTCTCCGATGGTGAGGGCGGCACCGATGAGTTCACCAAAGATGTGACGGTCTCTGACACGGCCATTGCTGGGGATACGTTTGGCCGCACGGTTGCTTCCGGGTGGGGCAGTGCTGATGTGGGTGGTGTGTGGACGGTGAATTCGGGTTCGACGATGTCGGTGGATGGTTCTTCCGGTGTGCTTCGGTTCCCGTGGGCGGTGTCGACTCGTACCGCATATTTGAATTCGGTGCTGGCTTCGGATGTTTCGATAGTGACTGATGTGGCGCTGGATCAGGTTCCGGTTGGTGGGAAATATTATCATCGGCTGTTGGCACGTGTTTCGGGTTCGTCCTATTACATGATGACGGTGAGGGTGGAGCCGTCGGGTGCAGTGTGGGTCTATGTGTCGAAGTTTGTTTCTGGTTCGGAGACGGTGTTGCGCACGACCGTTTTGTCGGACTTCGACTATGCGGCGGGTGAGGAGTTGAAGATCCGCTTCGAGGTTGTGGGTGATGAATCGGTCAATTTGTCTGGGAAGGTGTGGCGCTCTGGTGAGGCTGAGCCGGCTTCGGCCACGGTGTCGGCGACTGATTCGTCATCGACGTTGCCCGCCGGTGGGCTGGGGTTGAAGATGTATGCGGGAGGCGGTATGTCGTCTCTTCCATTGATCGTCAAGACCAGCGACTATCAAGCGGAGCCACGATGATGCGCCACCGAGAGCAGAGCAATGGCGTGGCGCTGCTCTGTGTCTCCGTCTTGGTGTCCTTGCTCTTCACAAGTTGCTCCGCAACGGCAGGGGACGATATTCAAAGGCCGGCTTCGACCCCGAGCGGTGATACCACCATTGTGTCGAACGGGACCGAGGCAGGGCCTGGTGGTGATGATGACTCAAGGTCCACCGGCCCCGTATCGACACCGAGTGGGGGGACCGGCTCTGAGTCGGCCCCGGTATCGGTGCCGAGCGGAGGGGGTAGCTCCGAGTCGGCCGGGCCCGTGCCAGCGCCGGGCAGCGGGAATGTATCGGAGAAAGCCCCATCCGTTGCAATTCCCGAGCCGATCACGACCGGGCTTCTCGCCAAGGCATCCCCGATCGAGAATGTGACCGTGGAGCTTATTGGAATCGACGCGCTCGAGACCTCAGCGAAGGGTCCGGGTCAGGTCGCAGGCCCCGCGCTTGTCGTCACTGTGCTCGTCAAGAACGAAAGCGAGAAGCCCGTGGATACTTCTGGAGTGGAGGTCAGTCTCGAAGACACTGAAGGTAATCCGGCATCCGGAATTATTGGTGAGCCGGCGAGTTGGTTCAAGGGGTCAGTGGATCCAGGAGCGGAGGAAACGGGCGTGTACGTGTTCACCGTTGCCAAATCTGGACGCGACACAGTCAGCGTCTCGTTCACGTTGAAGGCCGGAACGCCAGCAGTATTGTTCGAGGGTGCTCCGTGAGATCATTTGACAGGTTCTGACGACGGATAGTTGGAACGCTTCCGAGAGTCGTGAAGGCTCACATCCCCATTCAGTCCGAATCGGGGCTTGGCTCGTTTCTATGAGGCGTGAATTTTATGAGATTCAGTTAATAATCAGGTGTCCAGGCAGTGTTTTATCAACTCTGCTGGGTTTGTGGCCCCGCCAGTCCTTTGCGTTCGGCTACGGTCGATGCCGTCAGCCATGGTGCATACTTGAGAGCATGTCAACGACGAAGAGTGCGCTACGACGCGCTCCGAAGGTCTATGTGTCGTGTTCGTCATGACTTTGCCGTTCGCCTTGATGGCAATTATTCTCCTGTTGTCTGGGCTTTATGCCTTGTTTGCTCTCAAATATCCTTGGTTCGCCACAATACTGGCTTTGTTGTCTTTGTCCATCATGCCGTTCTGGCTCGGAGTGAATGTTTCCGTCTTCTTCGTCTCCGTCCACCTTTGCAGTTTTGCAGCAGCCATTGTTGCTTGCCTTGTCAGTGGGACCAGGGTTCGGTTGAATTTTGTCGATTTGGCGCTGTCAATAGTTTTCATGGTCACACTGTTTTCAGTACTGATTGGTTATTCCAGTCTGACGCAGGCATACGTTTACTTTCAGTGGATGGTTGCTTACTGGTTCGGTCGAGTGACTGTGACAGCTTTCGGTTTCCGTCGAATCGTTTCGGTGGTGGCCTGGGTCTTCCCACCAATAGCCATCGTCCTGATCTTTGAGAGCTTCTCTGGCCTCAATCCGTGGCAGGCATACCTGCCCCTTGACAACTTCCAGTTCACCCAACACGTTGACCAACAACTTCGTGGTGGTGTTGTTCGTGCAGAAGGCCCTTACGGGCATTCGATAGCAGCAGGCAGTGCTCTTGCGGTCATGGCGGTTCTGACATTGGACGCCCGGATGCGTTCCTGGGTTCGGGTGGTCCTCATCGTTTTCTCGGGGGCGGGCATCTTGGTCACCCTCAGTCGGATCAGTTTGGTCACCTTGGTGCTTGGAGTGGTCCTGACGTTGGTTTTCGCTCGCACCAGCCTCACACGCGTCGCCAAAGGATGGATCCTCGGCACGTTTGCTGTGTTCGGGGCCGTCGGGTACAGCCTGCTGCAAGGAGTGTTTGCAGAGTCAGGGGCGGAAGCCTCCAACAGTGCGTCATATCGCATCTGGCTACTCGATTTGGTGGGCACTTTGCGCCCCGTCGGCTACGCCACAGCGTTTGAGCGTGCGACGAGCGGGGCGACCTCGTTCGGCGGATTCCGATCCATTGACAATGCTGTGCTGTTCTATGCACTGACGAACGGTTGGATCCCGGCATTGGTCCTCATCGTACTCATAGTGCCTGCCGGCATTCGCCTCCTGCGTCGGCGGGGTGGGGTGGGAACCGCTGTGTTGTTGGCGCAGGTGCCCGCGCTCTTTTCTGTTGCCTTGATCACGAGCTACAGCTACGTTTTCTGGTTCAGTGCCGGGCTTGCTGCGACCGAGATTCTGGCGACAAGTACGAAGAAATCTGGGTTTCTCAGATCTCGCAGAATCCCTGCCGATAGTTTTTATCATTTACAAGAGGAGCAACACATGTTTGAAAGACTCAGCCTCGCGACGCTCATGCGACGCTGGAAGCTGATTGTTGCCGTCGCTCTCCTTGGTGGGGTCGCGGCATTTGCGGCATCCGCCCTCACAACACCGCTGTACAGGTCCACAGCCTCATTGTTCGTCACTTTGAGCTTTGGCAACACCGCGAGTGACATGGCGCAGGGCACAACCTACACAGCCAACCAGATGACGTCCTTTGGTGCGCTGGTCACGTCGCCGGTGGTTCTGAACCCAGTCATAGAGGAGTTGGGGCTGCGAACGACCGCTGCAGACCTGGCTCAGGCGGTGTCCGTATCCACTCCCCGCGACACCGTGGTCATCGAAATCAGGGCGGTTGATGCCTCGCCTGAACGTTCAGCGAACATCGCGAATGCCGTCGCGTCACAGACCGCAACGGCAATCGAGAACTTTGCTCCGAGCACTGAAAGCGGTAGAGCCTCAGTGCAGGTGAAGACAATGGCCGAGGCCACTGCGCCGACATTTGCGTATTCACCGAACAAAAAAATCAATTCCGCTGTCGGGCTTGTGATCGGAGCTTTGGTCGCGATCCTTGGGGTCCTGCTTGTTGCGCTCATGGATCATCGCGTGCGTGATGTTGACTCTGTGGCTGAGGTGGCCGACGTGGCGCTCTTGGGTTCGCTACGACAGAGAGAGGATGCGAGCGGGGATGGTGCCGTCGTCCTGCAGGAGCCATCCAGTTCAGCCGCTGAGGAGTATCGTCAGCTCCGCTCAAATCTCATGTACGCCAGCATGCGCAAACGGCCCTTGGTGGTGGCCGTGGCTTCGGGTTCGCCACACGAAGGCAAAACAACGGTGGCCACGAATCTGGCGGCCGCCATTGCAGAGTCGGAGCAAAGAGTGTTGCTCGTGGATGCGGACCTTCGCAGGCCCTTGGTTGCACAGTATGCGCAGGTACCGGACGGTGTTGGCCTGGCGGACGTTCTAGTGGGAGAAGTGTCTTTCGAGGATGCAGTGTTCACAGTCGGCGCCAATGGCATGGATGTGCTGCCTGGAGGCTCAGTCCCTCCCAATCCGGGGGAGTTATTGGCATCCTCACAAATGATTGACCTTGTGGAACAGGCTAAACAGAGGTACGACGTGATCGTGGTGGACACGGCACCGATCCTTGCTGTAGCGGATGCGCTGTCGCTGACTCAGCTCGCGGGAGGGCTCGTCCTGGTGGTGAGGGCGGGGTCAACAACCAAAGCGGATCTCGCCAGGTCTCTCAATAGTGTGCGCTCAGCCGGGTGCCAGGTATTCGGAGTTGTGGTCAACGGTGTGAAGGACCGCTCATCTTCCGCGTTGAAGGGGTATTCCAGTCACTCGTCCCCGGAGGCGACTAAGGGCGGCCAAGTCGCCGCCCATGGCCGCCAGGGAGAAAGATGACTTCGGTGGTCGGAACCATTCCTGGATCTGTTCGATGCGAACATTCAACAGTCGCTGACGTGTACCTATGAATAGGACAACTCAATGCGACTCGTCTGGCAATGACCTCGTCGGTTCAAAGGTGAACGTGACTGTGGCAATTCCCACGTTCAGGCGGCCCGTGACGCTGGATCGCCTCCTTGAAAATGTAGGGAGACAAGCGGCCACTCTGGATGACGTGACGGGTGGGAGGACCGAGATTCTCGTGGTGGACAATGATCCGGAGGGCAGTGCCCGCGTGGTCGTCGAGAGCCGTCCGGGTGTTCGGTACAAGCAAATTTTCACCCCGGGGATCGCGGCGGTGCGCTCAGCTTGCCTGGCAGCAGCCACAGGTGACATTCTCCAGTTCATCGACGATGATGAACAGCCAGAGAGCAACTGGCTGATGACCATGGTGAATTCTTGGCTGGACCTGGGCAAGCCCACCGCGCTGGCTGGCAGCGTCCTGACGAAGTTCGACACCCCACCGTCACCGTGGGTTGCAGCTGGGGGCTTCTTCGAACGCAGGCGCCCTCCTACAGGAACCGTGCTCCCGGTGGCTCCAGCCGGTAACCTCCTGCTCAACTTGCCTGAGGTGAGGCGTTTGGGAACCACTTTTGATGAGCGGCTAGGGCTACGAGGTGGCGAGGACACCCTATTCACCAAGCAGCTGACGGCGGCAGGTGGGTTGATTCGATTCTGCCGCGAGGGTGTCGTTTACGACCTGATACCAGATGAACGCAACACCCGCCGGTGGGTGTTGCGCAGGGCGTGGCACCATGGAAGCACGACGAGCGTCGTCGCGTTATGGGACACCTACGGCTGGAGACGGCGACAGACCCAGGGTCGCCTCATGATGGGCGGGCTGGGGCGGTATGCAGCTGGCATAGCTGGGGCTGCTTTCGGGCGTATCATCGGTTCGGTCGAACTCCAAGCTCGCGGTTTGAGGTTGGCTCATCGTGGTTTGGGAGTTCTCTCGGGATCGTTGCGTCAGGGCCCGGGCGAGTACGCCAGGGTCGACGGAGAAGAAACACGGCCACTCAACGGGCCGATATTCGCCGCACGTCTTCAGACGGCGCTGCGCAAATCCAAAGCTGACTCAGAATTTGATCTGGGGATCGTGGTCGTGAACTACGGCTCCAGTGCACTTCTGAAGGAGAATCTTCCGAGCAGCCTGACCAAGGACTCTGCTGCCCAGATTGTCGTGGTGGACAACCTTTCGAGCGGACTCGAACGATCGAAGATGCGTGCGTTGGCCGTGGCACGAGGCTGGGCCATGGTCGAACCAGATGGCAACCTGGGGTTCGGTGATGGGGTGAATGCAGGGGTGTTGCGGGCTGCCCAGATGGGCTGCGGTACCTTCCTGACACTGAATCCGGATGCCTGCGCCGAAGCACACGTTTTGGAGGCGCTCGCCGAGACCGCGCGCCGCCAACCCAAGGCGCTGGTCAGTCCGATGATCGTCGACTCGGACGGGAAGTCACGCTTTCGTGGGTCCACTGTTTCGATGAGGACTGGGCGCATGCGCTCAGGCTGGGTTCCTTGCGATGCTGATCCGGAATGGAAGAACTGGCTCACCGGGGCGTGCCTAGCGTTCAGCGGTGAGGCCTTCGTCCGCCTGGGTGGGTTTGCAGCAGGGTATTTCCTCTACTGGGAAGACGTGGACCTTAGCCGTCGGGCGGCGAATCTGGGCATGACGCTCGTGCTCCGCGACGATCTGCTAGTCGTCCATGACGAGGGAGGCACCCACACCGAACCAGGAAGTAGATCGAGGTCGCCTCTCTACTACTACTACAACACCCGAAACCGCCTCGTGTTCGGTGCTCGGCTGGCGCCGAGGGCCAACCGGGCAGCATGGCTTTTGGCGACGCCCCGGGAATCGATCATGATCTGGTTGAGGGGCGGGCGAAAGCAGCTCTTCACCGAGCCAGCCGGAGCCGTGGAGGCTGTTCGTGGTTCGCTGGACGGATTGGTGGCCTTTCGCTCCAATGTGGATCACCTGCCGTAGCGGTCGCTGCGATTGACCAGTGCCGGGCCTGTTGAGCGGAGGCCCCTGCCATAGACAGCGCGCTCCGATGGGAGATTCGGCGAACTCGCGAGGACCAGCGCGCTCGCTGAACGGGAGAGACACCTGATGAACCTGATGGAAACCTGAAACTTCACAGGAAGTATCCAGATGTGTTAATTTGATTCGGCTCCCAGAGTCATCCCCCACCTCGAAGGATTGTCCTTGTCTTCCATCCGCAAAAATATTGCCCTCCTGACTACTGCTGCGATGACGCTCGCGGCAGCCGTGACAGGGACTGTGGCCCCGACCGCTCAGGCGGACACGTCGGCCTCTGTGGCAAAGCAGCCCAGCAGCATCGCCAGTACTTTGGGAACAACCCATCCGGTGCCGAGCGGGGCGGTGTTCGTTTCGCCCACCGGCTCGGACTCGAATCCCGGGACGTTGAAAGCACCGATGCGAACAGTGAACTACGCCGCGAACAGGACCAGGGCTGGCGGCACAGTGGTACTGCGCGGGGGAGTCTACAGAGAAGGGGCGGCAGGACACTCAACGGGCGGCACGAAGTACATCATTGAGCCGAAGAATCTGACCATCCAGGCGTACCCGGGAGAGGAGGCATGGATGGATGGTACCGTTCCTGTCTCTTCATGGTCCAAGACTGCAACGGGTAAGTACAAGACCGCCTGGTCCACGCCAAACTTCTGCGGTGGTGCCTATTACAGCAGGCACTATTCGAATCAGACTCAGAGCGGTCCATGCAGTGCGTCGGACGCGATCGGCGGTGCAGCCTCGCTGGGTGATCCCCAGATGGTCTTCGTGAACGGACGTGAAATCAAGGAGGTCGCCTCAGAGGCAGCTCTGACTGCGGACACCTTCTTCTACAATTGGTATTCGCGTGAGATCCAGTTGGGCTTCGACCCGGCAGGCAAGACCGTCGAAATCAGCAAGCACCCCCAAGCGATGGCGTTGTTCAAGCCGTCCAACGTCACGATCCGCGACATAGGGTTTCGCAGGTACGCATCCAACCAGTACGGTGGCGCCACCGCAGCTGCGCTGTTGCTCAATGCTGGCTCTAATGTGACGCTGGATGGAGTTGTCGTGACGCAAAGCGCTGGAAACGGTTTGTTGTCGTGGAGCACCCGCAACCTCACGGTGCGTTCCTCGTGGCTGTCCAATAATGGCGCCAATGGGATGAACTTCGCCGGTTCCGCACAGCGGTTGGCCAAGGAACCCTCGGTTCGTGACGACTTGGTGATCGAATACTCACGTCTCGACTCCAACAATACTGATTCTTATTCGAAGTACTGCACCTATTCCTGCTCAGCTGCCGGGATCAAGGCAGTGGGCGTCGTGGGGGCGAACATCAGGTACAACACGTTCAACTCTAACGCCGGGAACCGAGCGTCCGGTCTGTTTTTTGACCTCGACGCGAAACACGTGAAGATCGTGGGCAACGAAGTGATTGGCAATGCTGGTCACGGCGTTGTGTATGAAGTGAGCGACACGGGAATCATTGCGTCGAACCTCATCAGCGATAACGGGTGGAAGAGCACGTCTTCCAGTTCGTACGGTCTGATGGTGAGTTCGGCGAACACCAAGATCTATAACAACACCGTCACCGGCAACAAGTACGGTGTTCACCTGTATGACGACTCGCGCTCTCGGGGTTTCGACAGCGGCTACGATTCGTCACGTGTCGGGCCCAACACCGTAAACCTGTCGTTTGTCAACAACATAGTCTCAAGTACCTCCAGCACCCGATACCTGATGGTGGTCACCGGAGGAAAGAGTTCGGTACCGGGAAACAAGAGCGCAGACCAGATCCTTGGGACGCTGGATCACAATTCATACAGCATCAACTCCGGCACCTATTTCTTCACCTGGCGCCAAGAGGAGGGCGGGGCTGCGAAGGTCTACGCTTCGCTGGCGGCTTTGCGCGCGGCCAAGGGGAGGGAGATCAACGGTCTCGAGTCTGGAGGATCCGTGAACACAAGCACCGTCCCGCTGGGTGCCCCCCTGCCCGCTGACGTCGCCACAGCGCTCGGCCAGCGCACCGGAGCGGTCCTGGCTCGCGGTCTCATCTCAACAAGAGCCGAATCCACGGTTGATGGCAGCCCTCCCAACGTCGATGGTGGTGGTGCCGATGGAGGTATCCCGGACAGTCTCATTGCTGCTGATGGATTTGATCGTACCGTCGCCTCAGGCTGGGGTTCTACCGAGGTGGGAAGTGGCTGGACGGTGAATTCAGGTACGACAATGACTGTAGGCGGTTCCACGGCTGTTGCTCGGTTCTCGGGAGGGGGTTCTACCCGGTCGGCATATTTGAACTCGGTCTCCACCTCCAATGTTTCGGTGGTGACGGATCTTACACTGAGCAAGGCTCCTGTCGGAGGTCACTATTACCATCAGGTGTTGGCCAGAGTTTCTGGTTCGAGTTACTACAGGTTGGTTATGCGGCTGCAGCCGTCAGGAACGGCAAGTGTGTTCGTTTCCAAACACGTTTCGGGATCGGAAAAGGTGTTGCGCACCACGGTGTTGTCCGGGTTCAATTATAAGGCGGGTGAGAAGCTAAAGATCCGCTTCGATGTGACTGGTTCAGACTCTGTGAGATTAGCCTCGCTCGTTCACGGTTGATCGGGCGACGCGTGCCGTAAATGAGCCGGAG
>JBQCZU010000024.1:0-37720 GCA_052089385.1 Arachnia sp.
AACGACGAACTCGTCGACCTGACACGCATCCAGTTCGACCTTCTGGCCGCACTAGCGGAGAACCCGACGCGCGTCCTGACCCGCGAGCAGCTCGTCGAACGTGTCTGGGGGGATTGGTACGGCAACGATCACCACCTGGATGTCCACCTTTCCAGACTCCGTCAGCGGATCACCGCCAGCGAGGGCCCTCGTGTCGCGCACGCCGTGCGCGGTGTCGGCTTTCGTTTCAGCGCATAGGACTTCCTGTGATCACCATCCTCATCGTCGAGGACGACGATGACGTCCGCTCCCTGATTCAGGTCGCGTTCAGGCTGACCGACGGTTGGCAGGTCATCATGGCCGACTCGCTGGCCTCCGCAAAACGGGAATTGGAGTCGCGAAGCATCGACATCGTCCTGACGGACAACGAACTTGGCGATGGCTGGGCCGCAGACGTACGAGCCCTTGCCACGTGCCCTGTTGTGGTCGTGAGTGCCTCGATCGCTGGTCAGGGCTCCTCTCTGGTGCCGCTGGAAGGGTACGCCGGCGGTATCGCAAAGCCCTTCAACCCGCTGACGTTGCCAGCCTTGGTGATATCTGTGCTTGATGCGGGCGGACCCCCATCATGACGTCCCTTCCACAGAAACCGGCGGCTCGTGGACGCGATCATCGAGTAATTTCGGAATCCGAGCAGTTGTTGCGGGCCACAGTCGACGCAATGCTTGACCCCCACCTGCTGGTCGAGGCCATACGTGATGACGACGGTTGCGTTGTTGATCTCCGCATCCTGGTGGCCAATCGCGCGACCCTTGAATACTGGGGTATGCCCGAGGACCACGTTGTGGGAGCGCGGATGCTTGAGCTGCTGCCCGGCATCAAACTGGCCGGTCTTTTCGACGTCTGGATCAGGGCCATGGACAGCGGGGAGGACGTGGTTCTCAACGACTATTCCTACAAGAATGAGCTTCTGGGAGAAGTCCTCCACTACGACATGCGCGCAGGCCGTGCACCCGGCGACAGACTGAATCTCAGCTGGAGGGATGTGACAGACAGACATCGTGCCGATCTCACGGCCGCAGAGGTGAGCCGGCACTACCAACTCCTCGCGGAGAACGCCTCGGATGTGGTCTTCCGGGGCGATTCCGAGGGACGTCTGGTGTGGGTGTCGCCGTCCGTGACCAAGGTGTTGGGCTGGCAACCGCAGTTCCTCATCGGGCGCCGATTGACAGACATCAGTCACCACCTCGACTCCGACACGTTGCGCGAAGCGCTGATCCGGCTTGCCGGGAGCGATTCTGAACACGTCGAGGTGCGCATGCGTCAGGCTGGGCGTGGGTACCGATGGATGAGCGTCACGTTGCGAACCGCCCTTGACAACAAGGCAATCTCCTCAGCAACGTTTGGCACCCTCCGTGACATCGAGGCTGAGATGGTGATGCGGCGAAGCCTGCAGGAGGAGAAGGCGCAGTTCGATGCGATCAAGGAGTCGAGCACCGATGCAATCATCAGCATCGGCCGGACAGGGTTCATCATCGCCTGGAACAGCGCCGCTGCCGAAATGATTGGGTATTCGGCGTCGGAGGCGCTGGGGAAATCCTTCACACTGCTTGTTCCCCCTCGTTTCCATGAGGTGGTTGAGCGCTGGCTGTCTGACCTCTCAGCCCCGGACGTCGTGGCAGCTGCGAAGAAGACGCATACGGCAGTTCTCACCCGGCGCGACGGCTCTGAGGTTGCCTGCGAGTATTCCATTGCTGTCTGGGACGATGATGGTCAACAGCACATGACTGCCATCCTGCGTGACATCACCGAGCAGCAGGCGCTCCTGGACGATTTGCAGGACAGCCGGCGGGAACTGGCGGAGGCACAACGCCTGGCCGGAGCCGGAAGCTGGACCTACGATGTGCGCACTGAGGAATGGCGCTGGTCGGACGGATTGCTGGTCATCTATGGATTGCCAGCTGGAACCTCGGGGCTGATACTGGAGGATCTTCTTGCCCCGGTGCGCCATGGCCCGGACATCGAGGAGGAGGTCTGGCGCGCCTTGAATGCCGGCCATGCCACGGAAATGGAGGTCGATCTTGCACGCTCCAATGACGAAGTTCGGCGAGTGCAGGCCCGCATCGTGCCGGTTCACGACGACGACGGCAACATCACCAGAGTCCGCGGCACTGCCATCGACGTCACTGATCTTCATCAGGTGGCCGAGGCGCGGGCGCGACGGACTGCACGGCATGCCGACTATCTGACGCGCGTCGAGCACACGCTGCGGACACATTTGTCGGTGGTGGAGGGGTGGGCAGGCATTTTGGAGGCATCCTTTGACGATCTGGATCCGGATACCCGGGCGGATGGGTTGGGTGCGATCAAGCGCAACGCCGCTGCCCTCGTGGGGCACGTGAGCGGTCTCATGAGTGAAGCGACACAGCATGCGCGTGCAGAGACAGTGGTGACCGAACCCCTGGACATCGCCGTCATAGTGGCGAGGGCAGCAGCGGACTACCGGGGGCTGTCTGGCCGAACGGTGGTGGCAGAGCCAACTTCGGGAGTGTGGGGACTGGGCTCGAGTGAGGCGATCGACACCGTGGTGCGCCACCTCGTGGAGAATGCGGTGCAGCACACCCGGGACGTGGGCCGCGTGGAAGTGGTGACGCGCTGCGGACCGGCGTCCACGGTCGAAGTGGTCGTCGGCGACGATGGTCCCGGCATCGCCGATGGAGTGCAGCTCTTCACACCGTTCTCCAAGGATGCCGGTTCATCGGGCCATGGTTTGGGGCTTCACGTGGTACGAACGCTGGTGGAGGCAATGGGCGGGACTGTGGAGGGTCGAAATCGTCAAGACGCTTCAGGTGCAGAGTTCGTATGCACGCTCCGGGGCGTCGCCGACTGAGGAGGGACGTCGTCAGTCAGCGTGGGCAAGCCCGAGCTTGACCTGATTGATCAATGCGCAGAGGTCCAGACGAAGGGCCTCAGTACGCTCCCGGGCAACGCGGGCGGCACGGCACCGTTGTTCAGCGCTGAGAGAGTCGTCCTCCAGCATTCCCAACCATCCCTCGATGACGGCAAGGTGGGTTGCCATGACGTGTTCCTGTTCCACAACGGCTTCGTGAAAGCCATCGCGAGGTGCCGAGAAACCACCGGTGTCCGCATCGGCGGCCGGGAATGAGTGCACGATGTTGATTGTGCGGCCCAGACATGACTGGGCTTTCCCGGTTTCCTCACAATTTCCTCACCCTGTCACTCCCGGGTGGCCAATCGTGAGAGCCAGCGGGCCTTGGATAGCATGATCGGTATGGCCTCAGCCCCGATCAGTCGCGTCTACTGTCCCGCCAGCCAGCGTGTTGATGACTGGGAACAGTGCCAAGACCTTCTGCGCGAGATGGGCGCTGCATCCTGGATCACTGGAGGCGACGGGGTGCCGGACGTCACACTCCTGCCCACACTCTGGCGCGGTGATTTCCTGCTCGCACATGCCTCCGGACACAACGCACAGTTCGACCTTGTCGACAATGAGCCGGCGCCTTGTCGTGTGGTTGTGCAGGGGCCGCACGTCTATGTGACCCCCCGCTGGTATCCGAGTGTTCAGCCTCCGGAACTTGGGGGCATGGCCCGTGGCAGGGCGCAGGGCCGGGCGGTGGGCACATGGGATTACACGCAGGTGCAAATTGCCGGGTGGCTTCGCGTGCACCGTGATCCGGAGCGTCTCCACGCTGAGGTACTGGAACAGGCGGAGCTTCTTGATGCCGGGCGGCTCAGTGACACCCCGCACAGCAAGGATGGTGCACGTGGGCCATGGAGCGAGAACGAGGCGCCTCCAGATTTCACCGCTGCAATGCTGCAGGGCATCGTCGGCCTGGAACTGGAGATCACCGAGGTGGTGGGCCGGTTCAAGGTGTCGCGGAACAGGACGGAAGCAGATCGCGACGGCGTGGTGAACGGGCTGCGGGAACGCGGACGGGATCGCGACCGCCACGTCGCCGACGCGGTGGCTGCCGCCCCTCCGCTGCCGCGTGGTGTCCCCAGGCCTGCAAACCCCTGACGCTCAGGCCACCATCCTGGCGATCACGGCATGATGACGGTGAAAAAGATTCCGATCATGATCAACAAAAACACTGCATTCGCGATGACCACGGTTTTCGTGACCACGGCCGTGGTTTCAGCGTCCACCACCATCACGCCAGCTTTCCCGGAGGCATCGGGAGAGCTCTGGGCCAAGCTGATGGCGAGCGCCAGACGGGGCGGGTTGGCCATCACTGCCAGCGAGCACGCAAGCAGCACCGTCGCCAGCACCTGTGCCGGGTCGATTCCCAGGCCTGCGGAGGCGTCGCTCAGCCCCGGTGTCAACATGGCGGCTGTGGCGGAGTTGGATCCCGTCACGTAGCCGGCCAGAGCGCTGATCAGTGGGGTGGCGATGGCGAAGCCGGAACCGAGACCGGCGACGGCGCCCGCCAGGACAAGGCTCATCCCATTGAGGGACAGCAAACCTCCGAAGGACACGAAAAGCATCGTGGTGACCGCGACCGGCAGCGCGCGACGCCATCCTTCGCGCCGCGCAGAAGACACCACTCTGCTCTCGGCTCGAAGAAGTAGTGGCGCCACAAACACCGTGACGGTCAACCAGAATGCCGGCCCTGACGCGATCTCGCCGAGTTTGCCCAGGTCCAGGGACCGCACGATGACTGCGGAGATCAGCAGTCCCGCGGCGAGGAATGCGTACGGAGACAGCGCCTGCAGAACGTCTCGGTCCATCCGGATGCGTTGTCCATGTTTGAGGCGCCCGATCAGCAGCAGCGCTGCCATGGCGGCCACTGACCCGGAGACTCCTGCCAGGGGCGGCGCCACCAGCCAGCTGACCAGCAGGATGACACCCCACATGGTGACAAGGGCGACTGCGGTTTCACCCAGATACTGCCTCAGAGCGTCCCTTCCGACACCCACCACGAGGATGGCGAAGCCCATGACCAGGATGCCGGGAAGGGAGAGGATTGCGATCCACATGCCCAGTTCGTTGAAGGGCACATCTCCGAGCTCCGACATGATCAGGATCCCGGGAGCCAAGGCACCCCAGGGGCCGAGCAGCATGCCCAGTAGACCGATGGTGGCGGACTGGCGAACTGAGAGCCCGATACGGATGAGAAGGGGGACGGAGACGATCAGCCCCAGGCCCCATCCGATGATCGTCTCCGCGAATGGTCCAACCCCGAGCCCCACCACGAGGATCGCTCTGCCCTGATTGTGCGCAGACTGTTGGAGCCAGTCCGCGATCTTTCCCTGAGCCCCGGTTGCGGTCAGGAGCTCGGCAAGACTGGTTCCGCCCATGATGATCACGATGACGATGAGAATCGTCTCACCCAGAGCCGGCCCCAGCGTCACGAAGTCGTTGCGGGTGATCGGGAAATAGGTGAGGGACAACACCGCTGTCACTGCCAACGCGATCAACACCACACGGAGGGTGGAGACTTTCAGGATCATCAGGAGGACTACAAGCGCGATGGGCAGGACAGCCAACAGCATGGTCAAGGGAATGCCTCGGATTTCTGTTTCTTTTCGTCGGGGGAAGGTGCCCCGAGGCATCTTCTCAGAGTTATCTCAAAGAAGCTCGTGGTGCTCAGCGGCCTCGCCCGGTTTCGCGCGCCTCGAACGGTAGTCCTTCGTCCCAGAACTCCACCGTCTGCGCTACCCAGAAGATGACAAAGAGGACCAACAAAACGGACTCCAACCAGAAAACGATGGACAACGACTGACGTGATTCAGCCACCGTTCCGAAATAGAGGACCACTGACACCAACAGCGTCAAAGCCATGGCAGCGGCGACGCCGAAGTAGACCAGCCGGAAGGACACGGGCCTGCGGCCCATCTGGAAATGGCAATCCGTGCGCAAGGCGTTGTACCAGACGACGACGATGACGCTGCCAAACATTGCAATGGCCGATGCGTAGTGGGACCACGCAAGGAAAGAATCGCGAAGGGGCCAGGATGCCGTCGGTCCGAACCAGAGGGCGAAGAGGGCCCATACGCCCGTGGCAGCCGCGAGACCCTTTCGCGTGGGGAGATCCCAGCGACCGGCGCTGAGGGCGGTCCACCACGCGAATGCCAGCAGGGGCACACCGAGCAGGAGAAGAGCGGACATGTTGTTGACCACGCCCGCCAGGAACTCCTCAGGGATGCACCGTGACCGGGAGCCGACGCACTGCAACGCTCCGAGAGGAAGGAGCGGTGTGGGGACCAGAGCAACCACTGGAGCCAGCATCCCGGCCAGATTGAGTGCTGTCTCCTCCAATCCGGGCCTGCCCTGGATGGCGACCAGCGCAACCCCGGTGGTCACCAGCGTCCCGATGAGGACGCCACGCACTGAGTAGTAGTAGTACTCGCTGATCGACGATTTCACAGCCCACCCGTCGGAGGCCACCTGAAGAGCCAGTGAGATGAACAGGAGCAACATGGAGCCGATGATGGCCGCTCGCACATAGCGATATGTCCGGATCGACGGGTCCTCCAGTGCGCGCCCGGCTTGCTGCTGTCCGCTACTCATGGCACTGAGTCCTTCGCCCTCGAGATGTGCTTTTCTGCCCGCAGCCACCACGATGCCAGCAGACGCCGACACACAGGTGGATCCAGTACAGGTGCATGCGTCCACAGGGCCTGGTGTTCAGAAATGACGCCGCGGGTGGAAGCACCACGATGGCTGTTGGACGACATGGGTTTCCCGTGCAGCGTGCCTGAACTGACACGCTCCACGGAGTTGCTCAGGCGTCAGCGGAGTTGCTGCTGATGCCCGGTGTGCCGTCGTGGATGATCTTGCCGGGGTTGAGGTTGTAGCCCGGGTCGATCCCCTCGAAGAGTTTGCGCTGCATGTGAACGCCAGCCAAGGAGATGTCCTGCTCCAGCCAGGGGCTGTGTTCCTCGCCGACGCCGTGGTGGTGGGAGACCGTGCCGTGGTTGTCCATGAACGACTGCTGGATGGCCCGCTTCACATGGTCGTAGGTGATGAGGTTCTCTTCGGAGTCGTCAGCGATGGCGAACGTGAAGTACTGACACGCACCTGAGTGGTAGGAGTGACTCAGATGACAGAACACCACCCCCCGGACACCGCGCTCTTCCAGCGCCCTGTGCGCAGCGGCGACGGTATTGGTGTGGATCTGCTCGGTGTAGGCCCATGGCGTCGACGTCTCGGAAACATCAGCAACCAGACCATGGTCCAGCATGAAGTCGCGAATGTAGGGGGTGTCGTACTTCTTCTGGTCATAGAGCGCGCCGGGGCCCTTGCCCACGCCCATGCCGCCGTTGGCCTTGATGATCTTGGACACCAGGCCCTTGTGGTAGCGCACATGGTTGGCAGTGCCCTCGAAGCCCACGAAGGACATGCAGATCTTTTCCAGATCCCAGCCCTTGCGCACCATCATCTGCTGGATGGCCTTGCTGGCGAGTTTGCCGACGCGGCCGGACTTCTTCCCGTTGGCCATGATGTACTGCGTCTCCATCGGATCGGAGACGCGGGCCAGCATGACGTTTGCGTCGGAAAAGGCGATCTGCTCGCAGGCCTTCAATCCGTCTGCGTAGGATTCGAAGAAATACGCTTGAAGTTCGCGTTGTTCCGGGATGCGGTGCACTTGCACCCAGGCTTCGGTGATGACACCCAGGCGACCTTCCGAGCCAAGCACCATCTCGCGGACGCTCGGACCTGATGATGTGGAGGGCAGCGGCCGCAGCTCCAGCGTCTGGCCCGGCATCACCATGCGCAGGCCGCGGACGATGTCGGAAATGTCGCCGTACTTGTCGGACTGCATGCCGGAGCTGCGGGTGGCGATCCAGCCACCGAGTGTCGACCACACGAACGAGTCGGGTTGGTGGCCCATCGTCCAGCCCTGGGCGTTGAGTTGATCTTCCATGTCCGGGCCAAAGACACCCGCCTGCAGACGTGCGATGCCGGAGGTTTCATCGATCTCGAGGAGGTTCCGCATGCGGCCCAGATTGACGATGGCCACGTTGCGGCTCTCGCCGGGCACTGCCTCGGTGGCCGCGACGATGTTGGAGCCACCACCAAAGGGGATGAGTACGAAGTCGTGCTCGACGGCCGCGTTGACCAGGGCAACGACTTCATCCTCGTCGCCGGGGTACAACACCACGTCAGGGACGCGCCCCAGGTCTCCGCGACGGACCCGCACCAGGTCCCGCACCCCTTTGCCGTAGGCGTGGACCACGCGGGTTTCGTCGTCCACCTGGACGTACTTCGGTCCGACGATGCGCTCCAGCGTGGCGTGCAACGCATCGTTGAGCTGGCTCGAGGGCACATTGAGGGAGGAGAAGTTGGGGACAGAGGTCTTGGAATGGTTGATGTCCACTCCCACGATCTTCTGCACAAACGGTGCGAACTTGGGCTTGTCGTGATGGCTGTAGGCCTTGCCTTCCTCGCCCCAGCCCCACCACTTCTGCTGCTTCACACCGTCAATCATTGGTCCTCCTGCTTGTTCGCACGATGCCTGGCTTCTTCTGCCAGCGCCGTGATCTCGTTCTTCGTTGACTTCTCGATTGCCACGACGCGGGCGTACTCATCCAGGGTTTTCGCCCCGTAGGCGCGGGCCGTTGAGTCATGGAGTTCCAGCACTTGGCGGCGCATCCGCTCGCTGAACTCGTGAGCGATCTCCCCCGGCAACGGGTACATGGGACGCCCGATGACCACGTGAATCTCTGGCCTGCCCCGTGGCAGGTGCTTCTGTTGGGAAGGCCAAGCGGAATAGGCGCCCACCAGTGCCATCGGGAGTGCCGGTACATCCCGGGAAATGCACAGTGCTGCCACGCCCGGTTTGAACGGCGCCATCGCACCGGTCCGTGAACGGGTACCTTCAGGAAAGATCAGGAGGGGAATGCCGTCAGCCAGCAGGGCAGCAGACATCCCACGCTTCTGGGAGCGTCCAGGGGCCTTGGAATCGCTGCGATCCTTGCCGCGGTCAACGGGGAAGCTGTTGAAGAACAGGGACATGGGTCCCGTCTTCCACCACTTGTCGTAGAAGGTGTCTGCGGCCGCGCCTGTGGCGACGTAGCGGGACAACCGGTGAGGCAGTGAGCCCAGTACCAACGGGGCGTCGAGGTGCGACGAATGGTTGGAGAACACGACGAAGGCGCCTTCGAGGGCGTCCACGTTCGCAGCACCGTGCACATGGACGCGCAGCAAACGCCAGAGATACGGCTTCAACAGAAGCATTTGGGCTGCCTGCCGCGTGGTCGCGCCCATCTTTGACGAGTATCGCTCTCGTTCGTCCTTGTTCGGACCCTTGTCCCTGGCCACGTGTGAGGGACCTCAGTGTTTCTTGCGGCTGTTGGTGAGTTTCATGGAGAACCAGCGTAGGAACCTCTTGGGGCCGTGGTCTGCAAGCAGCATGGCGGCCTTCCACTTCAGGGTGGGGATGGATTCCAGCTTTCCCTTGTCCACGTCGGCGAGGCACTCACGGACGAGGACGTCCGAGTCGATCCACACGATGTCGGGGAGGTTGGTGGCCGTGATGCCGGCACGCTCGTGGAACTCTGTGCGGACCCATCCCGGTAGCAGGGCCGTGACAGTGACGCCACTGCCCTGAAGCTCCAGAGCGAGGCCCGTGGAATAGCTGCGCGCCCAAGCCTTCACCGCAGAGTAATTGCCGCTGAAGATGGCGGAGGAGGTGGAGGCGACATTGATGATTTGTCCCCGTCCACGCTCGCGCATCGTGCGGCCGGCGGCGCCGCCCAGAACCAGAAGGGCGAGACACATGACGTCGAGAGCCTTGGCGTGCGTGTCTGTGTCTGCCGGATCGAGAACGGTGGAGTGCAGTCCGAAGCCTGCATCGTTGATCAACATGTCGATGGGCGCGTCGTCCGACTCGAGCCGCGTGGCGACCCGCTCCATGTCCGCTCGTTGTGACAGGTCTGCTGGCAGCGTTTCGACGGTGACTCCGTGAGTGGTCCCGAGCTCCCCGGCAACCTCGCCGAGCCGTTGGGCGTCGCGAGCCACCAGCACGAGGTCCGTTCCTCGGCCGGCCAGTTCACGCGCGAACGCGAGTCCAATGCCGGAGGTGCCGCCGGTGATCAAAGCTGTGGCCATGGGCCTACGGTATCCCCCCTGTTGAACGTGTGGAAGCTGGGAGGCGCCGCCGGTGTGGCATTGGTTGTATTCCCACAATGCCGAGATGTGAAAACTGTCTCTCTTCCACAATGTGATCCGACTCCGCATTGCTTGCCGCGCTCGGGTGTGGCGTGCGCCCATATGAGCGGCTGGGCGCCGTCGTCAGTGCCGCCCAACCGCATGAAGCTGCTAGCTGCTGATGACGCTGAGCGTCTCCCGTGCCATGGCGAGTTCCTCATTGGTGGGAATCACCAGGACGCGGACCTTCGACGCGGGCGTCGAGATTTCCCGAGCAACCTTGGAGCGCTTCTTGTTTGCGTCCGTGTCGAGTTCGAAGCCGAATGCGGCGAGGCGCTCGATGACGGGGCCGCGGACGTCGGCGGCATTCTCCCCGACACCAGCGGTGAAGCAGAGGGCGTCGACTCCTCCCATGACAGCCATGTAGGCACCGATGTAGCTCACAAGCCGGTGGACGTAGACGTCGAGCGCGAGCGCTGCGTCCTTGTTGCCTGCGGCGATCTCACTGACCACATCGCGCATGTCGGTGAAGCCACAGAGCCCGAGCATTCCAGAGCTCTTGTTGAGGAAACCATCGATGTCGGCGAGCGTCATGCCCTTGCTGCCGAGGAACTTGTGCAGGCCGGGATCAACATCGCCCGAGCGGGTGCCCATCACGAGGCCCTGCAGCGGTGTGAGTCCCATGGAGGTCTCCACGGCCACCCCTGCGTCGACGGCGGAGATGGAGGCACCGTTGCCCAGGTGGCAGACGATGGTCTTCAACTCGTCCAAGGGGCGATCGAGGAACACGGCTGCCTGCTGGGACACGTACTGATGCGACGTGCCGTGGAAGCCGTACTTGCGAATGCCGTACTCGCGCGCAACGTCGCGGTCCAGGGCGTAGGTGTAGGCCTCGGGCGGAAGCGTCGAGAAAAACGCGGTGTCGAAAATGGCGACATGTGGCACATCCGGGAGGACGCGCATGGCGGCCTCGATGCCGGCGATCCCCGGAGGATTGTGCAGAGGTGCCAGATCGGACAGCTCGTGCAGCGCGGCGATCACTGCGTCGTCGATGCGCACAGACTTCTGGAAGGTTGAGCCTCCATGGACAGTCCGATGTCCCACGGCGATAACGCCCTCGAGGCTGGGCCCCTGGGATTCGAACATCCCCACGACGGCGGCCACGGCCTGTGTGTGGTTCTCGAAATCCTGGTCCAGATGGAACTCGTCGCTACCGACTTCGTGATCCAATGTGCTGCCCGGTTGCCCGATGCGCTGCACGATTCCCACCGCGCTTGCCTCCTCGGTATCGGTCTGGAGGAGCTGATACTTGATGGAGGACGAGCCGCAGTTCAGGAGCAGGATGGGATGGGACACGTGGGGTGCACTTCCTTGTGTGGGGTGGGTTCGGCTCAGGAGTTTTTCTGGGCCTGGATCGCGGTGATGGTGATGGTGGAGACGATGTCGTCCACCAGCGCACCGCGCGATAGGTCATTGACGGGCTTCTTCAGACCCTGCAGGATCGGGCCGACGGCCACAGCCCCCGAGGTGCGCTGCACTGCCTTGTAGGTGTTGTTGCCCGTATTCAGGTCCGGGAAGATGAACACCGTTGCCTGACCGGCCACCTCGGAGTTCGGCATCTTCTTCGCGGCAACAGTGGCATCGACGGCGGCGTCGAACTGGATGGGGCCTTCCACCTTCAACTCGGGCGCGCGCTCCCGCACGATGCGGGTGGCCTCGCGGACCTTGTCCACATCCGCGCCGGAGCCGGACGTGCCGGTGGAATAGCTGAGCATCGCCACACGGGGCTCGATGTCGAATGCCAGTGCCGTCTCAGCTGAGGAGATGGCGATGTCGGCCAACTGCTCGGGAGTGGGATCCGGGTTCACAGCGCAATCGGCGTACACCACAACCCTGTTGCTCATGGCCATCAGGAAAGAACCGGAGACGACGCTCACGCCAGGCTTGGTCTTGATGAATTCCAGGGAGGGCCGAATGGTGTTGGCCGTGGTGTTGACGGCGCCGGAGACCATTCCGTCAGCCATTCCCAGATGCACCATCATCGTGCCCACGTAGGAGGGATCCTCAAACTGTTTGCGCGCCTGCTCCAGGGAGATGCCCTTGTGGGCACGGAGTCTGGCGTATTCCGCAGCGAACTGATCAAGCATGGCCGGGTCGCGTGGGTTGACCACCTCAGCGGCCCGCAGGTTGATGCCGAGTTCGGAGGCGCGGCGGCTGATGGCGGCAGGCTCTCCGAGAATGATGACGTGGGCAACCTGGCGTTGCAGGACTATGGCGGCCGCATTGAGAACCCGGTCATCGGAGCCCTCCGGCAGCACGATGCGCTTCGTATGTGCCCGGGCCAACTGCATGAGTTGGTGCTCAAACATGGTGGGCGTACGGATCTCGGAGCGAGGGAGGTCTATGGCCCGCAGGATGACATCTTCGCCAACATGGGCGCCGAACAGGATGCGCGAGACATCCGTTTTGCGGGAGGTGGAGGTGGAGACACCATTGACCAGTTGCAATCTGGAGGCTGTCTCGAATGTGTCCTTGTCCGTGACGGCAATCGGCAGGTCCACATCGAGGCCAGCGAGCAGCGTGTGGACGGACTCGGGGATGTCGAAACCGCCTGTCAGTATGACAGATGCCAGCGGACCGAACGCGGGGGAGGCATGGGCCATCAACAGGCCCGGCAGGAGATCCAAACGGTCCGAGGGCATGATGACGGAGCACTCTGGCTTGAGCCGCGACAACAGGTTGGGCAGCGTCATGGCGGCCACGATCGTATGGACGGCTTCCTTCTCCAGGAACGCAGGATTGCCCAGCCATTGCGTGGCGCCGACGGCGTCCCATTGCATACGCACAGAGGGGGCGCCCAGCACTGGATCATTCGGGAGGATGAAGGTGGCTTCCCTGACGTGGGACACGGCATCACGCATCGCATCGACGTCGTCCGGGTTGACGCGGGTGATGGCGATGCCGACGACTGTGTTGTGACGCTCTTCAAAGGCCTCGATGGTCTCTTCGACGATGCCACGCACCTGCTCGGGCGTGCGGCCAGTGGCGCCGCAGACGTAGAGCACGGGGGTGTTGAGGTTGGCGGCGATGACGGCGTTGTGGTCCAACTCAGTGCTGGAGTAGAAGCCGCTGTAATCGGAACCCACCACCACCACGGCGTCGCACCGGGCCGCGAGGTCTGTGTACTTCGCCACGATTTTGTCTATGGACCCGGAAGGATCCTCCGCGAAGTCTGCATGCGTGACGCCGACGGCGTCCTCAAAGGTCTGCTTGCGCATGGTCTTGAGATCGAGCAGGGCCGTGGCTACGGCGTCGACCGTCGTTGATTCCACGAGGGGTCGGAACACCCCCACGTTGCGAACCTGGCGGTTGAAGAGTTCGACAACGCCCAGGGCGATGACGCTCTTGCTGACCTGCCGCTCCGATGAGGCAATGAATACGCTGCGAGTCACGATTCACACCCTAGCGTCCAGTCAATCTTCGGTGAAGGCCGCCCATGCCCAAGGTCGTTGACTACGGTGGACAGACGTAGGCGCTTCCGAAGGAGTCCGGGCTTGATCAGCACCAGGGTAGAAACAGATTTGATCGGTTCCATGGAGGTGCCGGCGGACGCGTTTTACGGCATACACACAGTGCGGGCCGTGGAGAACTTTCGGATGAGCTCAAGCAGCATCAACGATCTACCCGACCTGATCCGAGCTCTGGTGCAGGTGAAGAAGGCAGCCGCGCTCGCCAATGGTGACCTGGGCGTGGTGGGCCCTGACGTGGTCAATGCCATCGTGTGGGCCTGCAACCAGATCGTCGAAAAGGGGCGGTGCCTGGATCAGTTCCCCATCGACGTGTTCCAGGGAGGCGCAGGGACATCCACCAACATGAACGTCAACGAGGTGCTCGCCAATCTTGCGCTGGAGCATCTGGGCTGTGCAAAGGGCAGCTATGACATCGTCGATCCGATTGACCACGTCAACAGGAGCCAGTCCACCAACGATGCCTACCCCACCGGGCTCCGCCTTGCCCTCGACACCCGTTTGGGAGAGCTGGCAGTCACGGTGGAGAGGCTGGTGGAGGCCCTTCATGCCAAAGGGGAGGAATTCGACGGCATCCTGACGATGGGGCGGACTCAACTCCAGGACGCGATTCCAATGACGCTCGGACAGGAGTTCACCGCCTTCGCGGTGACCATCTCAGAAGAACTCCGCCACATCGAGATCGTGCGTGGCTTCCTGTTGGAGGTCAACCTGGGGGCCACCGCCATTGGTACGGGCGTCAACACACCGCCCGGTTATGCGAAAGTGGTGGTCCGGCACCTGGCAGACATCACCGGACGCCCCTGCGGCACAGCCGCCAACCTCATTGAGGCCACCAGCGATACAGGGGTCTACGTCACGGCGCACGGCGTGTGCAAACGGCTGGCGATGAAACTCTCCAAAACCTGCAACGACCTCCGGCTGCTGTCGTCGGGACCCCGGGCGGGCTTCAACGAGATCAACCTCCCGAAGGTGCAGGCCGGGTCCTCCATCATGCCGGCCAAAGTGAACCCGGTGATCCCGGAAGTGGTGAATCAGGCCTGTTTCAAGGTGTTCGGCAATGACGTCTGCGTCACCATCAGCGCCGAAGCGGGACAGTTGCAGCTCAACGCGATGGAGCCGGTGATCGCGCAGGCGCTGTTCGAGTCCATCTCGCTCCTGGAGAACGCCTGTGACACGTTGCGCACCAAGTGCATCGGGGGGATCACTGCCAATCGAGACGTCTGCCTCGCCTATGTGACCAATTCCATCTCCGTGGTCACCTTCCTCAACAATCTCATCGGCCATGCCGAAGGCGATGCGGTGGGCAAGGAAGCCGCAGCCACGGGGCGCAGCGTCCGAGAAATTGTGCTGGAGCGTGAGCTGCTCGACGAAGCGACGTTGGACAGCGTTCTTGCCGTGGACAACCTGCTCCACCTCAATGGCGTGGTGCCCAGCAGGAACTGATGGGTCGAGTTCCTCGAACTTCCCGGCTGGCGGCAACCGGGAAGTTCGATCAGCGACGTAGCAAGTTGCGGAAATCGTCGCCGTTGAGCAGTGCGGCGACGTTGGCCTCGATCAGTTCATCTGCGCCGGCAGGTCTGCCACCTGCGGCATGTGGTGTGATCATCAGATTCGGGGCGTTCCACAGTGGAGAATCCTTCGGCAGCGGCTCCTTGGCAGTGACGTCCAGAGCGGCTCCCGCGATGGCGCCCGACGTCAGGGCCGTCAGGAGTGCGACCTCGTCGACGGTGGTTCCCCGCCCGACGTTGACGATGAGAGCGGATGCGGGGAGCAGCGCCAAGCGCTCAGCGTTGAGTGAGTTCTCGGTGGCGGGCACTCCCGGGAGGATCATGATCAGCAGATCCGTGGTGGGAAGCGCCTCAGCCAGGTCTTCCTCTGTGATCACTTCGAACCCGGAGCGTTCGCCGGCACTGCGCGCCACACCGGTGACGTGCGCCCCGAGGGAGGCCAGGACCGGGGCCAGCGCTTGTGCGATGGAACCGAAACCCCAGATGAGGACGCGGGCACCGCGCAGCGTCGTGATGTGGTCATCGGTGCGCATGGTCTGGGATCCGCCCAGTTCGCCGGCCCACTCATTGCGTCGCTGGGCGTCCATGCAGGCAGGAAGACGTCGAAGCAGTGCCAGTGTCAGCGCCAGAGCGTGTTCCGTCACCGCCTGGTCATGGAGTCCGACACCTGAACAGATGGCCACTGACTCGTCGAAATCAGCGCTGAGGACACCGTCGGATCCAGCAGAGAGCGCCTGGACCAGCTTCAGGTGCGGCAGACGCTCCGCCGCATCGACGAGCACCTTGCGTTTGCCCTCCCAGTCCACAAGAACCTCGGCGTCAAGGTGCTCATCAGGGATGGGGGACTTCGTGTCGTAGACGGCCGTCGTGATTCCCTGGGGAAACTGCGGGTTGAGCTCAATGGTGTGGGGGAGCAGTACCTTCATTTTCACCATTCAACCTCACAACGACCGAAGCCACTCAATTTCTGCGGCGTGGCCGTCGCTGGGGGTCTCCAGAATGACGGGCGCCGCCGCAGACTTGACGATGGCTGCGATGTCGTTGACATTGATGGTGCCGTTGCCCAAACCGGTGTGCCGATCCGCGCCGGAGCCCGCCACGTCCCGTGAGTCATTGCAGTGAACGAGGTCGATCCTGCCCGTGATGGACAAGATGTCATCCACCACTGTTGCCAGATCCAGGCCTGCAGCATGTGCGTGGCAGGTGTCGAGGCAGAAGCCCACCGAATCGATGTTGACGGAGGCGGAGATGGCCTCCCAGATGCCCTGGATGGCCGGGAGGTATCTCGCCATGGCCCGGTTCCCACCTGCGGTGTTCTCAATGAGCATCGGCACTTCCAGCTTCAGACCATCAACGGCCTTGCGCCAGTTGTCATAGCCCTTTTCGGGTTCGTCATCGGCAGTGACGTGGCCGCCGTGGACGATGACCCCCCGGGCACCGACGGCGGCTGCTTCCGTGATCGTCTGCTGTAGGAGCTTTCGCGATGGGATCCGGATCCGATTGTTCGTTGAGGCGACGTTGATGATGTAGGGCGCGTGGACGTAGAGCCCCACGCCTGCTTCCTCCGTAGCGGCGCGCAACGCTTCAGCGCCGCCCGGGTACTGGGCCTCGGGCTTCTTCCAGCTCTGGGGCTCACCCAGAAAAATTTGCACGATGTCCGCCCCGCGCGCACGGGCCTCGGCGATGGGATCGTCACTGCCGACGTGGGCTCCGAATTGCAAGCTACTCATGGATCAAAAGCCTAGCGGGCACCCGTCCGGCGTTTCCGTCGCCACGATGGATGACCATACGGTCCCCACTGTTGATCGCCGCACCTGCCACCATGGCTGCCATGCCCACGTCCATCCCGAGGCGCCGGACCACGCTCTCTCGCGCAGAAGCCCGACGCGTCGCCATTGCTGCGCAGGGCTTCACCCGTCGTCGGCCGTCCACAGTCTCCATCAGGCACATCGACGACGCGGTCCAGCGCATGGGCGTCCTGCAGATCGATTCCGTGAACGTGGTGGCGCGCAGCCAGTTCCTGCCCCTGTTCGCCCGGCTCGGATCCTACGACCAGTCCCTGCTCGCGGAAGCCGCAGGCAAGGAGCCGCGGCGGATCACCGAGTACTGGGCGCATCAGGCAGCGTTCATTCCCGTCGCGTCCCAGCCCTTGTTCCGCTGGCGGATGCTCGCCTACCGCAATGAGGCGTGGGGCTCGATCCAGCGAGCGGGTGACGAGCATGCTCAACTGGCCCAGGAAGTGTTGGCTGCCGTGGGGGAGCTGGGGCCGAGTTCATCGCGGCGCCTCACCGCCGTGCTCGGACACGCGCCGAACACCACGCAACAGCACTGGGGGTGGAACTGGTCTGTCGTGAAATCTGCGTGCGAGTATCTGTTTTTCACCGGCGAGTTGGTGGTGGCGGAGCGCAATGCGCAGTTTGAGAGGGTCTTTGATCTTCCGGAACGGGTCCTGCCCCGGGCAGTGGTGGAATCGCCAACACCCTCTGTTGAAGAAGCGATGCGGGAACTCGTCGGGATCGCCGCACGTGCGCATGGCGTGGCGACCGAAAAGTGTCTCGCGGACTACTGGCGCACACGGCTCGCGCCCACGAGGAAGGCGATCCACGAACTCGTGGAGGAGGGAACGCTGGAGCCTGTGAGGGTGGCAGGTGTGTCGGCATACGTTCCTGTCAGCGTGAGAGTTCCACGTCGGGTCAGCGCCCGCGCGCTACTCAGCCCGTTCGACCCTCTCATCTGGAACCGCGACCGCACGCAGTGGCTGTTCGGGTTCCACTACCGAATTGGTATTTATACACCTGCTGCGCAGCGGGTCCACGGGTACTACGTGTTGCCCTTCCTGCTGAATGACGCGCTCGTCGCCCGGGTGGACCTGAAGGCGGACCGAGCCTCCGGGCGGCTGTTGGTGCAATCCGCGTGGCGAGAACCGGGAGCGCCGGATGAGACCGCAACACAGCTGGCAGAAGAGCTGAAACTGATGGCGGCATGGTTGGGACTGGGTGCCGTGGTCGTGGCGGATCGCGGAGATCTGGCTGCTGACTTGGGGCGTTTCGTCGCCTTCTGAAGAGCCCGTGATTTCGTGACTTCGGTCTTGTGGAGCCTGTTTCGGAAGGTAACAGATTCATAACGACGAGCTTCTCGAGTTCACCATTGACCCCGAATTTCCGTATGGTCGAAGGGTTCGTCCGCTGCGCCTGAGGGCTTTGTTGCCTCGTCGCATTGCAACACCCTGCGTGGTGGTGGATGGGAGGGTCCGGAATTCTCCGGCCTCGAAACCCAAGGAGATGACACCAGTGAAGAACTTTCGACATACGGCGCGCGCAGTTGCCATCACGGCAGCATGCGCTCTCACGCTGACCGCCTGTTCAGGCACCGAGGACGGTTCGGAGGGGAATGCGCAGCTCGTCAATGAGGGTGAAATCGTCATCGCCATGAGTGGCGAATTCCGCCCCTTCAGCTACTTCGAAAGCAATGAACTCACCGGTTTTGACTACGACATTGCCGCTGCGATTGCCGAGAATCTGGATCTTGAACTCAAGACCGAGACTGCGGCCTTCTCATCCCTGATCCAGGGACTGCAGTCGAACAGATATGACGCCCTGATTGCCTCCATGACACCGACCGAGGAACGGGCCGAGGTCGTGGACTTCACGGAGCCGTACTACACCGACGGTGCGGGCTACTTCGTGCAGACCGATGCCGAATGTGAAGCCTTCGACATCGAAGCCGACATCAACGTGGGTGTGGCCAACGGCACCACCTACAACAAGTACCTGACGGACGAGGGCTTCGCCGGCGAGATCACCACTTTCGAATCGGACATCACCGCGCTTGAAGACACCGAGGCCGGTCGACTCGACGGCACCATCACGGGTCTTCTCGTGGGTCTGTTCCAGATTCAGGACGCCGAACGCGACCTGCGTCAGTGCGGGGAACCGCTCTACACCGAAAGTCCTGCCGTCGCCGTCGCCAAGGACAACCCCCTGAAGGCCGACATCGATGGTGCGCTGCAGGCCATCAAGGATGACGGCACCTATGCCGAGATCAGCGAAAAGTGGTTCGGCGAGGACATTTCATAGTGGACTTCTTCGAGATGTTCGCCGAGTACGCACCGATCTTCATTGAGGCGACAGGCATCACTCTCGGGTTGACGGTCGTCGCTCTGTCGTTCGCCCTCGTGATGGGATCGGTGGTGGCGGCGATGAGAATGAGTGCCGTCGCCCCGCTGAGGTGGCTGGCATCGGCTTTCATCGGCCTGATCCGCGGTACCCCGCTCATTGCGCAGTTGTTCCTTCTGTATTTCGGAATAGCCAGCTTCGTGGCGCTCGATGCCTTCTGGGCGGGGGCTCTGGCTCTGGGCGTCCACAACTCGGCATACATCGCCGAGATCATCCGCTCAGGTTTCCAGTCGGTTCCCAAGGGGCTCGTGGAGGCGTCCCGATCGCTCGGGATGTCACGACGGCGCACGCTGGTGCGGGTCCAGGCGCCGCTGTCCTTCCGGGCCATTTTGCCCGTGCTCGGCAGCCAGTTCATCATCGCCGTCAAGGACTCCTCGCTGGTCGCCTTCATCGGTCTCACCGAATTGTTCCGCACCGCTCAGAACACCGCTGCTGCCACGTACCAGCCCCTGTCCACCTACGCGATTGTTTCCGTGTACTACCTGGCGATCGTCCTCGTGTTGACCGCCGTGGTGAACCGCATGGAAAAGCGTCTTGCCCGACACAAATCCTGAGGCGACCATGACCGAATCCCAAGAAGATCTAGAAGCCGCAGCCGCTGACCGTTTTCTCAGCGGCGACGCCGACAAAGGCGAAGCGATCGTCTCCATGCGTGGCGTCACCAAGAAGTTTGGCGACACCGTCGTGTTCAAGGACGTCGATCTGGACGTCGGCGTCAGCGAGGTGGTGGTCCTCATCGGTCCATCCGGTGCTGGCAAATCCACGCTCCTGCGTTGCGTCAACGGTCTTGAACAGATCACCTCCGGTGAGATCACCGTGGCGGGACAGACCCTGAGCTACGGCCAGAAGCACCTCAACCGCATCCGGTCCCGGATCGGAATGGTTTTCCAGGCCTTCAACCTGTTCCCGCACATGAATGTGACGGAGAACATTGCGGTGGCCCAGCGCGACGTGCTGGGGCGGGGCAAGGAAGAGGCCATGGAGAAGGCCAAGGGGCTGTTGGAACGCGTGGGGTTGGCTCACAAGGCTGACGCCTATCCCGGCAGCCTCTCGGGTGGCCAGCAGCAGCGGGTCGCAATCGCCCGTGCTCTCGCCATGGACCCTGCTGTCATGCTCTTCGACGAGCCCACTTCGGCACTCGATCCTGAGCTCGTCGGTGAGGTTCTCGCCGTGATGAAGGACCTCGCTGAGGAGGGCATGACCATGATCTGCGTGACCCATGAGATGCGCTTCGCACGCCGCGTGGCGGATCGCGTCGTCCTGATCGCGGACAAGGGGATCGCGGAGCAGGGTCCGCCGGATCAGGTGCTGGACAACCCACAGTCACCGCGAGCCCAGGGATTCCTGTCGGAGATCAACGACCACTGATTTCCCGGCTTCGTTTGGGCCAGCAGAACACCGGCGACGTGGTGAGACCTCCTTGTGGGTAAGGGGCTCTCACCACGTCGCCGGATTTGTCCCTCGCTGGGCGCCTACCAGTCAGCGTGGTTCTGCTCTGAGGGTTGCTCGAACTCAGGTTTTCGCGGTGCCAGAGGACGATGTGGCCTGCACATCGAGGTCCAGCAACAGCACAGTGGCAAGGTCATTGGCCGCACCCCGGAGCTGAGTCACGTCGACCGCTTTGAAGTTGTCCGTCACCGGCTTCTCGAAGCTGGCGAGCACTTCTTTCCGATCCCGACCCTCCGCGACAGAAACGGCGATGTCCTGCCGGATTCCGTCGCTCAGCACGCCACCCCTGCGAGCCGCCCGCTCCGCGAGGGAACACGCGTACCTCTCTGCATCGGCCACCTGCGCCGGATCATCAGAGGAGAGCATCGCGGCCGTGCCTTCGAGAATGGCCTGCCCCTGGGCGAGGTCACCGTCGCCAATTTCCGTGACGGCTCGGCGCAGCAACTGCCGATCTTCCCGCCGGGACTCCCGCACCAGAAGGTCCATCTGGAGTGCCAGGACTCGCTCCCGCGTGCGGCCACCTTCGTTCTCGTAGTGGTTGAGGCTGGGCACCAGTTCGCCGCGGCCACTGCTCTGCGACATGGAGGCCAACAGTTCCCGCTGTGCATCCTCATTGCTGGTGACGGTGTCGCGCAGCGGAATTGCCCGGATCGCCAGCGTGGCGAAGAACGCCACGACAAGTATGGGCAGGATCGCCAGGAAGACGATGTGGAGCCGGTCCGCGAGGCCGGACCGGATGGCGTCGGCGACCACGGGTGGCAGTCCGGCGGTTGCGGATGGATCCAGTACGTCGCCGACACCGACGGAGGACACGGATTCACCCATTTCCTCGGCCACACCCGGTGGTAGACGATCGATGATCGCTCGGGAGAGTCCACCGGTCATCAGTGAGCCGAACACCGCGATGCCCACGGTGGCCCCCACGTTGCGGAAGAACTGCGTCGATGCGGTGGCGATACCAAGGTCGCGTTTGGCCACGGCATTTTGCACCACGAGTGTGTACTGCTGCATGGAGGCGCCCAGACCAATTCCCAGGACGACCATGGCCACGCTCAGTTGGAGCTGGGAGGAATCAGCGTCGAGCCGGGTCATCAGCCAGACTCCAGCGAACATGGTGATCACACCCAGCAGCATGATTTCCTTGTACCGGCCGGTGCGGGTGATCAGCAGTCCGGCGCCGATGCCCACCAGAATGAATCCGATCATCAATGGCAGGAGGATCAGCCCTGAGTCTGTGGCGCTGACGCCGAGTACCCCCTGGGCATACACGGGGATGTAGATGGTGGCGCCGAACATCACCATCGACACTGAGAACGCTGCGATGTTGGCAGCGGTGAAGACGGAGTTGCGGAAGAGTCGCAGCGGCAGCAACGGTTCCTCTGCCCTGAGTTCAACGAAGATGAACGCGCCCAGGAATAGCGTGCCGAACACAAACAGACTGATGATGACCGGCGAGTCCCAAGGATATGTGGTGCCACCGAAAGAGGTGGCGAGGAGCAGCATCACGAGCGCGGGAGCCAGCGTCGCGATGCCCCAGATGTCCACGACAGCCTTGCGTTGCACGTGGGGCAACTTCAGGAAGCGCATGACAAAGAAGAGGGCGATGACGCCCAACGGCAGCGTGGAGAAGAAATTCCAACGCCAGCCCAGGTTGTCTGTGATGAGGCCACCTGCCAGAGGCCCGGCAACGGCGGTGACTCCGAAGACGGCGCCCATGAAGCCCTGGTATTTGCCGCGTTGGCGGGGCGGGATGATGTCACCGATGATGGTTTGCGAAAGGGGCATGATCGTTCCCATGCCGAGGCCTTGGATGGCGCGCCCAGCCACCAACATTTCGAAGTTGACGCTGAACCCACTGATGAGTGAACCGCCCATGAAGACGACAAGTCCGCCAATGTAGAAGAGGCGACGGCCGTAGAGATCTGACAGCTTGCCCATGATGGGCACGCTGACGGCTGACGTCAGCATGGCGGCGGTGGCCACCCACGAGTAGTGGTCAATGCCACCGAGGTCTGCGACGATGCGGGGCATGGCGGGACCGACGATGGTCTGGCTCACGGATGCCACAAGCATGCCGATCATGAGACCGATGAAGACCTGCCGGTCCTGCGGTGAAAGTGTGTAGGCCACCCGGGGTGTGGTGTCGGTCTTCTTCATGAGTTCTCGAGGCTGTCGTTGAGGCGGCTGATCATTCGAGCGAGGTCACTCTTCTCCTGCTGAGTCCACTCCCCAAGCGACTCGGTGATCAGCGTCACGCGGCGGGCTCTCTCCTCCACCATTGCGCGGCGGCCGTGGTCGCTGAGGGAGAGGAGCTGGGCGCGGCCGTCGTGGGGGTCTGGAGTGCGTTCGAGGAGTCCGGTGTCGCACAGATGTGACACGCGGCGGCTCATGGTCGAGGCATCGAGGCCTCGAGCCGCGGCCAGTTCCCGAAGCCGTGTGCCGTCTGGAAAGGCGCCGGAGGACAAGGTGGCGAGGACTGAGAAGTCCTGATGGTCCATCCCCTGATGGGCGCCTCGGGCGAGTTTCTGTCCCATATTGCTGAAGAGTCTCGCCAGCTCATCGGTTAGTTGCATGATGCAAGCATATGCTTTGTGCTGCTTCACGCAAACGATTGAGCAGCCCCACTACGCGACGCGGTGCACCCGAACCTCGTACGGGGCAAGCCGCGCGCCGTGGGTGCCTGTGGTCAGCACCGGCTCCAGGTGGTGTGAATGGTGGGGACGGCTGATGGTTCCTGCGGACAGGTTGACCTCGATGAGGAAGGACTCGCCGTCGAGTTCTCGGATCCAGGCAAAGTAATCGCGACGATCCGCAAAGACGAAGTGCGCGTCACCCAGTCGCAACGCCGGGTGGTCGCGACGCAGCGCAATCAGACGCTTGTAGAAGTTCAGGACTGAATCCGGATCCTCGCGTTGCTCGGCGACGGTGAAGCCGGTGGAGTGTTCATGGAAGCCGATCCATGGCTCACCGGTGGTGAAGCCATGATTGGACGAGTCGTCCCAACGCATGGGTGTGCGGGCATGGTCTCGGGACCCCGGGAGTACGACGTCGAGGTCCACTGCGCCGCTCGGGTGGTGCGAGAAACGGTTGATCGATTCGATGTCCCTGAAGACGGAGATGTCCGGAAAGGCCTGATTGATGGCGGCGATTTCTTGACCCTGGTAGATGAAGGGGGTGCCCCGTCCCAACAGTTGCAGTGTTGCCAGGGCCTTGCCGAGGACTGTGCGGTACAACGGGTCCGGGTTGACTTTGGAGATCATCCGGGGGTTGTCATGGTTCTCCCAGAACAGGCTCACCCAGTCCCCGGAACCCAGCCGGGACTCCCTCTGGATGACATACGCCTTGAGGTGGTTGAGGTCGTAGGTGTAGTCATCCCAGCGGGTCCTGCCAGGGTTCTCCAGGTGGTCGAAGTTGAAGATCAGATCCAGTTCCTGTCGATCCTCTGCGGTGAGCAGTCTCGCCGTTTCCACACCGATGCCGGGAGTCTCCCCGATCATGACTGCCGTCGGGTCCTGTCCCGGTGCCTCCTTGGTCTCTCCGTGTCGCTGGAAGCCGTCGCGTCGTAGTTCAGCGAGGTAGCGGTGCAGGTTGGGTCCGTGGAAATAGTGTTCCACCCCCGTGAACTCCATGAGGGAGCCGACGAAAGCGTTGCCGTCGGGGAGGCCTTCGCGCTTGGAGATGAAATTGATGACGTCGAGACGGAAGCCGTCGATGCCACGCTCCAGCCACCAGCCGACGATGTCGGCCACCTCGCGGCGCACCTCGGGGTTGTCCCAGTTGAGATCGGGCTGCCCCGGGGCAAACAGACGCAGTGCCCACCGCTTCGCGTCCTCGAGCCACGTCCAGGCGGGGCCGGAGAAGTACGACGCCCAGTTGTTGGGTGGGACGGCGGGATCCCCTGTGCGCAGGACGTAATAGTTGCCGAACGGTCCGTCGGGGTCCCGGCGGGCCTCTTTGAACCACTCGTGCTGGCTCGAGCTGTGGTTGACCACCAGATCCAGGATGATGCGCATACCGCGGGCGTGACAGGCTGCGATGAGCTCGTCAACGTCGTCAAGGGTTCCCATCTCGTCCATCACCGCGCGGTAGTCGGAGATGTCGTAGCCGTTGTCCTCGTTGGGTGACGCGAAAATGGGTGACAGCCACAGGCAGTCGATGCCCAGGTCGTGAAGGTGATCGAGGTGGTTGATGATGCCGCGCAGGTCGCCGACGCCGTCGCCGTTGGCGTCAGCGAAGGAGCGAGGGTAGACCTGATAGAAGACAGCTTCCTTCCACCACCGCGGCTTCACCGGGCCGGTGGTGCGGTTGGGAGAGTCTGAGACGTCATTGAGCAGCGTCAAAAGGCTGTCGGTGAATCCTTCACCGGTGAATGGGCGACCAAATCGCTCCGCGGTCCCCAACCGCACCCGTCTGACAAGGGGATTGTCGACCCATCGTGACGAGTGGCCCATCTGCAGCATGACTTTGTCGATGATGTCGCGCCCCAGGGGATGGTCGTAGACGTCCCCGACCGTGGAGGTGCGATCCATGCGTCCATCCAGCATCACGTTGGTTCCTCTCTGGCGCGGAGCTCCGCGACAATTTCGGCATAGCGATCCTCGTCGAGCGTGTAGGTCCGACGCAGAACGGCCCAGCTGATGGCCACCAGCACCATGGGCACCACCATCATGACAACCTTGAACGCCGTCTGACCACCAACGGTGATGTCGGCTGCAGAGGCGGCCTCGTTGACCCCCGAGATCAGCAGGGCGAGTCCCACCATCAGGGTGCCGAGCGCGTTGGAGGACTTGTAGATGAAGGGCTGGAGGGAGAAGGTGATGGATTCGGTGCGCCGGCCGAGTTTCCATTCGCCGTATTCGACGCAGTCTGCGATGTAGAGCAGCATCAGGAGCTGGATGAACGCCTGACCCATGAAGAGCAGCACCCCGGCCAAACCGATGAGGATCATGGATTTTCCGGCAAGACCGAAGATGGCGAGCCCGGTGACGCACATGGCCGATCCCACCGCGTGGATCTGGCGCCTGCTGAGGCGCGCGGACACCAGAGGGAAGATGGCGAGACCGCTCAGCTGCGCCACTCCCAGGATCCCTGCGAAAATCGCATACTTGCCGAGGTCGCCGTAGATGTACTCGAAGTAGTAGATGCCCAGGCTGGTGGTGGCTGTGTAGCCGGCCATGAACAGCACCATGGCCATCACCACCCACAGCAATTGATCATTGCGCCCAATGATGCGAAAGAGCTCCTTCAGGGGTGTTCGCCGTGTGGTGGCTGCCACTTTCTGCTGGGTGAAGACCAGGGTGATGGATTGGAAGCCGAGCATGATCACGACGAGAACCGCCGCGAAGAGAAGCCAGGCCCGCTGGGGGCTGTGGAGGACGTCGCTCAACCATTCAGTGATCGGGACGATCCCCACAACCACTGAGAACAGGCCGATGTTGGCCATGATGCGGGCCATCACGCCGATGCCCTCGCGTTCCTTGAGGTTGCGGGACAACGAGGGCAGCATCCCGTAGAAAGAGATGTCATTGATGGTGTAGCTGATGCCCCAGAGCAGGTATCCCAGGAAGAACACGACGAGGAAGCCGTCGCCGGCCACGGACAATCCACCGAAGAGCCACAGCGTGGCGCCACCCCACAGGAGTGCACCCACAACGATCCACGGCTTGAACTTGCCCCATCTCGTGCGGGTGTTGTCGACGATGACGCCCATCACCGGATCATTGAGGGCGTCGAAGATCCGTAGAACAACGATGATGGTGGTGACGGCTGCGAGTTGCCGGTTGGAGATGCCAACGATGTCCGTGAGGTAGTAGATCAGGTACAGGCTGACCATCGCGGCCACCATGTCCCGACCGAGGGTGCCCAGACCGAAGCTCAGGTGGTTGCGCCTGGACGCGCCTTGACCGCTCATGGGCCACATGATTTCACGTGCAGCAGAGCTTCTCACGAGTTGATTGATGTGTTTTGTCCCTGCGGGGCGCGATGGACTGATGGTCAGGGACAATGGAGGCTCGGGAGCCGAAGAATTGAGCTCCCCTGACGACGAAGGAGTCACGATGAGCGAACTGCACAATCACCCCGGCGAGGGCTCAGACAATCCCGGAGGCCACGCCCCGCAGGCCCCCGATGCGCCGGGTGAGGGTTCAGGCAACCCTGGCCCCACCCTTGGGTCTGAGAATGAGAACAGCCCTGCGCAGGACTCAGGCAACCCGGGCCCCGAACTCGCGGACGAGCCCGAGGTGTCTGAAGAAGGTTCCGGGAACCCGGGCCCAGAACTCTGAGAGCTGAACAACAACTCCCGCAGGGCTGCCATTCATGGAGCCCTGTGGGATTTTATGTGCCCCACCCATCGGCTGGAGCGCTCAGCGCAGTACTGGATGCGCGACGACTGGTCGGTGTGGATATTGTCCTTCCCAACATGGTTACGGTCCCGTAGCTAAGCTGGGGAAAACATGATCGACAGGGGACAACACAGTCATGATGGAACACATTGCCGTGCAACTTCGCGCCACCGTTGCGGAACACGGGGACCGCAACGCGACCCGTATTCGTGTTGGTGACGGGTGGCGGACTCAGACCTATCGAGAATTCGGCAAAAAGGTGGACGACGTCGCGCAGGGCTTGGTGGACTTCGGCCTGGAGCCACGCGACCGTGTCGGCCTGTTTGCCAGCAACTGCCCGGAGTGGTCCGAAATCGATTTCGGCGTTGCCACGGCACGCGGTGTTCTTGTGCCGCTCTACGCCACATCCACGCCTGCTCAGATTCGCCACATCGTCGGTGATTCAGAGCTCCGCGTCATGTTCGTCGGCACGCAGAGCGAATGCGAGCGTGTGCTCTCCGTCAAAGCAGAACTGCCAAGTCTGGAAAAGGTCGTCATCCTCAAGCCGTATCCGGGCATGCCCGATGACGTCATGTCCTACGACGACTTCCGGGTGCCTGCCGATCACACTGCCCTGACCGCGAGGCTGGATGGGGCCGAGGGTGAAGACCTGGCATCCATCATTTACACATCCGGCACGACGGGGGACCCCAAGGGCGTCATGCTGCAACACCGGGCTCTGGTGTTGCAGAAGGAGTCGTTGGAGAGGCTCTTTGACTTCGGGCCTGATGATCACTCCCTGGCGTTCCTGCCCCTGTCACACGCGCTGGAGCGCGCCTGGACCACCGTCGTCCTGCTCAAGGGGTGCATGAACACCTACGTCGAGAACCCCCGCACAGTGGCGGAGCAGCTGGTGCTGGCCGAACCGACGCTACTGGTGAGCGTGCCGAAGCTGTTCGAGACCGTGTACGCGACGGCACACTCCAAGGTGGCATCGTCGGCTGTGAAGCGCAGGATCTTCACATGGGCGCTGCAGGTGGGCGCCCGCAACCAGCATTCCTTCCGCAAGGGGCGGACCCCCGCCTGGTGGTGGCGCGCCCAGCTGCCCATGGCCGACAGGCTGGTCCACTCCAACGTCCGTGCAGCCATGGGTGGCACCAAGGCCGTCCTGGCCTGTGGCGGGGCCCCTATTCGCAAGCAGGTGGAAGAGTTCTTCTCCTCCATCGGCATGCCCATCAACACCGGCTACGGCCTCACCGAAGCGTCACCCCTGGTGAGCTTCAACTCGCCGGGTGGCTTCAAGCTCGGAACCGCTGGCCGTGTCATCAGCGGCGGTGAACTGAGCATCGGGGAGTTCGGAGAAATCCTCTATCGGGGCAACAACCTGATGGCCGGATACTGGCGCAATGAGGAAGCGACCGCGGAGGCCATCGTCGACGGATGGCTTCACACCGGGGACATCGGGTACGTGGACACCGACGGCTATCTCGTGATCACCGACCGGTTGAAGGACATCATCGTCACTCTCGGTGGCAAGAACGTTGCCCCTCAGCCCATCGAGGGCCTGATCCTGGCGGATCCGTTGTTCGAGTACGCCGTCCTGTTGGGGGACAACCGTCCCTACCTCACGCTGCTGGTGAAGCCTTCCCTTCCGCAAGTGGAAGAACTCGCGAAGGTGGCTCAGTGGCCGGGCGAGCTGGCCGATTGGTTGCAGAGCCCTGAACTCCGTGACGAGGTCAAGCGTCGCGTCGCCGAACTCACAGCGATACTCCCCAGCCAGGAACGTCCCCGTGAGACCGCGGTGATGGACGACGAACTCACGTTGGACAACGACATGTTGACGCCCACCCTGAAGGTGAAGCGTCGTCAGGTAGAGGAGCGGTTCAAGACTGCGATCGAGGACATGTACGAGCGCCTGGAGCGTCTGCGCTCGGACAGGTGAACGCGGAGATCGCATCCTTTCCTTCCCGAAAGCCCTTCTCCATGCACCGGGGTGAACGGCGATTGTGACGGACAAGCGTGTCTGGTGGTCCACCTGGCCGGGGGCTCTCCTGATGGGACTTGTTTCACTGGCGATGGTGGGCATGACAGCCTTTGTGCTGATCGGATTGTCGTTGCTGTCCGCTCCCGGAACCCCGGGAGCGAACGTGGCGGTTCCAGAAGGCCCCGGGACACTCAGTCTTGTGGTGTGGTTTGTTCTGGGCGTCGTCTGCCTGACGTTGCCGCCCATCGTCGTTGTGATGGCGCGGCGGGCATGGCTGGGGTGGATGTTGGTGGCGCTTGCTGTCAGTGCCTTCATTCTGGCCGTGGCGCTGTGGGCGCTGGGCATCCTCTGATGGTGGCTGTTCGCGCATCACCCTTTGCGTCCGGGGATGCTTGGGGGCACCATGTCTCCCATGGGACTGATGGATTTCCTCAGCAAGCGCATGCCGGGCCTGAGCGTGGATGAGACGTTGATGGCGCTCAGCAAGGGCGCGGTGCTCATCGACGTGCGCACCACGGCCGAGTATGAGAATGGCCACGCGCCCGGCGCGCGGCCGGTGGACCCGAAAGCACTCCATGACGATGCGGATCTCGCGATCCACGGGGACGATCCGCTTGCCGAGCGTGATGCCGCCATCATTGTGATGTGCGACAACGGACTTCGTTCATCCGTGGCCGCTGCCGAGTTGAGGAGCAAGGGCATGCTGGCCGAGTCGCTGGCCGGCGGACTGTTTGCGTGGATTCGCCAGGGCAACCCCGCGATCCCCGGTCCCTACCGTCGCCGATGAACTGGGCGGATGCGATCGGGGAGGCAAATGTTGCCTTCGGTGGGCTCACAGAAACTTGCTCACCGTCATCGAACTGACGTGCTTTGCCGGGTGTTTTCGAGCGCCGCTTTCGCTCCAGGGGTGAGCCTCGGGTAGAGTCATTCGTTGGCTGGCCTTTGTGGTCAGCCACGCACTCCTGCCGCGGGATCGACCCGCGGCCGTCAGTCCACAGGAGGTTGTGCCGAAGCATGCGCAAGTACGAAGTCATGGTCATCATTGACTCAGACACCGATGAGCGTCAGGTTCCCGGTCTGGTCGACAAATACCTCGAAGTCATCACCACTGGTGGTGGCACTGTCGAAAGCAACGACATCTGGGGACGTCGCCGTCTGGCATACGACATCAACAAGAAGTCCGAAGGCATCTACGCCGTCCTCAAGATTACTGCCGAGCCGGCAGTCGTCCAGGAGATGGATCGCCGGATGGGCATCGACGAGGCCATCGTCCGCACCAAGGTTCTCCGTATCGAGGAGCCGAGGAAGTCGAAGGACAAGGACAAGGACAAGGCTGCCAAGTCTGACGACGCGGCTGCTGAAACCTCGGATGATGCGAAGGCCGCCAAGCCGGCCCCCGCCAAGCCGACGAAGTCCTGAAAGTCTGAGCTTTTCAACACCAACAGTTCTGTTTGGTGATTCACTCGGGCTGACGCCCACAGTCATCAACAACAGATCAACGTCCGATCCCGGAGGAAACATGGCAGGCGAAACACAGATTACGCTGGTCGGCAACCTTACTGCTGACCCCGAACTGCGCTTCACCCCGAGCGGTGCAGCCGTCGCGAACTTCACTGTCGCGTCCACGCCCCGCACGTTTGACCGTCAAACCAGTGAATGGAAAGACGGCGACGCCATGTTCATCAACTGCTCGGTCTGGCGTCAGTATGCCGAGAACGTCGCGGAGTCCCTGCAAAAGGGTGCTCGCGTTGTCGTTCAGGGCCGTCTGAAGTCACGCAGCTACGAAACCCGTGAGGGTGAGAAGCGCACCGTGTTCGAGTGTGATGTCGAAGAGGTCGGTCCCGCCCTCCGCTACGCAACCGCAAAGCTGACCCGTACCACTGCCGGTGGTTCGGGTGGTGGCGGCGGTGGTCAGTGGCAGGGCAACCAGAACCAGGGTGGTTCCAACAGCGGCGGTGGCGGTGGCGGTGGGCAGGACCCATGGTCCAGCCAGTCCTCCTCCTCTTCCGGCGGCAATCGCGGAGCAAGTGATCCGTGGGCGCAAAGCAACGCTGAAGAACCCCCGTTCTGATCCACCACAACTGACCCGCCAGGGTCAGCTGGCACATTCCGTCTGACAAGGACGGGCTTCCAAAGGGCGCCGCCGGCGCCTGCACTTCAAGGAGAGCACCACAATGGCCGGTCCACAGCGCAAGCCTGTGAACAAGAAGAAGCTCATGCCGGTGAAGACGACTCGCGTCGCCAACATCGATTACAAAGACATCAACCTTCTGAAGAAGTTCATTTCAGAACGTGGAAAGATCCGCGCCCGCCGCGTTACTGGACTTTCGGTTCAGGATCAGCGCAAGGTCGCAATTGCCGTCAAGAACGCGCGTGAGGTTGCTTTGCTTCCCTACGCCTCAACCGCTCGCTGATTGGGGAGTGCATCATGAAGCTCATTCTCACCAGTACTGTTGACAAGGTCGGCATCGCCGGCGATGTCGTCGAGGTCAAGGACGGCTACGGCCGCAACTTTCTCCTGCCCCAGAGCAAGGCGATTCGTTGGACCCGAGGCAACGAGAAGCAGATCGAGGGCATCAAGCGCTCCCGTGACGCACGGGAAATCCGCGGCGCAGATCACGCCGCCGAAATCCGTACCCAGATTGAGGGACTGCAGATCAAGGTTCTGGCCCGCGTTTCTGACGCAGGACACCTGTTCGGCTCCGTCACCGCCAGCGACCTCGTCGTGGCAGTGAAGAAGGCCGGCGGCCCCGCAATCGACAAGCGCTCCGTCAGCTTCGCCAAGCCGGTGAAGTCTGTGGGCGAGCACTCTGCAGCAATCAAGCTGCACAATGCGGTCACCGCGCACGTACCTTTCGAGGTCGTCGCCAACTGAGCGCATCGCAGCTCGAAAGTCAGGAACCCCGGCCCAGTGGGCCGGGGTTCCTGCCGTTTCTGGTGGGCCTCGAGCACGGTGCATGTCCGTCCCCGGTGTGACACCAGCGCAGATCTATCATCAGGTGGGTATGTAATCGCGGCACGCTCTGTGCTCGCGCAACCAAACACAAAGTCGCGCGGAGGAAAATGATGAAGCTCACCTGTGGCTCCCGAAGCGTTGTCCCGATCGCAGTGACTGCGCTGGCGCTCGGATTGACCGCGTGCGGTGCGGATGAAGCAGAGATCACTCCGACTTCCACGGTGACGGTCTCCGTGCAAGAGACTGTGACCAGCGAGCCGACCCCTGACAATTCACCGCCTGCGGCGGAGACCTCTGAGCCCGCGAAGAGCGTCGAGCCGACGGAGGAGCCCCTCGGCCCCAATGATGAGAGCGGCGTGGTCGACGTCACCGTCGCGGGAGATCAGGGGGTCCTCGCACTTCAGCACTCCGGAAGTGTGCCGTTTGGAACCGTCGGCCCGACGGATCAGGAGCTCATCACAGGCCCGGGCGGTTGCTTCGCTCTGGCTGCGGACGGGAGGCCGCAGTTGGTGGTCTTTCCAGCGGAGGCCACGTTTGTGCTGGTGGACGGCACACCGTCAGCCACCTTCGATGGATACGAGTATCTGGTGGGTAGTCAGTTCGACGTCGCCTCGGTTGCGGTGCCCGCGACGGACGTGGCGGGCATTCCTGAGCGGTGCACTGAGGGCTCCGCTGACCTGGTTATCGTCGTTGATTGATGCTTTCGGACCGCATTGTCAGCGCCGTTTTGAAGCGGCCAGCGCTTCCCTGAACTCCGGGTCATCCATGATCAGGTACACCAGTGGGCAATCCTGTGGACCGGTGACACTCATCTGACACAGCGTGCATGGCTCGCCCGGCCGCAGGGGGCATTTCGCATCTGGCCGTCTGCGAGACCGGGCGGCAGGTCTTTGGGCCCTCGCTGACTCACTCACATGTCCGAATCTAGTCCTGGCCCCAACCCAAGCCGCGGGTAGGGTCGCTTCATGAAGATCATCATCATTGGAGGACATGGAAAAGTGGCCCTGCTGGCTGCCCCGATGCTGGTGGCGGGCGGTCACAGTGTGACGTCTGTCATCCGCAAGGAGGAGCAGAGCCCCGACATCGAAGAAACGGGGGCGGCTGCTCTTGTGAGCGATGTCGAGCACCTCGACGCCGATGCCACATGCGAGTTGGTGCGCGGGTATGACGCCGTTCTTTTCTCGGCTGGGGCAGGTGGTGGCAGCAGGGAGCGCACCTATGCCGTTGACCGTGACGCCGCCATCCGGGTCACGGATGCGGCGGTGACCGAGGGCGTAGGGCGGTTCGTCATGGTGTCCTACGTGGGCGCCGGGCGCGACGATGTGCCGGAGGACAACCCCTTCCATGCCTACGCCGAGGCAAAGGCGCAGGCGGATGGACACTTGCGTGGTACGTCCCTGAACTGGACCATCCTGGGCCCCGGACAGTTGACCCTTGAGGAGGGCAGCGGACGAATCGAGTACGGCGATCACGTCGCGGCAGGCGAAACCTCCCGCGCCAATGTCGCCGAGTTGGCGGTCGGGGTGATCGGTCGCACCGACCTGGGTGGTGTGACCATCAACTTCCGCGATGGCAACGTGGCAATCTGGGAGGCAATGGAGAGCCTCGCCCGACGTGCCGGAGGAACCCCTGTCGCCCCGCTGCGCGAGGGCACGGCTGAGTGAGTCCTGCGTGTGAAGGGGTCGCGTCAGGAGGGCGTCGAGTAGGTGCCTGACTGGACGCGGCCGGGGGAGGTGAGCGCCCATCGCACCACCCCGGTTGCGAAGCCTCCAAGTGGTCTGCCCAGTAGCCGGTCGAACCACTTGTTGGCGGGCAGATTCAATTCGCGTCTGGCCCACATGGGGAGAGAGCTGATGGCTCCGGCCACAAGCATCCAGTAGCCGGGGCGGGCGATCCATGGGACGGGGGGCGTCTTGACGAGGAACGCAACCGTGTCAAGTGCAGGCTCGGATGCCCTCAACTCGGGCCGGTATCGCTTCAGCGCGGCATGCAGTTCGGCCTCTGTGCGGGGGAGGTTGACGGCTCCCAGGAGCTCACCAACTGGCGCGGCCTCCGCGACGTAGGCGTCGGCTTCCTCCTGACTCAGCTTCCTGTCCCCGAACTGGTGGAAACCCGTGAGGAAGCTCTCCGTCTCGGCCAGATGTACCCATTCCAGGAGGTGAGGGTCTGAGGCCCGGTAGGGAGTTCCGTCGTCGGTTTTGCCGCGCACGCGCTCGTGGATTGCGCGAATCTTGGAGATCATCTTCTCGGCGTCGGGGATTGGTCCATACGTCGTCATGGCGAGGAACTCACTGGTCCGCTGCAGGCGACCCCACGGATCTGAGCGGTATCCGGAATGCCCTGCGACGCCAGCCATCGCGGCGGGATGGAGGGCCTGCAACAAGAGTGAGCGAATGCCGCCGGCATACATGGCGGCGTCGCCGTTGACGTGCCAGATCATTGAGTCGGGGGAGTGCCAGCGCTCGCCGGGGGAGTCCCAGATCAGGGCTGCTTTTGCGTCGGCGTCCGGGCCGGCAACTCTGCTGCGCAGGGTTTCACCGATGACATGGCGCAGCGCGGACACGGGGTTGGGCATGACTCCAGCTTATGCGAGCAGGAAAAGAAAGAGTTGTCCACCGAGTTATGCACAGTCCGTGGATAACTACACTCTTGTAACTACGACGCTGAAGTTGATCGAAACTGCGGCTTTGTCGAGATGCAGTCTACTTTTCACAAACGGCCTCGTATGAAACATACGGGGAAATGTGCGTGTCTCATCCCTTGCTGGCGATCGGCGGATGAGACTCGGAATCATGTCGACGCATACTTTGGTTGCCACCAGTAGGCCGGTTGAGAACTTAGCCTTCGATCTGCTCGACTGGAACCGATGCGGAGTCGATCCGCAGTCTTGGGGCGAAGCCGAGATCGCGCACCACGCGGCCCGGACTCATGCTCAAGCAGCCTCGGCTGCTGCTCCCGCTGTTGCACTATGTGGCGGTTGTCCGGTTCGTGCCCGGTGCGCGGAGTGGGCGGCGGCCGACAGCTACAGCGGCTTGGCTGCTGGTCATGCGTGGGTCGATGGTGTGCCGCACCAGCCCTCCAGCACTCGCTACCAGCCGCTTCTCTTGAACTATTAGGGAAGCCGTCACCAAGCCGCGGTGACGCAGTCGACTGCGTCTCGCATGAGTGAGCTGCGGAGGGTGGGCAATAGCGATCGGTAGGGCTTGCTCCATCCGCAGTCTCTGCACCATGTTGCGAGCGTCTCCGCTCTGAGCTCCGGGCTGCTGGCCGATACGAGCGGAGCTGCTCGCTGGAGAGCGTTCGCTCGTTGGGAGGCGCTTGCGAGGTCAGTCCGGTGGTCGCGAAGTGAGCGGGGCAGGGTGGCGTGTTTGAGCCGGAGGGCATCGCGCCAACCATCGAAGGCCTCTAGGGGATGCCGTGGACTTGGGACGGCTTGGGTGAGGAGGGACTCGAAGTGGTCGGCGAGCGCAAGTACTTCGTCATCGGGAAGGTGGTCAGGTTGCTCAGCGTCGTCGCTGAGGTAGCAGCCGTGGCGAGTGCATAGAAAGATCCAGGGCAAGCGCCACTTGAGTTTCCAGTATCCGCTTTCGTGGACACATTCGCGGCAGTGGGTACCGGGTGTAGTCCATGTCCAGGTGGGGCCGGCCCGTGACCGTTGCGCTGCAGGATGTTGGGTGTAGACCACGCCAGTCCATCCGGCCAGGTGCGTGGCGGCGAGCTGCGCGGCCGGGACGCGCAGAAACTGACTTGCCTGGTCGAGCTGCACCTCGTTGAGGTGTTCGTCGATGGAGGGAAGGCCTGTCCATTGTGTGAGTTGAGGGCAGGTCAGACCGTTCAGCGACGCGGTTCTGTTGAACAGCGAGCTCCAGGATTCCTCGGGCCGGAGCTGGGTGGTCACCGGTAGCGCGTGAGGGGGCGAGGTGTAGTTGCCGTTCACTGTGGATGTCGTGCCCATCTCATGGTGGGTGAGTTGGCATTGGGTTTGGGGTTGACCCATTGGGTCATGTCGTCAGCTGATACCCATTCCCAGATCTGATCCGCGAAGCGGGCAAGCATGCTGCGCTGATGCAGGGTGAGGGATTGGTGGGTGTGGACTATGTCGCGGGTGGGCATGTCGCTGTCGGCTTGGGCCCAGGATGGTCCGGTCCATAGAATTCTGCCGTGGGTGAGGTATACCCACACCCATCCACCAAGCTCGTGGGGTGTCAGAGGCACGTCTGGTGCGCGAGGGTGTCTGGGCAATGAGGACAACGAGGACAAGATTCGTCGTCGTCGAAGGTAGTCGATGGCGGGTCGCTTCTGGAGATGGCCTAGGGCGTTGAGGACTCGGTCCGCGTCGGATGTGCTGATGGCGCCGTCGTTGAGGTTGCGCAGCATCTCGCTGAAGTGTCGCGGAGGGAGGTCGAAGTGGTGAAGTGCTTCCGTGATCCAGCCAGGGCGACTGGTGTTTCGAGGGTTGAGGACCATGTGAGTGGCCAGCGACTCCGCCTGTGAATGAGGCCAAGCAGCCTCGGGGGGCAGGAGATCAGTCGTGCCAGTCGGCATCATGGCTGGAAGGTGTTGTGCCCGGATTCCGGAAGCGCCGACCTTCTCGATCAGCCATCTGACGCGTTGACGATCCAACTTGCTCGGTCGCGGGGTGTTGATGAGAACTGGGATGGGAGCTGTCCGGGCCTGGATACGCCGCCTGGGTAGCAAAGTGGCGGCGATGCCATGAATGGGCTGCTGCTCGTAGCGTCGCCACCCTTCCAAGACAAGTCGCCGTTCGCGGGTGGTGTTCAACACTTTGACGACGAAAGCCAACATCGTAGCCACGGGAACCGGCTTCCTCGGTGGGTGGTGGCCCCACCGGTGTAGTTCGACAACTACTTCCTCGCTCTGGGCAAGGGGCCAGTCCACGTCGCAGGTGGTGGACAGCAACCGAGAAACTCGAAGGAGCCGTGCCAGCCATGCCCGGGACTTCGAACTGGAAGCTGAGGTAGTGACTCTCTCCGCGATAGACACGATGGCATCAACGATGTCGACGGACGCGATGTCCTGGACCAGGAGCGGTTCTCGGGTGAGGAAGCGGTGGCACATCAGGCAGACCGGCAGACAAGCCAGTTCCCATTCCTTGCGGTGGACACCGTCGTGGTTGTGGCACGAAGGACACCACCACAAGGTGGCGCGCAGCAGCCATCCCGTGGAGCCCCGCGAACCGAGGATCGGCCGTCCGGAACCCGACCACGTCAGCTGGCGCAACCTCTCCATAGGGATACCCGAGGCTTCAGCCAGCGCAGTCAGGTCCCGGAGGGGATGAGTCGTCGAGGCGTCAGCAAGGGATGAGGGGCGGATGTAGTTCGCCGCGGCGAGTCTGGTCACGAAGGACCGCAGCGATTCGCCGTCGACGGGTTCAACCCGTACTGGCAGATGCATGTTTGCCTCGGCGTCGTCTGGTGCTCAACTGGACTTGGCCGTCCATGGCCCGCTGGGACAACGGGACTTGCTCGAGATCAGTCAATGTGATGGTTCTGGCCCTGCGGGCCAGGGCATTGAGTAAGCCACCACACATCAGGGCAGTGGCATCGCCGAGGTAGCCCTGCGAGCGCTGCCAGATAAAACTGGCATGTTGGGATGACAATGCCGTGGGTGGGCATGTCGGCAGGTGGGGCAGGAGCAGTGCTTCGGCCGATTTGAGGAACCGTTGCCAACGTCTGCGCCCCTCTAAA
>JBQCZU010000025.1:0-36807 GCA_052089385.1 Arachnia sp.
GATGGCCTGATCAAGGGTGATGACTTGACGACGCATCCCACGATCAAGGCGAGGATGATCAGCGATGGCCAATACCGCAACCACCAGAACAGTCAGCCCCACAGATGTCCATCCACCGCTGCTCAAACCGCCGATCAGACCCAATGCCAGAGCACTGAAGTAGTAGGCCACCTCATGCTGGGACAATTCATCGGAGCGGAGCCTGATGATGGAGAGCACACCAAAGAGGCCCAACCCCAAACCCGCCGCGGCAGAGGTGTCCAGCAATGCAATCGACACAGCCATCACACCAATGTTGACACCCAGATACGCCACCGCAAGATCACGACGGTGATGCCGCGGAAGATAGATCGCAAACACCAGAACACAGATGGCGATGATGTTGATGAGGTAGGGAAGCAAAGAAATCATGATCAAACTTTCATAAGAGGCGGGGATTGCGAACCCCATGAGTGTGAATTGGTGTTACTGGGGTGGTGAAACGATCACCGTCAATCAAAGTAGGTTTCGATGTTGGCGGCCTCCGCCTGGATGGTGTCCTGCGACACCAAATCCGTGGCCTGCTCGCTCAAAACCGTGCTCCACGTCGCCACAACTTCAGCAGCGACACCATCGGTGTAGAAGAGATCCGTCAATTCGGCCAAACGTTCGGTGTAGAGGGTGTTGAAGGCATCGTCAGCCAGGAACCGCTGCGCAAGAATGTTGCCCCCACTGGCACCGTCGCCCCCACCCCGCTCCTGCCCGGCCCTTGCGTCCTGTCCCGGCCGTGCTTCTTGGTCCGTGGGAGCAGGCCGGCCAGCTGGTGCCTCCCCAAGCGGTGGGCACCTCACCGTCGCCATCCATCCCCGGTCTGGCCGGTACCGCGTCCCCCGCATCCCCACCCGGCGTGTTGGGTTGGGCGGCACCGGGCGCTCCCCCACCAACATTCTCCACCCCGAAGGAAAGGTTCTGATCCCAGGCGACAACAGTCATCAGGCCGGTCTGGGGGTCATGGTGCAAATAGGAATTGTTGCCTGGCCCGTCAATGTCGTCGTTGTTGGCAACCAGATCCTGCACCGCCAGATACGTGGCAAAAGCATCGACGTCGAGATGCTCCCCCAATTCCGCTCCAAACGTCGCGTCATCGGCCTCGTTGATGAACTGCAGGAAAGCTGTCAACGGAGCGTAATCCTCTTCGCCGGCCTCCAGATCAAACACTTCGTCATACGACGCCGGATCCTCCCCACGATAGGTGTAGTCACCAGTGGACTCAGCCTTGTACAGGGTGCCAAGCGTCGAGAATTCTGAAGCGGCCCACGCATCATCCGGGTTTTCAATCACCAAGCGCAGACTCTCCTCACCATCATTGAAACTCACACGGGTTGCAATGGCTTCCTCCGTTGCCAAGCCACTGAGCCCTATCAACTCCAGGGCAACGGCCTCATTCATCGCAGTCGCGGAAGTGTTTGAGCGAATCACAAACGACGTCACACCATCCAATGACTGATCGTCGACAAACTTGTCCAAGCGCACCAGCCACGGCAGTTCCTGAGGCGTCTGCGCATCATCGGTGGAAATCGTCCGCAGCGAGGAATTACCCTTCAACCGCAGACCCACATCCTCAAACACCTGACCATCAATGGTCACCGTCGCCGAAATCCACGTCTTGTCATCGTCCTCCAGATACGTCGAAATCGCGGCCTCAACATCTGCATCATCAGCCGAGATCTCAACATCGTGAACCGCCGAACTGTCAAACAAAGAACCGGCAACCACCTGCCCGGCTGGCGACGTCGAAGTGGCATCCGACGTGGACCCATCGGCCGTACTCACCCCACAGGCGGCGGTGCCCAAGGTCACAACCGCCGCCACAGCAATTGCCGAAAGATGGCGACCAAATCGGGGGAACGGACGGTTACTGAATATCTTGTTGGGCATGCATGACAGTTAGCCCCAAGTTTCTGTTCACGCCATGGGGAGACCCTGTGCATCCCCTGTGGATGGTCACGCCCCCTCTGCCCACGGTCAGGCTCGATCCCCGTCGCATCGTGTGTGCATGTGAGGCTCCGCTACGGTGAATTCGGTTCGGCCCATGCAGAGGCCGGGCACCTGGACGCCGTGGCCAAGAGCGGTGAAGGCACTCAACGCTACTGTTGAATCACGTCAGCCTCCGGGGAGATCCGCAACTGCTCGCCACGTACTCCTCGCAGTGAGTTCCGATTCAGGACGATTCCCTGACCGGCGTCCACGCGGATGCCGTTCAACTGGCCAAGAGCGATGGTGCGGTTCACCTGAACGTCCACCGGGGCGCCTTCACCTGCACCGGTCCTGGGGTCTCCCGGGTCCTCCGCAATGCGCACGGCCCAGTAGTCGTCCACACCTCGGCTGTACACCCAGTTGCGGTCCAGCACGGTGCCGGGTGCATTGAGCACGTAAATTCCGGTGGAGCCCGACGCTGCCCCGTCGCGATGGATGATGTTGTGTTCAATGGTGGTGTCCGGCGTGCCGAGCGCCACCTTCACGCCCTCGCGGTTGCCGCTCAGCACGTTGTGGTGAATCCAGTTGCCGGGCCCGGAGGCGTCGTGCTGGGTGGCAGTCCCGCCGGTGTTGCCGAGTCCGATCGCGGAAGCCCGGCTGTCCTGCACCAGGTTCCAGCGAATCTCATTGAGGTACTCGTCCTCACCGTGCATGTCGATGGCATCCAGCGCCGTGTCGGTGATCCTGTTCCCCTCCACCATATTGTTGTGGGTGTAGTACTGCAGCAGCACACCGTGCCGGATGTAGGGCCCCGCGATGATGTTGTTGCGCACCACGTTGTGGCGGGAGTCGTCCGGGTAGGCGTAGCGATCGGCGCCGGGGATTCCCTGGATGGTCACCGCGTAGCCGGCTCCGCCACCCCCGACCGACGTCGCATCGGCGAAGGTCGAGTTCTGCACCACCACGTCGTGGCTGGACTCGACACGTACTCCGGAGCGCTGGAAGCGTTCCACCCGCACCCCCTCGACCACCACGGTGTGGCTGGGCCGGACACCCAGGTTCCCAATGACGATGCCGTAGTGGGGACCGCCCACCGCAGATTCGTTGGTGTCCTCCGAGAACGGACCATCAAAAGTTGAGGTGACCGTGAGATTCCTGATCCTCAGATCGTGGACGGCGTAGCCCCGAAGCACCTTGCCCGAGAGTTCGGCGCCCTCGAGGTGCGACACGAGCCGGGTGCGATCCTTCCCGGCGCCCTGCACCGACACGCCGCTCTTCAGAGAGATGTTGGTGGTCGGGTCGCCCGGCACGGTGGAGAGGAGGTCGTAGTCGCCGGGTGGCAGGGAGACCACGTCGCCCGGTTCCGCCGCCTCGATGGCCGCACGGATCGGGGCTGCGTCGTCGCCGGAGCCGGGTGCCGGGTCAGCGCCGAACTCGGTGACATCGACAATTCTTCCTGTCGGCTTTGTCGGGGATGGGAGGCGATGTCGGGAACCGTCGGCCTCCGTGAGTCCGGGGGTGGTGAACGGCACGGCGTCGGGGTCGGGTTGCGCCAAGGCGTCGGCGAGCGTGCCCACCTCGGCGGCGTCGTTGACCGGATAGAGCTGCACCTCGCTCACGCTGCTCCACCCGCTGCCGCCGCTGTTCCCGTAGCCGCGGTACCGAACGTATCGAGCTTCCAGCCCCACGTCGGGGCCAGTGCCGTCGAACGTGACCGGCTCGAGGTCGAAGGTGTTGCCGCTGGAGGACGCACGCTCGCGCACTGTCGTCCACGTCGATCCGTCGGTGGAGACCTGCAGGTCGAAGCTGCTGGACCGGGTGTCACCGCGGTACCAGGCGAGCCCGAGATACCCCACGCGCGTGATGGCGCCAAGGTCCCACCGGATCCAGGCCGGGTCCTGCTCATCGACGGTCTCCGCGGACCATCGGGTGGCCAGGTCACCGTCGACGGTGTTCTCGGGCACGTTGCCGTCGCTCGTCGACGCGGCCACGGACGCCACTTCCAGCGGTGCCGGCACGGCGGCGTGGGATGGAAGAGCGGGTCCAAAAATCAGGGAGAACACGCCCAGGAGCACCATCATCATGCGGATCATGGGAGGACATGAACGGGGGGATTGCGTCATCGGATCTCCTGCGTGTGTGTGGACGGTACGGTCGGGCCCAGCGGTCGGCGCGGGCGTCGCCGCCTGCAAGTCTGAGGTCTCCGCCTTGGCGAAGCGAGCCTCAGGGAAGGCTGCGAGGACATCCATGTATGACACCAACCGTCAGTGAGGGAGGCCCTGGGGCCGCAGCGCCGGACGATGCAGCCACAAAGAGCGACACTGCCCGATTCGTTGGTTTAACGATATAAAGAACGTAAGTTACGCTCCGGGCGTTGTCAATGCTCTGGCAAGAATTGTCAACTCCGCTGAGGACTGTCCCCGCGAGTCAGCTCAGGAACGACAATGGGGCGGACGTCTGGCCACCTGATCGCGCATGTGTTCCACGGTGCCGAAGAAGGGACTTGAACCCTCACGCCCGAAGGCACAGGATCCTAAATCCTGCGTGTCTACCAATTCCACCACTTCGGCTTGCAGCCGGGATTCTAGCAGCGCCGCGCGTTCCAGGACACACAACGCAACTTCCACCGGAGACCATTGGGGATCAACTTCAGGCGATTTTGCATCTCCCCTTGGAATCGATACCTGTTTGCGTATACCCTCAGGAGATCAGGGGGGAATCGATCTAGGATCGCTGAATCCCTGGGTGAGCTGTTCCAGCCGAACGTGTTGCTTCTTCTGGGGGGAAGGGCACCACGGCTCGTTGCAGGAACGGTGTCACTCATCCGTGAGTGACATGCCGTCGGGGCTGGTTGAAAAGCCAGCCCCGACGGGAACCTCCCCGCCGCCATCCAAGGCGGAACTCCTTCGGTCCACGTGACCGCTTATTCACTCGAGCGGCAAGAGTTCTGGGTCGGATTCGAGCAGCGGATCATCATCGGAGAAGGTTTTGACCGGGCCGGGTCCTGAGATCCTTGTTTCGAAGCGAATCGTGACGCGTCCCAGTCCAGCACCCCACACCCAGCCACGGCCATGTACCGGGTGGGACACCTCCGCGCCGGGAAACCAACCACGGCCACGAACACCCGAGACGTCCACTTCGCTCATCGTGGTGAGGGTGTGCGAGGGAGCCTCTGCATCCGCATCGTCGTCAAAGAGCCTCTCCTGCGCGGAAGCCACGAAATTGGACGTGGACACCCCCACCAACCGCACTCCACCGCGCAGGTCAACCTCGGAGAGAAGTTCGACGGCAGCTGCAGCTATGGAGTCCTCCCGATCCGTCGCGCCTCCAAGCGAGCGCGCCTTGGAGATCGTCGTGAAGTCCCCCATCCTGATCTTGATCGCGACTGTACGGGCGAACACGCCGGCATCCTGGACCCGTTTGGCAACGTGGACCGCATGGCGTCGCAGGATCCGCTCCACCTCAGAGCGCTCAACGATGTCGACCGCAAAGGTGTCCTCGGTGGAGATTGACTTGGCCTCCCGCTCACCCTGAACACGTCGGGCGTCCCTGGCGAAGGCCAGTTCAGCAAGCCCCTCCCCCGATGCCCGACCCAGTTCCCTCACGAGTTCCTGGCGACTGGCCCGTCGAAGGTCGGCCACAGTGTGCATGCCGATGGCCAACAGTTTCGATTCGGTGACCGGTCCCACCCCCGGAATTGCCCGCACCGGCAGCTGCTCAATGAAATCCAATTCCTCGCCGGGCGCAACGATCATGAACCCATCGGGTTTGGCCGCCTCAGAGGCCACCTTGGCCACAAACTTGCTGGAGCCCACACCCACCGAAGCCGTCAGACCCCCGGTACGGCGCGAGAGTTCCTCACGCAGTTCAGCCACATGTTCAGACAGTCGCGCCGGATTCCAATCGCTCAGCGCGAGGTCAACGAAGGCTTCATCCAGGCTCAACGGTTCGACGGCGGAGGAAACCTCGCTGAGCAGCTGCATGACCACTTCCGAGGACTGCCGATAGGCCGGGAATCGTCCCCCCAGGAATGCGGCATTGGGACACCGGCGTCGGGCTTCCGTGCCCGGCATCGCGGAACGGACACCAAAGACACGTGCCTCATAGCTGGCGGTGGCCACCACTCCTCGGGGCCCACCACCACCGACGACGACGGGCTTGCCACGCAGACTTGGTTTGTCGCGCTGTTCCACCGCCGCAAAGAACGCGTCGAGATCCAGGTGCAGGATCGTGGCCTCGGAACGCATGTGACAACGCTACCCAACTGGTTGAGCCTCTAAAACGCGCGCACACCCTCGACCTGGGTGGGCGTCGGCAGGTACGAGACGAAGTCGAAGCCGCTGCGTGGTTCCCTCGAGACCTCTGTCCACTGGTTCCGGCTGATCAGCGGGAAGTGGACATTGCCCTCCGGCGACTGGTGGACGTGTGTGATGTCCAACGCGGTCAGGTACGGCCAGGCCGCCCGATAGATCTCCCCGCCCCCGCCGATCCAGCAGATCTTCTCGGGGGTTTCGGCGGCGAGTTCAAGCGCATCCTCGATGGAGTGGGCAACCTCCACACCGTCGTCATCCCAGTCCTGATCCCGGGTGACCACAATGATGCGGCGGTCGGGAAGCGTGCGACCGATTCCCTCATGGGTACGTCGGCCCATGATCAACGTGTTTCCCGTGGTGACGGCCTTGAATCGTTTGAAGTCCTCGGGGATGTTCCACACCATGTCACTACCTGCACCGATGACGCCGTTGTCCGCCACGGCAGCGATCGCCACAATTCTCATGTCGTTCACAGGTCTTCCTCCTCAGACGGCGATGGGGGCTTTGATGCCCGGGGCGGGTGTGTAGTCCCTGACCGCGATGTCGTCGAGGGTGAACGCATCGATCGCGGTGACATCCGGATTGATCCAGAGGCTGGGCAGCGCGCCGGGTGAGCGACCCAGTTGTTCCGCGACCTGGTCACGGTGGTTGGAGTAGATGTGGGCATCCCCCAGGGTGTGGACAAAATCGCCGACATCCAGATCACACACCTGCGCCACCAGATGCGTCAGCAACGCGTAGCTGGCGATATTGAAGGGGACGCCGAGGAACACGTCGGCGGATCGCTGGTAGAGCTGGCAGCTGAGCCTGCCCCGGGCGTCGTCAACGGGCGTCACGTAGAACTGGAACAGCGTGTGGCAGGGAGGCAGCGCCATGTCATCGATGTCGGCAACATTCCACGCGGAGACGATGTGTCGGCGTGAGTCCGGAGATGTGCGAATCTGCTCGATGACGCCTGCCAACTGGTCCACATGTCCACCGTCCGGGGTGGGCCAGGAGCGCCACTGATGTCCGTAGATGGGGCCGAGGTTTCCGTCGGCATCGGCCCACTCGTCCCAGATCGAGATGCGGTTCTCGTGCAGCCACGCGACGTTGGTGTCGCCACGCAGGAACCAGAGGAGCTCCCCGAAGACGCTGCGGGTGTGCACCTTTTTGGTGGTCAGCAGTGGGAACCCCTCGGCCAGGTTGAACCGCATCTGATGGCCAAAGATGCTGCGCGTACCGGTGCCGGTGCGGTCGGACTTGTCGACGCCCTCAGCCAGGATGCGTTGCAACAGGTCGAGATACTGCTGCATCTCAGCCCTCCTTCAACCAGTCGACGAATGCGTGGACGGCTTGCCCACGATGGCTGATCGCGTCCTTGTCTGCCGCTGCCATCTGCGCGGTGGTCACATCCAGCCCGGTGGGGACGAAGACCGGGTCATAGCCGAAGCCGTTGTCCCCGCGCAGCTCCGTGGCGACGTGACCGGTCATCTCCCCCCGAAACACCTGACGCTCGCCCTCCGGTGTGACGTGGGCGAGAGCACAGACGAACCGGGCCTGGCGTCGCTGAAGGGGCACGCCGTCGAGCTGGGTGAGCAGAAGATCATTGTTGGCGGTGTCATCGCATGCCGGACCGGCCCAGCGAGCAGAGCGCACGCCGGGCATGTCGTTGAGTTCTTCCACGGCGATCCCTGAATCATCGGCGATGGCTTCGACGCCGGTGTGGCGGACGGCAGCCTGCGCCTTGAGGATCGCGTTGCCTTCAAAGGTCTTCTCCGTTTCCTCCGGGTCCGGATACGACGAGAACTCGCTGAGTGTGAGGAATTGCACATCCAGCTGGGCCTCCTCCACGACGCGGCGCAGTTCCACCAGCTTCTTGGGGTTGTTGGTGGCCACCACGATCCGACGGGTCATGCCCCCAATGCCTTCTTCTGGATCTCTGTCAGCTCCCGACAGCCGGCGGCACCCAGCTCCAGCAGGACGTCAAGTTCCGCACGGGTGAAGGGTTTTCCCTCCGCAGTTCCCTGTACCTCGATGAATTCACCGGAGCCTGTCATGACAATGTTCATGTCGGTGCCAGCAGCGGAATCCTCCTCGTAGGCGAGGTCCATCAGCGGAACGCCCCCCACATAGCCCACTGACACGGCAGCCAGGGAATCCCGCAGAGGCTCCCCCTTGAGACGCCCCAGGCCACTGAGGTGGGAAACGGCATCGGCCAGCGCCACGTACGCGCCGGTGATGGCGGCGGTGCGGGTGCCACCGTCGGCCTGCAACACGTCGCAGTCCAGGACGATGGTGTTCTCACCCAAAGCCTTGAAATCCACGACGGCCCGCAGGGACCGGCCAATCAGGCGGGAGATTTCATGGGTTCGGCCGCCCACCTTTCCGCGAACTGCTTCGCGATCCGAGCGGGTGTGGGTGGCGCGCGGCAACATGGCGTATTCAGCCGTCACCCAGCCCAGACCGGAATCCTTGCGCCAGCGCGGGACGCCCTTCGTGACGCTGGCGGCCACCAGGACCCGCGTGCGGCCGTACTCGACGAGGACTGAGCCCTCCGCATGGTCCAGCCAACCCCGGGTGATATTGATGGGTCGGAGCTGGTCAGGGGTACGGCCGTCGATACGGGCAGCAGGTGTTGTCATGGCCAACAACCTAGCGCCCCACGCCAGCCCGACATGCCGCAGCCACTGGCCTCCCCGTCGACAGGCTGCTCGGCGTCGAGCGAATGCGGCGTGTCCGGTTGTGGACCTGCGCCCTCACATCGACGGGACCAAGACTCCGGATCACCAGGAGGAGACGCGGGCCGTTCCGCCGGGTGAATCTGTTCCCACATAGGCCTTGCAGTGGCAGCGATCCGGTATGGCGACGCCCTCGAGCGCGTATTCGATGTGCTCGCCGCAGCCTTCCCACGTGGGCTTGTTGCAAACGTCGCAGGTGATCTTGTGACACATGGTGAAAACTCCTGGGGATGCTTGGACTCAGTTGAGCACAACTGTAGTCGCGTCCGTCACGAACGCCCCCAGGAGCCGACGTCCGATCCCCCGGAAGTCCGCCGCGTCACCCGTGGTCAGGAATGCGCGCGTGGCCTCGCGTGGCTCTTCGTGCAGCAGCCGCCTTGTTGTCAGGCCGGAGTAGACCGCCTGCGCGCACGTGTCGGCGCTGGAGACCAGCGTCACGCCGTCCCCGATGACGTAGTTGATGACACCCGTCAGCAGCGGATAGTGGGTACAGCCCAGAATCAGCGTGTCAATGTTCTCGGCCACCAACGGCTCCAGGTATTCCCTTGCCACCCCCAGCAGTTCTGGCCCCCCGGTGATGCCGGCTTCCACGAATTCGACGAACCGGGGGCAGATCCGCGTCCCGACGGCAACGTCCCCTGCCACCGAGAATGCATCGTCGTAGGAGCGGGACGTCGCGGTGGCCTTGGTGCAGACGACGCCCACTCGGCCGTTGCGCGTGGCCGCGACGGCACGCTTGGCCGCAGGCAGGATCACTTCGAAGATGGGGATGCTGTAGCGCTCACGGGCATCACGCAGAACCGCGGCTGATGCCGAGTTGCAGGCGATGACGAGAGCCTTGACCCCGAGCCCCTCGAGATAGTCCAGACCCTGCAGTGCAAACTCCCGCACCTCCGCGATGGGGCGGGGTCCATAGGGCGCACGAGCGGTGTCACCGAGATAGATGAAGTCCTCGTTCGGCAGCTGGTCCACCAGCGCACGCATCACGGTCAACCCACCAAAGCCTGAGTCGAAGATGCCGATGGGCTTGTTGACATTGTTCTCCACGACGCCTGAGTCTACGCAGGGCCCGGGCCTTGTTGGTGGAAGCCTCAGCTACTTCCGCGGTGGAGGGACCTCCATGGCCGCCACGAGAGCAGCCGGGACATACCCCTGTGTCGCTGCAGAACAGTCGCGTGGTGATGCTTGATCTCCGCCTGCATCACTTCATAGACCCGGTCGTCGTAGTGAAATGGGGCCAGGCCCCACTGATGGGTTGTGGATGAACGCACCTCGTGGGGCGGAATCCGGACGACCTTCACGCCGAGCGTCTCCAGATGATCCACATAGCGCACGTATTTGTCGTTCCAGACCGCTGCAGCAATGCCTCTGTAGTTGACCGGCACATGAGGGTCCTCGGCGTGGGCGGCCCATGCCGGGGCGAGCACCACCATCGGGAGCCCGGCCCGGCGGATCGCCCGAATGATCGTGCGGGAAGCGTCGCACCACACCTCAAAGTGCTCATCGGTGGCGAAGTCGATGAAGCTCAACCGGTCGGCATTGTCCTGTATCAGTCCGCTTTGTGAGAGCTCCCAGGAATTGGTGACGTAGCCGCCGTCCGGGGTGCGCTGCACACCGAGTCGCTCATCGACCAGGTCCATGATCACGAGATCAGTTTCCGCGGCACGTTCGATCAGAGTGGGGAGGAATGAACCGTCGAAATCATTCTGCAGGCACTTGTTCTGGAATGCGGATGTGAGTTTGCTCACTCCCCGCAGTCGAGCACTTCCAGCCGCGGCACTGATGAAGCTCTGTCTGGCGACGTATTCGATCATCTTCCAGTCCTCGCCCAGGAAGGGACGGGTGTCCCGTGAGACACAACTACCGAAAATCAGCACGTTGGGCATCAGGCGTTCCTTCCGTTGGGGTGTTGCATCGGCATCAGAAGAGGAACATGCGGGCCTGGAGTGCGTCCTCCTGCACCCAGCCCAACCAATCACAGATGGCAGCAGCAGTTGGCTTCGAGCGGGCATTGGCCCTCGTGGGCATCACGGTGCGCTCTGCGCTGCCGGTCAATTCGACGTTCCAGGCTGCCCTCAAACCGGCGAGGGTGGTGATCCATGCAGCAAGGTGGTCTTCGCACACGGGCACCATGTCACCGTCGGCAACCGCGCAATCAGAGAGAACGATTTGTCCGGCATCCATCCGCGCGCGCGCCTGCTGGCTGATCGCAGCGCGTCGGAACTGATCCGCTTCCGCCGCATCCGCCATGGCGGGTGGAAACAGCCGGGCCAGCACAGGGTTGGATTCCAGCAGTTCGACGGGCCGCTCCGACATTTCTGCTGCCAACCGGGCGAGCGGATCCTCAAGCTCTTCAGGCAGCAACGCCTCCACTGACTGAAGAAGTTGGCTCAGCAGAGCCACCAGAACGTCAGTGCGTCCTTCACCACCGTCGAACTCCCAGACGATCTCTTCCTGATTCATGCCCGCTCCATCGTGGCCCAGAGCGTGTAGTTCTGCATCGCCATGACGTCGTGCTCCATCGCCTCTCGATTGCCGGTGGACACCACCGCCTTGCCATTTTCGTGCACCTGCAGCATCAGCTTCTCTGCCTTGGCCCGCGGGTACTTGAAGTACTCCATGAAGACGTAGGCGACGTAACTCATGAGGTTCACCGGATCGTCCCAGACGATGGTGACCCATTGGGAGGCCAGATCTGTGGCCTCCGACGGCGCATCCAGAACGTCGACACCACCACCAGGCGCCGGATTGGCCTGCTCACTCATGCTCTTCATTGTCACCGATCCTACTGACAGTCCACGAACCCCCGCCCACGCCTCGTAGAGCACTAGGCTTACTGCCCATGACGACGGCGCTCCTGACGGACCACTACGAACTCACCATGGTGCAGGCTGCAATGGATGCGGGCACCGCAGAACGGCACAGCCTCTTCGACCTGTTCACCCGACGGCTCCCCGAGGGACGTCGCTACGGGGTCCTCGCAGGACTGGGACGTGCGGTCAAGGAGATCGAGAAGTTTCGCTTCCAAGAACCAGAAATCCAGTTTCTCGCCGATGCCGGCATCATCAAGGACAACCTCGCGGCCTGGCTGGCGGACTACAGATTCAGCGGCGACATCTGGGGCTACCCCGAGGGGGAAATCTTCTTCCCCGGCTCTCCCGTGTTGTCCGTGGAGGGCTCCTTCGCCGAATGCTGCGTTCTGGAGACACTGCTGCTCAGCATCTTCAACCACGACTGCGCCATTGCCTCGGCCGCCTCAAGAATGACGTCCATGGCTGAAGGCCGTCCCTGCTCAGAAATGGGTTCTCGTCGGACGCATGAATGGGCTGCTGTAGGCGCCGCCCGCGCCGCCTACGTGGCGGGATTTGCCGCCACGTCGAACCTCGAGGCAGGCCGCACCTGGGGCATCCCCACGATGGGGACGGCGGCCCACTCCTTCACCCTCCTGCACGACACTGAGGAGGACGCCTTCAAGGCGCAGATCGCGACGTTGGGAAACAGCACCACGTTGCTGGTGGACACCTACGACGAAGAGACAGCCATCCGTAAGGGTGTCGAACTGACCGGCGGCAAACTGGGCGCGATCCGTCTCGATTCAGGCGACCTCGCCAGCGCGGCCCGCCGTGCCCGTGACCTCCTGGATGATCTGGGCGCCACAGACACCCGCATCGTTGTCACCTCGGATCTGGACGAGTGGCAGATCGCGGCACTGCGCGGCACACCCGTTGACGGCTACGGGGTGGGCACGTCCCTCGTCACCGGCTCCGGCCACCCCACCGTTGGCTTCGTGTACAAGCTCGTGGCGCGGGCAGAGTCCGCGGACAGGGCAGCGCCGATGACACCGGTGGGGAAGAAGTCCAAGGGCAAGAACACTCTCGGCGGCCGCAAGTTTGCGATGCGACGCCTCGACGGAGTGGGCCGCGCCGAGGCGGAGGTCATTGGCCTCGGAGCAACCCCTGAAACCGACGGCAATGATCGCCACCTGCTGGTGGACATCATCCGGGGTGGCGAGGTGGTGCTGGAGGCCACACTGGAGGACGCCCGTCAACGCCATCTCGACTCTCTGGCAGAGCTACCCCAGTCCGCGCTGCGAATCAGCAAAGGAGACCCAGCCATCGAGACCATCATCCTCGACGCCGCCGGGTCTGAGACAACAAACCCCTACCAGGCGGCTCCCAAACCTGCCAATATCTGATTCCTTGGATCCCACCGGACCGGCGAGGACTCAGGCCGGGGTCTCATACTCCTCGGTCTGGTTCATGACAGCGGCAAGCCTGCGAGGCAGTTCGGCCTCAAAGACATCCTCCAACATCACTGCCCGGCCGGTTGCGTCGCTGAGCGGGACTCGCCAGTTCGGGTACTCATCGATGGTGCCTGGCTGATTCTGCGTGCGACGCTCACCCACGGCGTCCGTCAGGCTCGCCAGCAGTACCCTCGACGGCGTCCGCAGAAGGTAGCGGTGCAGCGCAAGCATGACCTCGGCAGGATCATCCTTGGCCCCGGCGTCAAGCACGCCTTCGTTGACCAATTCTTCGAGCCAGGCGCGCTGCTCCTCGTGAGACGCATCCAGTTCTTCCTGGAGGGGTTCGGTCAGGAGACCCAGCGAGTCCCGCAGCCGCACGTGATCGCCCGCTAGATAGCCGAGGGTGGGCGGGAGGTCGTGAGTGGTCACCGACGCCAGACAGTATTCGCGCCAGCGATGGGCATCCAGCGGTCGGCCGCCGTCGTTTTCAAACCACAGCACGGAGGTGCCGAGGATCCCTCGACGTGCAAGGTACTGCCGCACCCAGGGCTCAACGGTGCCGAGATCCTCTCCCACCACCAGCGCCTGCGCCCGGTGCGCCTCCAGGGCAAGAATGCCAATCAGCGCTTCGTGGTTGTTGCGCACATACGTTCCGTGGCGTGGCCCCAAACCCTTGGGTACCCACCACAGCCGGAACAACCCGATGATGTGGTCGATCCGTACGCCTCCTGAGCGACGCATGGCAGCCGCAACCATCTCGCGGTATGGCGCGTAGGCCACTTCTTCCAGCTTGTCCGGCCGCCAGGGCGGTTGACCCCAGTCCTGACCTGACTGGTTGTAGTCATCCGGCGGCGCCCCGACGGTGACGCCTTCGGCGAAAAGATCTGGCATGGCCCATGTTTCAGCGCTGCTGCGACTCACACCCACGGCGAGGTCCGTCAGGATGCCGACACTCATTCCTGATTCCTCTGCCACGGTCTGGGCAGCTGACACCTGTTGGCCGGCGATCCATTGCAGCCACGTGTGGAATTCAACGGACTCGGAGTTGGCCTGCGCGAAACTGCGCACCTCCGCCGACTCCACGTCCTGGTAAGGCTGTGGCCACTGCCTCCAGTCGTTTCCCAACTCGACGGCGAGCGCGGACCACGTGGCGAAATCCGTGAGCGCACGACCTTCGCGCTGCACGAAATGGTCGAACAACATCCGGCGTGCAGGCCGCAGACCGGCGCGGAAGATGATGCGCAGGGCTTCCTGCTTGACCTGCCACGAGCCGTCGCGATCTATTGTGCGTGTCTGTCCATCCGGAGACCGCAAGGACTTTCGGAGCTTCCGAACGCTGGAGAGGTTTGCCCTGTTGAGGTCTGCGAATTCCGGGATCATCTCGGGGCGAATGTAGAGAGGATTGAGGAAGCGCCGGCTCGCCGGAAGGTAGGGAGAGGGTTCCATCGGCGCCGTGGGCTCCGCGGCGTGCAGAGGGTTGATGAGTACATGCCCCGCTCCCTGCTTCGCACCAGCGAAAGCCACAAGATCGCCCAGATCTGCCAGATCGCCGACGCCCCACGAGTTCTTGGAGACGACGCTGTAGAGCTGCGTCGCGTATCCCCATGTGCGCTTCTCGCCCATGGCTGCGGGAAAGCCGACGTAGCCCGGTGTCACGATCAGCGTCGCTTCGGACCGGCCCTCCTGGCCCTCCGCGAGAATCCGGTGGTACCCCAATGGGACCTCTGTGCCGAAGTAGAACGTCGCCTCCCCGCGCAGCGCACCGTCGATCCACCGATCGGCTTCCCAGTTGTCGATCTGGTGCCCCGGCCGTGCATCGCCGGTTTCGAGTTCCAGCCAGACCTCGACGTGCGATCCGGCAGGGACGTGCACGTTGACGCTGAGTCCGCCGCCATGCTCCACGACGGTGCAGGGGCTGAGAGTGCGCCGCCATCTCGCATCCGCGAGTTCGGTGAGTGCGGCGGCCCGGGATTCGGGGGTGGAGGCGTCCACGCCGAGGGCACCGAGGACGGCTGTCACCGACTTCTCTGAGATCTCCAGATCCCGATGCTTCCAATCCTTGAATCCCAGCGCGATTCCGAAATGCGCTGCAAGTGCGGTCAGGTCGTCAGGAAGTTGGGTCACGGCCTGTAGTCCTTCTGGGTTACTTCTTGTACACGATGGTGCGTGCCAACATGTCGTGGAGTGTTTGCTTGCGTTTGGTGAACAGCATCACGAGCGGATCGATGATGTTGACGATCGGAATCCGACCCAGTACACCAGCTGCTGCGGCCCTCAGGGCTGAAACCACCCAGGAGGGGTTGGTGCCAGGGGCGGCATTCACCTGGAGCACGCGCATGCCGAGCGCCAGCTTGCCCAACGTTGCACCCTTGAGTGCAACCATCACAGTTTGGTAGCCGAACATGAGCATTGATGCCAGAAGTCCGATGGACGTGATCGCTCCGGTCGGCTCCCCCGGCAGAATTCCATCCGTCATGACGGCATTGGAGACGTCTGTGTAGTACTGGGACAGCTCCGCAATGGGTCCGGGCAAGGCCAGGAACACCACCAGCCCAAAGGGGATCGCCGTGATGAACGCGTCGATGATCGTGGCCAGAACCCGCCACCAGAACCCTGCCAGCACGGGTTGACGATTCGTCCCCGATACACCCGACTCCTGGCCCCACTGCGTGCGGCTGTCATCGATGCTCTGGGTTGTCTGGGCCTGCGCGTAGGACGAGTAGACCGACGACTGCCCCGGCTCAGGGATGTAGTCCCCGGGACTGGTGTTGGACGGCCTGGTGACCTGTGACCAGCCAGCGCCGTCCCAGTACCTTTGCCCGTCGGATCCCGCCGGATCGGGATACCAGCCTGCTGGAGGGGATTCTGCAGAAGAACTCATGGCCAACATCCTGCCATGTTCAGGGAGCTTCTGATTTCCGGCGAGGACCGCCATGAAGAAGAATGAGGTCCCATGGACATGCTCGGGCGCTACAGGATCACTGGAGTTGTCGGCGCGGGTTCATTCGCCACTGTGTACAGGGGCGAGGACGATCACCTGGATGTTCCCGTCGCCATCAAAGTCCTGGCTGAGAAGTGGTCCACCGATGGGGATGTGCGCGCACGATTCCTGACTGAAGCGAGGCTGTTGCGTCGTCTTGGCGGCGAACGCATAGTGCGGGTCTACGACATCGGCACCACGAGTCCGGCCAACCGTATTTCGTCATGGATCTGGCAGACGGCGGCTCCTTCGACGCTTTGCGCAAGCAGCCCGTGGCACCCGGTCTGGCACTGCGCCTCTGCGCCGAGGCATGTCGTGCGCTCGATGATCTGCATCGCAACCATCTTGTTCATCGGGACGTGACACCCGGCAACATCCTGTTGTCGAACAGCCCACACGGTGTGCGGGTCATGCTGGCCGATCTGGGAGTTGCCAGGTCGCTCCTCGACGAGGAACTCGACACCATGACCGCGGGCACGCCGGCCTACATGGCACCGGAGCAGGCCCGCTCGACTCGGCTGGATCCCCGCTCGGATGTCTACTCCATGGCGTGCGTCACCTACGCACTACTGACAGGACATCCTCCGTTTCCTGCCCACAACCTCACGCAGCTCGTGGAGCGCGACCCTGCCATCGGTCCAGCTCCGGTGGCCCATCTCGTGGAGGCTCCGCCGCTGCTTGGATGAAGCACTGACCTGTGCGCTGTCCTGGGACCCCAGCCGTCACGCCCAGACCGCACTGCAACGGGCCACCACTCTGGATCGACTTGCGGACGCGACACCCGGGGGTGATGGGTTCACCCCCCGACACGCGATACCGGAGCCACGCTCCCCTGCAGTGGGGGCGACGTCGTCCCGGCACAACATCGGAGGGGAGAACACGTCGGGGGTCCATCCCCAGACTCCCACCCGGATGCTGGAGAACTACATCGGCCCCGGCCGCTACCGTCCGGCCGCCGCCAAGGAAACCCATTCCCCTGCGTTCCTGGTGTGGGTGGCGGTCTCCGCCATCGCACTGATGGGGCTGGCAATGTGGCTGACGATCTGGTTTCTCACGCGCTGAGTGTGAGCGATTCGTTGGCTATGGGACCGATTCGACGGCTTGCGAACACCGCTCCCACGCAAATCACTGTCAAGGCAATGAACAACCACGCAAAACTCGTCTGCGCCGGGAACTGACGCACGACGCCCGCATAGATTGCCCCGGCGATCCCGGTCAACAACGCGTTGCCCAGCGCTTCGCCCACTTGCAGCGCCGAGTTGTTGCGGCCCTGCTCCTGCGCCCTCGACAGGCCCATGATTGCCACGGCGGTGCTGGGCATCATGACTCCCATTCCCAGACCAGCAATGACCCATCCGAGCACGCCCACCCACAGTGGAGATCCGGTCCAGATGATGAAGCCCGCCAATGTCATGAGACCCATCGCACACAAAACGGCACCGAGCGTGATGAGTTCATCGCGACGCAGACGCAACCACGGCCTGGCCTGCGACCAGGAACCAGCTGACCACCCAACACTGCCGATGGTCAGTGCGATCCCCGCCTCGAAGACAGAGAGTCCCCGAAGGTTCTGCAGCACCAGGAGCACGAAGGCCTCGGCTGCAAAGAAACACCCGGCCATGAGTCCGCGTGTCAGGACCACAGGCCCCAACCCTGGAGAGAAGATCTTGATGCTCCGCGGAAGCACTCGTGGCAATCCGATAAAAAGACTGGCGATACCCGTGATCCCGGCGGCGACTCTCCAGCCGCCGATGGGTTCCCCGGCCAACTGCACAAGGGCGGGAGCCATGGCCACCAGCGCCACCGCCCACCATTGCACCGGTTCGCTCTCGTCGGAGGGTGTGAACAACGTCTGCACCCCCCGCATGGCGGGCAGTGCCAACAGGGCCGCAACCGCCAGCAATGGCAAGACACCAGCGAACACGAACCGCCAGGAGAACAACGTCAGCCATGCCGCGATCGGAGGCCCCACGAATGCAGGCAGCAGCCACACAAAACTCAGCGCGCCCAGAACCTTCGCACGCTGAGCGCCGTCGAAGGTGAGGGCAATGGTGACGAACAGTGCCAGGGTCAGGGATCCGGCACCGAGGCCCTGCACGAAGCGTCCCAGCAGCAGAATCCACACGGTGGGGGCGAATGCACCGAGCAGCAGCCCGCCTGCGAACAGGAGATACCCGGTCACCATGGGAGCCAGGGGTCCGACCCGATCTGCAATTCGCCCAGCCAGCAGAGTGGACAGCAGCATGCCCGTCACCGTGGTGGAGAAGGCCCAGGCGTAGAGCTGTGGGGCCAGAAGGTCATCCATGATGGTGGGCATGGCTGTGGCCACGCCAATGACAGCGAAGGCGATCGCAAAGATGCTCAGCACGAGGCCGATCAGAAGCCGGGAGCGTCCCGGCACGTGGCGCGTGCTGTGCACTGGCCCTCCGAAGTTAGAATTGCTGCATGAGTGAACTTGCCCCGGGATCCCAGACAGTCCTTGACGAGCGTACGTCCCAGGTGGAGGACGGCGACCACGAAAGATTTTCCCACTACGTCCCGAAGGACAAACTGATGAAGGCCATGGTCACGGGGACACCCGTCGTGGCGTTGTGCGGGAAGGTCTGGGTGCCGTCACGCAACCCCGAGAAGTTCCCAGTGTGCCCCGACTGCAAGGAGATCTGGGAGTCCATGAACCCCGGCAAAAGCTAAGTCAGGCCACCAGGGGCTGGGCGTCGGGATTGCCGCCCAGCCGATCGCAATACCACTGGCCTTCGCGCCACCACTGCTGTACCGCTGGCCTTACGCGTTTAGGCTGGTGCGAGGCGAAGACCAGTGGTATTCACATTCCCACGGGTCAGTAGCGGTAGTGATCTGACTTGTACGGACCCTCGACGGGGATGCCAAGGTAGCCGGCCTGCACCTGCGTCAACTCCGTCAGCTCGACGCCCAACGCCGAAAGGTGCAGCCGCGCCACTTCCTCGTCGAGGTGCTTGGGCAGGACGTGCACACCAATCGGGTACTCCCCGGGCTTCGTGAACAGTTCAATCTGCGCCAGCACCTGGTTGGTGAACGAGTTGCTCATCACGAACGACGGGTGACCGGTGGCGTTGCCGAGGTTCAGCAGGCGCCCCTCGCTCAGCACAATGATGGAGTGGCCGTCGGCGAAGCGCCATTCGTCCACCTGAGGCTTGATGTTGTTGCGGACGATGCCCTCGGTGCCCATGAGGCCGGCCATGTCGATCTCGTTGTCGAAGTGACCGATGTTGCCGACGAGGGCCTGGTGCTTCATCTGCGACATGTGCGCGGCTGTGATGACATCTGTGCAACCGGAAGCCGTGATGAAGATGTCGGCGGTGTTCACGACGCTCTCCAGCGTGGTGACCTGATAGCCGTCCATTGCGGCCTGGAGTGCACAGATGGGATCCACCTCGGTGACAATGACACGGGCGCCCTGTCCACGCAGCGATTCCGCACAGCCCTTCCCGACGTCGCCATAGCCGCAGACGACCGCGACCTTGCCGCCGATCAGGACGTCGGTGGCGCGGTTGATGCCGTCGATGAGCGAGTGGCGGCAACCGTACTTGTTGTCGAACTTGGATTTGGTCACCGCGTCGTTGACGTTGATGGCGGGGAACAACAGTGAACCGTCGCGGCCCATCTCGTAGAGGCGGTGCACGCCCGTGGTGGTCTCTTCCGTGACGCCGATGATGGCGGCCGCGATGGCTTCCCAGTCCACCTCCCCATGCGCCTCTCGGAGGGTGGCCTTGACGACGCGGAATTCCTCGGAGTCCGACGCCTCGTCGCGTGGCACCTCACCGGCACGCTGCGCAGCAAGCCCCTGGTGGACAAGCATGGTGGCATCGCCGCCATCGTCGAGGATCATGTTGGCGAACTGACCGTCAGGCCATTCAAGGATCCTGCGGGCACACCACCAGTACTCCTTGAGCGATTCACCCTTCCACGCGAACACCGGCACACCAGCCGGGTTCTCCTGCGTGCCATTCGGACCGACGGCGATGGCTGCGGCCGCATGGTCCTGGGTGGAGAAGATGTTGCACGACGCCCATCGGACCTCGGCGCCCAGCGCCACGAGGGTTTCGATGAGGACGGCGGTCTGCACGGTCATGTGCAGGGAGCCGGCGATGCGTGCCCCCCTCAGAGGCTTGGAGTCACCGAAGCGCTCCCGCATGGCCATGAGGCCGGGCATCTCATGTTCGGCAAGAACTATTTCCTTGCGACCGAACTCGAAAAGGGACAGGTCTGCTACGCGAAAATCCACATCGCCAGACTACCTCCCCGGACAGGGCATGCCCAGATCCGGGATCGCACGAATCAGTCCTCGACGGGATCTGGCTCGGGGTCCGACGTTGCAGCGATGTGGGTCAGGGCCAGATCGTAGCCACCCAGGCCCAGTCCGGCGATGACTCCGGCGGCGTAGGGCGAGACGACGAGGTGCTTGCGGAAATCCTCGCGGGCGTGGACGTTGCTGATGTGGACTTCCACCACCACCTCTATCTGGGCGACGGCGTCGGCAATGGCGATGGAGGTGTGTGACCATGCAGCAGGATTCAGGACGACGGGGATCCCATTGTCCGCGGCCTCACCGAGCCAGTCGAGCATGTCGCCCTCATGGTTGGTCTGGCGCACCTCCACCTCCAGACCCAGCGCCGTGCCGGTGTCCACCAAGTGATTGGCCAGGTCCTCATGGGTGGTTGAGCCGTAGATCTCGGGTTGGCGAAGGCCCAGACGGCCCAGGTTGGGACCGTTGAGAACGAGTACGCGAATCATGATGTCTCCTGCGATGGGGTGGCAATCGTGCCGGGGTGAGGGGTGTGGTGCGGATCATAGATGTCGGGCTCGATGAACGTCACGGTGACCATCGGCACGGCCGCTCGGACGGCTGACTCCGCCCTGTCAATGAGCGCCGCCACCTCCGCCGCTGAATCCGCGACATCCACAGCAACCTTGGCTCCCAGCATGATTTGCTCGGGTCCCAGATGCAATGTCTTGAAGTGGATGACGCGCTCCACGCCGTCGGTGGCTTCCAGCGCCGCTTTGATGCTGTCCTGGTCCTGCTGGGAGGCTGCCTCGCCCAGGAGCATGGAGCGCGTTTCGATGGCAAGAATGATCGCGACCGCGATGAGGAGCACTCCGATCATTGCGGTGCCGATGACGTCGAAGATCAGGTTTTCGGTGACGAGGGTCAGGCTGATCCCCGCGAGGGCAAAAGTCAGACCTGTGAGGGCGGCAACATCCTCCAGCAGAACCACGGGCAGTTCCGGTGCCTTCGTGGTGCGGATGAAGCGCATGTAGCTCTGCTTCCCCCGGATGCGGCCCACTTCCTTGACGGCCTTTCGCAGACTCATTCCCTCGGCGCCCATGGCAAACACCAGAACCACCAGCGGCACCCACCACCACTGGGATTCGAGGATGCTCCCCTCGGCATGCGCGGGATCAGAGAGCTCCTGGTACTTGTTGAATGCCTCGTACAGTGCGAACAGCCCGCCCAGGGAGAACAACACCACCGAGACGAGGAAGCCCGCCAGATACCGGGAACGGCCGTAGCCGAACGGGTGTTCCTCGTCGGCCGCCTTCTTCGCGTTGCGTCCCCCCACCAGGAGGAGCGCCTGGTTGCCGGTGTCGGCGACGGAGTGGATCCCTTCGGCGAGCATCGACGATGAACCCGTCAGAAGCCATGCACCGAATTTGGTGATCGCGATGAAACCATTGGCCGCAGCAGCGGCCAGAACTGCCTTGGTGCTTCCCTCAGTACTCACGACACAGCAGTCTGCCAGCGTCGGGGTCTAGCTCGAGAGACCCACGCGCAAATATGCGGCGGCGTAGCGGCCATGCTGCAGCAGTGTCACGTAGCGTTCCACGTCGCTGCTCTCCAACGACGCATCCCCGGAACTGATCCGGCACACCCGCACCCCGACGGCGTCGGCGAGCGAGGTCAGCCGCCGTGGAACTTCTGTCAACCTTTCCGGCACCTTGTCATCATCCAGCAGCAACAGCACCGGCAGCATGTCGCCGCCGGACTCGAACGGGTCACTGAATGTGTCCCGCGGCGTCACCGCCCGCAGGATCGTCTCCAGCTCATCAGCATCTGCGGCCAGGGCGGGACGTCCACTTGCGCGACGAAACGCCTCTGCGATTCGACGCGACGCCCGGCCAGCAAGCGTTGTGCCACCCCAGACCAACGGCAGTGCGTCGGCCAGCCCCAGCGCGAGATCCTTTGCGGGATTGGATCCAACTTCCTGCGACGGGGAGCACGACTGCGCCACCAGATCCGCGGCATCCGCCACGTGTCCCGGATTGACGTGTGGGCCCAGCTCCAGCAGGCCCAGCAGTTCCAGCACCGCAACGGCAGACGCCATGGAGTCGCCCTCCGCCATGGGGATCAGTGTGGTGGTATGAGAGGAGCCGGCGACGGCGAGCTGCGAAGTGGGTGGAGCCGCCACGATGACAGTGGCACCGCGCCGTGCGGACTCGTAGGTGCAGGCGATTTCCCATGCCTGCGCATCGTGCCCGCCGAGTACCACCACGAGGTCCAGGGGTCCCACCCAGGCGGGCAGCGCCGGACCCGGCCAGGCCAGGAACGGAACGGGACAGATTGGTTCCAACACGGCCCGCACGAGGCGCGCTTCGGCTCCCATCACCAGGACGCCGCGCGGCCTGTCGGCACGCTCAATGCCGCCCTGGGGTTTACTCAGGCAGGCCTTGCGGATGCGGGCTCCCGTCTCAGCGAGGCGCCGCAACTGCTCATCATTGACAAGCCCGGGGTGTTCCAGGCGGCGGTCATCAAATTCGGTGGCGCGCATGACCGTCCCTCCTTACAGAGTGCTGCGTGCTTGGTCGATGAGCAGAACAGGGATTTTGTCCCGCACCGGATACGCGAGCCCGCATGCCTGGCTCGTGCACACCAATTCGGCGGCGTCGTAATCGACGGCGAACTTCGCATGACAAGCGGGACAGGCCGCAATTGCCAGGAATTCCGGGGACAGGTCCATCTGCTCTTCGCTCATCGCGAGTTCTCCTTCACGTTGTCCTTCTGGTACGAGGTGTTGTTGCGGCTGTCGCTGATGACGCCCAGGACCTCATCGCGCAGCGCCACCATCTGTTCGGCGTCGCGGGCTTCCACGTTGAGGCGCAGCAGCGGCTCCGTGTTACTGGCGCGCAGATTCACCCACCACCGCTCATCGCGATTCTCCACGGTCAATCCGTCCACCCGGTTCTGTGCTCCCCTGCCCCGCAGTGCCTCAGCGACGGCGTCCTGGCAGGCGGCAGCGTCGCTGACAGGCGAGTTGAGCTCACCTGAGCGGTGCCACGTGTCGTATTCCAGCGCCAGCTGCGACAGAGGTTGGCCGGAGGCCCGCAGCATCTCCATGACGTGGAGCGCGGCCAGCATCCCGGTGTCGGCGAACCAGAAATCGCGAAAGTAGTAGTGCGCGGAGTGCTCCCCACCGAAGATGGCGTTGTGCTCAGCCATCAGCGCCTTCACGAAGGTGTGACCCACACGTGAGGTGATGACCTCGCCCTTCCCCGCGACTGCTTCCGCCACGCCCCAGGAGGTGATCTGGTTGATGACAATGGTGGCGCCCGGTTCCTTGGCCAACTCCGCGACGGCGATCATGGCCGTCACCACCGAAGGGTCCACCACCTCGCCCCGCTCATCGATGATGAAGCAGCGGTCCGCATCGCCGTCGAACACCAGTCCGATGTCCGCGTCGTGGCCCATCACGGCAGCCCTCGCGTCCACCAGGTTCTCCGGCTCCAACGGGTTCGCCGGATGGTTGGGGAACGAGCCGTCCAGATCGAGGTAGAGACCGATGACCTCAAGATTGCGTCCGGTCAGGACCGCGTCGACGGTGTGTCCCGCCATGCCATTGCCCGCGTCGATGACCACCTTCAGTTCCCGGCCGCTGTGCAAGGGGACGAGATCGGTCAGCTTCTGGGCATAGTCGGTGAGGGTGTCCAGTTGACGGATGGAGCCGGTGACGTTCTCACCAATGCTGATGGCCCCCGCAGCGTCGCGGATGAGCGCAGTGAAGTCAGGTGCGACGGGGCGGGCGTCAGCGAGGCAGAATTTGATGCCGTTGTACTCGGCAGGGTTGTGGCTTGCAGTGAATTGCACACCCGGCAGCGACAACAGCCCGGAGGCGAACCAGAGCTGATCCGTCGACGTGAGACCGATGTCCACCACATTGCCGCCTGCCCGACGTGCTCCGTCGGCGAAGGCAGCCGAGAGCTCTTCTCCACACAACCGCATGTCGCGGCCCATGACGAACTCCAGGCCGTCCAGCCCGAGCAGCGACACGAAGGCCGCTCCCAGCTGCCGTGCGCCGTCGACGTCCCAGTCCGGCGAGTCACCTCGGACGACGCCGCGGATGTCGTTGGCCTTGAAAATCCCGGAATTCAGCACAACGGGAAGCCTAGTCCACGCTTCCCAGCAGGCGCAGGTGTCCCGCAGTGCGCAGAACCTCGGGTTCGAGGCTCAGCTGTGTGGCAACGGGCTCCGGGTCGTCATGCCGCAACCCGATCTCCCGGACGGCATCGGCGAGCGCCAGCAGATCGTCCTTTGGCATCCGCACAGGTGGCGCGTCCTCCAGAGGGAGCCGGATGACCTCCCATCCGCGGGGTGCGCTGGTCCTTTGCACATGGTTGACGCACAGGTCGAAGGCTCCGGGGATGTGGGTGGCGGTGAGGGGCCCCACCACCGCCGTCGAATCCTCATAGACATAGGTCATGGTTGCCACGGCGGGCAACAGGCAGGCTGTTTTCGTACATCGGCGCACTCGATGAGGGTACCCGCATCACTCGATAGAGTTGCCGCATGCCACGCAGCAGGGATCGACACGGTCGCGGAATTCGCGGTCCTCTCGCCCTCCCCCACGCCTTCTCCCCGTCCCCCGTTCCGCTCCACCGTCCCAATCGCTCGGAGTTCTTCAACGAGTGCGTCACCGACGCAATGTCCGCTGTCGCTGCGGTGAATTCCCGTGCATTCGAGGGCATCCTCGTCGGGGTGGAGGACGTACCGCAGTGGTCGCCGACACTTTCCGCAGATCGGGTCCCGATGTCCGCGGCGCTGGAGGGCAGCGGCTCCTCCACATCGCAGGTGGTGCTCTATCAACGTCCACTGGAGCATCGTGCAGCAACTCGTCCGCAATTGCGACGGCTCGTCTACCGCACCATCGTCGAACAACTGAGCGCCCTCACGGGTATCGGCATCACAGACCTGACGGGCCTCGACGAGAACGAATGGGACGACTGAACTCCTGAACGAAACGCGGACTCCGTCCGCTCAGGCCAGGGCGGCGCTCACGCCCCACGCGAGGATGGGGGCGAGCAGCAGCGCCGGGAGCATGTCCGCCACCCGAATCTGGCGAACCTCCAGCAATCTCAGGCCCAAACCGATGAGGATGACACCGCCCGTGGCCTCCAGAAGGTCCACCTGCAGGGGCACAAGAAATCCCCCGAGCACGAAGGCGGCCAGCGTCAGTCCACCCTGGATCAGACCGACAGCGGCCGCGGAGAACAGCACACCCACGCCGAGGCTCGCAGCGAAGGCGATGGATGCGAAGCCGTCCAGGACCGATTTCACCAACAGTTGCTGAGAGCCGAGGCCGAGGCCGTCAGAGATGGACCCCATGATGGTCAGTGGTCCGACGCAGAACACCAGGACCGGCGTGATGAGCCCCTCAACGAAGTGCTGGGAGCCGTTCCTGCCGAACCGACTCTTCAGATACTCGGCAGCGCGCTCAAGTTGTTCGGTGAGCCTGAGCCAGGAGCCGAGCAGCGCCCCCGGCAGCAGAGCACCCAGCACCAGCAGCAGGCCCACGCCGCCGCCCAATGACGCAACAACCGCGTCGCTGTTCATGGACATGCAGGCGAAGATGCCAATCACGATGGTGACAAGGCCCAATGTGTCGGTCACCAGCGAACGGGTGCGCTCGGGCAGCCGGTTGCCGATGAGGAGTCCCAGGGACGCCCCGGCCAGAACCGTGAGCACGTTGATCAGCGTGCCGAAACCAATGAACACGGTGTGGAATGACCTCAGATTCTCATCGCAGCGTGGAAGCGAGCTCAGCGTCCACCGCGGTGGGCTCCGGCGCCTCAAGTGAGGTCAATGGAAGGATGGTTGCACCGTCGGCAATGTCGACGATTGCCCCGAACAGGGGTCCATCAGAGATGACACTCACCGTCTGGCCGCGCGCAGCGGTGGCGGCCATCGGCACGCCCATGGTGACACCGGCCGGGATGATCTGTGTGCTCACCGTGGGTTCGGAGTCGATGACATCCACTGTGATCTCGACCTCCGCGTCCTCGTTGCCCGGATTGGACAGTTGCAACGTCCCTCCGGCTGGGGCGAAGGCCCCCAGCTCCGTTGAGGCCGGGACCGGTGACGCAGCGGCAGGATCCGTATCCAGTCCCGTGCTCAACGCCACCGCCACATCCACGTCGGACGCGATGTGCAGGCCCGTGGCCTCCCCGGCCAATGACTGGGCAAGATCAACTGAGGTGGTGGAATACGGTTCGACGGTGAGGTCGGCCCCACCCTCTGGTGTGTACACGAGCGCCTCTCCCAGTGCCTCCACCTGCAGCGTGGCGCGCCCAGCACCGGGATTGGTCACCAGTAGTGACGCCGTCGTGGCATTCGCAGGAATCCCTGCCAGCAGATGCTCCGTGCCCGCCGACGAAGACGTCGCGGCCTCGAGCATGCCCGGTGCTTCACTGCGGGCCACCACTGTGGCTCGACCGGTACTTGCGCTGTGCACAACGCCCACGGGCCCAGCCACATCACCAAGAACCGAAAGCGCAATGGTGCGGCTGGCATAGGGGCCGACAGCGATGCCGCGCGCACCCACCGCCACCACCTCGCCGTCGACGCCGTACAGAGCCAGGTCCACGATCGCCTCCGAGGCATCCGGGTTGACGATCAGAAGATCGGTACTGGCGGTGCCGGGCACCACAATGGTGCCGCTGGATCGTGGGGTTGTACAGGGAACGTAGGCCCGCGCTCCCGTGGTCCGCACGGTGTTCAGGCCAGCGAGGCCTGCTCCTCCAGTGAGGATGGCTGGTTCATCAAAGCCCTCAACAATGGTGGCGCCAGCCGCTGCCGATCGCTCCTGTCCGAGTGAGGTGATGGCCTCAGCGCCGTCGAAGAACAGCACTCCGGCCTCAGACATCGGTGCACAGACCAGCTTGCTCTCCACGGGTGCCGCCACTTCGACCGCACGCGGCAACGGCATCGGCGTCACACTCGTCAGCGTGAACGCCACACCCAGTAGCGCCAGCAGCAGCGCAATCGTGCCGATGTTGCGCATCATGGCCTGCTCCTGCGAGCGGCGGTGCTGGAGCCGAGCGTGGGTGCCACCAGAACGAGGATGACCACGATGAGCGCGATCTGCCACCCGAGGGCTCCCCATGCGCCGCGCAGCCCCCACTCAACATCGCCACCCACACCTTCTTCAAGCATGAACGTGACGGGTGGCCTGTCCGGGCTCGGTTGCAGTTCAACACCTCCCACGCTGACCCACCACCGGGAATCAGGCGTTTCCGCGAGCATCAGGTGGCGTGCCTTGTCGCTGGGCGCGATGAAGCCGTCCACCACCGGCTCGCTGCTGCGGGCCTCGAGGATTCGAATGCGACTCGGTAGCCCGGCAACAGTCCAGACCACGTCATCCTCGCCTGCTGCGGCGCGGGTCAGGCCGGGAGCATTTCCCACGCCAGCCAGTTCCTCCTCATTGAATGCGCCCATGTAGAGGTGGCTGAAGCCCATGGCGGTGAGTTGTTCTGCGAGGTCCTCCGGCACCACGGCGGCCCCCAGCGCCCGCGCGAGACGTCCTGATTCCTGGGCGAAGGGGCCAGCGAGCTCACCCTCCCCGGTTCCCCACTGTGGTTCTCGGGCATCCACGACGTTCCACTGGAGTGCCTCGTCGTCGAGGCGTTGCACCAGGAGGACCCGGGAGTCGCGGTCCGATGCCACCACATCGCTGACGTAGCCGGGCAACACAGTTACCGACGGACCGACAGGCCCCTGGAAGCCCACCCAGGCCCAGGAACCCATCGCGAGAGCCCCCAGCAGCACAAGGACCGTCACTGCCACCCGCACAGAGCGCGACGGGTGAGCGGGGTCCGTGCGTGGACGCAGTGCCAGGAAAACAGGGACGAGCATCGCAGCCACCACCAGCAGCGCCCAGCCGGACAGCAGAGCCCTTGCCTGACCGCCGTTGACGGCCAGCGCCAGTTTCGATGACAGCACCCCGGCCAGCAGAGGCAGGGCGATCCCGCCCACCACCATGGCACGGTGACGCATTCGGGGCAGGCGAAGCAGCCCCACCGAGCTGAGTACCAGCAGGGTGCCGAAGAAAACCACATTGACCCACGGCGGGATTGCAGAGGGAAGAACCCGCCCTGCCAGCAGGGCAAATCCCGCTGGCGGGAAATCCGGCCAGGCCAGTGGATCGGCGCCCATCAGCAGCCGTGCCGGCCAGCGCATCAGCGTCGGCGTCCACGGCGCGATGAACAACCAGGGCAGACCGATCGCAACGGCAATGTCGATGCGTCGTCCTTGTGCACGAAATCCCCAGATGATGCCGCAAACACTCAGGACGGGGAGCACCACAGGCCAGGCGGCCGAGACCAGAATCAGCCAGAAGGCGACAGCCGCGGGACTGCGGAGGCGTTCAGCACCAGTGGAGTCATCGCGCATGAAGCCGTGAACGCTGCGGGCCAGCATGGGTCCAGCGACGGCCAACGTCATCCCGCTGAGGTCCCCCGCCCCGACGATGCCCAACAGCACCACTGCCCCTGCCCATACTCCGGCTCCGGCTGCTGCTGGGCCAGCCTTCATGCCCACACGTCGTAAGAACAGAAAGGACGCTCCTCCTGCCAGAGCGGGAAGACACAGGAGTGCAGCGACTGCGAACCCGGTGGGTGAGGCCACAAAGATCGTGGAGAAAAAGGCTGCAAACAGCAACCAGGGAGCGTTGGCTCCAGGGACCTCAAGGTGAGGGCGCAGGTAGGCCTCCCAGGCGTTGTCCAGACTGGCGGGGGGAGTCAACATGCCACCCCCGGCCACGGTGTCGGCGCCGAGGAGAAAACGCCCGGCAATGACGCCGAGAATCACCAGGGGCACCAGTAGCAGCAGCAGGGGCGAGACAGTCCGTCGCGTGGTCTGCGTCCCAGCAAAGTCGTCGCCGGTGAGTTCATCGAGACTGGTATCGGCGCCACTGCGGTTCAGATCGCGATAGCGCTCGGCGACGCTGGCACCCAGATCATCGACGGTGCGAGACAGCGACCACGAGCGGACAGGCAGTAGCGGACGAACGCTGGTTCTCTGCCCTGTGGACCGCATCGCCAGCGCGGAAGTGGCCTCAGGTGTGGCAGCAAATGTCCTGGCAGCTCGGAGTTCCGCGCGCGCCATCGCCGGGGATTTACCGATCAGGAATCCAGCGGCGCGCACGAGACTCAGTGCGAACAGCGCCAGCCTGCCGGGCGGATTCTCACCGCGGGCAGCCACCAGCCGCAGCGCCGCCAATCGGTCGGACTGATGCGGGTGGATGGACCCAGAACTGGCACGCTCCCCCGTCCGGCCAGCTTCTCGGTGCGTCATGGCAGCTGGTGGCCACGTGCTCACCACATGGCCCAACTCGTTGGCACGCCATCCCAGATCCACCCCGTCACGATGCGCTCGGAGCTCAGGCGCCAAACCTTCGAGCTCACGCCAGACTTCTCCGCGGATGAGCATTCCGGCGGTGGACCCACCCAGAACGCGCTGTGCCTCCAGCTGACGCTGATCAATGTCCCCCGCGTCCACGAAGTGAACACGGCGGCCTCCGCGTGAAATCGACTGACCGGCTTCAGCCAGAGTCTCAGGGTAGTTTCGGCGTCGGGGTTGCAACAGCTTCGGCAGCACGATGGCTGCCTCTTCGTGCACCGCCCCCTCCAACAGGTTGGCAAGGGTGCCGGGGAAGGGTGCGGAATCGTCGTGCAACAGCCAAATCCACTCCGGCTGATCATCTCCCAGCGCTGCCTTCACAGCAGGCCCGAAACCATCATCGGACGTCAAAGAGACGACGGCATCGAGCACACCCTCGGCCGCCGCGCGTTCCAGGAGTGCAGGGCTGTCATCGCTGGAAGCGCTGTCGACGGCGATCAGGCGGCCCGGCCGTGGACTCAGCCGCGCCAATGCAAGTAGTTGTCTCGCCAACCAGGGACGGGAGTTGTGGACCACCATGACGGCGGTCACGGTTGCGGGGTCAATGCTCTCCGACGGATTCTGAACGCCGGTGGCGTCCAGCCAGCCCCAGAGGTCGCTACCACCCACCTTGTCCTGCGGTTCCTCGGTCACCTTGGGTTCTCGCCTCCTGGCGTCGCCGTCACCATTGCCCGACGATCATCCCACGTGAATCAGACGACCGCCTGCCTCAACTTCCGTCGCTCCCGCTCCGACAAACCGCCCCAGATACCAAAACGCTCATCGTTGCCCAGCGCATACTCGAGACATTCGGTCCTGACGGTGCACCCCTGGCAGACGCGCTTGGCCTCGCGGGTGGACCCTCCCTTTTCGGGGAAGAATGCTTCGGGATCGGTCTGGGCACACAAGGCTTCTTCCTGCCACGGGTACGCACCTTCGGGTCCTGTGACCAGCGTCCATCTGTTGTCCATGCCGTCTCCTCTCTCCGAGATGGAATTACACACGTGAAATTCACTTCGCGTCAACCATAGCGGCGAGTCGCGCATGGTTTTGTCAGTGGCATGTGCATGGGGCGGCGAACAACGCCTCCGATCCTGGGGCCTCTCAGGCAAATTCCTCTCCATGGGCGGCACGAACCCCTTCGACGAGTTCCTTGACCCTTTCACTCTCGGCGAGTGGGGCCACCAGGGTGGAAGTGGAGGTGTGCACCACGAGGGTGTCCCGCAAACCGAAGCCCGCCAAGAGGTGTCCGTCCCCCGCCATGTTGATGAAGATGCACCCCTTCGAGTCCAAGGTCACGGCGAGTCCCTCCACTGCGTTGCCGTCGGCGTCCGTGCTGAACTGCTCCGCCAGGCTCAGGTATCCCCCCACATCCCGCCAGTCGACGTCGAGGCCCACCGCCAGCACGCGCGCATCAGTCCTGCCTGCGGAGACAGGCTCCATGACGGCGTAGTCCACTGAGGTCTTCTCCAGAGTCGGGAAAATCTCATCCAGCAATGCCGGCTCCGCCACGATCCTGGCGATCTTCTCCGCTGTGTCGGGCAGCAACTCAGCCAACTGGTCCAGCAGGGTTTGGGCCCGCCACACGAACATGCCCGCATTCCACCAGTATTCGCCGCTGTCCACATAGCGCTGGGCCAGATCCCGGTCTGGCTTCTCCTTGAACTCTGCAAGAACATGCACGCCGTCAAACCCCTGCAGCGGTTCGGCCCGATGCAGGTATCCGTAGCCGGTGTGGGCGGAGGTGGGGAACACTCCGAGCGTGACCAGTGCTTCACAGTGCTGGTCCACAACATCGAAGGCCCGCTCCAGACTGCGACGGAACTCCTCCACCGGCTCGATGATCTGGTCCGCCGTCACCATCGCCACCACGGCCTCGGGATCACGATCTGCCAACACCCCGGCGGACCAGGCAACCGCGTTCAAGGAGTCCCGTCCCACGGGTTCGCCCAGGATGTTGCGCTGCGGCAATTCAGGGATCTGACGGGCAACCACCTCGGCATACGTCCTCGACGTGCACGTCAGGATCTGCGCATCGGGCACCATCCCGGCCACCCGTTCGTAGGCCAGACGAAGCAGGCTCTTGCCCCCGAAGATCTCCAAGAGCTGTTTTGGCATTCCCTGACGGGACAGAGGCCACAACCGCGTGCCGGACCCACCGGCCATGATGACGACATATCTCATGCCCGACACCGTATCCTCGACCGTCGCCGTGACGTGACACGGACTCGCAACCGCCTACCATCAGTGGATGGCCATTTCCGCTCTTCGTCGTCGACTCGACGCCATTCCATCCCAGCCCTTCTTCACCCACTACGGCGAACTGGCCCGGATTGAGCTCTCGGCTGTGACGTTCGCGAACTGGGTGGACAAGACCGCCAACATGCTGGAGGACCTGGGCGTGGACCCGGGAGAAACCATTCAACTGGATCTGGCCCGCACCCATCCCGGGCACTGGGTCACGATGGTGTGGATGGCTGCCTGCTGGCAGCGCGGCTGCGCGGTATCGCTGGTGGAGGAACAGGGCGCGACACTCGTGGTCATCGGTCCCGACGCTCTCCCGGACGGGCGCATGACAGTTGCCTGCTCACTGCATCCGTTGGGCGTTGGATTCCACACGACTCCTGCGGGCTGCACGGACTACGCCGAAGTCCTGTCGCAGCCGGATGACCATGTGGCGGAGCCCTTCAGTCCCGATGCCGTGGCGGTCACGCCGAATGTCACGTTCCGAAACCTCCGCGATGTCGCCCCCCGTGCCACGCGACTCCTGGCGGTGGATCCCGGCAGCGGTTGGGACACGTTCAGGGAACTCCTGGTGGCACCCCTGTTCGGCGGCGGATCCACGGTCGTCACGATTGGCGCCGACCAGGACGCCGTCAGCAGAATCAGGGAACAGGAACACATCGACGTCGGATGAACGGAATCAGGCGCGCTCGTCGGGTGTTCAGCCCTCGGGGTTTCCCCGAATGAATCCGGCTCCCCAGCAAATGTGCATGACGGCGAGTACGAGAGGGAATCGCAGTCGCGCGGCCACAGGAAGGGTGCCCATCGTGGTCGTTGCCGCAACCAGGAAGGATGCGTAGGCAAGGGGAGCAAGCAGCAGCACACTCAACGGCTTGTTGCGGATCAGCAAACCCAGCAGCCCACCGGCGGTGCCGGCTGCGAGCCCGGCCACAGCAACCGGCGGTGCCAGATAGCGCAGCGAAACCGTTTCCGGATGTCGGCGCATCACCTCACGCCGCCAGCGCCCTGTCAGGAAAAACTGTCGAGCCAGCGCCCTGATCGAGGACCGTGGCCTGTACACAACGCGAAGCTCGGGGGTGAACCAGACAATGAAGCCGGCGAGACGCAGCCTGTGGTTCAGCTCCCAGTCCTGGGCCCGGTGCAGGGTCTCATCGAACCCTCCCACTGCGGCCAGGGCATCCCGTCGGAACACCCCCAGAAAGACCGTTCGTGCCGGCCCTGCAGGGGTGGAGGACAGATGGAATCCGCCGCCGCCCAGGCCCACTCGTGAGTTGTAGGCAGCGGCGATCGCCTGCTCCAGCGGGGTGTGTCCCTGGGCATCCATGAGACCACCGACGTTGGCCGCGCCTGTGTTTTCCAGGGTGGCGACGGCGTGGGCAATGTAGCCGGGGCTCAGTTCGCCGTGGCCGTCGACACGGACGATGATGTCGTGGCGCGCCGTCGCGATCGCGACGTTGAGCCCCGCCGGGGTGAAGCCCGTGGGGTTGTCCACCACCACGATCCGTGCGTCCGCAGCAGCGAGTTCGTCGGCGACCGCATGCGTCTTGTCGGTGCTGGGGCCGACGCTCAGCACGACCTCCAGCTCCCCCGGATAGTGCTGCTCCAGCACACGCTCCACGGCCGCGCGAAGGTGCCGTTCCTCATTGCGGATCGGCATGACGACGCTCACGCTCGGGTGACCAGACACTCGGAGCTCTCCCTTTTTCAGATTGCTGTGCTCGACAACTTAGCTGACCGAGCAGATGGGGAGCACGTCGACAGGCTCCGGAACCGGCTGCTCCTCAGGGCTTGCCTCCGCGGCCTCCGCGGAAGGCGCTGAAGTGGAGGTCTCCTGTGGTGTCGAGCCGGTCGATGCACCACCATCGACGACCTCCTCCTCCAGCGGCGTCGTGGACGGTTGTTCCCGGGCCACCTCAGGATCATCGGCGGCTTCGGAGGCGTCGACGGCATCAACCACTGTGGAGCGGATCAGTGCGAAATCAGGATCCGCCGTCGTGATCAGTGGCGGCGTGAAGTCCACCGACTGAAGATCAAGAGCCTTCGCCTTCAGGGCCAGGTCCGCAAGCTCGGAGACATGTCCGGCGCCCACATCGGTGACGACGATGTCCTTGCCCGCTTCGGAAAGTTCCAGGAATCGCGTCGCCACAACGGAGGCGTCGAGTTGCTGCGCCATGGCGGACATCACGCACTTCTGCCGCGTCATGCGTTCATAGTCGCTGGAACCGTACCGGGAGCGGGCCAACCACAGCGCGTCGTGGCCATCCAGATGCACATTCTCACCCGCCTCCACATATCCGGAAACGTTGCTGCCGCCTCCACCGATCGGCACGTCACGGCCCACATTAAGTGTAATGCCACCCATGGCGTCGATCAGGTGGGTGAATCCGGCCATGTCCACCATCGCGAAGTAGTTGATCTCCAGCCCCAGCGTCTCGCCTGCAACCTCGACCGTGGCGGCGAGGCCGGCTTCCTGATCGGGGTAGAGCTCGGCATTCTCCTCGGCCAGGGTATAAATGCCGTTGATCATGCAGGCGCCTTCATCGCAGCGGTACCCCTCGGGGTAGAGCGAATGCAATGGCGAGTCGACAGGGAAGGGCGCGCCCTGAAGGTTGCGAGGCAGCCCGAAGACGACGGTGCGCCCCGTTTCCGCGTCCACGGAAGCAACATTGATGGAGTCCGGCCGGATACCTTCGCGATCCTCTGCGGCGTCCACGCCGAGCAGCAGGATGTTGTATCTGCCGGCATTGGCCTCGGTGTCGCCGCCACCTTGCAGCACGATCGAGACATTGTTCGCTGCTGTCAGTGCTTTCGCGGCGACGCTCGTGGTGAAGCCCATTACCGACACCAACGTGACGCACGACAGGGTCAACGCCAATCGGGTGGGGCGCGCGAGGCGGGCGGGGCGGGCGAGTCTCCAGGCGTCCAGCAGCAACAGGACCCAACCCGCGAAAAGGACCCACGCGGCGATCCTCAGGGTGGTGGTCACCCCCGGCGCGAAGATCAATGCGAGAACAGGCCCCCGCACCAGCAGGAGACCGACCACAAACAGCAGCGCGAGAACCCATGTTCCACCCCACACCCGCATGGCAAAGCGACCCAGCCCCCGGTTGCCAACAACATACTGGGCAGAGCCCGGAACAACCCCCGACATCACCATCAGGCCAAGCGCTCGCCGCGCGCGAAGACGACGGTTCGACGTATGGGCAGCATGCATTCGAGAAAACTCCAGAGTTCAGGGTCTGAACAGAGTGCCTGTCGAAATAGAATGTTGTGCAAGCGGCGCGCCGGGAGCCGTAGAATTCGTCGCGAAACCAACATCCCGCTGCGCCCATACGAAAGTGGGATTTTCGCTGCCCACAGGTACTCTTGACCGGCTGACCCGAGGAGGCACATGTCAAACGGACGCCGCGATGAGAACATGGAATGGCTGTATCGACGCGAAGAGGATCCCGCCGAACAGACGCGCGTGCTGTCCCCCAAGGAGATGGCCGCGTTGCAGGCCAAGGGCGCATCACAGCGCCGACGGCCCCAGCCTGTCCCTGCACCTCCACCTCCGCCCTCGTCGGCGCGCCAGCGCTCGCAGCCTCCGCCCGGCCGCACCGCACCTCCCGCAAGCTCTCGTCGCCGTCGCAGGAAGCATCCGGTGCGCAGAGCAGTCCTGTTGCTGCTGCTCGCATGGGTGCTCTTCATCGTAGCCACACCTGCATTCGCCCTCCTTCGCGGCACCGTTGTCGACACGGCGCCTGCGGGAGAGCGCCCTGCTGAGCAGCCCGGCCGGACCATCCTCCTCGTGGGCTCCGATGCCAGTGAGAATCTGACCGCCGAAGAACGATCCGAACTGGGAACAGGCAGCGCCGAGGGCCAACGCACCGACACGATGCTATTGCTCTACATTCCTCCCACCGGAAATTCGGCGCTTGTCTCGTTGCCCCGCGACTCCTTGGTGTCCATCCCCGGCCACGGCAAGAACAAACTCAACGCCGCCTACTCCCTCGGTGGGGCTCCTCTGCTGGTGGAGACAGTGGAACAAAACACCGGCGTGCGGGTGGACGGCTATCTGGAGATCGGCTTTGCTGGTCTGGTCAACGTCGTGGATGCCCTGGGCGGAATCGAGGTGTGTCCGGAATCTGCCTTGCAGGACAACGATGCCCATCTCGACATTGCCGCTGGCTGCCAGGAGGTGGACGGCGTGACCGCTCTCGGTTACGTCCGGGCTCGCAAATCCGACCCCCGGGGCGACCTTGGCCGCATCGAACGTCAGCGCGAGGTCATCGCCTCCGTCATCGGGAAGGCCGCCAGCCCTCTCACCATCCTCAACCCCGTGCGTTACTGGAACCTCAACATGGCTGCGGCTCGCTCGATCGGCCGCGGGGACGACACCGGAGTGAGGGCGCTTGCCGATCTCGCATCCGGACTGTTCCAGACCGCCACAGGTGCAGGGCTCAGCCTGACAGTGCCCGTGGCAAATGCGGACTACAGCAGCAGCGTCGGCTCCACTGTGCTCTGGGATGAAGACGCCAGCCAGGAACTCTTCGGCGCCATGGCCACAGGCGATGTGGAGACCCTGGAGAAGTTCCAGGGGTGAACGGCGGGTTCCCCAGGGACGAGGACTTCACAGCGGCTTGGATACTCAACTTCTGTTCGCGTACCGACAGAAGTTGAGCCCCTAG
>JBQCZU010000026.1:0-15539 GCA_052089385.1 Arachnia sp.
CTAGTGGTCAAGGAGTTGGATGCAAATCCCAAGCATCCAATGAACTCCACCTCAGGCCCGAATCGAGGTGTTCCGGTTGGGGGACCGGAGCACCTCGATTCGTACTGTCCGGGGGTTCCTCTCACATCCACCCCGCTGCTCGAGGCACTATGGTGGTGCCCCTGAACTCCGGGGAGGAAAGCGGATGGGACGAATCGTCCAGAAGTACGGCGGATCATCGGTGGCGGATGCTGAATCCATCAAACGAGTCGCCCGACGGGTAGCGCGCACCCGCGGCGACGGTCACGACGTGATCATCGTCATCTCAGCCATGGGTGACACCACCGATGAGCTGATGGACCTGGCACTCCAGGTGTCACCCCAACCCAAATCCCGGGAACTGGACATGCTCCTGACCACAGGCGAGCGCCAGAGCGCAGCACTGCTGGCAATGGCGCTGTCCGATCTGGGGGTGGGCGCAGTGTCCTACACGGGTTCCCAGGCCGGCGTCATCACCACCCCCATCCACGGCAACGCCCGCATCATCGACATCACGCCGGGCAGGGTGGAAGCAGCGCTGCAGCAGGGGAATGTGGCCATCGTGGCGGGTTTCCAAGGTGTGTCGCAGTCCACCAAGGACGTCACGACGTTGGGACGCGGGGCCTCTGACACCACCGCCGTCGCGCTTGCCTCAGCATTGAAGGCCGACTACTGCGAGATCTATACCGATGTCGACGGCGTGTTCACCGCTGATCCGCGCATCGTGCCCAGTGCACAGCGAATCACCGAAGTGGGCTACGAGGACATGATGGAACTGGCGGCTTCAGGAGCCAAGATCCTTCACCTGCGTTGCGTCGAGTACGCGCGGCGGGAAAACGTGGCCGTCCACGTCAGATCATCATTCAGCGACAAGCCGGGCACCTGGGTCAGGGCCCACGAACTCATTACGAAGGAGTCAGGTATGGAAGAAGCCATCATCACCGGCGTGGCACATGATCGTGGCGAGGCGAAGATCACGATCGTCGGCGTGCCTGACCAGGTGGGCGCCGCAGCCGTCATCTTCAAGGCCGTCGCGGCTGTGGACATCAACATCGACATGATCGTGCAGAACGTCTCCAAGCTCTCCGACGTGCGCACGGACATCTCCTTCACTTTCCCAATGAGCGATGGCATCAAGGCCATCAGGGCACTCGAGGAGATCAAGGAACGCGTCGGCTTTCATGAGGTCCTCTACGACGATCAGGTGGGGAAGGTCTCCGTCGTGGGGGTGGGCATGCGCTCCCATCCCGGTGTCACTGCCACATTCTTCGAAGCTCTGGCTGAGGCAGAGGTCAACCTCCAAATGATCTCCACGTCGGAAATCCGCATCTCCGTGGTCGTCGGCGCCGACGAAGTGGATCAGGCGGTACGCGCCGCCCACACCGCTTTCGGCATGGACGCCTCCCAGGAGGCTGTGGTCTACGGCGGCACAGGGCGCTGACCTCGCCTGGAGGTGACGACCGCAACTGCGCGACATGTAACAATTGGGCCTAGTTTGTGTTGCTGCCATGTCTTTTCACACCCGGCAGCCCCTATATTGCTCTCACCGGGGTGACGGCGTCGTCCTCCATGTAGACCACTAGACCTACTGGCATGGCCAGTGGGAACCAGAAGGAGAATTCATGAGCTACTCCCTGCATCGTCGAGGATTTCTGAAGGGCGCCCTCGCCGCTGGCGCGCTCATCCCGCTGGCCGCATGCGCCGGTGGTGGAGATGATCAGGAAGCCGCCCCCGGCACCAACGATCCGACAGATCCCGGCACCACCACCGCTGCTGATCCGAACAACCCGTTCGGACTCGAGGTCCCCTCCGACATCGACGCAGCGATCTTCAACGGCGGCTACGGCGTTGCCTACGCCGAGTACGCCGCGAACATGGTGTCGACAAAGTTCGACGGTGCCACGGTGGAGGTGTCCAAAATTCAGGACGCCACCAAGGAATTGCAGCCCCGCTTCGCCGCTGGCGATCCGCCGGATGTCATTGACAACGCGGGTAAGGGCAAGATTGGCCTGTCCGCCATCATCAACGAACTCGAGGACCTCAACGACGTCATCGACTCACAAAACTATGAGGGCGAAGTCATCCGTGACACCCTCTACACCGGCGTTCTGGAGCCCGGCACGGTGGACGGCAAACTGGTGGTCGTCAACTACGTTCTCACCGTATTTGGACTCTGGTACTCCTCCTCCCTCTTCGAGGAGAACGGCTGGGAACCGCCGAAGACGTGGGATGAGGCAATTGCCCTCGGCGCCGCAGCACAGGAGCAGGGCAAGTACCTGTTCCTCTGGGGCAATGAAGCCGCAGACTACTTCCTGGAACTGGCCATCACCTCCGCCATCAAGGAGGGCGGCGACGAGGTCCGCATTGCTCTGGACAACCTGGAGGAGGGGGCCTGGAGCCATCCCGCCATCCAGCAGGTCTTCACCAAGATGGAGGAGATCGTCAAGGCTGGCTACATCAAGCCAGGCGGCGGCGGTACCCAGTTCACCGCAGCGCAGGCAGCGTGGTCACAGGCCCAGGAGGCCCTGTTGTATCCCTCGGGAGCCTGGATCGAGAACGAGATGAAGAGTCAGACCGCGGAGGGATTCGAGATGATGGGCACACCAGTGCCCACCGTCACATCCTCGTCGGCGATGCCCTTCGAAGCCATCCACTCCGCTGCGGATGAGCCCTACATCGTTCCGAGCCAGGGAAAGAACGTTGCCGGCGGCAAAGAGTTCATGCGGGCCATGCTGTCGAAGGAGGCGGCCACGAACTTCGCCAAGGAGATCCTGTCACCCACCATCGTCAAGGACACGGTCCCCGAGGACGGCTTCGGTTCCACCGCGCTCGTATCGCAGATCGCGATGCTGGCTGATGCGGGAGACAACGTCTTCACATGGAAGTTCCGGGACTTCTATGGCCTGGGCAGCGATTGGGTTGTGCAGTGGAACTCGTTCCTTGACGGTCAGCTCACCACCGCCGAGCTGACCACGCGGTTGCAGGAGGTCTCCGACAGGGTCGCAGGAGACGACGCTGTCGAGAAGTACACGGTTTCCTGACCTCTTGGTCCTGGTTCAACTTTGGGGCGGCGAGGGTTTTCCCTCGCCGCCCATCACGTAGTCCCTCTAATTCGGAGACCCCATGCCACGACGGAAGCGGAAGCCCTCATTCGACAAGATCAGCTTCATGGTGGTCTTCCTCGGACTTCCCCTGATCATTTACCTGGTTCTCGTCATTTATCCGTTCCTGCAGGCATTCCACCTGTCGCTGACGGACTGGCGAGGTTTCGGCCCCATCTCTGAGGCCAACTACACCTGGTTCGACAATTACGTCTATCTCTTCACCAGCAGCAAGTTCATGCTGGCGTTGGGACACAACGCCATGCTGGCAATCTTTCTGCCCATGATCACCATCGCCTTGGCGTTGCTACTGGCAATCGTGATCACGGTGGGTGGCCACAGCCACGGCACCATCCGGGGCATCAAGGGCGCCAGCTTCTACCGGATCGTCTCGTTCTTCCCCTACGTCATCCCCGGCATCATCATCGGGTTGATGTGGCGCCTGCTCCTGGATCCGGGCATGGGCCTCGTCAACGGGCTCCTCACCGGCATCGGACTGGGGCAGTTCGAGAACTATGCATGGCTCGGCAAGGAGGAAACCGCCATGCCAGTGTCGATGTTGGTCATCGTGTGGGGCTTCGTGGGCTTCTACATGCTGCTGTTCATCGCCGCCATCAAATCGATCCCTTCGGAGATTTATGAGGCCGTGCGCATCGACGGTGCTGGCCGCTGGACCACAGCAACCAGGGTCACCATTCCGCTGATCCGCGACAACATCCAGACTGCCTACATCTACATGGGCATCATCGCGCTGGATGCCTTCATCTACATGGAAGCCCTGAACCCCACCGGCGGTCCGAACTACTCCACGCTCGTCATGAGCCAGGAACTGTTCAACACCGCATTCGGGGGTCAGAACATGTGGGGCCGCGGCTCGGCCATGGGTGTGGTGCTGGCCATGGTGACGCTGGCCTTTGCGGCTCTCGTGTTCACCGTCAATCGACTGACCGGTGGAAAGGACGCGGTGAGCTACTGATGAGCACACAGATTCGCGGAACGTCGATGGCTGAGAGGAAGATCTCCGTCAGCAAGAACGACAGGATGTTCGCCAGCGCCTCCCACGTCATCCTGATCATCTGGTCCCTGCTCGTGGTGGGTCCTCTGCTGTGGACTCTCATGACATCCTTGAAAACGACGCGTGAGATCACAGCGTCCTCAACATCACTGCCCAAAGCTCTGCTCACGGACCCCGACACGGGATCCTTCAGCCTGTCGTATCTGTTTTCGAACTACATCCGGGCGTGGACCTCCGACAACTTCGGCCGCTACTTCCTCAACACGTTTTTCGTGGTCACCACAGCCATGTTCCTCGTGATGCTGTTGGGCGCGATGTGCGCCTACGTGCTGGCTCGCTACCAGTTCAGGGGCAGCCAACTCATCTACTACCTGATGCTTGCCGGCCTGACGTTTCCCATCTTCCTGGCGATCGTTCCGCTGTACCAAGTACTGAAGACGCTGCCCCTGCCGTGGGCCCCCAACGGGGTGTTCCTGGGAACCTTCGAGGGCCTCATCCTGACGTATGTGGCGTTCGCGCTGCCCTTCACCGTGTTCTTTCTCTACGCCTTCTTCCGGACCCTGCCGCAGGAGATTGCCGAAGCGGCCATGGTCGACGGTGCCGGCCACTGGACGATCTTCTTCCGCATCATGTTGCCGATGGCCAAGCCCGGTTTGTCCTCGATCGCCATCTTCAACTTCCTGGGACTCTGGAACCAGCTGCTTCTACCGCTGGCCCTCAACACCAGGGAAGAGCAATACGTGCTGGCCCAGGGCGTGTTCAACTTCGCGAACAAGGCCAAGTACGAGGTGGACTTCGGTTCCCTCTTCGCAGCAGTGATCATCACGGTGGTGCCCGTGTTGATCATCTACATGATCTTCCAGCGTCAGCTACAGGGGTCGGTGTCGCAGGGCACCAGCAAGTAGCTGATCCCCCACGCTCACCGCCGCCGCCCCGCACCAAAGAGCCCCCTGGCGATTTCCGCGGCGGCGGTGCGAGTGAACTGTTTGAAGGCGGAGGAGGACGTCACCTGCTCCATGAATCCCGGCTCCGGCCTGGAGGTTCGACGGGGCGGCGCCGGGCTCGGAGCGTGCTGACGCGCCTGGTCCTGATAGTGCTGCCGCTGATCCTCCAGCCGCTGCTCCTCCGCCGCACGACGGGAGCCCTCTTCCAGCTTGCGCGCCAACATCTCCCGGGCGGAGTCCCTGTCAACGGATTGCCCGTAGCGGGCCATCAGGGGTGATTGGCTGACATGGCCCTGCAACATGCCAAGCTCACCGGGAGCCATGGAGGACTCGGGGGCCCAGATCCGCGTCCAGGCCACCGGGGTGGGGGCACCGTCGGGATCCATGACGGTGACAATGGCTTCGCCCGTGCCCAACGTCACCAACAACTCCCCCAGGTCGTAGGCGGACGTCGGGTAGGTGGACACCGTCGCCCTGAGTGCTTTGGCGTCGTTGGGCGTGTGGGCGCGCAACTGGTGCTGCACCCGGCTGCCGAGCTGTGCCAGCACGTCCCCGGGCACATCCTTGGGGGTCTGCGTTACGAAGAACACGCCCACACCCTTGGACCGGATGAGTCGCACGGTCTGGGTGATCGAATCCAGAAACGCCTTGGAGGCATTGTTGAAGAGCAGGTGGGCCTCGTCGAAGAAGAACACGAGCTTGGGTTTGTCGATGTCTCCCACTTCGGGCAGGGACTCGAACAGGTCCGCCAGCAACCACATCAGGAACGTGGAGAAGAGGTCGGGCTGGGAAGCCAGGTCCGGCAGTTCCAGCAGGGAGACGACGCCGCGGCCGTCCGGGGCGAGGCGCAACAGGTCTGTGGGTTCGAACTCGGGCTCACCGAAGAAGACATCGCCGCCCCGGGCTGTGAGGGTGATCAGGTTCCGCAGGATGACGCCGACGGTGGCGCTGGAGATTCCACCGATGCCCTTCAGCTCCGGTTTGCCCTCGTCGGAGACGAGATACTTCAAGAGCTCGATGAGGTCGCTCAGGTCCAGCAACGGCAGCCCTGCACCGTCGGCGTAGTAGAAGACCAATCCCAGCGAGGACTCCTGTACCTGGTTCAGACCCAACACCTTGCTCAGGAGGATGGGCCCGAAAGAGGAGATGGTGGCTCTCAGCGGGACCCCGATTCCTGTGCCACCGAGTGCGTAGAAGTCGCAGGGGAAGGGTGCCGCAGACCATGTCTGGCCCTGCTCCCCGACCCGGGCGAGAAGCTTCTCGCTCGTACCGCCGGGGCTGGCCATCCCTGACAGGTCGCCCTTGATGTCGGCTGCAAAGACTGGCACACCGGCCTTGCTCAATGCCTCTGCCATCACCTGCAGCGTTCTGGTCTTGCCTGTTCCCGTCGCTCCCGCCACGAGACCGTGGCGGTTGAACATGGCGACCGGGATGCACACCGGTGCCTGCACCACTGGCCCCTGCTCCGTCATCAGCACCCCGAGTTGCACGGCATCCGCCTCAAAGGCATACCCGTCCACAATTGTCTGGATGAGATCATCACGCGCTTCTTCGCTCACCCCCACAGCTTGGCACTCGATCAGGCTTGAGTGCGCGTTTTACTCCATCTCCGGTGGCGTTGCCCCACTCCAGTACGCGACATCAGTACACTGACCGACGTGATCTTCAAGCGCGTGGGCGATGGCCGCCCCTATCCCGACCATGGCTACGTCCAGAAGCAATGGGCCGCCATTGCGCCCCATCAGGTGCGCCTTGACGAGCTCGTCACGACGAAACGTACCCTTGACCTCGATGCTCTGCTGGAGGAGGACTCCACCTTCTATGGAGACCTCTTCGCCCACGTCGTGTACTGGCGCGGCGAGCTGTTCCTGGAGGACGGTTTGCATCGTGCGCTGCGCGCAGCGCTGCAACAGCGCCAAACGCTCCACGCTCGAGTCCTGGAGTTGAAGTGATCCCCCGCCCCGTGTCTCCCAGCAGAACGAAGTGAGCGCCCGTGCGCATTTTCCGATTGATTGCCACACCTTTGCTGCTGTTGGGTCTCCTTGGGCTGCTTGTCTGGGGGGCCTTCTGGGGGTGGCGCAACCTCACCGCGCCTCTACCTGAGGCGCCACCAACGCCCTGTGTCACGATTTCTGCTGAGCTCGTCACCGTCAGGGACGTGTCTGTGAGGGTGTACAACGCCGGCTTCACCAGCGGCCTCGCGAGCCGCGTGGGATCCCGACTGGAGGAAGTGGGATTCAACGTCGTCCGGGTCGAGAACACCGAGGAGCGCGTCACCAGCGGAGTTGTTGTGCGTCTCAGCGAGGACAATCAGCCGGCTCTTCGCCTGGTGTCGTCCTACTTCCTGGAGCCCACCATCGAATATGACGATCGCGTTGACGGCACCGTCGACGTTTTGTTGGCCTCCGAGGAACCGGCACCCGGATTGACGCCCCTGTCGCAGGTTTCCAGCGGGGAGCAGGGAACCACCTGCATCCCACCGGAAGCGCTGCCCTCTGATTCCGCAAGCCCCGCGGAAGGTGAGGACGCTGACACCCAGGAGCCCTGAGCCCGGTCAGCAGATACGGCTGAAACACCAAGGAACCCCCGGATGTCTCCGGGGGTTCCTTTTTATCTCTGGCGGTGACGGAGAGATTTGAACTCTCGGTGGCTTGCACCACTCTCGCTTTCGAGGCGAGCTCTTTCGGCCGCTCAGACACGTCACCGGGAGAAACTTTACAACGATGATGCGGCCTCCTGCCAATTGAGCGCCGATCCGTGCGCTCATTGGCTAGCATCGGTGACCTCTGTCCATGCGTCGTCGACCACGAAGAGGATCCATATCCATGCAGTATCGCCAGGTGGGCCGTTCCGGCCTCAGCGTCTCCGTCGTCGGCCTCGGGTGCAACAACCTCGGGCGCCCGAACACCGTGACGAAGACCCAGGAAGGCACCGACGCTGTCGTCCACGCCGCCATTGACGCAGGCATCACCCTCTTCGACGTCGCCGACGTCTATGGAGGCGAACCCGGACTGTCCGAGACCATGCTCGGCAAAGCATTGGGGAGCCGTCGCGACGAGGTGGTTCTGGCCACCAAGTTCGGGATGGACATGCGCGGCGCCATGGGCAATGACTTCGGAGCCCGCGGGTCGCGTCGCTACATCGCGCGCGCCGTCGAGGCGTCCCTGCGCAGGCTCGACACGGATCACATTGATCTCTACCAATTCCACACCCCGGACAAGAACACCCCCATCGAGGAGACCCTGGATGCGCTGCAGGATTTGGTCCGCCAGGGCAAGGTGCGCTACATCGGCCACTCCAACCTGACGGGATGGCAGATCGCTGAGGCAGAGTTCACGTGCAGGGGTCGAAGCGGCGCCCGCTTCATTTCCAGCCAGAACCATTACAACCTCCTGGACCGGCGTGCGGAACTGGAAGTGACTCCCGCGGCGGAGGCGTTTGGCCTGGGTGTACTGCCGTACTTCCCCCTGGCCAACGGCCTTCTGACCGGCAAGTACACCCGCAGCGAAGTACCCGCCGGCAGCCGACTGACCCACTCCCGCACCACCATGCTCCAGGATGCTGACTGGGATCAGATGCAGGCCTTCGCCACCTTCGCCCAGGAGCGCGACCTCACCCCCATCCAGGTCGCCTTTTCCTGGCTGGCATCCCGCCCATCCGTGGCCAGCGTGATCGCAGGAGCCACGAAGCCGGAACAGATCGCGCAGAACGCAGGCGCAGCCGGCTGGACACCGACCGCTGCTGACGAGGCGGCCCTTGATGAGATCTTCCCACCCGTCAAGAACGTCGCGCTGTTCTAGGAGCGCGATTCAGGCGTTCGGAGGTTCGCAAAGAAAGCGTCCAACAGTGCCGCGCACTCTGCCTCCATCACGCCTCCTGTGACACGGGGGCGGTGATTGAGACGGGGATCGCGCACGACGTCGAAGAGCGATGACACGGCGCCCGCCTTGGGATCGAACGCCCCGAACACCACGTGCTCGATCCGGCTGGCCACGACGGCGCCCGCACACATGGTGCAGGGCTCCAGCGTCACCACCAACGTGCAGCCCGTCAGTCGCCACTCACCGATCTTCTCCGCGGCGCGTCTGATCGCGACCACCTCGGCGTGCGCCGTCGGATCCCCCAGGAGTTCGCGCTCGTTGTGGCCGAGCGCCACGACCTCCCCCGTGGCGTCCAGCACGACGGCGCCGATGGGCACGTCTGAGTGCTCCGTGGCCGCGAGGGCTTCAACAATGGCGTGCTGCATCGCCGGGGCGAAGCGGCTTGCCACGTCAGTCCTCGAAGGACTCGACGGCCCGCTCGAACTCCGGGGCCACTTTCAGCTTGCGGGCGATCTGGAGAACGAGGACGTCTGAGTCCTCGTCGTAGTCCGTGGTGATCTGCTCCAGCTCAAAGGAACGCAGCCCATTCGCGGCGAACATGTCGAGGTCACCGACCGGCGCGGAATCGTCGTCCTCCTCAGGGATGTCCTCGCCGAGATAGTCCATGATGTCGCGTGCCAGCGGCCAGTCATTCGCAGCCCCGGAATCGCTCAACAACACCTCGACGACGCGGCCTCGAACGCGGCAGGCCACGAAGAAGTCGCCGGACACCGAGACGAAGCCGACAGCCCCGGAATCGCCCGGGATGCGGCCGAGTTGGCGGACCAGTTCATCGAAGTCGTTGGCCAGATCGAAGTCCATCGGAACAGCCAGGGGGCGACCGTCCTCGCGGTACACGGCGACCACGAAATCGACGTCATCCTCAGTGGCCTCGTCGAGGTCGTCGTCCTCATCATCGTCCGAGTCCTCGTCGGAATCGCCGTCGTCCTTGAGGTCGAATGGTTCAGCGTCCTCATCAAATGCGTCCACGGCTGTGTCCTTCCCTCAGTACTGCCCGCCCCATCCTCCCAGAGATTGGGCTTTACGCACACCCCCTCGGTGCACTCGAACCACGCGGGATGTGCAAAGGTGTCTCCTGTGGAACTTTGCGTGATAAAACACCCGTTGGTGGACCACAAGCTCACCCTCCTCAGGGAGTCAGGCACCGAACAGCCGACGTTTCGTCGGCTCGTTGAGGAGCTTGTCACCCTGCTGGCCTACGAGGCGACCCGTGGCGTCCGTGTCCGGGAGGTGAACATCACCACCCCTGTGGCCGAAACGGTGGGGACGCGCCTGGCGCAACCAGCGCCGCTGATCGTGCCCATCCTGCGTGCAGGTCTCGGAATGCTCGACGGCATGCTCCGGTTGATGCCGGCTGCCGAGGTGGGATTCCTCGGGATGATCCGCGACGAAGAGACGTTGATACCGGCCACCTACGCCGAGCGTCTTCCCCAGGACCTGTCGGGCCGCCAGTGCTACGTGCTGGATCCCATGCTCGCCACCGGTGGATCTCTGGGCGAAGCTGTGAAGTTCCTTGTGGGCCGTGGAGCCGACGACATCACGGCCATCTGCCTGTTGGCGGCCCCCGAAGGCATCGAGAACATGCACAAACTTCTGGCCGATCTCGATGTCCCCTGCACTCTCGTGACGGCGGCCGTCGATGAACGCCTCGATGAAATGGGCTACATCGTGCCCGGTCTGGGCGACGCCGGGGACCGTCTCTACGGCTTGGCGGAGTGACGTCCGGGACCACACCTGAGCAGAGTTGTTGCTCACCCACGTTCGCGGACCGAGTGTCTGCTCCAGGGAGCGATCCCGTCGCGGCGCCAACGTCACCCGGTGCTTCCGTGCATGGCATCGAGCAGGTCACGATTCCTGCTCACACCTTCACCATGGGCGACCACCATGGCGACGGTCACCCCGGGGACGGGGAATCCCCAGTGCATCCCGTGACGATCAGTGCTTTCAGGATCGACGCAACGAGCGTCACCAATGCGGACTTCGCCGTCTTCGTCGAGCAGACGGGTTTTTGTACCGAGTCTGAGAGACAGGGGTTCTCCGCCGTCTTCCATCTCGCATTCGATGGCGATGCGGGCGACATTCTCGGGACCGCGGAGGGAGCGCCCTGGTGGTACGGCGTGCGCGGGGCAAGTTGGCGGCACCCCGGTGGCCCTGGATCCACGATCAAGGGTCTGGATGATCACCCGGTGGTCCACGTCAGTTGGGACGATGCCGTGGCTTATTGTGCGTGGGCTGGCCGTGTCCTGCCCAGCGAGGCGCAGTGGGAAAGCGCTGCCCGGGCTGGCGTCGAGGGTCTGCGGTATCCATGGGGCAATGATCTGCCGGCAAAGGCAATCGGCCACGACTGGCCGTGCAACATCTTCCAGGGACGCTTCCCCAGCGAGAACAGCCTCGAGGACGGCTTCCTGACCACCGCCCCAGTGCGTAGCTTCACACCGAATGCCCTGGGACTCTGGCAGATGGTGGGCAATGTCTGGGAGTGGTGCCACGACGTCTTCGACGCCGCCTACTACGCGACCTCCCCCACCCTGGACCCCACGGGGCCCGGGACCGGCCCGACCCGCGTCATGCGGGGCGGCTCCTACCTCTGCCACGACTCGTACTGCAACCGGTACCGCAACGCGGCACGCACCTCGAACACCCCGGATTCGGCATCAGGAAACATGGGGTTTCGCACCGTCGGGAGATGAGGTGTGGCCATCGGGAATCTATCCCTCAAACATGATCTCAACAGGCCCGCGGCTGCACTACTGTCATCCCAACTTCTCGGATCGGATGACCCATGTCCCAGTTTCGACGGTGGCGTAGCGCAGCAGCATCGCTGGCAGTCCTCGCCCTCCTCCTCACCCCCGCAGCCGCTCGCGCCGACGAGGGCGACGGCGACATCAGCCGCGTCGACCTCGGCAACCTTGCCGACTTCGTCACCGCTCCCGAAGAGATGCCGGGCAGGACCCGGCCCACCGGCGAGTGGTTCGTCGAGTTCCAGTCGGAGCCCACTGCCTCCGGCGGCACGAACTCCCGGATCCAGCGCGACCGCTCAGACTTCACCACCGAAGCGCGCGCAGCGGACCTGCCCGCCAGCGTCACCCGCATCTACACGCTGCTGTTCAACGGCGTCACCGTCCGCGCCGACGACGCCCAGGCCGAGCTCCTCGCTGAGCTGGACTCGGTCAAGGAGGTCCATCCTGTCCTGGCAATGCAGAGGCCCGACGCCCCACCGTCGCCCGAAACAGCCGCCACGAAAGCTTCCCTGGCCATGATCGGTGCTGACCGCGCACAAACAGAGCTCGGTCTCACCGGAGCAGGCGTCACAGTGGGCATCATCGATTCGGGAATCGACTACAACCACCCCGATCTCGGGGGTACCGGTGATCAGGAATCCACCGAGTTCCCCACGGAGCGAGTCGCCTACGGTTACGACTTCATCGGCGACGACTACTCCCCCTGGCCCGACGAGTCCGGTGAAGTGTCTGCACCGCAGCCGGACGGCGACCCAATGGATTGCGACGGACACGGCACCCACGTCGCTGGCACCGTCGGCGGCGAGGGCCAGGTACTCGGGGTTGCTCCGGAAGCCACCCTCGGCGCCTACAAGGTGTTCACCTGCTTCGGCATGACCACCATGGCCATCATTCTTGAGGCGATGGAGCGGGCAGCTTCCGACGGCATGGATGTGGTCAACATGAGCCTCGGCTGGCCCCTCCAGGGCTCCCCCACCCACCCGCTGTCCCAGGCCGCGGATCGGATGGTCGACGACGGTGTTATGCTCGTCGTCGCCGCCGGCAATGAGGGCGAATTCGGCACCCAGACGCTGCGAGCACCCTCGGTGGCAGAGAAGGCGATCGCCGTGGCATCCTTTGACGCCACGAGCCTGGCGATGCCGCGGGTGGACATCACTCCGTCGGTGGGCGAACCGATCACCTCGGGGTACGCCTCGTTGTCGTATGCCCCTGTCCCGACGGGATTCTCGGGCGAGCTCGCCACTTTCAGCGACCCGTTGCAGTGCAAGCTTGACCCCTCATTGGAGGGCAAGATTGCCTTCTTCAGCGGCAACGGCGGTTGCGATGTGCAGCGGCGCTCCCAGTTGGCCATGGAATCCGGTGCCATCGGCGTCGTCGCCTATGCTGATTTCTTCTGGGAGTGGGTGGACAGCGGCGAGATACCCGCCCTGGCCATTTTGACGTCCACGGGCCAGCAGGTGCTTGAGGCATTGGAGGACGGTCCCGTCACAATCGGCGTGCCCGGCACGTTCATCGATGACCCGAACCCCTACACCCCGGGCCTCGCCTCCTACTTCACGTCCTGGGGCCTTGCCTCGGATTTGTCACTGAAGCCTGACCTGGGCGCGCCGGGCGGCAACATCTTCTCCACCCTTCCCCTCAGCATGGGCGGCACCGGTGTCTACTCGGGCACTTCCATGGCCAGCCCACACGTCGCGGGCTCCGCAGCCCTGATGCTGCAGGACACCCCGGGTCTCACGGCGGTGGACGTGCGAGAACGTCTCCAGAACAGCGCTGCACCAGCGCTGTATTCGTTCATGCCCGAATCCGGGGTGCTGGATGCGGCCCATCGCCAGGGAGCTGGGCTGATCCAGGTGGACGAGGCCATTACGCTCGCGTCGCGGGTCTCCCCCGCAAAGCTGTCCACGGGCCAATCGGCTGATGGCGCGTTCACGCAGACGATGGCCCTGACCAACACCACCGACGCGCCTGTGACCTGGACGACGTCCCATGCCGATGCCGTCACCTCCGCCGTGGCATGGGATGAGGGTCGGCTCCAGGACCGCCCCGACTTCACGCAGGAGAACACGTCCGTCACTTTCTCTGCCGAGACCGTGACGGTTCCCGCCAACGGCACCGCCACGGTGGACGTGATCATCGTCCCGTCGGAAGACACCCCCAACACCGCCACCTACAGCGGTTACCTCTCCTTCACCTCGGACGAGGAATCAGTACAGGTCCCGTTTGCCGGGATCAAGGGCGACTGGAGCGACGCACCCACGCTGCTCGGCGACGACAGCGACTACCCGCCCTACATGGCGGCCCTGTACGACTGTCTGGAATGGGTGGACGGGCTGTGCGTTGACGAAGAGCTGATGGTCGGCGAAGTGGAGCCTGCTGACATCCTCACCTACACACCGGGCCTGTACCCCGCTGTGCAGTACATGCTGGGCACGCAGCCGGCTTCCGTCACCGTCACCGTCCTCGAGGCGGACGACGACGGCGAGCCCATCGAGGGGACCGAGCAGATCGCCAATGTTGAGCGGGACCCGTGGCGCGCGCCCTGGGGCAACGCCAGCGCCTGGGATGGCCAGCGGCTGGACGAGGCCACCGACGAGTTGGACCTGGCACCCAACGGGATGTATGTGCTGCGCCTGTCCGTCGACAACAGCGACGACCCGGTCAGGACCACCACGTGGACCTCACCTGCGTTCCTCTGGGAGGTCTACGAGCCAGAGCCGGAGCCAGAACCCGAACCGGAGCCGACGACTCCTTCACCACGGCCCACGACCCCTGCGCCCCAACCGGAGACCCCGGATGTGTACAACACACCGGGCCTTCATGAGGTCAACGGACGTCAATGGTTCACCTCCTGTGAGCCGTACTCGCAGACCCAGCGGTGCCGCACGATGATCTGGGCCACCCAGGTCACCCAGGTCAACGGGGTGTTCCAGCAGAACAATGGCTGGGTCTTCAACAACCTCACCTATTTGCCGCAGATGAAGCGTGCCGCATGGGGTACCAACCCGTTGGCGGTCACGGGTTCGTGGACCTCCAGCGAAGGCCGCCAGTGGCGCACTGAGTGCGACACTGCCCTCACGGGCCGCGGAGGTTGCCGTTCCTTCATCTCGACGAGCCTCATCAAAGCCACGCCAGCGGCCGGGGGTGGCTACACCTACCGCTGGGCAACCGAAGAGGTCTTCAACAACATGGTCAGATTCCAGAAGAATTAGTCCTGATTTCTGGGCGTTGCCACAAAACGCACACGGCGGCCGGTCACCCAGTGGCCGGCCGCCGTTGTCCTGTCCTCCACCTGCCCTCCGCGGAAGAATTCCAGGAAGGTTTCCGTACACGTCCTCTGCGTTCGCCTGTCTAACCGACCCCATGCCGGTGGTCCGCAAGCATGCCCGTAGGATCGCGTCAGACCCACAGATGCTTCCCCAGTGATGACGAAAGCCTCGCGTCAACATCTATTTCCGGAGTGCACAATGTCCACGCCCCCTGACAATGGTCAGCCCAACGATCGCCCCAAGGGCTACGCTCCGCCTCCCGGAAACGGCCAGCCTCCCGGATACGGCCAGCCCCAGGGCTATGGGCAACCCCAGGGATTCGGCCCACCCCAGGGATTTGGTCCAGACACCCACGCGCAGCCCCTCTACGAGCAGGAACCCCCGAAGCGGCCCTGGTTCAAGAAGAAACGCTTCATCATCCCGCTGGGTTTGGTGGTGGTGTTCGCGCTGATCGGAATCCTTGTCCCCGACGTCGATGAGGAGACCGTCGCTGCCCCCGTGGCCACCAGCGCTGTTCCCACACCCACACCCACCCCCGGCGGGCGGCGGGCGGGGGGGGGGGCCCGGGGG
>JBQCZU010000026.1:15549-36684 GCA_052089385.1 Arachnia sp.
GAGCCGACCCCTGCGCCCCCCCCGACCGCTGAGCCCACCCCGACCCCCGAGGTCACTGAGCAGTCCGCGGAAGACGTGGCGGCCGCTGAGGCTGCTGAGCAGGAAGCAGCGGACGAGGCCGAGGCCGAGACCGAAGCTGCCGCCGACAGGGCCGAAGCAGACCGGATCGCGGCTGAGCAGGCCGAAGCAGACCGGGTCGCTGCGGAACAGGAAGCATCTGATCAAGCTGCTGCCGAGGCCGAAGCCGCCACAACCAATGGCACCGTGGCGCAACAGAATGCTCTGAAGCAGGCCGAGTCCTACCTCGACTTCACCGCGTTCTCACGGACAGGGCTGATTGAGCAGCTCGAGTTTGAGGGGTACTCAACGAATGACGCCACATGGGGTGTTGATCAGGTGACGGTGGACTGGAATGAGCAGGCCGCCTACAAGGCGCAGTCTTACCTCGACTTCTCGGCGTTCTCCCGCTCAGGCCTGATTGAGCAGTTGGAGTCCGAAGGCTTCACCACCGAGCAGGCAGAGTACGGGGCCACCCAGACCGGGCTGTGATGCGGGGTGATCGCCCGCGGTCTCAGTAGTAGTACGGGAAGTTCGACCAGTCGGGATCCCGCTTCTCCAGGAACGAGTCGCGCCCCTCGACGGCCTCGTCGGTCATGTAGGCCAGCCGCGTGGTCTCGCCCGCGAAGACCTGCTGGCCCACGAGTCCGTCGTCGATCATGTTGAACGCGTACTTCAGCATGCGCTGTGCCGTGGGCGATTTGCCACAGATCCTGGCCGCCCACTCCAGGCCCTCATCCTCCAGGTGCTCGTGCTCCACCACCTTGTTGACCATGCCCATGCGGTGCGCGTCGTCGGCGGTGTACACGTCGCCGAGGAAGAAGATCTCCCGCGCAAACTTCTGACCCACCTGCCGCGCCAGATACGCCGATCCGAAGCCTGCATCGAAGGATCCGACGTCTGCGTCGGTCTGCTTGAAGCGGGCCTCATCGGAGGCGATCGTGAGGTCGGAGACGACGTGCAGCGAATGCCCTCCGCCGGCGGCCCACCCGCCCACGAGTGAGATGACAACCTTGGGCATGAAGCGAATCATGCGTTGGGCCTCCAGGATGTGCAGCCGCCCCAACCTCGCCGCATCCACGCCCTCGGACGTCTCCCCCTCGGCGTACTGGTAGCCGGCGCGTCCCCGGATCCGCTGATCACCACCGGAGCAGAAGGACCATCCACCGTCCTTGGGTGATGGCCCGTTTCCAGTCAGGAGGACGCAGCCGACGTCAGAGGCCATGCGTGCGTGCTCCAGTGCCTGGCAGAGCTCATCAACGGTGTGGGGGCGAAAGGCGTTGCGCACTTCGGGCCGGTTGAACGCGATACGAACAGCAGGCACCTTGCGTGCACGGTGGTAGGTGATGTCGGTGAAGTCGAAGCCGGGGACCTCGTCCCACAGTTCGGGGCGGAAAGGGTTGGTCATGGTCGCTACGTTAGCGACCCAACCGCATGACACGTCGGGCCCGGTCCGGGAAGTTGGTCACCAAGGCGTCGATGCCCATCTCCACCGCTCGGGCAACGTCCTTCTCATCATCCAGGGTCCACGCATTCACGGTGATGCCCGCCTCATGGGCCAGCCAGACGTAATCGGGCTGCCACATTGAGGCCCAGTTGGGATGGAGTGCGCCGGCGCCCATCCAGTGCGCGTACTGCCATGGGTTGTAGAGCCCGTCCGAATACAGCAGGCCAATCTGGGACGGTGCCACCACACTTCGAAGGTTCGCGAGGCTGGAATGGTTGAAGGAGGAGAACACCACCCTGTCATTCATGCCGCTCTCGGCCACCAGGGCTGCAGCCTCCAACTCCATGCCCGGATAGGGCACGACGCTGTTCTTCAACTCGACATTGACAGTGGCGTTAGAAGGACCGACGAGATCCAGGACCTCCTTCAGCGTGGGGATCCGGACGTTGCGGTGACCGATGAAACCATTGGAGAAGTCCATGCGGCGCACGTCCTCGAGCACCAGGTCCCCCACCCGTCCGAACCCGTTCGATGTCCGATCGATGGTCTCGTCATGAATGACGACGAGCGCGCCATCCGCAGTGCGCTGTACATCCAGCTCAATACCGTCGGCCCCCTGCTCCAAGGCCATCGCGAAGGCGGGAAGAGTGTTTTCCGGCGCATAGGCCGAAGCCCCTCGGTGTGCCCAGATCTGCGTCACAATCTCTCCTCATCATGGCCCTCTGCGGCCTGAACGGTTGTGCCCATGAACGCAAAAAGGCCCGGCCGGTGGGCCGGGCCTACTGCGCGCTCGGCAGGATTCGAACCTGCAACCTCCTGATCCGTAGTCAGGTGCTCTATCCGTTGAGCCACGAGCGCTTGCCCTAAGGCAGTTACAGACTATACGCGCACCCAGTCCCGACCCGCAAAACGAGCCGTCCCACCACGACAATCCAGCACCATCCGGGTGGGCATCCCCCGGCCGGAGCCGGGGGATGCGCGTGGCGGAGGTGGAGGGATTTGAACCCTCGATAGGGTTAACCCCTAAACCCGCTTAGCAGGCGGGCGCCATAAACCGGGCTAGGCGACACCTCCACGCTCGAACTAGGGTAGCGGCTGCCCAAGAGCAGTGCCAACCGGCACAAATCGTGGATACTGCGCGCCTCGTTTACAATCGCTTTTGACGAGGGGCGCAGACATCATCATGAACGACGATCAGAGCAAGTCCAGGAGCAACCACCGCGGTGGGCGTTCGTCGCGTTCCCACACGGGTCCGCGACACGCGAGATCCTCGCACAGCACTTCCACCCGGCGCAGCGCTCCTGCTCGACGGCGTACCTCCGCAGCCGCCGAGGGTCGCAAGCACCTGATGAACAACCGCGGCCGGGTCCTGTTCATCCTGGTCGCCATCGCATCGATTGCACTGGCAACATCGCTCTTCCAGTCGCTGGTCGGCAACTCAGTGGTGTGGTTCATCGGCGTACCGCTTATGGTCGTCGCTGTCCTGGTCGGCTTTCTGGGACGCTCGGCCGCCTTCACCGTCGCCAGCACCTTCCTGCCCGGACTGGGTCTTCTGGGGGCCAAACCCGGCCCAGTACGCGCTTTGGGCGTCGTCTTTCCGGCTGCACTCCTCATCTCCATCGCCTGGGCTGCCTTCGCCGCATCAACTGACCTCGGCAACTTCGCCAGTTTCGCCGTCAATCCGTCCGAACTGCGCTCCCTCACGATGGGCGCCATCGTCGTCGGTCTCGTGTGGGTCTCCCTCATCGCCGGGACACACCTCGTGACCCGCCCGCGGGGCTGGAGCGTCGGCCGCCGCGCACTGGGGGCCATTCTGGTCTCGGCGCTGAGCTTCAGCGTGGCCGGTTCCGCTGCTCTTGCAGCCCGCTACGCCTACGACCAGAACAAGCTGGTCTCCACTGTCTTCGCCTCCGAGGACGAGGTGCAGTCCACCTCCCGCCCATCCATTGACGGAACAACGAGCGATCCGTGGAAGGACAACCCCCGCATCAACGTCATGCTGCTGGGCGCGGACAGCGCTGACGCCCGCGACAGCAGCCTCGGGTTGCGCGCGGACACCATCATGGTGGCCTCCATCGACACCGCCACCGGGGACACGACGATCGTCCAGATCCCCCGCAACGTGCAGTACACCCCGTTCCCGGAGGGCTCAGAGCTCGCCGAGTTGTTCCCCAGCGGCTTCAAGGGCGACGGGGATCCCGCAGAGTTCTTCATCAATGCGCTCTGGGACAAGGTGGAGAACTGGTACCCCGACACTTTCCAGGGTCAGACGTATCCCGGGGCTGAAGGCATGAAGTTGGGTGTGGAGGGCATCACCGGACTCAAGATCGACTACTTCGCCCTGTTGAACATCGACGGCGTCCAGCGCCTCATCGACGCCATGGGTGGCGTCGACGTCAACATCAACGAGCGTCTCCCCATCGGAGGCAACACCACCGGCAAGAGCCCGACCGGATGGTTGGAGCCCGGACCCGATCAGCACCTCGAGGGCTATGACGCCATGTGGTACGCCCGCAGCCGCTCGGACAGCAGCGACTACGAACGCATGGTACGCCAGTCGTGCCTGGTGGATGCCATCATCAAGCAGGTCAACCCGGCCACCATGCTCAGCTCCTACGAAGCCATCGCCTCCGCCTCGGCCGACATGGTGATGACGGACATCCCGCAGCAGGTCCTCGAGCCTTTCGTGGGGCTGGCCCTGAAGGTCAAGGACGCCGAGATCGACCGGCTCGTCTACTCCCCCGGCAAGAATGGCTACGACTACAACAATCCGGACTTCGACGCCATGCGGCAATCGGTGCAGGATGCGATCACCGGGCCCACCGTCAATCCCGATGTGACACCGCTGGCAACGAGCACCCCCACGATTGCCTCCGCTGAGCCGGAGACCCCGACCCCCGCGGTCTCTGACAGCCCGGAGCCCATTCTGGTGGAGGGCGCCCAGCAGGTGACCGATGCATGCGCCTACGATCCGGTGGACCCTGAGGATCAGGGCGACGGGTTCGAGAACGAGGACGGCTAGGACCCGTCCCAGGTCCGGTAGCCGTTCGCAGCGTCCAGGCGGACACTCATCTCATCGAGGATCTCCGCGATGCGGGCGCGTTCAATGCTGTGGAATTGCAACACTGTGCGTTTCTCGTCGCCTTCGTGGATGCTTACCTGACCGCCGCTCTTGGCGCGTGTGATGCGTGTCACCTCGGCCCACGTGCCTGACTGTTCACCGGCCCGACTGGTGAGCGTGTAACCGTCCTCGTCGAGTGTCAGTTCAGCAGCGGAAGCCTTCTGCGCCAGCAACGCAACCACCAGCAGGCCGAGACCGGCCAGCACAATGACGATGGCCACCACCAGGACGGCGACGTGCCAGGCGTTGATCAGCGCAAACACCATCAGGACGGCGCCGACGATGCTTGCGACGGCGGCGATGAGGAAAGCCCGGATGGGGACTCTGGGGGCAATGGAAAACGTGGTTGCGGCCATGCCTGCATGGTAGGGCCCCATGGCGGCGAGGGTGGGATTCGAACCCACGGAGCGTTTCCACTCGGCCGCTTTCAAGGCGGCTGCACTAGTCCACTATGCGACCTCGCCACTGCAGTTGACGCAGCGGCCACAATGGTAGCGTGCAAAAGAAGTCTCCGCTGCCTCCCCGTCACGGGCTACAGGCCGCATGGGTCCGGACACCGGACCGCGACCCCGAAAATCCGCTGCCCTGGCCAACGATGCGGGACTTTCTGCTCACCAAGCTGGGGCCAGCCCGCGCCGAGGTGGACCCGATGCTCACAGCTGGCGCCTTCGTTGACCCCAAAGGCGTTCCGTTGACCGGCAGGGAGCCCTACCAGCCGCACACGTTCATCTGGTTCCATCGTCGCCTCCGCGACGAGGTGGAGGTTCCCGGCGAATTGCTGGTGCTGCACAGGGACGAGCGGCTCGTGGTCTTCGACAAGCCACACTTCCTCTCGTCGATTCCGCGTGGCAAACATGTTCTCCAGAGCGCCGTCGTGCGCGCACGGCAAGCACTCGACCTGCCGGAGTTGACCGCTGCGCACCGGCTGGATCGGGCGACGGCCGGTGTGTTGCTGATGACCACGGAGCGACGCTGGCGGGCCGCCTACCAGTCGCTGTTCAGTGAGCGCACAGTGGAGAAAACCTACGAGGCGATCGCTCCCCTGCGCGAGGACCTCGCTCTACCGGCTGTGGTGGAATCCCACCTCATCAAGCGGGTGGGAACCATGCAGGCAGAAACGCTGGAGCTCCCACCAAATGCCCGCACCGAGATTGATCTGCTGGAGTCACACGGTGCATGGGGCCGCTACGCGGTGCGTCCCGTCACCGGCAAGACGCACCAGATCCGCGCGCATTTCACGCAGCTGGGGATTCCCCTTGCCAACGATCCGTTGTACCCAGTGGTTCGAGACATCGACATCGACGACTTCTCGCAGCCACTGGCGCTGCTGTCCCGAAGCCTGGGGTTCACAGACCCCGTCGACAAAAGGCCCAGATCTTTCGTCTCCCAGCGAGAGCTTCCGTGGCCGCACCTCGACCAACCCTTGAGGGGCTGAGCAGTCAGACCGACAACGCGCCACCCCATGTGGCAACCTGTCCACCATGCATGCAGTCATTGTTTCGTCCCCCGGAGACATCGACGCGTTGGAGATGGGAGAGATTCCAACGCCCCAGCCCGGTGAAGGTGAGGTGCTGGTGCGCACCGTCGCTTCCGGTGTCAATCGAGCCGACATCCTTCAGCGCAAGGGCCATTACCCGCCGCCCCGCGGCGTCACCGATGTCATCGGGCTGGAGGCGGCCGGCATCGTCGAGGCGGTTGGTGAGGGCGTAACCCGGTTCGCTCCCGGCGACGAAGTGGTCGCACTGCTCGCGGGTGGCGGGTACGCCGAGTTCTTCGTGGCCCCCGAGGGACAGCTCATTCCCCCGCCGGCAGGCATTGACCTCGTCACCGCCGCCGGCCTGCTGGAGGTGGCGGCCACCGTCGTCTCCAACATGGATGTGGCGGGCCTCACAGAGGGGGAGACGCTGCTCACGCATGGCGGCGCCGGTGGCATCGGCACCTTCGCCATTCAGTACGCCAAGGCGCTGGGATGCACGGTCGCGACCACCGCTGGTACCGAAGCCAAGCTGCAACACTGCCGCGAACACGGCGCAGACATCGCGCTGGACTACCACGAGGACTGGGTGCAGGGCCTGAAGGACGCCACGGACGGCAAAGGTGCCGACGTGATTCTGGACATCATGGGCGCCAAATATCTTGAGCTCAACGTCAAGGCACTGGCCATGCGCGGGCGCCTCGTCATCATCGGGATGCAGGGCGGCGTCAAGGGAACACTGAACATCGCGGCGCTGCTGCAGAAGATGGCCCTGGTCACCGCCACCTCCCTGCGTTTTCGCCCGGCACAGGAGAAGGCCGACATCTGCGCGCGCGTGGAGGAGCTGGTGTGGCCGATGATCGCCGACGGTCGCATCAAACCTGCTCCCGAAACCCGCATTGCCTTCCGCGAGGTGCGCACAGCGCACGAATTGCTGGAGAGCGGCAACAACGTCGGCAAGATCATTCTGCTGCACGAGGAGCGATGATGCGCGAAAAGAGCCGGTCAACCAGTTCCAGGCGTTTGTCCACACTCCTCGTGACAGTGGGTGTGCTGTTGGGTCTGGCCGCGGTGGCGCCCGCCCCTGCCATGTCGGAGGAGCCTGCAAGCCTCGGCGAGTGGCGCGAGTACACCTCCGCTGACCGGCAGTGGCGCGAGAAGTGCGAGCTGTACTCCTCCGAGGTCACGCGGTGCCGCGTCGAGATCTTTGCCACCAACGTCACGTGGGATGGAGCCGGGTTCAGCGTGAAGAATCGTTGGACCTTCAACAACCTCATCTACAAGCCGAGCGCTCGGAAGCAGTGGCTGGGCAATCCGCTTGCAACTCCCGGAGAGCACCGGATCGACGGGCGTCTCTGGCGGACCCAGTGCGAGACAGCATGGACCGGTGGCAATGGGTGCCGATCCGAGATGCTGGCCTATGTCCCCCACTTCGACGGCACACGCTATGTCAACAAGGTCAAGTGGGTGTTCAACAACACCGTCCAGTTCATCCCGGGCACGGGCACACTCCCCAACGGCTCACCGTCCACCGTCATCACGCAAACCACTGCCGACGAGGTCAGTTCCACCTACAGACAGGGCTGCCCCGTCGGGCCGGAGAACCTCAAAACCATCCGGATCAACCAGCTGGACCTGGAGGGGGAAGTCCATCGCGGTGAGATCATCGTGGCGTCGTATCTCGCCGACAGGGTGGCCAACTCCTTCGAGCAGATGTTCGCCGCGGGCTTTCAAGTGGCCCAGATGCGCAACCCCAACATTTGGGGGGGCTCTGACGAGAAAATGATGTACGCCAACAACACCTCCGGATTCAACTGCCGACGCGTCGTCGGCAACCCTTCCAGACTGTCACCGCACTCCTACGGCACGGCCGTCGACATCAACCCCGTGCAGAATCCGTACCGGGATCCGACCGGCAGGTGGTGGCCCTCCACTGCGTACTCCACGAACCGGCCCGCCGGCACTCCCGGCCTGCACACCGAATCATCGGCGTCGGTGACGGCTCTCAAGAGCAATGGGTTCAGCTGGTTCAGCGGTTGGGACTGGCACCACTTCGAGGCCCCCCGTGTCTCGCCCACCGCCCTCACAGTGGATCCACGCGCCGCCTCACCGGTCACCGCTGGTGAGCTCGACACGAGTTCTCTGGCCCGTCCGCAGGGATGGGACGAAGCCGTGCTCGACGGCTCAGTGGATGACGGTTTCACGGGCAACGGCACATGGCTGCACGCCGTGGATGCGGCAACGAAGGGCACTGACGTGTTGGCCGTCGGCTGTGCGCCCACCACCACCGATGCTCCGGTTCCCGTCGCCGCCCTGGAGGGCAACCTCGTTGCCGATGGACGCCCGGGTGTCAGCATTGCCATGCAGTTCGCCTCTGACGGCGAGGCAGCGGAATATTTCGCTGCCTGGAAGTCCCAGAAGATGGCCTGCACCGGTGCTTCGGTCACGGAACTCGGGGGCTCCGAGGGAACGTGGCTGGGCCAGTGGGACGTCGATGGCTCCGTCTGGTCCGAGGTCGCTGGCCAGCGTGGCGACACCGTCAAGCTGACCCTGCTCGATGCCGAACTGGCCACCGCTGAACTGGAGATGGTCGCCGCCGAGTTCTGAGCCGTGACTCTCAACGAACCGCCGTCGCCGGGGCCTTCACCGGCTCCGGCGCCGGTCTCCGCTCAGGATCCACGGTTGCGAGGATGCGAGCGAGCCGTTTTCTCGTTGCCACGCGCATAGTTGCCCGTCGCCCGTGCCATGAGCAGTTGCGCATCTTCTTTCTCGACGCGGCTGAGGAACTGCGCAGCAGCCGCTCCTCGAAGAACAGCGGCCCTGCGATGGTGATGCGTGATGACCACGTCGTTTCCACGCAGGGAGTAGTCGAATCCTTCCGGGCGCGCCATCCACCCAGTCTCGCATCTCACTCCCCACAGCCCGCTCTCCGCTCCACGCTCCATTGGGGCTCACCCAGTGCGTGGCATTGCCCGCCGCGAGATCTGCTCATTGGATCTGATGGTCAGCCACTGGTTGTCGCACCAGTCGCCGCGCAGAATTTCCGTATTGGACGGTGTCGGATCCGGCGGCGATGGTGGCGGATATGGCTTCACCGGCCCAATCGCGTATCCACGCGGCGTGGTGAACACCAACCCCGACGGCGTCACCGGCGACCCCGCAATAGTGAACCCGCCCTTGTGGTGCTCACCGTGATGGAACGGACACAACGACAAGAGGTTCTCCGGATCTGTTGGTCCCCCGTCGGCCCAGTGGATCAGGTGATGATTCTCCAAGAACCCGGTCACTGAACACCCTGGGTATCGGCACCCCCGGTCCCTGTCCTCCACCAACCGTCGGGTCCGCTCCGGAACGATGCGCTGGCTACGCCCCACTGACACAGGGTTGCCATCCTTCTCCCACACAGGAGTCACCTTGCCCTCACAGGTGAACCGTCGCAGCAACGTCTCCGGCAACCCGCCTTTCTTCCCCAGCCAGCCTTTGCCGTCCACATCCAGATGGATCACCACCTTGTAGTGCTCACGCCTGGCCACCGTGGTGACAGCCTCCAGGGAGCGCCCAGCCATCGCCAGGAACCCATCGGCAAGCGTCGCTTTCGGGTTCCCGGCGGCGAACAGCGCATCCTTGGCCTCCCGGATGGCCTGCTCCACCAAGGCACCATCATCATGCGACGCCTCAAAATGGAGCTGGAACCGTCGGCCGTGCGAGTTCATTGTCAGCTCCGGCCCCGCCTCCTTCTCAGCGGCAGGAACATCCGGATCCGCCGGCACTGCACCGTCCTCAAAGCAATACCTGGACAACGTGCGGCGCAACTGCGACACGGTCATCATTTCCGCCAGCTCCGCCCCACCCGCAGAAAATTCTGCCGGGACATGCTCGGCCACCACCACCGCCTGATCCAGCGACAACCGGCCCTGCTCCATCAGCTCCATCGTCTCCGGCAGTTCCGCACAGCGCCGCGCCAGCACCACGAGCTGGTTCGCGTGCGCCGGGGACAGCCACCCGAACACCTGCAGGAAATGCTGTGGCGACCTGACACCCTGACCAGCCCACACATCGCCCTTCAGCAGGGCAGCAGTCTCCTCCACCATCTCCGCATGGACCTGCGCCAACTGCGACGACAATGCGCCAATCCGGGCCACGCTCCGATCCCAGGCAGCGTCACGGGCCCTACCCGCCGCCAGTGCCCGCTCTCGCTCGTCCATAATCAAACATTAATAGAACACTCTGACAGAAACGAGACCTCACCGCCGCCCGGACAACACTGGCGCGACACGGACAACACCACGAAAAGGCCAGCCACACCGCAGCCACCCAGCCCTCGAAACCCTCAAAACCCTCGAAACCCTCGAAACCCTCGAAACGAGGACCAACAAGCGCCGCTCAGGCAACCATCTTCAGCGGCGGGAACTCCAGCCACGCGCAGCGATGCCGGATGAGGTCCACGGCCGGACCCATCAGCAGAAAGATCAGCACGGTTCCGGGGCCGACCGATGCCCCCATGAGCCAACCGGCCAGAGCACCGGTCAGTTGCAGGATGCTGTAGCTCCAGCGAAATGGCAGCGGCGGGTCGAAGGACAGCGCCATTGCTTCGGCCGGGCCAGCACCTGTGTTGCTGGCCAGGTAGGCGGCCACCCCCAGGGCCACCAGCACCAGTCCCGCCACCAACATGAGGCCCCGACCCGCCAGGGTTCCGGGCTCCGCGAAAACCTCCAACATGAAGGAAATCACGAAACCCACGAGGAACCACTGCACGAGCGTCCCCGGCCCGGGCTTCCTGCCTCGCAGCCAGGCCACACCCACGAAAACGGCTCCCACCACGGTGTTCAGGAGCCAGAACGGCAATCCCATCAGGATGGTCAAGCCACTCACCAGCGTGGAATAGCCGTCGGAGCCCAACTCGGCCGTCAACACCATGGCGACGCCGATCCCCAGGACGGTGCAGCCGATGACCAACTGCGCGTACTGGGCCACCGCGGACCTGTGGGCTGTCTGTGGCTGTGTCACCTCGCCAACGTAGCCGACACCCGTGACGAGGGCGCAGGCAAAGGCCGCTCGCACAAATGATTGACGAGCGACGCCACGTCGTCGAAGCTGGAGTGGAGACAAGGAGGCGCCGTGAAATCATTCGACATCAAGAAGGCCCATCCCGCGCTGTACGCGCCGAAATCCTGCGACGACTTCCACGAGGTGCTGGTCCCTGAGTTGCTGTTCCTCCAGATTCTCGGCCACGGCGACCCGAACACATCGCCAGCGTACCTCGAGGCAGTCCAATCGCTCTACACGCTCTCCTACGCCATCCGCGCTGTCGCCAAGAAGGACCTGGGGCGCGTCCACACCGTCGGACCGCTCGAGGGCCTGTGGAGTGCTGAGGACCCCCGCGTCTTCGCCGCCCGGAAGAAATCGGCGTGGGACTGGACCATGCTGATCTCCCAACCGGACTGGATCACTCCCGAAATCGCCGAACACGCGAGGTCGACGGCGATGCAGAAGAAGAACGCCCCGGGAGCACTGGAGCACGTCCACCTGGCACCGTACGCCGAGGGCACCTGCGTGCAGATCCTTCACGTCGGCTCCTACGACGATGAGGCCCCGACGATTGCCCGGCTGCACGAGGAGTACCTTCCCGCACACGGCCTCACCTTCAGCGGCCGTCACCACGAGATCTACCTGTCGGATCCGCGACGCGTCGAACCGGCAAAGCTGCGCACGATCCTGCGCCAACCGGTCACGCTGATCCACTAGCCGAACAGCAGAGGCACACCAGGGAACCAGCGCGCGATAGCTTGTTGGGCGTGCACATCACAAGGGTCAGGGTCCATCCAGTGAAATCACTGGCCGGCGAGGACGTCTCGTCAGCCCAGGTACATCCGTGGGGCCTGGAACAGGACCGCCGGTGGTGCCTCGTCGATGGTCAGGGCAAGGTGCTAACTGCACGCACACACCCCCACCTCCTCGGGCTCACCGCCCGAGCCCTGAGCGCCACAACAGTGCAGATCACGGACCGCGACGGTGCCGTCATTACCGCAGACATGGGTGCGTCCCATGACAGCATCGCGGTCACGCTGCAGGGACAGGACCGCATGGCCCTGGCCAGCGATGAGGTGAACGCGTGGGTCAGTGAACGTGCAGGAATTGCGGCGAGCCTGGCCTGGCAACCCGATCCCCTTCTGCGTCCGATCGATCCCGACGACGGCGGGAACCCCGGCGACGTTCTGTCTCTCGCGGACGCCGCCCCCCTGCTCCTCACGACGGAAGCCTCACTCACCCAGCTCAATGCCTGGACCGATCCCGCCGTCGAGCCGTTGGATCCTGTGAGGTTTCGCCCGAACATCATCATCGACGGCGACGAGCCCTTCGCCGAGGAGGGCTGGACCGGCGTCACCATCGACGGCCTGCGATTCCGTGTGACGATGATCTGTGGCCGCTGTGCGATGCCCACCATCGATCCTTCCACCCTGCACCGCAGCAAGGAACCCATCCGCACCCTGGCGGCCCACCGGGCTCGCGAGAACAAGACGTGGTTCGGAATCCGTCTCACGCCGCTGGACACCGGCCGGATCGCCGTGGGGAGCACCGTCGAGCCGTGGCCCGGGAAGCTTCACCTGCCCGCCTGATCCGGTACACACGGCGCCGGAGCAGTCCCTACCCGGTGGTGACGTCCATCTGTAGTGGGACCTCGCGCCGACGCGCAGCCGGGGAGGCCAGCCCGGCGATGGCAATGAAGACCAGCACCACCAGCAGCGCCTGCAGCAGCCCCACCTGCTCCCCCAGGAACCCGATCAGCGGCGGCCCCGCAAGGAATGCGATGTAGCCGATGGTGGCGACGGCACTCACTCGCACGGCGGCGTGCTTCAGGTCATCCGCCGCAGCTGACATGCCGACGGGGAACCCCAGCGCCGAGCCCAGCCCCCACGCCACGATGCCCACCGTCACGAGCACAGGGTGGTCCAGGAAGATCACCATGGCCAGGCCGACTGCTGCCAGCACCGCGCTGGCCCGCAACACCGGGACCCGGCCGAAGCGGTCGAGGAATCTGATGCCCAGCACCCGTCCCACGGTCATGGCAGTGAGGAAGATGCCCAACGAGATCGCGCCCTGCGCGTTGGTCTGCCCGTGACCGTCCACCATGGCCAGTGCCAGCCAGTCGTTGGCGCTGCCTTCGGCCAGCGCCATTCCCAGAATGATCAGTCCGATGAACCAGGTCAGCGGCTGCTTCCAGATGTCCAGACGACTGACCCGATCAGCGGGAGCGACGTCGCCCCGCGCCGGCTCCAGTTCTGTCTGGACAAACCTGTTCGTCAACAACACCCCCACCAGGCACACGACCGTGAGAACCCCAACGTGCACGATGACGGAAACATCCAGGTATTCCGCCACCGCACCCAGACCGGCTCCGGCCATCGCTCCGATGCTGAACAGGGCGTGGAACAGCGGCATGATGTTGCGGTGCAGGCGCTGCTCGTTGGCGGCGGCGGAGACGTTCATCGCCACGTCCGTCAGTCCCATCCCGAGACCGAAGATCGTCAATCCGGTGAACAGGACACCGTAGGACGAGGCGGTGGCGCCGACGCCGGCAACCAGAGCGCCCAGGGTGAGTGTGGACATGGACCAGCGGATTGTCCCCTTGGACCCGAGCCTGCTCATGACATTGCCCGAGCCGAGCATCCCGCCGATGGAGCCCACCGCCATCGCCGCGGCGAGGACACCCATCTCTGCCGTGGAGGCACCCAGAACATCGCGGATGCGCGGGACCCGCGACATGTAGGAAGCCAGCGCCAACCCGCAGGAGAAGAACACGAGGAACACCGCGTTGCGCCAGGCCAGCAGATGGCGGGTCTCGATGTTTGATGCAGGGCTCACACCAGCGATCCTAGGAGCCCTCTGTCACATCCGGCGAAACCCCCTCACTGGGGCTGCAGGGAACGTAATCTATCCGGATCCGCAAGGCCCAGGCTGACGTCGAGGACAGCTTGGACAAGCACGGACACACAAGGAGATCACATGAGCGCGGAGAACGAACTGACAACACGTATCCGAGGCCTGCTGGGTGCGGAGCGTCCCGTCCGCGAGAAGCGCATGTTTGGTGGCCTATGTTTCATGGTGGGCGAAAAAATGGCGCTCAGCGCCTCCTCCAACGGCGCTCTCCTGGTGCGGGTGGATCCGGCTCGCTCCGGGGAACTGCTGGCCATGGACGGCGCCGAACAAGCCGAGATGGGAGAGGGCCGCTCCATGGGGGCGAGCTGGATCTCAGTGAGGCCCGAGGCCGTCGCCGACGACGTCGCTCTGGCCTTCTGGGCTGGCGTCGCGCTGGAGTACAACAGGACTCTGGTGGTCAGGGACTGACACTCACCCGTGGCCGTGCCCGCAGGTCCAGGAGCGGCACGAAGAAGTGCATGAGCGGACCGATCACGAGGGCAAACACCACGGTTCCGACACCCAGCTGGCCGCCAAGGAGCACTCCCAGAATCACGACGCTCACCTCGACGGAGGTGCGGGTCAGCCGCAGCGACCAACCGCTACGGGCCGCGATGGAGGTTGTCAGCCCGTCGCGAGGCCCCGGCCCAAGACCCGCCCCGATGTAAGCGCCCGTGGCCACCCCGTTGAGCAGAATGCCCCCCACGAGCAGCGTGATCCGCGTCGCAAGACCCTCCACCGGCGCCACGACGGCGAGCGTGGCGTCGATCACCACTCCCACCACCACGACGTTGAACAGAGTGCCCAGCCCCGGCCGCTGGCCGAGCAGACGGGAGACGATGAGCAGCGCCACTCCGATGAGGATGGACCACAGTCCAAGGCTCAGACCAAACGTGCGCTGCAACCCCTGTTCCAGCACTGTCCACGGCATCACACCCAGCTCGGCGCGCACGATCAGGGCAATGCTCACACCGAAAAGGAGCAGCCCGCCGATGAGCTGGGCGAAGCGTGTCAGCACCCGGTCACCCGGAACGGGAAGGAGGAACATGTCTGGGAGGCTACTGGGTCTCGTATCGGTATTCCGACGGCAGCAGCCTGCCGCGGATGCGGAACTCGACGACACTGTAGACAATAAGCCCCAGCGCGAAGACCCCGGATACCATCATCGTGATGCCGGTGGCCCAGCCACCGAGCAGCCACCATCGATCAGCGATCGGCCACCAGCCGGGGACGGCAAAGTCCAATCCCCACAGAAGGCCAGTGGCGATGAGGGCGAGGGCACCAAGGGCGCTCATGGCGATGCGCGGCCATGTCTGGACGCCGTCCCTGGCCAATCGAAACGCTCTCTCCTTGATGGGATGCATCAGGTGATCGGCCCAGTCGAAACTCGTGGACAGGAGCACGAGGCCCGCGAAGATGGTCAGCAGTCCCGGGCCGGGAAGGAACAGCGCAAGAACGCCCACCACAAGAAGGATGATGCCGACGATTTCGGCCGCCAGCCGTTTCCACCAAGCGGCGGAGAACTTGCGTCTCTTGGGCCCTTTCCCCATTCCACGGCCTCTCGCTCAGTGCTTCGGTGTCATACGGTGTCTACGAAAAGTCCGTCTTCCATAGTGCCACGCCCTGAAAAAGTGGCTTCACGACGCCGTCGTCGGGGCAAACATGGAGCGTCGCCCCTCGAACGCCCGGCCGAGCGTGATCTGGTCCGCGTACTCCAGGTCCCCACCCACGGGGAGACCGCTGGCGGGACGGGTCACCCTGACGCCGAAATCGCGCAGCATCCGGCTCAGGTACGCGGCGGTGGCCTCGCCCTGTGTGTCGGGATCAGTGGCCAGGATCACTTCGGTGACCTCGCCGTCGGCCAGTCGCTGGAAGAGCTCGCGGGTGTGCAGGTCCCCGGGGCCCCGGCCGTCGATGGGTGAGATGGAACCGCCGAGCACGTGATACAGCCCGCGGAACTCACCTGTCCGCTCGATGGCGATGACGTCTCTCGACTCCTCCACCACGCACACCATGGACCTGTCGCGACGCGGGTCCCGGCACACACGGCACCGGTCCTCCTGCGTCACGTTGAAGCAGACCTCGCAGAACTTGGCGGATTTCTTCACCCGACGCAGGGTGTCGGCAAGGCTGAACACATCCTCTTCCGGGGCGTCGAGCAGGAAGAAGGCGATGCGTTGTGCGCTGCGCGGGCCAACGCCGGGCAAGCGGCTCAGTTCGTCGATGAGATCCTGAATCGGTCCTTCGTACACGTTTTCAGAACCCGAGACCCTCAGGAAGGTTCGGCATCTGCGGCATGGAGGCCTGGGCGGCGCCGTCGGATTCCTCCTTCGCGGCCCGGAACGCTGCAATCACGAGCGCAGAGAGCGTTTCGGTGTCCTCGGGGTCGCAGGCTTCTGGGCTGATCTCCAGGTGCAGGAGGTCGCCCAGACCGGAGACCGTGGCCGTGACAAGTCCGCCGCCGGAGGTGCCGTCGAACCGTCGGTTCGCCTGATCTTCCTGGGCCTTCATCATGTCGGCCTGCATCTGCTGTGCCTGGGCCAGCAGGGCATTCATGTCCATGCCTTCAAACATTTCTCTCAGCTCCATTCATTGACGCTGCCGCCAGCATATGTGGCCAAGCAGACAATGCGCCTCCTCCCAGGGACCCCAGTGAGGATGGTGGTCCTGTGTCCCTACAGGAGTTTCACGTCACACCGCACCAGCGCGGTTGATGCGGACCAGCCGCGAACACCCGCCCGCCGCACCGTAGGGTGTCTCGCATGGGAGTTGCTGAGCTGGCCGTCGTGGCGGCAGTTGTGCTTCTGGGAGCGACCACCCAGCGTGTGAGCGGTCTGGGTTTCGGCCTCGTCAGTGGCCCCTTCCTGGCGCTGCTTCTGGGTCCATTCCTCGGCATCCTCCTGACGAACGCTCTGGGGTTGACCACCAGCCTCATCATCCTGAGTCAGGTCTGGCGCCAGGTGGACCTCCGCAAACTGGCGATGCTCACCCCTCCCGCACTGCTCGCCATCATTCCGGGCGCATGGGTTGCCCTCAATGTGCCCAGCGCACCTTTGTCCATCGTCGTGGGCAGCATGGCACTGACCGCACTCCTGGCTGTGCTGCTCAGTGAACGCCTACGGGTGTTCAAGGGCACCGCTGGCGCCATCTCGGCCGGCGGACTGTCCGGCTTCATGGCCGTCACGGCCGGAGTGGGCGGGCCGGCCATCAGCCTCTATGCCCTCTCCACGAAGTGGGATCACCGGCCCTTCGTCGGCACCGTACAGCTGCACTTCGCTCTGGTCACGGCCACCTCTTTGACGGCGAAGGGTTGGCCGCAACTACCGCCCGAAACATGGGTAGTGGCCCTGATTTTCCTCCTTGCCGGAGTATTTCTGGGCGGTTACCTGTCCAAGCACATCTCGGTGTCACGTGCACGTCGACTCATGGTGGCCATAGCCCTCGCCGGCTCCACCATCACCATCATCAAGGGCATCGCCAGCCTCTGACGGAGGTCCCGGATTGCGGAGCGCCTCCCCTCAGAGCTCAGCCGTTGTCCACGTCGATGATCTCGGCGTTGAACATCTCGGCCAGCAAGGCGGCGGCCGCCTCATCGGCGTTCACCAGCACCTCATCGTCCGAGGCAATGTCCACGTCGCCCGCCCGGGATTGTTGTCTTTCCTTCTCGGGAGCCGACGCCGCGCTCGCTGCTTCGGCGAAGGTGGGCATGTGCCGCACCGGAGGCTCGTGGTTCTCGGGTTGCTCAGCCGGTGGCTCGGACTGTGCGGGGGCGGGCCTGGCCGCCGGGCCTGACTGCCGAGCAGCCGGCTCCTCCCCTGACTTCGACACCACAGCCTGAATGTTGAGTTCCACGCCGATGACTTCGATGAGGGAATCCGCGAGCACGTCGTGGTTGCCGCTGGCTCCGAAGTTCTCGCGGGCACCGGGGTTGGCGAACGCCAGGATGAGCTGGTTGTCCTTCACCTCGGCCACCTGCGCGTTCTGGGAGAGCAACATGAAGGTGAAGCGACGTCGCCGCTTCACTTCCTCCAACACGTTGGGCCACATCTGACGCAGCTCAGCCGTCGTCAAAGAGACGCGTGCCGGAGCACCCTGCTTCTTCACCACAGGCTCGGGTTTCTGCGCCGCCGGCGCTTCCCTGCCTCCTGCTGGCGCACCTGCGGGGCGCTGTCGCAACGGCTGCCGGGCCGGAGCCGGGTCCGGTGTCTCAGGCTTTGGCTCGGGGGCCTTCTCCTGCTGCCGTGGCTCCTCCCCTGACGCGGTCGACTGCGGGGCGCGTTCCCCCTGAGAAGGCGCGGACACCGGTGCCTCCGGTGTCACAGCGACGGAAGCGGCTGTCTCAGGCTTCGTCGCACGGGGCTCGGGCCTGGCGGGGCGGACGGCAGGCGCTTCAACGGGGCGACGTCCCTCGACGTCGTCCCAGTTCTTGATGGGCTCTTCCCCCGAGCCGATCATCCCGACTCGACGCTCCAGCCGGTCCATGCGCGCATTCAGCCCGCGCTCCTCCACGTCGGCCCCCGGGAGCAGCACACGGGAGCACATCAGTTCCAGGTGGAGCCGGGGCGCGGTGGTGCCACGCATGTCGGTCAGCCCGGTGGCTATCACTTCGGCGGCGCGGGTGAGCTCACCGCGTCCCATGCCTGCCACCTGGGTGGCCAGCCGCTGCGCCTGATCCGTCGAGACCTCGAGCATGCCGTTCTCCGCGGCGTCGGGAACGGCGGAGAGGATCACGAGGTCTCGCAGACGACGGAGCAGGTCTTCTCCGAAGCGACGCGGGTCCTGTCCCACTTCAATCACCTTGTCGATGGTGCGAAACACGCCCGCTCCATCGCCCGCAGCGAAGGCGTCCATGATCTCGTCGAGCAGCGCGTCCGGGGTGTAGCCGAGCAGCGAGGCCGCCTGTTCGTGTCCGACGCCCTCCTCCCCCGCGCCACCCAGGAGCTGATCCAGCACCGACAGCGAATCGCGCACGGAACCGCCACCGGCCCGGACCACCAACGGCAGGGCCGTCGGATCCACGTTCACGCCCTCGGCGTCGCAGATCTGTGACAGGTAATCGGTCAGGATGCGCGGCGGGACCAGCCGGAACGGGTAGTGGTGGGTGCGGGACCGGATGGTGCCAATCACCTTCTCCGGCTCCGTGGTGGCGAAGACGAACTTGGCGTGCGGTGGCGGTTCCTCCACGAGCTTCAGCAGCGCGTTGAAGCCGGCGGTGGTCACCATGTGGGCTTCGTCGACGATGTAGATCTTGTAGCGGCTGGCCACAGGGGCGAAGAACGCGCGTTCACGGAGGTCACGCGCATCGTCCACACCGCCGTGGGAGGCGGCGTCGATCTCGATGACGTCGATGCTGCCCGGCCCGCCGCGGGCCAGGTCTGTGCAGGACTGGCAGACGCCGCATGGGTCAGAGGTGGGGCCCTGCTCACAGTTGAGGCAGCGCGCCAGGATGCGGGCGGATGTGGTCTTACCGCAGCCACGCGGGCCGGAGAACAGGTAGGCGTGGTTGACCTTGTTGTTGTTCAATGCCCGCTGGAGGGGGACGGTGACGTGGTCCTGGCCGATGACCTCGGCAAAGGAATCGGGCCGGTAGCGCCGGTAGAGCGCCAGGGGCGCAGCCGGGGCTTCCGGTGCGCGGACGGTGCCAGCTGCCGCGACGGCGGACGCGGGCAGCCACGTCGATTCAGCCGTCTCCGGATCGGCATCAGCCTCGGCGGCGGGCTCGACGTCATCACCGTCGTCGAAGAGTCCGGGACCGTCCTGCGCGAGGTCTTCATCAGCGTCGACCTCGCCAAACCGGTCTGGGCCGTCCTGTGACATGGGCTCCGTTGCCATCGCGTCGTCGCTCATCGCATCCTCGGCCTCGCCGACGGGGCCGTACTCGTCCTCATAGTCCTGATCCACGCCTGTCAGCCTATGCCAGCACACTGACATCCGGCACTACGTGGCAGGACCCGGCTCCGGGCATAGAAAAAGGCCCCTCGCGCACCCAGAAGAGCTCACTTACCCTTGCTGCCTTCCGACCCTGGGGGAGTTGGGCGAGTTACTGCCGCGCGAGGAACCGGGGACCAGCTTAGCTGATCCTTCGTCGTTGGCCAGCCGGGGGTGCCAAGCGCCGTCGCTGTCCCCCATCCGGCCGTCTTGGGAAAGACTCATCCACAATGCTATCGTCAGCCAATCCCACTGCACTTTGAAAGGCTTCAGCATGCTCAAGCGCGCGTTGTACCTTGTTCTGGCCACCGTCATGGGGGCCACTCTTGGGTTGGCTGCCTGGCCCCAAGAGGCCCAAGCGGTGGAGCCGACCGTTTACACCCAGCCCGGTGACCATTTCGTCAATGGCCGCTACTGGAAAACCACCTGCGACATGTACTCCTCCAACGTGGTCCGCTGCCAAACAAAGATCTGGGGCACCAAGCGGATCGCCCACAACGGCACGTACTACAACCACAACGGCTGGGTCTTCAACAACCTGACCTACCTTCCCTCGGACGAAGCCCAGTGGGCGGGCAACCCGCTCGCCATTGACGGTTCCGAGTGGACGGCCACGGATGGCCGCAAGTGGAGGACCGAGTGCAACACCGCCACCACGGGACGGGGCGGCTGCCGCTCCTACACCTGGACCACGACGGTTGTCCTGGCCAATGGGCAGTATCGGCAACAGAACCAGTGGGTGTTGAACAACATCCTCCAGTTCAGCACTGCGCTGCTTCCGGCACAAAAGACAATTCTGCCGATGGCCCCGGCTGTCCCGAACATGCCGGTGGAGCAGCCCTTTGTCCCGCCGAAGCCGAAGCCGACGCCCCCCGCTGTCACCACGTCCTTCCGGGCCGATTCCCGCTGCTACACCGGACGTGTGCTGTGCATCTCCAAGGACCAACGCATGATGGCCTACATCGTCAACGGCAAGGTCCAGGACACGGTCACCGTCCGCTTCGGCTCCGAGCTGACGCCCACCCGCAACGGCAACTGGACGCTGTTCCGCAAGTCCCGCAACCACGTCTCCAGCCTGTACGGCTCCAAGATGCCGCTGGCAATGTTCTTCTCCGGCGGTCAGGCCGTGCACTATTCGGCGGACTTCGCAGCCCGCGGCTACAACGGCTCCTCGCACGGCTGCGTGAACGT
>JBQCZU010000027.1:0-25226 GCA_052089385.1 Arachnia sp.
AGGTGAGGACCTTCCGGGGCAAACGGGTGTGGGCTTCGGGCGCCGCCATCACCCATCCCAGCGGCAACACTCCTCGAGTACTCTTCCAAAGCGTCCCTGAGCGCAAGACGGTCAAGAACCGTGTGCACTGGGACCTGCGCAAACAAGCCGCGCCGTCGGCCCCTGAGGACGTGGAGCGACTGATCACCCTCGGAGCCCACCGCATCGGAGAGGGACACCAGGGCCCGCACAGCTGGGTGATCCTGGCAGATCCCGAGGGGAACGAATTCTGCCTCTGAACACACGAAAACCGGGCGGCATGGGTTTCCCCACGCCGCCCGGCTTCCGTTGAACCAGGTCTCAGGCGAAGCTCAGGCCTCGACGTCCTCGTCCACCCAGTCGAAGGTCCGTGTCACGGCCTTCTTCCAGTTGCGCAGAAGGCGAGCCTGCTCGGCGTCCTCCATGTCGGGCGTCCAGCGCTTGTCCTCAGCCCAGTTGTCGATGACGTCCTGCTCACCGTTCCAGTAGCCGACGGCGATGCCGGCGGCGTACGCGGCGCCCAGCGCCGTGGTCTCGGCAACCTGGGGGCGGACAACGTCCACGCCCAGCATGTCGGCCTGGAACTGCATGAGCATCTCGTTGCCGGTCATGCCACCGTCCACCTTGAGCTCGGCCAGCTTCACACCGGAATCGGCTTCCATGGCATCCAGCACCTCACGCGTCTGGAAGGCGGTGGCCTCCAGAACGGCGCGGGCGATGTGGCCACGGTTGACGTAGCGGGTGAGGCCGACGAGCGCACCGCGGGCGTCGGACTTCCAGTACGGGGCGAACAGACCGGAGAAGGCGGGCACGAAGTACGCGCCACCGTTGTCATCCACCGTCGCGGCGAGCTTCTCCACCTCGGGAGCGTCGTCGAACATCTTGAGGTTGTCGCGCAGCCACTGCACCAGTGAACCGGTGACGGCGATGGAACCCTCAAGCGCATAGATGGCTGGCTTGTCGCCGATCTTGTAGCAGACCGTGGTCAGGAGGCCATTCTTGGAGGGAACGACTTCCTCACCCGTGTTCAGCAACATGAAGTTGCCGGTGCCATAGGTGTTCTTTGCCATACCCACTTCGAAACAGGCCTGACCAAAGGTGGCTGCCTGCTGGTCTCCGAGGATGCCGGCGATCGGGACGCCCTGGAGCAGACCCTTGGCACGACCCTCGCCGTAGACCTCCGCCGAGCTGCGGATCTCCGGCAGCATCGTCATGGGGATGGTCATGTCCTTGGCGATCTCTTCGTTCCAGCTCAGGGAATCCAGATCCATGAGCATGGTGCGCGAGGCATTCGTCACGTCGGTGACGTGCAGGCCCCCGTCGACGCCTCCGGTCATGTTCCAGAGAATCCAGCTGTCCATGGTTCCCATGACAAGATCGCCGGCTTCAGCCTTTTCGCGTGCGCCGTCAACGTTGTCCAGGACCCACTTGACCTTGGGACCGGCGAAGTAGGTTGCCAGGGGCAGACCCACGCGGGCCTTGTACTTGTCCTGACCCTCCTCGCCACCCAGTTCGTCGACGATCTTGGCGGTGCGGGTGTCCTGCCAGACAATGGCGTTGTACACCGGCTTGCCTGTGGTCTTGTCCCACACCAGCGTGGTTTCCCGCTGGTTCGTGATGCCCACGGCGGCCAGGTCGCTGTTGTTCAGGGATGCCTTGCTCAGCACGTCGGCAACGACAGAGCGGACGTTGTTCCAGATTTCAATGGCATCGTGCTCCACCCATCCGGCGCGGGGGAAGATCTGCTCGTGTTCCTTCTGACCCGAGGCGATGATCTGGCCGGCGTGATCGAAGATGATGGCGCGGGAACTCGTGGTCCCCTGGTCGATTGCGAGTACGAACTTGTCAGTCATTGGTTCTCACTTTCTTTGTGGTGCGTGTTTGTGGATCAGACAACTGAGACGAGGAGGAACGTGCTGGCAACGCCGCCCAGCACACCGCCGATGAGGGGTCCGACGATCGGAACCCAGGAGTAGGCCCAATCGGAGGTGCCCTTGCCCTTGATGGGCAGGAGGGCGTGCATGAGGCGGGGACCGAGGTCACGCGTCGGGTTGATGGCGTAGCCGGTGGGTCCACCGAGGCTGGCGCCGATGCTGACAACCAAGAGGCCAACGCCGAGGGCGCCCAGCCATCCGAGGTTTGCCACTTCGCCACCTGTGTTGGTGGTGTAGATGCCGGAGGCGAAGATGACGAACACAAGGACGAAGGTGCCGATGATCTCGGTGACCAGGTTCCAGCCGTAGCTGCGAATCTCAGGGCCCGTGGCGAAGATGCCCAGCTTGAAGGCGGCATTTTCCTCAGCGTCGAAGTGCTGCTTGTAGGAGAGGTACATGAGTCCGGCACCGGCCATGGCGCCGACCAATTGACCCGCGAAGTACACCAGGGTCGAGACGACACCGATGGCGATACCCGGCACGAAGTCCGCCTCACCAAGGATCCCGTTGCGGGCGATGATACCGACGGTGACGGCCGGGTTGATGTGGGCGCCTGATGCTCCGGATGCCAGGACGCCTGCGAAGACGGCCAAGCCCCAGCCCCAGTTGATCATGAGCCAACCGGTTCCCTGTCCCTTGCTGCCCTTCAGCAGGGTGTTGGCAACGACGCCACCACCCAGCAGAAGAAGCAACATCGAGCCCACTGCTTCCGAGAGGAACACCCCTCCAAGCGAAATTTCCAACACTTCCATTGTGCGACTCCATTTCCTGACTTCAATGTCAGCTAGTGCGTCCGGGTGGACGCCTGAATCGGGATTGAATCCCGGGTAAAGCAATGTGGAGTGGGCAACCTGAAATCTGCACCGGAAGCCCCCCAAGCAACCTCACCATCACGCGCATTGCACATTCTTGCAACTACTCTGCACGTTCGTGCAGAGTAGCCGATCTTCGGTTGCAATTTGATGCGTTCCACATCCTGCCAAAGAAGAAGGATCAACGGGCAACTTGCGAAAAGTCCTGTCCCCACCGTGCAAAAAGAAGCCCGTTGCGCAGACAAGTATGCTCGCTATTTGTGACTGCACCCGTGATTGTGGCTGAGGATCTACGCAAGTCCTACGGCGACTTTGAAGCCGTTCGGGGCATAGATTTCACCGTGGAGAGCGGAGAGTCCTTCGGCCTCCTGGGACCCAACGGTGCTGGTAAATCCACCACCATGCGCATGCTGGGGGGTGTCTCGCACCGCAGCGCTGGAGAACTCAGCATCCTGGGCATGGATCCCAATCAGGAGGGCCCCCGCATCAGGGCACATCTCGGGGTGGTCCCCCAGCAGGACAATCTGGACACTGACCTCACCGTGCTCGAAAATCTCATCACCTATGGCCGCTACTTCGGTCTGCCCCGATGGTTCCTCAGGCAGAAGGCAGAACTGCTGCTCGAGTTCGCACAACTCACGGAGAAGCGCCACGCGAAGGTGGATGACCTGTCCGGCGGCATGAAGCGACGCCTCACCATCGCAAGATCCCTGGTGTCCGACCCTCGTATCCTTCTGCTCGACGAGCCAACCACCGGGCTCGATCCCCAAGCCCGTCACATCCTGTGGGACCGGTTGTTCCGGCTCAAGGAACAGGGCATCACGCTGGTTCTGACCACACACCACATGGATGAGGCAGAACAACTCTGCGATCGTCTGGTGGTGGTGGACCATGGCCGGATAGTGGCGGAAGGTACGCCGTCCGCTCTGGTGCGTGAGCATGCCGGGCGCGAGGTGGTGGAGCTGCGTTTCGGATCGGGGCGCAATGCGGCGCTCGCGTCGTCCCTGCAAGGTGTGGGCGATCGCGTCGAAGTACTGCCGGACCGACTCCTGGTCTACGCCGGAGACGGTGAGGCTGCGCTCGCGGAAGTCATTGCCCGCGAACTGCACCCCACGTCGTCGCTGGTTCGGCGCTGCTCCCTGGAGGACGTCTTCCTTCGTTTGACGGGACGGAGCCTCGTTGACTGAGCGCCGTGCCCTCCATTCGCCCCTGGTCGACGATGCTGCCGAGCGGGTGACGTCGCTGCGTATCCCGATGACGCATGACGAGATGGCGGCTGCCGTTGACCGACGGGGTTCCCTCTTCACAATGGAGACATGGCTTCTCCAGGCGAAGGCCTATGTTGGCAGCATCCTTGGCGTGGGAATTTTGTCCCCGCTGCTGTACCTGATGGCGATGGGCATCGGGCTCGGCGTGGTGGTGGACCGCGCGTCCGGGGACAGCCTGGGAATGCCGTATCTCCACTTCGTCGCCCCAGCCCTCCTGTTGAGCACTGCCCTGGCTGCGGCGACGGAGGAGAACACCTTCACCATCATGGCCGGCTTCAAGTGGCGCGAAACGTACTTCGGGGCACAAGTGACCCCCGTTACACCTGAACAGATCGCCACTGGCCATGTGCTGGGTGTGAGTTTGCGCTACCTCGTCACGTGCACCATTTACTGGGTGATCCTTGCCGTCTTCGGGGCCATCCCCAACATTGCCATGGGTCTGCTTCTCATTCCCATCGGTGTTCTTTGTGCGCACTCCATCGGGCTGCCCATCATGGCGTGGTCCTCCACCATCACCGTCGAAAAAGGGCAGTTCGCTTTACTGAACCGCTTCGTGATCATGCCAATGATGCTGTTCGCCGGCACCTATTTTCCGTTGGAGACACTGCCGGTGTTCCTGCGTCCCATCGGATGGGTTTCACCGTTGTGGCATGCCGTGGAACTGGGTCGGGCGGCCACGACGGGGGCCGCCGTCGTAGCCGGTATGGCTGTCGTGCACATCGGCTACATGACTCTGCTGTGCATTCTCGGGTGGTTTCTGGCTCGTCGGCACTACCGGCGGAGGTTGGTGGGATGAATCCGCCGACGACGGAGCGCACCCCTCTGACCGATGCACAGGACCTCGTGCGGCAGCCCTTCCGCTCTGCCTTGTACAGCGGCAATGCCCGCGCGGTTTTTGAGCGCGGGATCCGTTCCCAATGGCAGGGCAACCTGGGAGTGATGATCTCGGGCTTCCTTGAGCCGGTGCTCTTCCTGCTGGCGATGGGGCTGGGACTTGGAGCACTGATCGGCACGATCACCGACGACGCTGGCCGCATGGTCGACTATCCGGTCTACATCGCTCCAGCCCTGCTCGCGACATCTGCCATGAATGGCGCTGTGTACGACTCCACCTGGGGTGTGTTCTTCAAGCTGAAGATCAGCAAGATCTACTCCGGCGTCCTCAGCACCACCGTCGGGCCCATGGACGTGGCCCTGGGTGAGATCGCCGTCGCGTTGGTACGTGGAGGCGTGTATGCCCTTGGCTTCGTCGCCGTGATGGGCGCGCTCGGACTGATCTCGTCCTGGTGGGCGGTGCTCATGGTGCCGGCCTGCCTGTTGATCGCCTTCGGGTTCGCCGCCCTGGGGATGGCAGCCACCAGCTACTTGAGAACCTTCCAACAGATGGACTGGCTGACGCTGGGTCTCATGCCCATGTTCTTGTTCTCCGCCACGTTCTATCCGTTGAGTGTCTACCCCGAGGCGGTGCAGTGGTTCATCATGGCGCTGCCCCTGTGGCACGGCGTCGAGATGCTGCGCGCACTCAACGGTGGGTGGGTGGATTGGTCGACGGCTGGCCATGCCCTCTACTTCGTGGTGCTGGCCCTCGTCGGCACCTGGGCTGCTTCCCTGCGCTTGAAGGCCCTCTTCCTCCGCTGACCGGCCGGACACGCCGCACCCACTATCCACCGCGTACCCGACCAGCCGGACACGCCGCACCCGCTGGGCACGACGTCGTATATCGACGTGGAACACAGTCGATGCCGCGTGTCCGGCCAGGAATTTGACACGACGAACACACGAGAAGCCCCACCCTCCCCCAGCTTGTGAGGAGGATGGGGCCTCGACGTGGCTCGACCAATCAGGCCTGGCCAGCCACCCGGCTGCGGAACTGCCTGGCCGTGAGCTTGCGACGGCTGGAGATGGCGAAGACCGAGAGGATGAGCGAGATCACTGCCATCAGCAACATGCCGCCGATGTAGCCCGCCATGCCCGTGCCCTCTGAGATCCACGTCCGGATCATCAGGAGAGCGTTCTGCACTGGCGAGAACGACGTGATGGCGTCGAAGATTCCGGGCGTTGCCGACGTCAATCCCATGGCCACGCTCAGCAGAAGCAGCAGGATGGAGATACCGCGTCCGACGTTGCCCAACCACGCGGTCAGGGCATGATTGACGAGCACGAAGACGGCCCCGAGAACTGCCAACAAACCCATCAGGCCGAACAGCCGCCCAACGCCCAGCTCCAGAACGATCCCGCCCATCAGCCCGAACACCAGACCTTCGGCAGCAGCGATCAGCATCGGGACACCCATCGTGCGGATCCAGAGCGTTGCATTCGACGCGCTGGAGGTCAGCACGTTGGAGGGGATGGCACGAGCCACGACGAAGGTCGCCAGTGACGCAAGCCACAGCATCGCGACCAACGCAAGCGCCACAACGGCCGCCCTGTTGTTCTCCACGAGACCGTCAGACTGCGCGACGGGGTTCGTCACCACTGTCGACAACTTCTCCCGGGCATCCGGCGTGTAGCTGGGGACCTCTTCGGCACCTGCGGCCAGTTCGGTGGCGAACGTCTCCAGGCCCTCTGCCAACTGGCTGGTGCCGTCGTCGAGTTCGACGATGCCGTCCGAGAACGTCACCGCACCCTCGGCCGCTGAATCGACGCCGCCGGTGTACTGCCGCACGCCGACGACGAATTCGGAGACGCCCGCTGCGAGGTCGGACGCCCCACCGTCGAGCTGCCCGACGCCATTCGCCAGTTGCGACGCGCCGTCACTGAGTTGATCAGCTCCCTGAGAAAGCTCGGTCACGCCACCAGCGAGCTGCGACGCACCGCCCGCCAGTGCCGACGCACCCGTCGAGAGCTGCGACACGCCATCGGAGAGCTGCGACGCGCCGCCGGCCAGCTGCGATGAGCCAACGGAGAGCTGATTCACCCCGGCGGGCAGGGCGGCCACCTGTGTGTTCAGTTCATTGATGCCACTGAGGAGCTGCGTGGAGCCGGCGCCGAGGCCGTCGGCATTGTCCACCAACGGTTGCGACAAAGTGATCAGTGCTTCGGTACCTTCCGAGAGCTCCTGGAGTCCCCCAATGAGCTCACCGAGCTGTTCTTCGGTGCCTTCCTGGATCTGGGCAGGAAGGCCTTCGACGCCGTCCGCGAGCGCAATGGCGCCGGTCGCGCTTTGGCCATCCGTGGCAGGAGTACCCGCGAGAGCTGCGGTGCCTTCAGCAAGTTCCACAGCCCCGTCCTTCAGTGACGTGCCAGTCTCAGGATCGGGAGAGTTCAGCGCCGCTGAGCCGGTTCCAGTTCCCGCCCGGAAGCCTGCTGTGAAACCACCGTCCACTCCTGCCTCGAAAGCCTGCTGCAGGAGAACACAGGTTTCAGCGTCGACGCCCTCGGGGCATACGTAGCCTGCCTTGATCTGAGCGGCACCGGCGAGTGCCTGCGCAGGAGGAGGGAGAGTTCCGGAGGCAAACGCCTGCAGGGTGGCGTCCACCTCATTGATCCCGCCGGACAGGTCGGCCACGCCCACGCTGGTTGCGGTCAGGCCGTCCGCCAGCGCACGCGAGCCCGTGATGAGCGGTGCAAACCCCTCATCCGGCGAGGTGGTCTCACCGTCTCCCTCAGCTGCCGGGGGATTGAGTATGCCGTCAATGACCTGGTCAATACCGAATTTGATGCCCCCGACACCCTCGAGAGCCTGTTTGGCACCTTCCGCAAACTGTGGGATTCCTTCTGGGCCGAGAAGAGGCTCGGCGCCCGATGCCAACTGATCCACACCGTCGGCAAGCTGAGGGGTCTGCTGGGCGAACTGGGAGATTCCCGCGTTCAGCTCCGCCGCGCCAGAGGCCACACCTGAGGCGCCCGTCGCCAGGCCGGAGACGCCGGTTGCCAGTTCAGAGGCACCCGTGGAGAGCTGATTGGCACCGGGGACGAGCTGGCCGACGCCATCAGCGAGGTCGGATGATCCGGAAGCCAGTGCATCGGCGCCGGGGACAAGCTGGCCCACGCCAGCCGCCAGCTGATCCGCACCCTCAGCGAGCTGCTCGCCGCCACCGACGAGCTCCTGGGAATTGTCAGAGAGGGTCATCAGTCCGTCGGAGAGCTGCACGGCTCCGTCGGAGGCCTGGTCAGTGCCTTCGGCCAATTCGGAGGCGCCGTCGGAGAGCTGCGTGGCACCGTCGACGATGGTGGTGAACTGTTCTCCCACCTCGTTGAAGCCCACGTAGATTCCGTCCAGGTAGCCCTCTGTGAGCTGTTCATTGATGGTGGCGGAGGCAAGTCGTGCGATCTCCTGTGCAACGGCGGCGTCCGTGACAGGTGAGTTCTGCGAGGTTCTCACCGCGACGGTGGCCTGCCGGGCGGTGTCCGCGTCATTGTCGCTGAAGGACGTGGCCGCTGCGGAAAATTCCGGTGGGATGGTGACTACTGTGGAATACTCGCCGCTCTGGAGGCCCTCGCTGGCGTTCTTGGAATCGGCCAACGTCCACCCGATGTTGTCGCCGTCGCGCTCAAGAATTGCAGCCGCCAGTTGACGGCCCAGCGGGACCAGTTGCCCATCGAGTTCCACGGCCTCGTCGAGGTTGACGACGGCGGCGCTGACACGATCGTCGTTTCCGTTCCCGCCCAGCGTGATGAAGGCTGCCACCGCCAGGAGCGGAACCAGAATCAATGCCACCAGGGCGGGCCAGCTCACGCGGTGACCGGCGTGTGTGCTTTCGGGCCTCATGCGTTGCTCTCCTGCAGGTTGATTTCGGCGACCGTCATGGTGCCGTCGGGGTTGAAGTCTTCGATGGCTGCGGCGTTGGAGGCGCACAGGAACAGGACGAAGTTGCGCTGGCTGCGGACCGCATCCACCAGTCGCGACAGCTCCGCCCGCTCAGCAGCGGTGCCCACAACATCGATGGAATCGACGACGACGACGCCGCCTTCGCGGGGCGTGATGTCCATCAGTTCCTGCTCCACATCACGGGCCACTGCGAGGTCCACGTGATACGTGCGTCGCCGCACGGCCGAGGCCGATTGGGGCAAAAGTTCGCCAGCCACCCTGGCGCGTCCCGAGGTGGTGTCAAGACGCCCGGTGAGGGCCATGACGGCACCAGTGCGGGCGCCAACCGGACCGACGATGCCGACCAGAGTGCCTGCGGGGACCGCCAGGTCGATGGGATTGACGATGCCTTCAACGGCCAATCCATCGGCATGGACGAGGTCATCGGTGCCGGGCCACTTGGCCATCTCCAGCTTCTGTGTGAGCACTTCACCCTCCACATCAAATGTGGGCAGGATGCGATCCAGCCACTGGGGCAGCCACCAGGCCTTGTCGCCCAGCAGCGCCAGGACGGCAGGCACCAGCGTCATGCGGACGATGAACGCGTCGACGGCCACGCCCACGGCGAGCGCGAAGGCGATCTGCTTGATGGGTCCCATGCCCTCGGGCACGAAGAACGCGAAGACCGAGAACATGATGACCGCAGCCGCCACCACCACGGGGCCCGAGGCGACGAAGCCGTCGCGGATGGCGTCGATCGCGCTCTTGCCGTGCACGTACTCCTCGCGCATCCGACTGACGAGGAACACCTCGTAGTCCATGGCCAACCCGAACAGGATGCCCATCACCAGGATGGGGAGGAAGCTGATGACAGGTTGCGCATCCTCCAGGTTGATGAGCTGGCGGCCGATCCCCTGGTTGAACACAAGTGCCGTGGTTCCGAAGGCTGCGCCGACACTGAAGAGGTATCCAAGGGTTGCCTTGATGGGCACGGCGATGGAGCGGAAGACCGCCGCCAGCAGCACCAGCGACAGTCCCACCACGAGCAGACCGAACGGCAGGAGTGCTCCCGCGAGTTTGGTGGTGACGTCGATCTGCACAGCCGTGAAGCCGGTGACCGCAGTCTCCACGCCGTAGCGCTGCTCCCATTCATCTGTCATTCCACGGAGTCTCTCGACGAGATCGGCGGTGGCCGGGTCGTCGGAGGCGGTGGTGGGAATGATCTGGATGAGGCCGGTGTCGGCGTTCTCATTGGGTGTGGCCAGCGGGACGGATTCGACCCCCTCGACGTCCTCGATGTCGCTCTTCAGCGACTCCATGAGCCCCAATGGGTCCGTGGATCCGATGATGTCGGCGGTGATGACCAGTGGGCCGTTGAACCCAGGGCCGAAGTATTCCCCGATGAGGTCGTAGGTGATGCGGTCCGGCGTGGTGGATTCGCGCTGACCGGAGTTGGGCAGCGACAGTTCCAGGCCAACTGTGGGGAGGCTGAGCGCACCCAGTCCGAGCACCACCACGACGATGGTGAGGATGGGGCGGCTGGTGGTGAAATTGACCCAGCCGGCAAGGAACCGGCCCTTCTTCTTTGCGGCGACGGCTTCTTCATCGACGTCCCCGGCCGGGATTCCAGCCCTGGCCGCCTTGCGTTCCTTGCGTGACACACGCACCTTGGGGCGCATCTTCTCGCCCAGCAGTCCCATGAGCGCGGGCAGCATTGTCAGGGCGATGAACACCGCGAACGCCACGGTGAGCGCCGCGAAGACACCCATGGTGGTCAGGAAGGGGATGCCTGCCACGCCCAGTCCGAGTAGTGCAATGAAGACGGTGAGCCCCGCAAAGATGACGGCGGAGCCGGCCGTGCCGACGGCGCGCCCCGTCGATTCCTCCGGATCCATCCCCTCGCGCAACTGGTCGCGATGCCGCGACAGGACAAACAGTGCGTAGTCGATGCCCACGGCCAGACCCAGCATCACAGCCAGGAGGGGAGCAACGGAACTGACGACGGAAAAGCTCGTCACGATGAGCAGGATGGACATGGAGATGCCCACGCCGATGACGGCGGTGATGATGGGCAGCCCTGCGGCGACGAGTGACCCCAGCACCATGAAGAGAACGATGAAGGCCACGACGATTCCGATGCCTTCGATGGGGCTGAGGGTGGGCAGTTCCACGTTGAAGGCCTCGCCACCCATGTTCACCCGGGAGCCCTCGGGGAGCTGCGCTTCGAGTCGTTCGCCCGCTGCGGTGATCTCCTCGAGTTGCTCATCTGTGGGCGTTGCACCCCCCTCCAGGGTCAACTGCGCGATGGCGGCGGTGTTCTCGCTGTTGACGAGGCCCTGAACGAACTCATCCCAGGGTGATGTGACGGAATCCACCAGCGTTGCCGCGTCGAATTCGTCGAGGTTGTCCTCCACTGCCGCTTGGAGTTCGTTGATGCTGGTGCCATCGGGGGCGATGATGATGGCGCTGGCTCCCAGAGCTGCACCCTGGGGGAAGGTCATGCGCAGCTTGTCGAGTGCCTCTTGGGATGAGGAGCCAGGGATCCGGAATTCATCGTCAAAATTGCCCATCAGCAGACCACCGGATACGCCAAGAACGGCGAGGAGAGCGATCCACAGCCCGATGACCTTCCAACTATTGCGGAAACACCAGCGGCCCAGGGCGTACAACTGTGCGGACATGAAATCCTCAGGTTTTCGATACAAGCATGAATCCAAAAGCATACAGTTGTGTATCGACGACCCCAAACGACTCCTGCCGCCCCGGTCAGGACGACGCATCCGTGATGTCCTAGGCTCACTCGAGACCCCCCGCCTGTGAAGGAACCATGACCGAAACCACCCCTCGCCGCGAGCAGACGCGCTTGCGTCTCGTGGAAGCAGCCATCGACGAGTTCGCAGTCCGTGGCCTGGACGCCACCAGCGTTGAACAGCTGTGTGAAGCGGCAGGCTTTTCGCGTGGTGCGTTCTACTCGAACTTCGCCAACAAGGATGATCTCTGCATCGCGATCATGGAATTCCATCGGGATCAGGTGCTGGCCGGGTTGTCGAAGGTCTTCGCGAACCTTCCCCGCGACGCCGACGTCGAGTGGGTCACTGGCGAGGCCCTCAGCGAGTTCTTCCGCATTGTGGCCCCCACCGAGCACTTCCAGCGCACACTGGTGGAGATCCGACAGCGCTCCACACGCAGCCCCGAGCTGGCCAAGCGCACGGAACAGGTGACCCGAGAGACCCGCCCCGGAATGCACAATTTCATCGAGGGACTCGCAGATCAGCTCGGCGTCGAGTTCCGCCTCACCACGGCGCAACTGCTGGATGTCCTCGAATCACTGTTCTTCTACGACATGAGTTCTGCACGAACCGACGTGCGTGATCTGATTGGACCAGTGGCACTTGCGCTGTCCCAACCCAAGGAGATTCACCATGACTGAGATCCAGCATCTCGTCACCGCCGGCAATGCTGACCCCAAGGGTCCGCCCAACCATGAGAACAACGTGTGGCTCATCGGGGATGACTCAGAAGTCCTGGCCATCGATCCGGCCCACGATGCCCAGCAGGTGGCCGACGCCGTGGGTGATCGACGTGTGGTGGCCGTCGTACTGACCCACGGCCACTGGGATCACGTTCGCGCCGCGCGCGATTTCGCCGCCCTCGTGGGTGATGCACCCATCTTTCTGTCTCCCGAGGATCGGTTCCTGTGGGCAGAGAGCCACGGCGACGCAGAGTTTGAACCACTCCTCGAGGACAAGAAGTTCGACGTCGGTGGCACCTCGCTCACCGTTCATGGCACCCCCGGTCACACGCCGGGTTCCATGAGCCTCTACTGCAAGGATCTCGGCGCTGTGTTCACGGGCGACACCCTGTTCCAGGGTGGACCGGGCGCGACACGCTGGGAGTACTCCAGCTTCTCCCGCATTATCGCCTCCATCCAGACCCAATTGTTCACGCTCCCGAAGGACACGGCCGTTCACACCGGCCATGGCCCCTCCACCTCCATCGCAGAGGAGTCCGCCCATCTGCAGGAGTGGATGGATCGGGGCTGGTGAACCGAGGTTTCGGCCGTAGGATGAGCGCGTGAATGCCAGGGAAGAGCGGGCCGCTGACGCGCGACGTCGGGTTGAGTTGAGCGAGCAGGCTGCACGGCGCGAAGCCAAAGCCGCCCAGATCATGATCGATGAGTTCATCCAGAAAGCCCACGCGCAGGGCCTCTCCCCCGTCCCACTGAAAGCGACAACGCTGGACGGTCACGTCGTAAAAAGCGACAAGACGGGTTGGTACATCCGACAGAACAAGTCGATCGCCATCGATGTCGACGGCGGCTACCACTCCCTCACCGTTCCGGGTGGCTGGAAGGAGCGCTTCACGGGCGTCAAGCTTCAGGGCGACCAACCCTCCCTCAGCGTCGGCAAGGGTGGACGCGACGGCGAGACCGGCTCCCTCAAGGAGTTCCTCGGCTGGGTGCTGGCGGGGCAGGTCCCCCAGAGCTGAAGATGTCGCAGGGGTTGTGCAAAGTCTGAATAGTTCTCCACAGATATTTGCGACAACCAATTTCCGCCACCATCTGCGACATATATTGCATGGTCCAGGAGGTGAGCCATGCTCCGCGACCATCAGCCCGCCCGGGCCGACATCACACCGCCGCCGTCGCCCCGCCCCGATGCGGTCCACCTGCGAGCGCGCCGGAACCCCAGGCTCATCGCCCTCGGAGTACTGGCCATCGTTCTGGGTGCGCTGGGAGCTGCGGCTCTCTATTCGTTGAACACTGACCTCACTGACGTCGTCGTCGTAACGCGTGATGTGGTCCGCGGAGACATTATCGAGGCAACGGATCTGGCGGTGGTGGGCATGCCGGGCAGTCTGCAGATGGACATGAGCCCCGCTCACACCCTGGAGGCGATGGTGGGACAGCGGGCGCTCAGCGATCTTCCGGCAGGCTCCTTCCCCCTGACGCGGCATGTTGGCGAGGAGCCCGTGCCGCAGGGAGAGTCGCTGATTGGCATACGCCTGACGGCTGGTCGCTTGCCCTCCGCTCCGCTCCCTCCCGGAACTCGCGTCCAACTCGTCAGCCTGGCTGAGGATGACAACACCGTCGTCGATGCCCTGATGGCCTCCAGTCCGGTCCTGCTCGGCGATGGTTCCGGCCACCTCCTCGACGTCACCGTCGACGATGACATGGCTGCTGAGATCGCAACCCTGGCCGCAACAGACCAACTCGTACTGATCGCAGTGGGTGAGAACTGATGGCCACCATTGTCTGCACCAGCGCGGCTGGATCTCCCGGGGTGACAACAACCTCTCTCGGACTGACACTCACCTGGTCTCGTGATGTCTTGCTCGCCGACTGCGACCGCGACCCCTCCCAGGCCATCCAGGCCGGGTACCTGCGCGGCATGGACCATGGGGGGCGGGGTCTGGCGGCGCTCGCACGGCTCCACCGGGAGAATCGGGCACTCGCACCAGATTTGTGGCGCCACACGGTTCCTCTTGTGCAGCAGGGTGAGAAACAACGACGTTTTCTCCCGGGCTTCTCACAACCGGCCACGGTCCGGCTTTTCGACAGCGTGTGGCCGGAGCTCGCAGATGCTTTCGCCGCCCTCGACGAACGCGGCGTGGATGTGATTGTCGACGCTGGCCGCATCGGCCGGGAGGGCCTGCCCCTGTCACTGTTGGCGCAGGCGGATGCGGTGTGCATCCTGACGCGCACGAATCTTCGCGCCTTGGCGGCCACACGGCTGCATCTGCCACTCGTGACTGAGCAAGTTGATCAACTGGCGGTCGCTCCAGACATCGGACTCGTGCTGGTCGGTCCCAACAAGCCTTACTCCAGCAGTGAAATTGCGGCGCAGTTCGGCACTGCCTGCTGGGCGGAACTGGAAAGCAACATCACGCTGGCCTCCGTCCTCTCCGATGGCGATCCAGAGCCCAAAAGGTTCCACAGCAGTTCACTCATGAACCAGTACAGAGCGATGGCCTCTCGTCTTCGGGAGCGTGTCAGCACCGACACCGAACCGGCACGGACCTTCCGTGAACGGACGGCCGAACATGTCTAGTCCGGCCTCACAACTCCCCGGTCTTGGCGGCGCCTTCAGCACGCTCGCGGCATCGGATTGGCATCCACCCAGTTCTCCCCGACGGGAGGCGGATGCGGCCATTCCCTCCTCCATCGTCATCGAGGTGGACTGGCACCTCGTTGTGGCGCTCCGACGGACGGCAGCCGAGCAGATCGGGCTTGCGAGCGACCGCTGGAGAGAGGACCGCCACGCACCGATGCCCCCGGAGGATCGTCGCGTGCAGGGTCGATCCATCATCGCCTCCGTTGTGCACAGTCATGCTGAGCGTCTCAGCGATCTCGGCGAGGCTCTGTGGTCCCTGGAGTTGGAGAATCGCTACGCCACAGCGGTGGAGAATGCGATTTTCGGGTTTGGTCGTCTGCAACCCCTGTTTGACATCCCCACAGCGGAGAACATCGAGATTCACGGCTGGGATTCGGTCATGGTCCAGTACGGCGATGGGAGCCGTCGTCCCCATGCCCCCGTGGCCGACTCCGACGAGGAACTGGTGGACGCCATTCGATTCCTCGGGGAAACGGCGGCAGCTCCGCGTCCTTTCGACGACGCGCATCCCTCCATGACCGTCGCGCTCGGTGATCGTTTCCGTCTGCACGCCATGGGTTTCGCCATCACTCACCGTCCCAGCATTGCGATCAGGCAGCACATTCTGACAGAGGTGACTCTCTCAGATCTGGCCGAGGACGGCATCCTTCCGCAGCCGTTGGCCCGGCTGCTCGAATCCGCGGTGATGGCCCGCAAATCCATCGTGATTTCCGGCGACCAAGGGGCCGGAAAGACCACTTTGCTGCGCGCCCTCATCGCCGCCATCCACCCGGGAGAGCGCTTCGGCACCATCGAAACGGACTACGAACTCCTCACCCATCTCCAGCGGGGACGGCGCAACGTCGTCGCTCTCCAGGCGAGGATTGGGCTCGGAGAGAGCGCTTCCGGGAGAGAAGTCGGATCGTGGAGCGTCGCAGAGCTGATCCCCGAAGCACTTCGGCAGAACTTGTCACGGCTGATTGTCGGGGAGGTCCGGGGGGCGGAAGCCGGGGCAATGTTTGAGGCCATGCAGACAGGCGCGGGGACGCTCAGTACGACGCACTCCCATTCCGCCCGCTCCACCATCGACCGTCTGGCATCCCGCGTCGCACAAGGCGGGGTACTGACTGTTGAGGAAGCGATGCGACAAATCGCCCACAACATCTCCTTCATCGTGCACATCACCCTCGAGGACGACTCGTGGCGCGGTGGCGCCCGGCGACGTCGTGTCAGCGAAGTACGCCAACTCACCGGCGCCATCGAGAACGGCAGACCCACTACCCATCTCGTGTACCGGGCCTCGTCCGCACTGCATGGCGAACTGTTTCACCCTGAGGCAGAGATGGCCGCAGAGTTGGCACCGTTTGAAGCGGGTCCGTCATGGGATCGATGATGGCCGGCTCCCTCGGAGCGTTGATCGCTCTGGGTGTGCTCCTACTTGTTTCCGGGTTCCGACGTTCGGCGCCCAGGTTGTCCACAAGGAAATCCACAGGACTGTGGAAACAGCTGCACAACCGGTGGCTCTCCTGGTCTCACACTCGCCGCGTCTGGGTCATCGCTTCGTTCGCCCTCGGCGCCGTGGTGGCGGTGACAACCGGTTGGCTGATCGCCGTCGTTCTCATCCCCACCGTCATTCTTGGCGTCCCCGCTCTCCTCTCAGAGCCGCCCCAGCACGAAATCGCGACACTCGCCGGACTGGACAGGTGGGTGCGGCTCCTGGCGCCATCCATCGCCACGGGAAAGTCCATCCGGGACGCAATTCTCTCGACCCGTTCCCAGGCCCCTGCTGTGCTGACCGCACCTGTCACGAGGATGGTGGCCCGCATCGATCAGGGATGGACCACCAAGGACGCTTTGCTGGCCATGGCCGACGATTTGGCCTCCGCCGACGCAGACGCGGTGCTCGCCGCGCTCGCAATCTCCTCCACCAAGGGAGGCGTGGGAACCCGCACAACATTGACGGCCCTGTCCGAGAACACCCAGCAGCGACTGCATGCGCTTCGCGAGATCTCAGCGGAGCGCGCAAAACCCCGGGCAGTGGTCAGGCAGGTGACCATCATCACCCTGGTGGTGCTTGGCGGTTCCATCCTGCTGGGCGGGAATTTCTTCGAGCCCTACCGGAGCCCCCTGGGACAGACATTGGCGCTCAGCCTCGCAGCTGCATATATGGGGGCTCTGGTCATGCTCCGCCGTCGGACCATTCCCATGGCGGCCGCACGTTTTCTTCGGGGTTCTCCATGATCAGCACTCTCGGACTCCTGGTGCTGTGCGGAACCATGGTGGGGCTCGGCATCACGGCGGTGGTTATCGGGTCTCTGAGGCGAACCCTGCGTCTGAGTGATGCGCTGATGGTGCTGGATGGCGTCGATCGAATCCCACTGTCCACCACCAGCAGTGAGCCAGTGGGGATGGAAGCCATGGGAGGTTGGGTGCAACGGCGCCTTCGCCTGCCACTGTCGGTGAAGCAACAGCAGTTGCTGCTGCTGCAGGATCGATCAGTTGCGGATTTCTTCACCGAAAAGCTGATTTTGTCACTGGCCGGTTTGTTGTTGCCCACTGCATGGTTGGTGATGCAAGTCATTCTTGGGGCAACCCCGGGACCACTTCCGCTGCTGTTCTCCCTCCTCGGAGCGGTCGGAGGCTACTTTCTGGCGGATCTTCGTCTTGCGCGCTCATCTGTTCAACTTCGCCGCACCACGACGGAGAGCATTCATACATTTTTTGATCTCGTTGCCCTCGAGCGTCTGGCAAACGCTTCTGCCTCACAAGCCGTCGCGGCGGCCGCCGGTATATCGGATGCGCCTCTGTTTCGTCGCATCACCTCAGGGTTGGAACGTGCTCGTCTGGAGCAGTCGACACCGTGGCCCGAGTTGAGGCGCGTCGGACGGGAGTGGAACATCCCCGAACTCGACGACTTCGCAGATGTCATGAAACTTGAGGAACAGGGCGCTGCACTCGCCGGTGTGCTTCAGGCACGGGTGAAAGAACTGAGGGACTCACACCTGGCACAACAACAAGCGCAGGCGCACGAAGCAACGGAGTCCCTGACGTTGTGGATGACTCTGCCGGCCCTGCTTCTCGGCCTCACATTCATCATCCCGCCACTCCTGAAACTGACCAGTTCATGACACTCACGCACAGAGATCCTGTGGACAAGTGGTTCCGCCTGCACGCGTTGACCACAGTGAGAAGAAAGGAAGGAAGACCATGAAACCCATACAGATTGCGGTGGCAGTGTGGTGGCAGCTCACCCACCCGCTACCCGTGGAGAAGGATGAGCGAGGCCTTTCCCAATCCACGGAGAACGCCATACTCCTCGCGGGGGCCGTCGCCGTTGCAGTCCTCATTGTGGGCGTCATCACGGCTTACGTAAGCGACCGGCTTCCATCCTGATTTCGCTGCTCAGAATTCATCCGTGAACACACCTTGGGTCGGGGAAGAAGGAGATCAATGAAAGCACTCAAGGCGCTCCTGGCATTTGCAATGCTGGCTCTGCTGTTGGGAGGTGTGCCTGTCCTGCTTCTGTTGTGGGGGGATCCACTGTCACTGTTTCGGGTCTCCTGGACCACAGCGTTGGTTCGCCCCGACGACGGAACTATTCTTCTTGGGTTGCTCAGCGCCGTTGGGTGGTTGGCGTGGATTGTCCTGGCCGTGACCACCGTGACTGAGCTGATTTCCACCCTCACCCACCAGAGAATTCGATTGCACCTCCCCGGTATTCGGTGGTTGCAGCCCGCGGTGGGTGCGCTTGTGACAATGGCTCTTTCGCCTGTTCTGACGAGCAATGCCGATGTGCACGTGCCCTTTACCCCTCCTGCCTCTCAGGCCCCACATGTGGGGGGCGGCTCCGCTGAGGAGGTACTCCGACCCCTGGAGGAGAACCCGCCACTCTCTCGTGAACACATCGTGGTGGCGGGTGACGAGTTGTGGGGCCTGGCCGAACGGGAGCTCGGCAGCGGAGCCAGCTGGAGAGCAATCACTGCGATCAATCCCGGCATGACGCCAGACACCGTCCTGAGACCCGGCCAGGTCATCCGGTTACCAGCCGCGACCGCGCCACCTCAAACGTTGGACACCCGCCAGGTGATCGTGGTGCGGGACGACACCTTGTGGGATCTGGCTGAAGAGCATCTGGGAGATGCCTATCGCTGGCCCGAAATCTTCAACGCCAATCGAGATGTGGTGGTTGATCCCGACGAGATTGATATCGGGTGGCAGCTGTCCATGCCCCCATCCACCGCAGAGCCAGAACCGCCGACCACAATCCCTGGCCCACTCGCCGAAGAACGCATCACTGCGCCGGCTGCCAGTCCGGCTCCGAACACACCTCTCAGCGTTCCTTCGGCTCTTCCCACCCCCTCCGCGATCCCGGACCCGGTCATCTCCATCGACGCGCCGACGGAGCCCTCAGACTCCCCCGGATCCCCGCCGGGCCTGGGGGGCACTGACCTGCGCGGCAACAATTCCACGAACACTTTTGAGGGGATCGGGCCGGTGGGTGGGGTCCTCGCTGCAAGCCTCGTGGCGGGCGTCATGGCACGTCGACAGGTTCAACTTCTGCACCGCGGTCTGGGTGAGCGCGTCCCACCGATGGCCCCCAGCCTCCAACGATTCTTTGCAGGGTTGATTCAACGCTCCGATTCGACGCGCATCGGACCGGAAGAGCTGGGCGGAACACGGGTGGTCCTGGGGTGGGACACGGAGGGAGACGTCGTCCTGGATCTGGAACAGGCACGGTGCACTGTGGTCATTGGCTCGGATGAGCACACGACAGGCATGGCGGCGGCCATCCTGACGAGCTTGCTGTGCGCTGACTGGTCCGATGCAGTCGAAGTAATCGCTGTCCAGCCTGACCACGACTGGTCCGCCGCCCTCGACGATCCACGCTTGACGAGCTTGACGGACACCGACGAAGCCATCACTCACCTTCAAAAAGTATGTGCCCAGCGGCGGCTACAACTCGGCTACAACACCTTGGAAGACGTGCGCGCCGATCCTGACCGAGCCGAAATGTGGGCGCCGATGGTCTTCGTGTTCTCCCGCTCCTTGTCCAATAAACTTGTCGACGACATCCGTGACTCCATGTCCCTTGGTGAGGTGGGGATCAGTGTTGTGGCCGTGTCCCAGTCAGTCGCCGAGCAGGCTGAAGGCGTGTCAGTGCTCCACATCCTGTCGGACACGAACGCGATTCTCGACGGTGAAACAGCTTTCCAACCGCAACTGCTCAGCCAGCCGGCTCGCCATGGAGTGATGTCTCTGTTCACAGCCGCGCTCGATGTGCGAACCACGCCAGCGCCGTGGTGGCGCGACGGTGACGAAACCTCAGTGACCGTATCGCCGGACGTGGCGGCGGGGTCCTCCAAGGACGGTGCGATGTCTGCTTGGTTCTCACAACATGAACACCCCACGCTGTTCCTACTGGGTCCCGTGGAGTTGGTGGGCACCTCCGGTGAGCGCCCCAACCGCGCCGTTGGTCAGTGCATTGAGTACTGCGCATGGCTTTTGCTGCATCCCGGGTCCGCTCCCACCACGATGGTGCGAGAACTACTCGTTGCGGAAACCACTCGGCGGTCGAACATGAGCCGCCTGCGCACATGGTTGGGCAACGACACTGCAGGCAACCCTTATCTGCCTGACGCCTACTCCGGACGGATCTCTCTGGCTCCGGCGGTGACGTCGGACTGGGAACGCTTTCAGTCGCTATTGGCCGGCGGTGTCAACATCAGCAGCACTCCTCTCCTGCACGAGGCGCTGTCCCTCCTCAGGGGCAGACCTCTGGAAGGGGTGTCATTCCAATGGCCGTGGACATCACAGTGGCAGAGCGATATGACCAGCATGATCACCGACGCCGCCGTCGTTCTGGCAGACCGCTACCTGAGCGAACAGGACTATCCGTCGGCATTGTGGGCCATTGGTCAGGGTCAACTCGCAATCGGTGATGACGAGATCCTGGCGGTCCGGAGGATCCAAGTGCTGGCCCAGACAGGGAAGCGCAGCGAGGTGGACGACGCCGTCATGGAGCTCACACGTGTTGCCCGAGCGGCGAACCGGGAGCTCACCCCGGACTCGATCCGTCGGATCCAGCACTCCCTACACCTCAACCTGCAGCACGTTCGCAACTCGTGACTCGCCGGTGGGACGTGCTCCACACTTCCACGACATGGGGTATCAATGATGAATGCTGCCCTATGAATTCGTCGGAGATTGGTCAGGCCAATTGGTGACCACCTCCATCCACGCCGGCCACGATCTCCGACCTGAAGTGGCTGACCTGATGACCCTGGACGCTTCCAAACGACGTCGCGAAGAGGATCCCTACACAGATGTCATCGGCTCCCTGATGCCCGCTCGGCTTCTGGTGCACCGCTCCCGGTTCGAGGCGGATCTCAATCGTCCCCGGGACATGGCCATCTACGCCGGGCCCGAATTTTGCTGGGGATTCGACGTATGGGGCGGCAATGGTCTGCCCGGCGACGTGGCAGCACGCAGCCTTGACTACTGGGACGCTTTCTACGCAGATCTCGCGGTTCGCCTCGACGAGTTGGCCGCGCGTGGATCTTTTGTGGTCCTCGACATCCATTCCTACAATCATCGGCGTCCCGGCCCGGATCAGCCCGATGAGCCCTGGGAGAACAATCCTGAGCTGGATCTCGGTACCGGCAAGGTGGACCGTGAACAGTTCACCCCCGTCATCGATGTACTCCGCGAGACCATGATTGCCCGGGGTTTCGATGTTCGCGATGAAATCAAGTTCCTGCCCAAGCAACTCTCCAACTGGGTGCACCACCGCTACCCGGGTGTGGGATGTGTCATGACGCTGGAGTTCAAGAAAACCTTCATGGACGAGTGGACGGGCATCCCGGATCTGGAGCGGCTCAACCATCTCGCACAGGCCCTGACCCAGACCATAGAACCCCTTGAGGCCGCGCTGACGGCCATGGCCAACTCCCGCTCGTCTCAGGGGCCTTCGGAACAAATCGCCAGTTGACCCCGCAACCGCTTCGAATTGCGAACAATTGCGGTTACTTTTGGACCCGGTACCCCGGCATCCCGAGGTCCCTTCTGATTTGCGTTCGAGGAGCAGAATGTCCGCCCCGCATAAAACTTCTCCCACGCCGGATTCCGACGACACACAGACTCGACCGTGGCCAGCGCTGTGGGCGCTGGTAATCGGCTTCTTCATGATTCTGGTGGACACCACCATCGTCTCGGTGGCCACCCCCACCATCATCGCCGAGCTGAATGCCAGTGTCAGCGAGGCCATCTGGGTGTCCAGCGCCTATCTCCTCGCCTACGCCGTCCCCCTGCTCATCACCGGGCGACTCGGGGACCGATTCGGCCCCAAGAAGGTCTACCTCATCGGGCTTGTGATCTTCACCCTGTCGTCCCTGGCTTGCGGACTCGTCGGCAGCATTGAGCCATTGATCGTTGCCCGCGTCATCCAGGGCCTGGGCGCATCGCTCATGACCCCACAGACCATGGCCACCATCACTCGGCTCTTCCCCGCAAATGAGCGCGGCAAAGCCATGGCCATCTGGGGTGCCGTGGCCGGTATCGCCACGCTCGTGGGCCCGGTCCTTGGTGGCCTTCTGCTGGATTCACTCGGCTGGGAGTGGATTTTCTTCATCAACGTCCCCGTCGGAGTGTTCGGATACGTGCTCGTCGTGAAATTCGTGCCCACCATGGCCGTGAACAAGCATCGCTTCGACTGGTTGGGGGTGGCTCTGAGCGCGGTCGGCCTGTTCTGCATCGTCTTCGGTCTTCAAGAGGCTGACACCTTCAACTGGGGCACCATCTGGGGGCCGATCAATGTGATCTCACTCATCGCATTCGGCGTCGTGATCCTCATCGCTTTCGTCCTGTGGCAGAAGTACAACCCCGGTGAACCACTTCTCCCGCTGTCGCTCTTCCGGGACCGGAACTTCACGGTCTCCAACATCGCCATCGTGCTCGTAGGTTTTTCCGTGACGGCCATGCCCTTCGCACTCATGATCTGGGCGCAGGCCGCCCGCGGTTTTTCTCCGACGCAAGCCGCCCTCCTCAGCGCGCCCACCGCTGTCATGTCACTGGTGCTGGCACGTCCCGTCGGCAACTTGGTGGACCGGATTCACCCACGCACTCTGGCAACCTTCGGATGCGCCCTGTGGTCAGCATCATTGTTCGGTCTGGTCGCCGTCATGAACACGACGAGCCCGGTGTGGCTCATCCTCATTCCCATGACGACGCTCGGCATCTCCAGCAGTTTCGTCTGGGGCCCGCTGTCCACGGCGGCCACCGGCAACCTGCCGCCATTGCGGGCGGGCGCTGGTTCGGGTGTCTACAACACCGCTCGTCAGGTGGGGGCTGTCATGGGCAGCGCGGTCGTCGCCACGCTCATCAGCAACCGCATCGCCGCCAACATGGGCTCCACCGGCGCCGAGTTCTCCCCGGCAACAATGGGTGGCGACATTCCAGAGGCTGCAAGGGAGGGTCTCGCCACCGCCATGTCACAGGCGGCGCTGGCTCCGGCACTCGTCATCGGCATCGCGGTCATCGTGGTTCAGTTCTACAAGCGTCCCAGCCACCAGACGTGAAGGCGGCCCCTCCCAGCAGCCCCTGACATTCATGATGTGGAAGGGTTGGGCCATGGATACGTGGACGAGAGCTTCACAGCAGCATCCGAGGTGGCGGACGTGTGCCAGAAGGGAACGGCGCTAGCTCACTTCGCGTGAGCTGAGCCTCAACACTCCATTCCCTTTCCGATTCCTTGCCCACCCGTAGAGAGCGAGATCCCCATGACCTTGCGCCCGAGTTTCACACCGGAGCAGATAAGAGACTTTCTCTACGAAAATGACCTCCCGAGGCTCAGCGAGTTGCTGCACGCTGCCACCCCGGGAGAGATCGTCGAGGAGTTGCGACGCCTGCGCGGCGAGGACCGTGCCATCGTATTTCGATTGTTGCCCAAGGACTCCGCGCTGGAGGTCTTCGAACGGTTGGACCACTCCACCCAAGGTGATTTGGTGGAACTCCTACAAGCCCATGAGACAGCGGCCGTCTTCGACGCCCTTGACCCGGATGACAGAGTCAGCCTCCTCGATGAACTGCCTGCAGGTATCGCCGCCAAGCTGATGACTGGTCTGGCACCCGAGGAACGGGACCTGACAGCAGTCGTTCTCGGATACGCCGTCGGGTCCATCGGACGAAGAATGAGTCCCGAGGTGGCGACCATTCCCCTCGGTACCACGGTCGGTGAGGCGCTGAGCAAGGCAAAATCGCGAGCGTTGGAGGCCGAGACCGTCTATACCCTGTCAGTCGTCGACGACTCTCGCAGGCTCATGGGAGTAGTGGGGTTGCGGGACCTGCTGGCTGCCGAGGAAACCTCCCCCGTCGCATCTCTTGTTGTTCAGGCCGACACCGCACTGGCCACCGAACCCGCCGAAGACGCGGCGCGTCGATGCTCAGACCTGGGACACCTGGCACTGCCTGTCGTGGACCATGAGGACAGGCTCGTCGGGATCCTCACCGTCGATGACGCCCTCGCCATCCTCAAGCGGGCCGAGTCCGAGGACCAGGCCCGGATGAGCGGGACCGAGCCGATTCGTGGCCACTACCTCGCCACTTCTGTGGGGGCCCTCGTGCGATCTCGCGTGGTGTGGCTTCTGGTGCTGGCGGTGGGCGCGAGTCTGACGGTGCAGGTGTTGGAGATCTTTGAAGCCACCCTCAGCCAGATGATTGTGCTCTCGGTATTCGTTCCGTTGCTCATCGGAACAGGTGGCAACACAGGCAATCAGGCCGCTACCACGGTGACACGCGCCTTGGCTTTGGGTGAAGTGCGAGGTCGCGACTGGTTCCGGGTCATCCGGCGGGAGTCGGCCGTCGGAGTGTTGCTGGGAGTCACCCTGGGTTCTTTGGGCTTCGTCATCACCGGGCTGGTCTACGGTCTGGGCATCGGATCCGTCATCGGGCTCACACTGCTGACGGTATGCACACTTGCGGCCACAGTGGGGGGCACGATGCCCCTCATAGCAAAGGCCGTCAGGGCAGATCCGGCTGTCTTTTCCAATCCGTTCATCAGTACTTTCATCGACGCGACCGGACTTTTCGTGTACTTCGGCATCGCCAAACTGATTCTCGGCATCTGAGGAACACTTCGGCGACGCGCGGGGCCAGAATCCAGTGACGACCAAAGATTGACCGGACACGCCGCAACCACTGGCCGCAAAGCTCCCCACATCGACGGCACACACTCGATGCGGCGTGTCCGGCCGAATCACAGCACGGCACACACTCGATGCGGCGTGTCCGGCCGAATCACAGCACGGCACACACTCGATGCGGCGTGTCCGGCCGAATCACAGCACGGCACACACTCG
>JBQCZU010000027.1:25326-36263 GCA_052089385.1 Arachnia sp.
CGATGCGGCGTGTCCGGCCGAATCACAGCACGGCACACACTCGATGCGGCGTGTCTGGCCGAATCACAGCACGGCACACACTCGATGCGGCGTGTCCGGTCGGTTCAGAGGCCAACACGTCAGCCCTCACCCAGATCCCGTCCGGGCGCGAACGACGGCGATACCCCTAGCGGGGCCCATGAGGTTCAGCTGTAGCGGTGGCTCTTCTCCGGATGCCCCGCGTCGCGGGTGCACGCCCGATTGTTCATGGACTTGTGTCCGCAGCGGGCATCCTGCGCCACGGCATCGCTCGGAACAACAGCTTTCGCTGCTTTCGCCGCTTTGGGGCTGGCTTTCCGGGCGGACGGGGCGGACGGTTTTTCGTCGGCGGTCGTAGTCTCTTGTCGGCTGGGCACGCTGGGATGGTTGCGGGCGTAGTTGGCTTCGCGCATCGCACGCTGGGCGTCGGCCTTGCTCATCGGTTTCTCACATCTGAGAGAGTACAACCGCGCTCTGACATCGTCTCGTGGCGCGGCGCCTCGGACGACGGTGTGGGTAGCCAACCCCGCAAGCAGAGAGAAACCCCACGCCCTGCTCAATCCGTCCTACCGACGCTCCCCCAGCGACGACTCCCACTGGTTGTGGAGCGACGCGAAGTTACCTGACTCCAGGGCTATCAGTTCTTCCGGCGTGCCATCCTCGATGATCCGTCCGTGTTCCATGACGAGCACCCTGTCGGCGATCGACACCGTGGACAGACGGTGGGCGATGATGATGGCTGTTCGGCCCTTCAGGAGAGTTTGCAGCCCACGCTGCACGAGCCGTTCGCTGGGCAGGTCCAGGGAGCTGGTTGCCTCGTCGAGGATCAGCACCTGAGGATCAGCCAGGAAGGCGCGCGCGAAACTGACGAGTTGCCGCTGTCCCGCGGACAACCGTCCGCCACGACTCCGCACGTCGGTGTCATAGCCCTGCGGCAGCGCCCGGATGAAGCTGTCGGCTCCGACTGTGATCGCGGCTGCCTCGATGTCCTGTCGGCTGGCCCCTGTGCGACCCAATTCGATGTTGGCGGCCACCGTCCCGGAGAACATGAAGGAGTCCTGGGTGACCATGGTGACTGTGCGACGCAGGTCGGCATCGGCGATGTCGCGCACGTCCGTCCCGTCGATGCGCACCGCACCCATCTGGGGGTCCACGACGCGGGCGACGAGCTTGACCAGCGTCGTCTTGCCGGCGCCGGTCTCCCCCACCAGCGCCACGACCTGTCCGGCCGGGATCGACAGGTGCAGGTCGGGCAGCACCGGCTCCTTCGTGCCATAAGCGAAGGTGACGCCGTCGATGTCGAGGGCGCCCTCCGTACTGCCGAACGGCACCGGAGCGACGGGGTCCACCAGCGTTGGTTCCTCCTCCAGAACCCCGGAAATCTTCTCCAGTGCACTCGTGGCGCCTTGCAACTGGTTGGCGAACATCATCAGGTCCGTCACCGGGTCGAAGAACTGTCGTGCGTACAGCACCGCAGAAAGCAGCACCCCCACCGGCAGCGTCCCGGCCAGCACACGCGATCCGTCGACGTACATCAGCAGTGCGGAGATGATGGCGGCGAGCGCGACAATGACCGTGTTGGCGACACCGAACGTGAAAATGACGCGGGCATTCGACACCCGGTACTCCTCGGCCGTCTCCCCGAACGCCCTGGCCCGGGAATCCTCGGCCCGGAACGCCTGAACTGCGCGGATGCCCACCATGGATTCCACGAAGTTGGAAATCATCGTGGCTGATGTACCACGCACCGTGCGGAACCGCTTCCGGGACTCCGTGACGAACCACCAGCCAAACAGAGCTGTGGGAAACAGCCCGCCGAGCAGAATGAGCCCACTGGGCACATCCAGCAGCATCAGCGCGAACACGGTGCCGAAGAGGAACAGCAACGAGCTGACAAATTGCGCGATGCCCCCGGCCACGAACTCCCGGATGGCCTCCACGTCGCTGGTCTGGCGGGAGATGAGACGCCCTGAGGTGTAGGACTCGTGGAACGACATGCTGAGGCGTTGCGAGTGCGCGAAGAGCCGACGGCGCAACTCCAGCACCAGGGCCTGCGCGAAACGCGGCGTCAGGGCGCGAGCATGGCCCTCCAGGAGACCAGCCATCACCGCACACACGGCGGTGGCGACGGCAACAATGATGAATCGCGTCCACGGCTCACCATCGAGTGCCGCGAATCCCGCATCCACGCCCAGCCCGACGAGCGCAGGAACGGCCACTCGCGCCCCGGTGCCGAAGACTGTGGCCACAGCCACCTCTGCCACCTGTTTCCGCAGTGGCCGGAGCAAAGAGCCCAGCAACCGCATGGAGCGCTGACGCAGAACACGGTTCTGGCCGCTCGACAGCGATTCGGTGTCCTCCCCCTGTACGCCGCGGACGGAATCGGCCACCGCACGGCGGCGAGTTTCCCTGGGATTCATGCCATCTCCTCCTCGGACTCGAATGACGAGATGACGTAGCGATAGCGGTCATTGGTGGCAAGCAGTTCTTCATGCGTCCCAACCGCCACCACCTGACCCCGATCCAGGAGCGCAACCCTGTGTGCCAGGGCGACGGTGGAGGGACGGTGCGCCACGATCAGCGCCGTCGTCTCGCCCAGCGCCCGGTCCAGTTCGGCGGTCACACGCGCCTCGGTGTGCACATCGAGTGCGGACAAGGGATCATCCAGCAGCATGAGCCGGGGTTGGCTGGCGATGGCACGAGCCAGTGCCAGGCGCTGTCGTTGGCCACCGGACAGGCTCTGCCCCTCCTCACCAATCACCGTGTCGACACCTTCTGGCAACTCATGGACAAAGTCAGCAGCCGCCACGTACAGGGCTTGGGACAACACCGCTTCGGAACCATCGGGATTGCCCATCATCACGTTGTCCCGCACCGAGGCACTGAACAGCGTCGGATCCTCGAAGGCGACGCCCATTTGGCGACGCAAATCATGGCGGGTCAGGTCCCGTACATCCACACCATCGACGAGAATGCACCCGGCTGTCACGTCGTAGAACCGTGCCGCCAGGTTGATGAGGGTGGACTTCCCGGATCCGGTCAGACCCACCAGCGCCATCCGTTCCCCGGGTGCGACGTCCAGGTCAAGTCCGGACAGCAGCGGCGCCTCGCCAGCTTCCTGATCGTCGAACTTGAACTTCACGTTGCGAAACTCCAACCGCGCACCCCGGCCGCCGGCATTCAGCGGCTGCGGCGCCTCGGGATCGGCGATGGAGATGGGCGAGTCAATGACTTCCTTGAAGCGCGACGTGGCGCTCAGTGCATCAAGGCTGAAGGAGATGAGGAATCCGAGGAACTGCAGCGGGAAACGCAGGATGGTGGCGGTGGCGAAGAATGCGACGACGCCGCCCAGGGTGACCCAACCCAGCGACGCGAACCAGATGGCCAGCACGAGACAGATCGCGATCACCACGTTCGGAATCAGCGTCAGCCACTGGAAGATTCGCGCGTCGGCCACACCGCGCGCCACCTCCAAATCACGCAGTTCCTCGGCCTTGCCACCAAATTTCTCCAGGGCCTCGGGCGCACGTCCGAACGCCTTGATGATGCGGACACCCTTCACGGATTCTTCGACCACCGTGGCCACGTCGCCAGCCTTGTCCTGCGCGCGGCGGGTGAGCTTGCGGTACTGCCTCTCGAACCGCACCACCAGGACGATCAGCGGCACGGCTCCGAGGAAGAAGACCAACCCCAGGATGAGGTTGGACCGTGCCATCAGCACGATTCCGGCCACCAGCATGCCGATGTCGTTGATGAGCATGATGAGACCGAACGCGAGCCAGCGTCGTACGAGGTTCAGATCCTGCGTCACACGGGTGAGCAACTGCCCGGACGGCCACCGGTCGTGGAAAGCAGCGGGTAGGTCCACCAGATGTGTGAACAGCGCCATGCGCGCCTTGTACTCGATCCGGGTGGAGGCGCCCAGCACCATCATGCGCCGGACAAACACCATGGTCGCCTCGAACAGACCCAGCCCCAGCACCACCAGTGTTGCGGGCAGCAGCGCGCTGCGATCCCCTTCGGCGATGGGGCCATCAATCAATTGGCGCAACACCTGCGGCATCAACAGTGCCGCGACGGAGCCTGCGAGGGTGAACAGCAACGCCAACACCAGTACCCACAGGTGAGGCCGGGCGTAAGGTGCGAGCACCTTCATGACCACCTTGAGCGGTGGAACCTCGCCCTGTGTGGGTTCATGCACTACAGCCACTGCCATCCCGCTTTCGCCGCATCGGTCCCCAGCGTCACGCCCCTAGCGAGAGCAACCTTGACATCGTATGCGCTGCGCGAAGCACCCCGACCCGTGAAATCCCCCTGGTGCCCGGCTGCTTCCCATCTGCGGTTCCCTGAAGAACCCGGTTACGAGCATCTCCCCCGAGGCCCACCAGAAGGGGTGCGGCATTGTGTGCCTTGACGGATCACAAGCTGTGCGCGGATGTCCGGGGCAGAACGCCGGTGCGAGCCGCCGAAGACCGCTGGGTGCGGCAACAGAGACCATCACTGCATAGAGTTGTCGCCGTGACACAACGAAACTCGATGCCCGCGTCCACGTACCGCCTCCAGTGCAACAGCACCTTCACCTTCGACGACGCCGCCGCTCAGGTGCCCTACCTCGCTGGCCTCGGGATCACCCATATTTTCTGCTCACCCATCCTGCAGGCCGCCCCCGGCTCACAGCACGGCTACGACGTGGTGGATCATTCACAGATCTTTGACGAGTGCGGCGGCGAGGATGCTTTCCGTCGTCTGGCCACGGCTGCGCACGCGAACGGACTGGGAGTCGTGGTGGACGTCGTCCCCAACCACATGGCGGTGCCCACCCCGCTGTGGCACAACCATGCGCTGTGGGAAGTTCTGCGCAACGGTGGCGAATCCGAGTTCGCCCACTGGTTCGACATCGATCTGAGCCGCTCCCAAGCCATCCTGATGCCCGTGCTGGGGAACAAGATTGGCAAGGAACTGGCCGCTGGCACCATCACAGTGGAAACCCGCGAGGTCCCCAACGCGGATGACACCATCTCCGAGCAGCCGGTGGTGGTTTACCACGATCACATCTTCCCCATCCGTCCGGGCACCGAGCATCTTCCGCTGCACCAGCTCCTCGAGGAGCAGTGGTACCGGGTGGCGTACTGGAAGGTGGCCAGCGAGGAACTGAACTACCGTCGCTTCTTCGATGTGGACACCCTGGCCGCCGTGCGCGTGGAGGACGACGACGTCTTCATGGCCACCCATCGCCTGCTGCTCGGTCTGCATGCGGAGGGTCTCATTGACGGCTTCCGCATCGACCACCCGGACGGCCTCGCCAACCCGAGGCAGTACCTGGCGGATCTGCAACGCGCCACAGGTGGCTGCTGGGTGGTCGTCGAGAAGATCCTCGAGGCCGATGAGGAACTGCCCGAGAACTTCGAGTGCGACGGCACCACCGGCTACGACGCCCTGTTGCGGGTCGCGGGCCTCTTCCATGACGCAGCCGGGCTGCCCCGCCTCACCGATCTTTGGGAACGCGTCTCCGGCTCCGGCGAAGGCTTTGCTGCCACGCTCTCAAAGGCCAAGGAGGAAGTGGTCTCCGAGATGCTCTTCACCGAGGTCAATCGTCTGACCTCCATCGTCGTCGGTATCTGCGACGGCGACATCCGGCTGCGCGACCACACCCGTCGCCAGATCTACAGCGCCATCAGCGAGCTGCTGATGGGGATGGATCGCTACCGGGCATATGTGGAGCCCGGCCATGTGGCCTCCGAGAAGGAACGCGAGGTCATTCTTGAGGCCGCCGAGCGTGCCCGCCAGCGCCTCGCCGACGACGAACAGGACACCCTGGACCTCATCGTCGCGCTTGCGTGCGGCGACCCCGGCACCGGCGAGGAGGGTCGCGGCGCCGAAACCCTGCCGAACCCACAGGGCCCCGCCGTCACCACCGAACTCCCTGAAGATGCGCCGGAGACTGCTGCGCTGCGCGCCGAGTTCATGGTGCGCTTCGCCCAGACCTGCGGCCCGGTGATGGCCAAATCCAAGGAGGACACGGCCTTCTACCGCTGGAACCGGTTCGTTGCCGTCAATGAGGTGGGCAGCGAGCCCACCATCGTCGGCATCTCCCCCGACACCTTCCACGACTTCTGCACTGACCTCAACAACACGTGGCCCGCCACCATGACCACACTCTCCACGCACGACGCCAAGCGTTCCGAGGACGTCCGGGCGCGGCTCTCGTCGCTGACCGAGTACCCCAAGGAGTGGGAGGCGTGCCTGACGGAGCTGCGATCCGCGACGGAAGAGGTGCGCTCCGAGTCCGTCGACGGCGCCACTGAGCTGTTCCTGTGGCAGACGGTCCTCGGAATGTGGCGCCTCGCCGGGACGACGGCGGGCCAGACACCGATCAGCCTGGAGCGGCTCCACGCCTATCTGACCAAGGCCATGCGGGAGAACAAGTCGCACACCACCTGGACGGAGACCGACGAAGCCTACGAGGAAGCAGTCCAGGACCTTGCCGCGGCCGCATTGCAGGACGAGCGCGTGGCGGCGGCACTGGATGAGTTCGTCGCGCTGTCCGCACCGTCTGTGCGGGTTGCCGTACTCGGGCAGAAGCTGCTGCAGCTCACGATGCCCGGCATCCCTGATGTGTACCAGGGCTGTGAAGTGGTGGATCTTTCCCTCGTGGACCCGGACAACCGACGCCCCGTCGATTTCTATCGCCGGGCCGGCATGCTGGCCGGGGTGGATGCCGGCAGCGGGAGTGGCCTGGACGCCGAGAAGCTGCTGGTCACCAGCCGTGCGCTGCGTCTTCGCCGGGACCATCCGGACGCCTTCCGTGGTGAGGGTGCCGAGTACCGGCCCATCGCCGCCACCACCGGCCACGCCGTCGCGTTCGCCAGGGCCGTGGCGGGTGCGGAGCAGGTCACGTCCGTCACCGTCGCCACCCGGTTGCCATCCGGACTCGAGGATCGCGGCGGGTGGGGAGAACACACGCTGTTCCTGCCCGAAGGCCGATTCCGGTGCGTACTGTCCGGCCTCGAAGTGGATGGCGGCCAGACATTGCTCTCCGACGTCCTGCGCGAACTTCCAGTCGCCCTGCTCGTCCCCATCGATGTCACACCTGTCCCCCACGGCTGATCACAGCCCTGAAGGAGCAATTGCCCATGCAACACCGCAACCCGCTGCACCTCGACGTCTGGGCGCCTGATGCCTCGAGTGTTGACGCCATCGTCGAAGAGCAACATCTTTCCATGGCGCCGGACGCCAGCCGATCCGGCTGGTGGGTGCTGAACCGCGAACTGGAACCGGGGACGCGCTACGCCTTTTCGCTCGACGGCGGGGCAGCACTCCCGGATCCCCGGTCACAGTTCCAGCCCGAAGGCCCCCACGGTCCGAGCATGCTCGTGAACCCGCTGCTGTTCCAACGCCCGAAACGATGGGACGGTCGCGACCTGCGGGGCGCCGTCCTCTACGAGCTACACGTGGGCGCCTTCACCGCCGACGGCACCTTCGACAGTGCCATCGAGCGTCTGCACCACCTCAAGGATCTGGGCGTGGACGCCGTGGAGGTCATGCCGGTGGCCGACTTCGCGGGTACCCGTGGCTGGGGCTATGACGGCGTGGGGATGTTCTCCGTCCACCGGGCCTATGGCGGCCCGTCAGCTTTCCTCCGCTTCATCGATGCTGCCCACGCTCTCGGGCTGGGCGTCATCCTCGACGTCGTGCACAACCATCTGGGCCCGGAGGGCAACTACCTGGCCCACTTTGGCCCCTATTTCACCGAAACCCACGAGACCCCCTGGGGTCCGGCGGTGAACCTCGATGCTCCCGGCTCCGAAGAGGTCCGCGCCTTCCTGTTGGATTCCGCACGCCAGTGGCTTGTGGACTACGGCCTCGACGGGCTACGTCTGGACGCCGTCCATGCCCTGGCCGACGATTCCGAGAGACATTTCCTTGCGGAGCTTTCGGACTGCGTCGCCCAGTGGGAAACCGAGACGGGACGGCCCTTGCTGCTGATCGCGGAATCGGACCTGAATCAGCCGTCGATGGTCTCCCCTGTCGGATCCAGCGACGACGCCCGCGGGATGGACGTGCAGTGGGCCGATGACATCCATCACGCCCTGCACAGCTTCTTCACGGGTGAGACGCAGGGGTACTACGTGGACTTCGGCCCCGCCGAGGTTCTCCACAAGGCCCTCCATGGGGTCTTCGTGCACGACGGCGACACCTCCACCTTCCGTGACGAGGCGTGGGGTGCGCCGGTGGATCAGAATTCCAGCCACTACGACGCCCACTCATTCGTCTGTTCCCTCCAGAACCACGATCAGGTGGGCAATCGGGCCGTGGGTGATCGTATTCACGCGACCATCACACCCAGCCAGCACGCGGCGGCCGCGGCGCTGTATCTGCTCTCGCCCTACTCCCCCATGCTGTTCATGGGCGAGGAGTGGGCCGCGAGCACGCCGTTCCCGTTCTTCAGCGAACTCGGGCCCGAACTGGGGCCGATGGTGACGGCAGGCCGAGCGCGTGAGTTCTCCCGCATGGGGTGGGACACTCCCGTGCCGGATCCGCAGGCAGAAAGCACCATGGAAAGCGCGGTCCTTCAGTGGGACGAGCGCTCCCGGCACGCCAACGCCCGGATGCTGGACTGGTACCGGCGCCTGATAGAGATCCGCCACACCCATCCTGACCTCATGGACCCGCAACTGTCGGGGACCACCATCGAGATCCCCGACGACGACACCATCATCATGCGTCGTGGTCGCGTGGTTGTGGCCGCCACCAGAGCCGTGGATCGATCGATCGCATTGGATCTTGGACCCGTCGAGCAGATCCTGGCCAGCTGGGAACCGCTCGCGGAGGGGGCTGGCGCCGAGTTCCTTCCCGGCGGGGCCATAGTCGCCCTGCTCCCCGCCACCGCCTAAGGGGGTTGCACGGCCGGACCGGGTGAGTCCCCGGTCCGGCCGTGGTCCATCAAGGTGGGGTGGTTCAGGAGGTGGTGCAGGCCGGCACCTGGGTGTTCACGGCCTCAAACACGCTCTCATCGAGGCCCGAGAGCCCGAAGTCGCCCGCACCGGACTCCACCGCGTCGGTCTCAATCTGTTGAACGTCGACGATGATGTCGTCCTGGACCGCGTAGGTCCCTGCTCTGACCGTTTCGGCTCCCGTGGTGTAGACGGCGGCCACTTCCTCAATGGATGCGATGGCTTCCGCTGCGAAACCGTCGGCATTCTCGAAGTTCATGGCGCTGTCGAGGCCACTCAACTCCACAGCTGTGACGTCGAAGCCCTCCCCGAATGACATGTACGTGCTGGCAACGGCCTCTGCCGTTTCCTCAATGCTCAAGTTCTCTGTGTCTGGCGGGCCGAAGGCCGAGAGCGCGCCGATGCCTGTGCAGAACGCCCCGAACCAGGCGATGCCTGCCTCATTCAACTCGTCTCCCTCCAGCGCTCCGGCCAGAACGGGTTCGCGTGTCGACGTCGGCTGGGGCGGCAGGCTTTCCTCCTGCTCCGGGGCAGAAGATTCCGACGACTCTTCCGGAGACGCTTCAGGCAGGCCGGATGCGGCCTCGGTGGTGGGGGAGGCAGTGTTGCTGTCATCCGTGGCGGAGTCCCCGCAGGCACTGAGCAGGAGCGAGCCGGCAACCGCGGAGATGGTCAACGTGACGAAGGTGGAGCGAATTCTCATTGCTCCAGAGTAGGTTCTGGTGTCCAAGGACCCCAATGGGCAGTGTGGCGCAGACGTATTCTGGCCCCAGCGCTTCGCCTCCACCGTATGAAGCAAAGGAGGTGGATCCCATGCAACGCAGCCGTAGTAGGGCGATGTCTCGGGGTGCACCTCGTGAAACCTTCGACTGCACCGTGCGTGGGACAACAGCAATCTCCGCCGCGTTCCAGCGGGTACATCTCCACGGGCCGGGGCTGCTGCAGGCCATGGGGAGCCACCCCACCATGTGGGCGAGGTTCTGGTTCCGCAAGGACGACAGGACTCATCAGCGTGCCTTCACTGTGATCAATGTGCAGCCAGCAGAGGGCACCTTCGACATTGACGTCTATCTCCACGGTGGGTCCACCAGCGCGTGGGCGAAGATGGCCACCCCCGGGCTGAGGATCCAGTCCGCGCTCCAGGGAACGGGATTCGCCCCTCTTCGGGCACGGACGTCCCACATGCATCTGATTGGAGATGCCGCCTCCATCCCGGCCATCCGCACCATCCTGGAAGCGTTTCCGATGATCCCCGCCACGCTGTGGCTCGAGCAGCTGCGCGACGGCGAAACTGCGGTCCCGTTGGCACTTCGTCCATCCGACGACCTCGTACGGGTCCTCAGGGACGACGGCACCGCCCTGACCCGCGCCGTCATATCGGGGCTTGCTGTCCGGCAGGCGGAGCAGGGGTTGGAGGACGAATGGTTCTGGATCGCCTGCGAGGCCACGGCCAATCGTGCACTGCTGGTACAACTGCGTGATGAGTTCGACGTGCCCAGAAGCCGGGTTTCTGCCATGGCCTACTGGAAGGCCACCTGAGCCGAAACATCTTCTCGTTCACGCTCAGCCCTACGAGTTTTCCACCTTTTTGGAAGGCTTTTCCACAGCATGTCCGGTATCGCTCTGGGGTGACACACCAGGGGGTCGGTGGAGCGTCGACGTGAGTGGAAAGTAATTCACAGGCTACGCGTGAGGATTACTCCACAGGCATGTTCACAGGTGTTGACAACTCGTGGAAAATCGCAGAGCTATGCCCTTTGACAACGCCTTTCACCCACCCGGCTTGATCTCCACAGAAGCGGCCGCCATGTGTACAACTGCCTTCAACGCGCTTTGTGTGGGTTGCAGAGCGCAAACCCGGCGTGATAGCGGCCTACGACTCGTCCCGATCGGCAGCGTGTTCATCCCTAAGCCTCGATCCACCGATCTGTTGAGATCGTGGGCGTCGGCTAGCGGTTCTGGTGT
>JBQCZU010000028.1:0-25602 GCA_052089385.1 Arachnia sp.
CCGACGCTCAGGCATTGAGCGAGTGGGGCCTCCGCATCTCGCTCTTCCCTAGGTGAGGGTGGGCTGGGGCAGGGGCCCCAGCTCATCCTCGATGAACCAGGTCCTGCAGCAGCGGATGCCCACGACGGTCATGGGGACGATGAGGATCAGCTGCCATCCGATGGACAGGGCAAAATCGCCGGTAGCGCCGCGCAGCACGCCGACGATCAGGGGGCTGGTCATGCCCAGCAGGTATCCCACCGATTGCGTGAAACCTGACAGGGCAGCGGTGCCGCTGGCCGTACGGGCGCGCATGCCCAGCAGTGCCAAAATGAGAGAAAAGCTGGAGATGCCCAGCGAGAGGAACAGGGCCCAGAGCCAGGGCACGGTGGTCGGTGCCAGCAACAGCCCTCCATACCCGGCCACGAGGCATGCCATGATGCTGAGGAAAAGCCCCACAGGCTCACCCTTGCGCGCCGCGTAAATGGGGATGAGGAAAGCGGGGATGACTCCCACCCCAGTGGTGATCCCCAGGAGCAGCCCGGCGGTGGTGGGGTCAAGGCCTGCATCGGTGTAGATGCGTGGCAGCCAGCCAAAGACTGTGTAGGCCTGGCCGGACTGGATGCCGAACATCACCACCATTGCCCACCCGTTGCGGGTGTGGGCCATGTTGCGCAGGGAGTAGTGCTGGCTGCCACCATGGCTGGACCTCCGGGGGCCGGCCTGATGAAGCATCGGTACCCAGCACAGGAGAGCGGCCAGGGCGAGCACCGTGATGGCAGTGAAAGCGCCCCTCCACCCGCCCAGAGCCAGTGCCAGCGGATAGGAGACCGCGCCCGAGATGGCGGTGCCCAGGGTCATGGTCAGCGAATACATGGCCGTCGCCAGCCCCACCCGGCGGGGAAAATGCAGCCGCACCAGAGTCGGCAGCAGTACGTTGGCCAGGGCCATACCGCCAAGCGCCAGCGTGCTGAAGAGCAGAAAACTCCACGAATTCGGGACAAGGGCGCGCGCAGCCTGTCCCACGACGAGCGCCACCAAAGCGATACCGATGGTGCGGTGCGGGCCGATGCGCGTCGACAATGCCGGAGCGAATGCTCCGAAGAGCGCGAAGGACAGCGGCGGCAGCGACGTCAGAAGGCCCGCCATTGCATCGCCCATTCCCAGATCAGCGGAGATCAATTCCAGGACGGGACCCACCGAGGTGGCGACGGGACGCAGGTTGAACGCGAGCATCATGATCGCGACGAAGGCGAGTGTGGTGTCGCGGGAGATTCGCCTCATGGCCATGTTCATCATTCCCGTCGGTAGAGCCCGCTCACTATAACGGCGACACCATCGAGACCGGCTGATGGAACATGTCTTCGACCCGCCACGGCGTGTGCGATATCTCCAAGGGGTGGCAGATGTGGAAGAATGCAGGACAGGTCAGGTACCGCCGGTGCCAACCGAGATCTGATGAGTGAAGTCTGTACCGCGACGAAGATTCGACCGCGGCTGCTCCTCCACCAGGTCACGATGACCGTCAGCTTGGTGTGAAAGTTGTGAAAGAACTTCGCCAGTCCTGCGCACCTGCGCACGAGGAGCCACATGCTCGAGAACGAAAACGGCAACACTGCCGCCGAATCACTGCCCCAGCCGCCCGCACCGCGACGCCGCTCCGCATCGCGCGCAGCAGGCCCGCCACCCGAGGTCGCCGCACCGACGAGCGTGGCCCAGACCGCCGCCGCCCAGCCGGATCACAACGCCACCCCCGCGGAGACGCCGGAACCGCCGAAGCGGACCCGTCGCGCCACCCGCCCCACGGCCTCTGCACAGGAAGCCCTCCCGGCGACCATGCCAGAGGACACCGCCACCAAGGCTCCCGCCAGGACCAGGCGCGCCCCCGCCAAGTCGCGCGCCAAGGCCCAGGATGTCGTCGACGAATCCGCACCTGCCGCACCGGATGCCCCTGCACCGCAGGAGAGCGTGGCCGAGCGGCCCAAGCGCACCCGTCGCTCACCTCGGACCGCTGCCGCCACGGCAGAGAGTGAAGCTGCACAGACCCCGGCGGCCCCGGATGCCATTGCGCCGGCGCCCACCGCGCCAGAGGCTGCTGCACCCGAGGCAACCCCGGCGGAGAAGCCGCCGGTCCGTCGTCGGCGTGCCGCCACTCGCCCGGCCGCGGCACCTGCACCGAGTGCGACGCCTGCACCGAGTGAGGCCAACACCACGGCCGCGGTTGCGGCACCCGCAGCTCCGGTGACGCCAGTTGAACAGCCCGCAGCGGAGGAGAAGCCCCCGACCCGCCGTCGGCGAGCCGCCACCCGTCCCGCCGCTGCACCTGCGCCGAGTGCGACGCCTGCCCCGAGTGAGGCCGACACCACGGCCGCGACCACGGCCGCGGCACCTGCAGCTCCGGTGACGCCAGTTGAACAGCCCGCAGCGGAGGAGAAGCCCCCGACTCGCCGTCGGCGAGCCGCCACCCGTCCCGCGGCCGCCCCTGAGGTCAGGACGCCAGATTCGAAGTCGGCTCCGGATACCGAGGAAGCCGCCGCTGACGATGCCCACAGCAGCTCTGAGCGACCAGCATCCCGCCGTCGTCGCTCAACACGCGAATCAGACCCCGGTTCCTCTTCCGAGCGTCCCACCGCGAGCCCGAGCAGCGATGTGGGAGCGGCACTCGATGCACTCACCGCCGAGATCGCCTCTTCCAAGGGCAAGGACGCGGACCCCTCCACCGAGACTTCCGCGCCCGTGGGTGCCAGTGAAAGGCCAACGACCCGCCGTCGTCGCGCCACCCGCCCGGCAGCCCCCGCGTTTGTCGCAGACGAGCGCGCAGGCAACGGTGCTGAAGAATCCGTGGACGGTATTGCCGCGGCCCTGAAAATTGCGGAGGACGACGCCCGTTCACGCCGAGCACTCGTGGCTGATCCATTCAGCGTCACGGCGGAGAGCCGTCAGGTTCGCCTCGATGAGCTGGCCCAGTCCATCGCGACCGGTGAGAGCGATGAGGATTCAGACGAGGACCTGGACGAGGACTCCAACGACACCGACGATGAAGCGGAAGACGATTCCGACAGCGACGAATCCGACGACTCGGATGACGACGACTCGGATGACGACTCCGGCGATGACGAATCCACCGACAACGATCAGGACTCGGACGGGGAAGGTGGCGGCAACCGCCGTCGTCGTCGCCGCGGTGGCCGACGTCGCCGTCGTGGAGGCAGCAACAATCGTGACGGCCAGGGCTCAGGTGATGCCGATTCGGACTCCGAGGACAGTGATTCCTCTGATCCCGCCTCGAAGGCTGACACCGAGGGCTCTGATGACTCGGATGCAGATGACGCGACATCGGCGAGCTCCACCGGCGAGTCGGACGCGGACTCCGACGGCGATGATGGGTCCAACAGCGGCACCACGCGCCGTCGCCGTCGCCGTCGTCGCTCCGGCAGCGACAGCAGCGATTCCCCCAAGAGCACGGGCCAAGATGCCATCATAGGCATCGAGGGCTCGACGCGCATGGAGGCAAAGCGTCAGCGCCGCAAGGAGAACCGCTCGGCTGGGCGACGGCGCGCACCCATCCTGAGCGAGGCCGAGTTCCTCGCCCGCCGCGAAGCAGTGGACCGCAAGCTGATCATCCGCCAGGGCGAGGAATACACCCAGCTCGCCGTCGTCGAGGACAACATCCTCGTGGAGCACTACGTGGATCGTGCCTCTGCGATGTCCCTGATCGGGAATGTTTACCTCGGCAAGGTGCAAAACGTGCTGCCAAGCATGGAAGCTGCCTTCATCGACATCGGCCGCGGCCGCAACGCCGTGCTCTATGCCGGGGAAGTGGACTGGAGCGGGTTCCATGTCTCCTCGGAGGACCGGAGGGTGGAGAAGGTTTTCAAGTCCGGCCAGAGCGTGCTCGTGCAGGTCACCAAGGACCCCGTTGGTGCCAAGGGTGCCCGGCTCACCGGTCACATCTCTCTGCCCGGCCGCTACGTGGTCTACTCACCCGGAGGTCACCTCTCCGGCATCTCCCGGAAGCTGCCTGACCAGGAGCGCTCGCGCCTCCGCGAAATCCTGAGCGGGCTGATCGGCGACGACGAGTCCGTGATCGTTCGCACGGCAGCCGAGGGTGCCTCGTCGGAGGAACTCGTACGGGACGTGAACCGTCTCAAGGCGCAGTGGGAAGTCATCGAGAAGAAGTCCAAGCAGGGGAGTGCCCCCGTGGCGCTCTACAGCGAACCGGACCTGACCCTTCGTATTGTGCGAGACCTGTTCACCGAGGACTTCGGTGCACTCGTCGTACAGGGCAATGGTGGCCCGGCTGACTCCTTCGACGAGATCAACGCCTATGTGGCACACGTCGCCCCCACTCTTGCGGATCGGGTCCAGCACTTCCAGGTGGAGGAAAAGGGGAACGACGCCTTCGCCGAGTACCGCATCGATGAGCAGATCGCCAAGGCACTGGACCGCAAGGTTCATCTGCCCTCCGGTGGATCCCTGGTCATCGACCGTACGGAGGCCATGACGGTCATTGACGTCAACACGGGCCGTTTCACGGGCGCCGGGGGCAACCTTGAAGCCACCGTCACCAGCAACAACCTGGAGGCGGCTGAAGAGGTCGTTCGCCAGCTGAGGTTGCGCGACATTGGCGGCATCATCGTGGTCGACTTCATCGACATGGTGCTTCCGAGCAACCGCGATCTTCTGCTGCGTCGTCTCGTGGAGTGCCTCGGTCGTGACCGTACGCGCCATCAGGTGGCAGAAGTCACCAGCCTCGGACTGATCCAGTTGACGCGCAAGAAGATTGGCACCGGCCTGGCCGAAGCCTTCACTGAGGAGTGTGAGCACTGCCATGGAGATGGCTACCTCCGCTTCCACGAGCCGGTTGACTCCCAGGCCCCCTCGGACGGTGGGGATCGTCGCGGCTCCGGCGGTGGCAGTGGCGGAGGAAACGGTGGCGGTGGTGGCAGCCGTGGTCGTGGCGGCCGCAGTCGCCGCAGTGGCAGTGGCAGCAACAGTGGTAATGGCAGTAACAGTGGCAATGGCAGCGAGAAGAAGTCTGACTGATTCACAGCTGCACTGACATCGCAGGAGGGGTCCGATCTGTTGATCGGGCCCCTCCGCTGCGTCTGCGCCACGGGGTGTGAGACCGCTCACTGACGAAAAACTACGCTCAGATCCTGATTTCACCCACAGCAGGGCCTCCACTGTGATCCAGCCGCACTTTCTCGTCAGAGGGCCTGCCACCGCCGCGGGAAAGGGTGCCCCCTTCCGGTTCTGGAACGCCCATGTTGCTCCGTGCGAGCCCACGGTTTGACCCGGACACCCTCAATCTCGTAATGTTGCCCTTCGGTGCGACTGGTCGCGACACATCTTGGCGCGGACCTGCACTCCCCGATGACCCGGCTCACGGCTGGGTTGTGCCAAAGACGTTCATGAGCTTAAAAGAAGGTAGGTCCAAGCGTGTACGCAATCGTGCGCAACGGCGGTCGCCAGCACAAGGTTGCAGTTGGCGACATTCTTGACATCGATCTGATGTCAGAAAAGGTCGGCGGTACCGTCAACCTTCAGCCTCTGCTCCTCGTTGATGGTGAGACCATCACATCCGATGCTGATTCACTGGAGAAGGTTTCCGTCTCGGCGGAGGTCGTCGGCCTGAAAAAGGGTCCGAAAATCCGCATGATCAAATACAAGAACAAGACCGGTTACAAGAAACGCCAGGGTCACCGTCAGCGGTACACCCAGGTCAAGATCACCGGCATCGAGAACTGAGGGGCTGAGCAGACATGGCATCCAAAAAGGGCGCATCCTCCACCCGTAACGGTCGTGACTCGAACTCCAAGCGCCTCGGCGTGAAGCGGTTCGGTGGACAGGTCGTCGGCGCAGGAGAAATCCTGGTTCGTCAGCGCGGCACCCATTTCCACCCCGGCGACGGTGTTGGTCGTGGCGGAGACGACACTCTCTTCGCCTTGATCCCCGGGCGGGTCGATTTCGGTGTCAAGCGTGGACGCCGAGTCGTCAACGTCGCAACGGCCGAGGCCTGAGCACACACTGACCACAACAAAGTTTTGAGGTAAGGGCAGCCCGTACGGGCTGCCCTTTTCTCGTTCAACCGGGCCCCTGCAGGCCGAGGTGGGACACTCGGTGATGACGACTCAGTCGTCGCCGATCCAAGTAGTTATTCAGGAGTGAACATGGCGATCCCGTCCTTCGTGGACCGCGTGAAATTGTCCGTGCATGCCGGCAACGGCGGCAACGGCTGCACGTCAGTTCTGCGCGAGAAGTTCCGACCCCTCGGAGGCCCCAACGGCGGCAACGGCGGCGACGGCGGTTCCGTGGTGTTCCGCGTGGACGACAGCCTCACCACCCTGGTGGAGTACCACCGGCAATCCGTGCGCAAGGCCGTCAACGGTCAGCCCGGCCGGGGCGACAACCAGCACGGTCAGCGCGGAGCCGACGTGCTGCTCAGCGTGCCCAGCGGCACGCTCATCACCGACGCGGAGACCGGCGAGGAGCTGGTGGACCTCACGGAGCCCGGTCAGGAATACACTGCGGCGCTCGGGGGCAGGGGCGGCCTGGGGAACGCGGCTCTGGCCTCCACATCCCGCAAGGCACCCGGGTTCGCCCTGCTGGGCGAGGATGGCACGGAGCGGGTACTTCAGCTGGAACTCAAGGTGGTGGCCGACGTTGGACTCGTCGGCTTCCCCTCCGCCGGCAAATCCTCCCTGATCGCAGCCATCTCCCGTGCGCGGCCCAAAGTGGCGGACTACCCCTTCACCACGTTGGTGCCCAACCTTGGAGTTGTGGTGGCCGGCGAAGTGACCTACACCGTTGCTGATGTGCCCGGCCTCATCGAGGGTGCTTCTGAGGGCAAGGGGCTGGGGTTCGACTTCCTGCGCCACATCGATCGCTGCCAGGCCATCGTGCATGTCATTGATCTTGGCACCTACGAGCCCGGACGCGATCCGATCGGTGACCTGCACGTCATCGAGGGCGAGCTCGCCGCTCACGGTGGCCTCGAGGATCGCATTCGACTGGTGGCACTGAACAAGGTGGACCTTCCCGACGGCCCGGAGTTGGCGGAATTCGCCCGTCCCGAGCTGGAGGCCATGGGACACAAGGTGTTCCAGATCTCGACGAAGACCGGTGAAGGTCTGAACGAGCTCAAGTTTGCGATGGCAGAGTTGGTGGCGGCCCGTCGGGAATCCCTCCCCGAACCCGCTCCCGCGCCGGTGTTGCGGCCAGCAGCCGTCGGCAGGGCGCGCAATGAGCCACAGTTCACCATTGCGTCCAAGGGCGACGGCGACGGCGGATTCGTGTGGCGCGTCAAGGGCGAAAAGCCCGAGCGTTGGATCCGCCAGACTGACTTCGGCAACGCTGAGGCCGTGGGCTACCTTGCCGACCGCCTGAACCGGATTGGTATTGAGGACAAGCTCCTGGAAATGGGCGCCAGGCCGGGTGACGCCGTGGCGATCGGCGGCGAGGACGCAGTGATCTTCGATTTTGCCCCCCAGATTGAGGTGGGCGCCGAGATCATGTCCCGTCGTGGCGAGGATGACCGGATGGACCGTGAACGCGCGTCGGTGACCCGTCGTCGCGAGATGGATACCGAATACCACAAGGCCAAGAGGGCCGTGGATGTGGCACGCGACGGATACACACCGGAGGACGCACAGGGCGATGCGCAGTGAAATCGCCAATGCTGAGCGGATCGTCGTCAAGGTGGGGTCCTCGTCACTGACGACGCCCGACGGGGGTTCGCTGGACCTGGATCGAATCCGCCTTCTGGCGGACACGTTGTCCGAGCTGCACAACGACAGTCGCCGGGTGGTGTTGGTCACCTCAGGGGCGATAGCAGCAGCGCTTGCGCCTCTGGGACTGCGCCGTCGGCCCCGCGATCTGGAAACACAGCAGGCGGCCGCGGCGGTGGGGCAGGGTTTGCTGATCCGGCACTACACCGAAGCGTTCGGCGCGCATGGCGTGAAGGTGGCGCAGTTGTTGTTGACGGTGGAGGACGTTCTGCGTCCCACCACGTATCGCAACGCCCTGGACACGATGTCCCGGCTGTTCCGGCTGGGCGTGGTGCCAATTGTGAATGAGAACGACACAGTCGCAACCCACGAGATCCGCTTCGGGGACAACGACAGGTTGGCCGCGTTGGTTGCGCATCTCGTCCGAGCAGATGCTCTGCTTCTGTTCAGTGACGTGGAAGGTCTCTACACGGGGCATCCCAGCGATCCCGGCAGCGAACTGATCCCTCGGGTGCTGGATGTCTCCACGCTGCAGGTGGACACGTCGAGACTGGGCTCGAAAGTGGGAACAGGTGGCATGGCGACCAAACTGGAGGCAGCCCAAATAGCCTGTCAGGGCGGCATTCCTGTGGTGCTGACGAACACCGACAATCTCGTTTCCGCCCTTGCGGGGGAAGAAGTGGGCACATTGTTCTCACCCACCGGAAAACGCCGTCCGCGTCGACTTCTCTGGTTGGCCCATGCCGCCGAGACCAGAGGGCGTCTTCATGTCGACGCGGGTGCCCGCCGTGCGCTCGTGAGCACACATGCCTCATTGTTGGCCGCAGGAATCGTGCGGCTTGAAGGAGCGTTCAGCGAAGGCGAACCGGTCGACATCGTCGGACCGGATCAAAAAGCTTTCGCCCGTGGTTTCTCGAACTACGGCGCCCGTGAGTTGGAGGAAATCCTGGGTCACCGCGGCGGCGAGGGCTCAGCCCTTCGCCCCGTGGTGCACCGGGATCAATTCATCGACCTCTGAGCCGCCCAGTGATGTGGCGCAGCTCTCGGCTCAATTTCCGGTCTTCGGTAGTGCCGGGGCCGGTGGGGAGGACGTTGCGCTGGGTGTGGGGGAAGGGCTGTCAGAAGGCAACGTGCTGGGGGTGGGGGACGGGCTTTCGGAGGGCAGCACACTGGGGGTCGCCGTGGCGCTGGGTGTTGCTTCCACCTCGGCAAGCAGCTCCGCCGGGGCCACCAACGGCAGGCTGCTGACGTCCTGGGAATAGGTGGTCATGAGCCGCCACGCTTCGATGCTGCCCGCAACAGGTGCCGATGCTGTTGCTCCCACCTGATAGAACGTCCATTCCGTCGCATCCTCGCCGGCATACGCGTAGGACCACCAATCCTCGGGGCCACGATCCGACGGCTCACCGTCCAGGGTGTTCACGAAGCCGTCTTCGGAGGCGACCACATCAAATCCGGCGCTCTCGAGCGCAACCACTCCGGTTGCGAATTCGGTGGCGCAACCGCCGTCGACAGTGTCCTTGAACTCCACGTGAACCCACACGTTGCCTGCATCGACACAGGCTGTGGTGGGGCTGGGCTCGGCGGATGCGTGCAGTACGGGAACACCAACGCCGAGACTGACGACGGCGAGTGCGGTCAGGGACAGACGCGTGGTGTGGCTTCGGAGAACAGTCATGAGTATGGAAAACCTTTCGGGAAATGTGTTCTCCGCCACCCCACAACAGACCTGGGTGCCCGCTGGTGCGCGACGGAGCCTTCACAGTTGATGTGAACCCTCCGATCCGACTTCCCCCTTGTACAGCGGGGTCACGGTTGCGCGACAGTCCCGGAATTGCGCCGGGTTCTCGGGTTCGACAATGCCCATGTTAGAGCAGCGGGCAGGAGTTCTGCCTGGCGTCCCACGGACAGGAATCAGGCCACTGCGTGCAGGAGCGAGCGCAGGTCGGAGACGGTGGGCTGGACGGGGTTCGAGGGTGTGCATGCGTCCTCCATTGCCGCCTCCGCCAACTCCTGTGCACAGTCCTTCAGCTCTGTTGGATCAACGCCCATCCCCGAGAGAGTGTCAGGAATGTCGATGCTGCGGCGGAGACGCCGCAGTTCCGCACACAGGCTCAGCGCCAGGTTGCGCCGCGATGCCGCCTCCAGGCCCAGGAGGTGCGCTATGTGGGCGTAGCGCCCCGCCACCGTGCTGATGCCGTTGGAACCGTAGGACACCGGACCGGCATTGAACTCCATGACGGTGGGGAGCAGGACAGCATTGAGTCGTCCATGGGGTTTGTGGAATTTGGCGCCCAACGCGTGGGACAGGCTGTGGGTGATCCCCAGGCCGCTGTTGTTGAAAGCGACGGCGGCCATCGTGGCAGCGTTGTGCATCTTCTCCCTGGCAATGAGGTCATCGCCGTGTCGCACAGCCGTCTCGAGGTTCTGACACGCCAACTGTGCGGCCTTCTCCGCGAAGGCGTCCGAGAAGTCACTTCTGCCGGTGCTCACATAGGCCTCCAGGGCATGTGTGATGGCGTCCATTCCTGTGTCGGCTGTGATGGCCGGCGGCAGCGAGCGGGTGACCTCCGGATCGAGGATTGCCATGGTGGGGGCCATGTCGTCGCTGACCAACACCACCTTGTGTCCGTCTGCGGTCACCACGGCGAAGGATGTCACCTCGGAACCGGAACCACTGGTGCTGGGGATCGCCACGAACCCCAGTGAAGGGGGCGTTTCACGCTCCCACGCCAACTTGTAGACGGCCTTGGCCGTATCGAGGGCGGATCCGCCTCCGAGCGCGATGATGGTGTCGGGGGTCATCTGCATGAAGGCCGCAAACGCGGCTGTGACCTGTTTCACGCTGGGGTCCGGGAAAACCTCATCGAAGATTGTGACGTCGATCGGTCCGAGATACTCAAGGATTTTCGTCATCGCATGGGATTTCACGAGGAACGGATCCGTGACGAGCAGGACACGACGGGCCCCGATGTCTTCCAGTCCTTTCAGAGAATCTGCTCCCTGGAGAATGGTGGTGGCGATCTTGAAGCGGTTCATGCAGTGTTTTCCATCTGGGTTGCAGGACTGACGAGTCCGCGGGTGCGGCGGAACTCGGATGGGGTAAGTCCGACATAGGACTTGAACGCCCGGGAAAAGTAGTTGGCAGGTTTGAACGCGAGATCGTTGGCTATCCGCAGGATGGGCTCATCCGTGTGGCTGAGAAGGAACATGGCTCGTTCGATCCGCTTTTTGGTCACGTAGTCCGTGTAGGTGCTGCCCGTTTGGGTTTTGAAGACGCGTGAAAGGTGATGGGGTGACAGGTTCACGAACTTTGCAGCGGACTGAAGTGTCAAGAAGCAGGTGGGGCTCCGCTCGAGCCTGTTGATGAGGTCGACGACGGATCTGGGACGGCGTGCCTGCTGTCTCTCCATCACGGTGAATATGCACAGCACCAGCCCTTCGAGATGTTTGTGGGCCTCGAAGCGGCCAATGTGTGACTGGGATTTGCCACGACTTCCGTTCATTCGGTGGGAGACCTCGTGGGCTGCGTCAGGATGCGTTTCCTTCGCAAGCTCCAAAATGTCGTCCTCGGCACGCCGGAGCAGGCCGCGCCGATGCGACGGCCGTGGTCGGTGAACAACTCCTCGAGGTGCTCGTTGATGCTGGCGATGGCAGAGGGCAGGTCCTCGTTCCCCAACGCCCGCCGCAACACATCGATGTCAACACGGGACTCCACAGCAGGTTCAGCCGCCGCGAACAGGGGCAGGCGGGTGACGGTGCCACTGTGTTCTTCGCTGATCTCAGCATTCTCGCCGGCAGTTCGCTTTGCACGCAGGATGGCCTCTGCCACCAGGGTGTTCATGAGGTCGTTCAGAGTGTCGGCGACCGCCTGAACGCGCTCCATCGTGACCACGGGGACGTCGGCCCTCAAGCCGGCGAAGTGATCGTCGTAGCGGGGTAGGCCAGCCGGCATCGGGAGCACGGACAGCAGGGGATTGTGGCCGGAGAGTCGGACCTGACCGCACATCATCGCGCCCAGATAGTCGTCGTCAAGCATCAGGGGAACGGAGAAGTCCACCAATCCGGCGTGGCAGATGTAGATGTGTGGTTCTCCCGCGATGGCACCCTGGAACCCGCCATGAGCGTCACACGTGAAACACCCCTGTTGTCTCTCGGGATCCAGTCGAAGGGTGCGACAAAAATTCGTGAAGCCGGAAGGCTCGGTGACGGGTTTTCCCCGGTAGTCCACAAGGATGGCGGCGAATCCGGTCGCGAGAGCGAACTGGTCCTGCACCTCCTGCAACCGCTCGGCGGATATGAGTTGGGTCAACCTCATCGTGTTCACAAGTGGACCTCGCTGTCCGTGAGCCCTGCTATTGCTTCGCAGAGACATCTGATGCCCTCTCCACTCACGGCGCTGACCTCCACCACGTCGTGGGCGCCGGCAAGGGTGAGACGTGTGCGGGCCTGCACCACCTGCGTCGGCGACGAGATGTCGGTCTTGGTCACCACTCCAAGGACGGGGACATTGAACATGGCTGCGAACAGTGGGGGAAGCCGCGAGCCGTCGTTGTTGGCGGCGTCGAGCATCAGGACAGCATCAGCCTCATAGGACGCGACGAGCAGCGCATTCTTGAAGGAGCCATGGTCGACGTATTCACCGGGGGTGTCGAGGACTCCGTCGTCCCACACCAGCGTCTGTGTTTTGGCGTCCACCAGTTCTTGGTCTCGCAGGCGTTGGGACAGGGTGGTCTTGCCGCAGCCGACTGAGCCGACGAGCATGACCGTGTTCATGATCGCGTCACGTCCGCCGGGGCTATGCCAAGAGTGTCGCGCAGCGTGTTCACGACGGTATGCACTGCTGACTCCACGTCGGCGAGTGACCCGATGAGCAATAGGGATCCGGAGAAGCGGTCGACGAAACCGATGCTCACGTCCGAGGCCTTCGTGGCAACGTCCGCGGCAATGATGGCTGCTTCGCTTGGGGTGATCGTCAGGATCCCGATCGCCCCATGAACTCCGGGCTTGAGTCCGACCTTGACGTACAACTGCTCGTCAGGATTGGCAATGACATGTGCGATCGTCACCTGTTTGCCTGGGACGTATTCCTGGATGACACGGCTTTTGGTCTCGATCACTTCATCTCCTTCGGCCTCGATGGGAAACACCGGGCACATTTGCAGCCTAAGCGTCGGTGCTGAGCTTCCACCCCTGAGGGTGATGTAGCCAGTATCTCCCGGAAACAGCTGTATCCAGCAGGGAACTTCAGAGGGATCTGTGGCGCGTTGCATGCACGCCTGTACACAACCGTGTGTCAGGGATACAAATCCGTGTGATTTAGACAGAAAAAGGCCGACTGGAGCGTCGTGAAGTGGGGGTGTGCAGTGTCACAAGTACCCAGCCCGCCATAGGGATTGGCTGCCTACGATCTAAGGGCCGCGGAGCAGCGGCGTTCGATTCACAGAGGAGTCACAATCATGCAGGAAGCACTCGGAATGGTCGAGACCAAGGGATTCGTCGCTGCTGTGGAAGCAGCCGACGCCATGGTCAAGTCGGCAAACGTCACCCTCATCGGCCAGAAGTCGATCGGCGCCGGATTGATCACGGTTTTCGTGCGCGGTGATGTTGGTGCCGTCAAGGCAGCGACCGACGCCGGTGCAGTGGCGGCTCGCGCAGTCGGTGAACTGGTATCGGTGCACGTCATCCCCAGGCCGCACAACGACGTGGAGAGAATTCTCCCCGCCACCAGCAACTGATCCCCACACCACCGATCACAGGAGTTGAGCCATGTCGAATGAGGACATGATGAACAAGGTCATGGCTGAGGTCATGAAGCGCGTCGAAAGTGCCAGTGCCCCCACCCCCGCCCCAACGAGCAAGGGCCCAACGTCGGGCCGCAAGCCCGGCCTCACAGAATTCGTCGGCACCAACGCGTTGGGAGACACCATCGGTTTGGTGATCGCCAACGTTGATCCGCAGCTGATGGAGTTGATGGACACTGACAAGCGGTACCACTCCATTGGCATCGTGGGCGCACGCACCGGTGCGGGACCCCACATCTTTGCTGCCGATGAGGCCGTCAAAGCCACCAATTCGCAGATCATCTCCATCGAACTCCCACGCGACACCAAGGGTGGGGCAGGCCACGGCAGCCTCATCGTCTTCGGGGCGGACGACGTCTCCGACGTGCGCCGTGCTGTCGAGGTGACACTCAAGGAACTCGACCGGACCTTCGGTGATGTCTATGGCAACGATGCCGGACACCTGGAATTCCAGTACACCGCCCGGGCCAGCCACGCACTGGAGAAGGCTTTCGGAGCACCACTGGGCAAGGCCTTCGGAATCACCGTGGGTGCGCCGGCTGCCATCGGTGTCGTCCTGGCTGACACTGCAGTGAAGGCCTCCACCATCGACGTCGTCGCATATTCAAGCCCGGCCAAGGGCACGAGCTTCTCCAACGAAGTCATCTGCGCCTTCTCCGGCGACTCCGGTGCGGTGCGACAGGCAATCATCGCGGCACGGAGCGTGGGCAAGCAGTTGCTGGCGGCCCTGGGCGATGACCCGCAGTCGACGACCCATCCCTACATCTGAGCGAGGAAACGTGCGTTCCAAGAGATTTGAAGTACTCGACGCCCGGCCTGTGAACCAGGACGGATTCGTCAATGAATGGCCCGAAGTGGGCATGATAGCCATGGAAAGCCCGCTGGACCCCAAGCCGTCTGTGACAGTTCGTGACGGCAAGATCGTCGAAATGGACGGCAAGACCCTTGCCGAGTTCGACATGATCGACACCTTCATTGCCAACTACGGCATCAAGACGGAGCGGGCCGAAGCGGTCTGTGCCGTGGATTCGACGGAGTTGGCGCGCATGCTCGTCGACATCAACGTCTCCCGTACAGAGATCATCGAGCTGTCAACGGCGATGACCCCCGCGAAGATCACCGAAGTCGTGTCCCGGATGAACGTCCTGGAAATGATGATGGCAGTGTCGAAAATGCGGGCCCGCAAAAGCCCCGCCAACCAGGCACACGTGACCAGCCTGCGTGACAACCCGGTACAGATCGCGGCCGACGCTGCTGAATCGTCGCTGCGGGGATTCCGGGAACTTGAGACCACCGTCGGTATCGTGCGCTACGCCCCATTCAACGCTCTCGCGTTGCTCGTCGGTGCACAGATTGGGCAACCCGGCATCCTCACCCAGTGCGCGGTGGAGGAGGCAACCGAGCTTCAGCTGGGTATGCGCGGACTCACCACCTATGCGGAAACCGTCTCCGTGTACGGGACAGAGCAAGTCTTCATGGATGGTGACGACACCCCGTGGTCCAAGGGGTTCCTGGCATCGTGCTACGCCTCGCGTGGTTTGAAGATGCGTTTCACCTCGGGAACAGGCTCCGAAGTGCAGATGGGCTCGGCCGAGGGCAAGTCAATGCTGTACCTCGAGTCCCGCTGCCTCTACATCACCAAGGGCGCTGGATCCCAGGGAACCCAGAATGGCTCCGTGAGCTGCGTGGGCGTGCCCGCCGGTGTCCCCGGAGGTATTCGCGCGATTCTGGCCGAGAACCTGATTGCGATGATGCTGGATCTGGAATGTGCATCCTCCAACGACCAGACATTCACACACTCGGACCTGAGGCGCGTCGCCCGCACGCTCATGCAGTTCGTGCCGGGCACGGATTACATCTGCTCCGGGTACTCGTCCACGCCGAACTACGACAACATGTTTGCCGGCAGCAACTGGGACGCCGAGGACTACGACGACTGGACGACCCTCCAGCGCGACCTGAAGATCGACGGGGGCCTCACTGCGGTCCTCGAAGAAGATGTGATCAAGGTACGCAACAAGGCTGCCCGCGCCATTCAGGCCGTCTTCAAGGGGCTGGGCCTGCCCGAAGTCACCAATGCCGAAGTTGAAGCTGCCACCTACGCCCACGGCTCGAAGGACATGCCGGAGCGCAACGTGGTGGAGGACCTCAAAGCGGCCGAGGACATGATGAGCCGCGGAATCACGGGTCTTCATGTTGTGAAGGCGCTGGCGGACGGCGGTCACGAAGACGTCGCACGGTTGGTCTTCGAAATCCTGAAGCAGCGCATCGCAGGGGACTACCTCCACACGGCGGCGATCCTCGAAGCCGACTTCCGGGTCAACTCCGCGGTCAACAACCCGAACAACTACCTCGGCCCCCAGACGGGGCACCAGATCTCGGAAGAGCGGTGGGAACAGATCAAGTTCCACCGCAAGGCCGTCAGCGCAGAGAGCATTTGAGGGTGACGAGATGAACATTGACGAAAAGACGCTCAAAAGCATCATCTCTGAGGTGGTGCGCGAGCTGTCCCGCTCTGGAGAACCGGATGCGGGGGCGAGCGGAACCACTGCGGTGATGACGGCCTCGAAGCTGGGCCTGCGTGATGTGGGCGAAGCAACCAGGGGCACGAGCTCGAAAGAAGTTGTCATAGGGCTGGCCCCCGCCTTCGGGGACCAGCAGGTCCAGACGATTCTCGGGATCACCCACGCCGACGTCCTGAGGGAAGTCTGCGCGGGGATCGAAGAAGAGGGAATGGCCTACCGGCTTGTCAAGGTCCTGAAGACATCCGACGTCGGTTTCGTGGCACACGAGGCTGCGAAGCTGTCCGGCTCCGGCATCGGTATCGGGATCCAGTCCAAGGGAACGACGGTCATCCACCAACGTGATCTGCCGCCGCTGTCGAACCTGGAGTTGTTCTCCCAGGCGCCGCTGCTTGACCTGGAAACATTCAGGTCAATCGGCAAGAACGCTGCGCTGTACGCCAAGGGAGAGTCGCCCCAGCCCGTCCCGGTCCGCAATGACCAGATGGCCCGTCCCAAGTATCAGGCCATCGCTGCACTCCTGCACATCAAGGAGACGCAACAGGTCAAGTCCAACGCGAAGTCGCGAGAACTCACTGCGCAGGTTTAGGAGTAGAAAACAATGGATTCCGAAGAACTGATCCGCAAGGTCATGGCGGAAGTGATGGCGAACCTCGACCATGACAACGCCACATTTTCCAAGAAACCGGCACCCGCTGCCGCCGCTGCGCCCGCTGCGCCCACTGGTGGGGGCACCCGGGTCAGCAGGGCCGACTATCCGCTCGGCGAGAAGGTTCCCGAGCGCATCAGGACACGCACGGGCAAGGCTCTCACCGATGTGACGTATGAAAGCGTCATCTCCGGCGAGACCAAACCCGAGGACGTACGTGTGTCCAAGGAGACGCTGGAGATGCAGGCGCAGGTTGCCGAGTCCGTGGGACGAGACACCCTCGCCAACAACCTCCGTCGTGCCGCGGAACTCACTGTGGTCCCTGACGACGAGTTGCTGAACGTCTACGACCTCCTGCGTCCCTACCGCTCCACCAAGCAGGAGCTGTACACGATCGCTGATGACCTGGAGGCAAACTACGGCTGCAGGATCAACGCCACCTTCATTCGTGAGGCTGCCGACGTCTACGAGTTCCGTGGACGTCTGCGGACAGATTGAGAATGGATCTCCACACCATGAGACTCGTCGCGGGCATCGACATCGGCAACGCCACCACAGAGGTGGCGCTCGCTGAGGTGTCCGGCGATGAGCCACATGTCCTGTCCAGCTCAACCGTTGCCACAACCGGCATCAAGGGCACATCGGAGAACGTCAACGGCGTTTTCCATGCGCTCACGGTTGCTCTGGAAAAAGCTGGACGCGAACTTCAGGATCTGGACCTGATCCGGATCAATGAGGCGGCGCCGGTCATCGGCGACGTGGCGATGGAAACCATCACGGAGACCATCATCACCGAGTCGACGATGATCGGTCACAATCCGTCAACGCCGGGTGGGCTGGGGATTGGCATCGGCACCACCATTCCCATCGGGGACCTCCACGCTGGTGTGGGGGAGGGACCCTGGATCGTGGTGGCCGACCGCAGCCATGGCCACGAGGAGATCGCCGCCGCCGTCAACGCTCTTCCAAGCGCTGTCCGGGTCACCGGCCTGGTGCTGCAGCGCGATGATGGTGTGCTCGTCCACAACAGACTGGTCTCCAAGGTCCCCATCGTCGATGAGGTGGGACTGATAGAGAAGGTGCCGCTGGGCATGCTCGCGGCTCTTGAGGTGGCATCGCCCGGACGCATCATCGAGACGCTGGCCAACCCGTTCGGGATCGCCACCATGTTCGGGCTCGACCCTGACGAGACACGTGTGGTGGTTCCGCTTGCGCGTGCCCTCGTGGGCAACAGGTCGGCGGTGGTCATCAAGACCCCCGCCGGCGATGTCCAGGAGAGACGCATTCCCGCGGGCAAACTCACGTTCGTTGGTCAACCCGGCTCCTCTGAGGTGGATCTCGACAGGGGTGCTGAGGCCATCATGAAAGCTGGTTCGGTTCCCTCCGAGATCACCGACATTCGCGGAGAAGCGGGAACCAATGTCGGCGGGATGATGGAGAAGGTACGCGTGGTGATGGGCAACCTGACCGACACGGCCCCCCGTGACATCAGAATCACGGATCTGCTGGCAGTCGATGTGCAGGTACCCCAGAGCGTCACGGGTGGCATTGCTGCCGAGTTCTCCATGGAAGCTGCTGTGGGAATCGCTGTGATGGTGCGTGCAGACCGGTTGCAGATGCAGCGGATCGCCTCGGAACTGACCACAAGAATCGGAACGCCGGTCGAGGTGGGCGGTGTTGAGGCGGACATGGCTGTCAAGGGGGCGCTGACAACCCCCGGGACGGACCTGCCCATCGCCATCCTTGACATGGGAGCAGGCTCCACTGATGCGTCCGCACTCCGAGAGGACGGCAGTGGCCGCTCCATCCACCTCGCTGGCGCCGGGAACATGGTCACTCTGCTGATCCAGTCCGAACTCGGGCTGGACCTCTTCGACACGGCCGAGGACATCAAACGCCATCCACTGGCACGGGTGGAGACGTTCTTCAACATTCGCCATGAGGACGGGAGCGTCCAGTTCTTCGACGAACCGCTGCCCCCTGCCCTGTTTGCTCGCACCGTCGTCATGAAACCCGATGGCATGGTGCCGCTGGACCTGGACAAGCCCCTGGAGCAAATCCGCCAGATCCGGATTCGCGCCAAGGAACGGGTGTTCGTGACCAATGCCATCCGGGCCCTCGAGCGAGTCAGTCCCACAGCAAACGTTCGCGACATCTCATTCGTCGTTCTCGTAGGCGGTTCGGCTCTTGATTTTGAGATCCCGCAACTGGTGACACGTGCATTGGCGGACTACAAGGTGGTGGCCGGCCGGGCAAACATTCGCGGTGTTGAGGGGCCGCGCAACGCGGTGGCGACCGGCTTGGTGATGTCCTGGGAAGGGGAGAACAGTGGCCAAGCCTGAGGTCCTCCCGCGCCCGAGCGTCCAAGTGGCCGTGAATGAGGCCGTTCCGCAGCACCACTTGACGGAGCTGTTGCTCGGACTCGAAGAGGAGGGCATCCCCTCGACTGTGGTGAGGCACGCAGCCAAGGACCCCCTGGAGCTTGCTCACTCGGCCAGCCTCTCATCGGTGCTCGGCGTGGGCGTCGGTGTGAGCCTGGGCTACGTCGTCGTCACCACGGAGAAGCTTTCTGCAGCACGGCCGTATCTTGCGCGCTTTCTCGGCCAGAATGCGGCTGCCGACCGCGCCATCGGCACCAACGCGGCACGGCTCGTCAAGCGCGTGCCACTCGTACCCCTCGCGCCAGCCCTGGCGCACACCACCGGGAGAACAGCATGAAAACACTGGCCCTCGGGCAGGTCGAAACAATCGGACTGCCCCCCGCAATCGCTGCGGCCGACGCCGCGGTGAAGAGCGCAGACGTTTACCTCGTTGGCTACGAACTCGCCAAGGGGGGAGGCAAGGTCACCATCAAAGTTGTCGGTCAGGTGGGGGCGGTGAAGGCGGCAGTAGCCGCTGCCAAGATGGCGGCCACCCGGATCGGAATGGTTGCCACATCTTCCGTCATTGCCAGACCCAGTGACCAGATCGAGAAGCTCATCCACTCCGCAGACACGGTGGGAGTGGAGACGGTCGAAGCAGTCCAGGAGAGCCCGCTCACCCCAGCTGATGAGTCTGCCGCTGACACCGTCGTTGCGGTGGACGAAGCACCGCAGGACCACACAGAAGAGAACGAAGCCATCGTGCTTGGTTCCGATCAAGGAGAGGAAACGTAAACGATGACCACCACGACGGTCAAGCGTGGACAGCGCCAAGCCCGACCAGGACCTGCGCAGCCCATTGCTGACACACAAGAAGCCGAGGAACCCCCTCACGCCACCGCGGATGAGCCGACGGTGCAGGATCAACAAGGAAGAAGGAACAATATGAGTGAAGCACTGGGTCTCGTGGAGACCAAGGGATTCGTCGGCGCCGTAGAAGCAGCTGATGCAATGGTGAAGTCAGCAAACGTGACGTTGATGGGTATGGAAAAAATTGGCGCCGGACTGGTGACGGTCATGGTGCGTGGCGACGTCGGTGCTGTGAAGGCCGCGGTGGACGCCGGATCGGTGGCAGCGCGGGCTGTTGGCGAACTCCTCTCCACCCACGTGATTCCTCGCCCCCATGCTGATACCGAGAAACTGCTGCCGAAGGCCTGATGGCGATGCATTTGACCAAGGAGTTGTTGGAGCAGGTCGTCAGGGAGGTCATGGATGACCTGCAACAGGAATCGTCCGATCCACGGCGCGTGATCATCGGTGTTTCCAACAGGCACGTGCATCTCAGCCCCGAGGACTTCCACACACTCTTTGGATACAGCGAGCCCAAGGTGCGCAAGTACGTCCGTCAGCGGGGCGAGTTCGCGGCCGAGGAAACAGTGACCGTGACGGGCTCCAAATCCGAGATGGAGAGGATCCGTGTCATGGGGCCATTGCGCACCCGGTCACAAGTGGAGCTGAGCCATACGGACTGCTATGCGCTGGGCATCAAAGCACCGGTTCGTCAGTCGGGTTTCCTCGATGATGCAGCTCCCGTCACGCTGACGGGTCCGTGCGGATCGGTGGATCTTGAGCATGCCGCGATCATTGCAAGCCGTCACGTACATCTGGGCCCCGAGGACGCCAGGCGGCTTGGCGTGCAGGACCAGGACCTGCTCAAAGTTGTCTTTGAGGGGGACCGGGGTGGAGTCCTGCACAACGTCATTTGCAGGGTCAAGGACAATTTCACCTCCGAGATCCACATCGACACCGATGAGGCCAACGCTGTCGGTGCCCGCACCGGTGACGTCGTGACAATCATCACTGGAAAAGGCTGAGCGTCGTGGACACTGATGCCCGCATCAACCGTCTGGCCCGACAGGTTCGCACCGGTCGGGTCGGACGGTCCACGGGCGAGCTTCGCCTCGGACTCGATCTGGGAACCGCGAACATCGTGATGTCCGTCGTCGACGAACGCGGGGAACCTGTTGCGGGATCTTGGCGGCAATCCGGCGTGGTCCGGGACGGCGTGGTGGTGGACTGGGTGGGGGCCGTCAGGGCTGTCAAGGATCTCAGGGCCACGTTGGAGAGCCGTCTTGAGTGCCGCTTCGCGTCCGCCTCGGTTGCAATACCTCCGGGAATCGACCGTGGGACCATCAAAGTTTTTGCGAACGTGGTGGAGGCTGCGGGCCTGGAAATGGCGGAAACGGTGGACGAACCGGTGGCGGCTGCCCGCACACTCGGCGTCACCGATGGTGCTGTCATTGACATCGGTCATGGAACCACTGGGGTCTCGGTGTTGGAGTCCGGACGGGTCGTCGTGAGTGAGGACGAGGCCACCGGGGGCCACCACATGACCCTCGTTGTCGCCGGCGCACTCGACATCAGCTACGACGAGGCTGAAATGTTGAAACGAGATCCTGGCGAGCATTCCCAAATCTTTGGTCTCATCCGGCCGACGCTCGAGAAGATGGCCTCCATTGCGGCTCGCGTCCTTGCGGGGCGTCAGGTTCCTTCCCTTCATCTTGTCGGTGGCTCCAGCTCATACGTCGGCGCGGCCGAGTTGTTTGCAGAAGAGCTTGGTCAGCCGGTCACGAGGCCGGACGAGCCGCTGTTCGTCACGCCCCTCGGCATCGCGTTGCCGGCCCAACTGCCCTCGGAACACGTGAGGATCCCCCGATGAACGAAACACAACTGAAAGATCTCGTTCGCCAGGTGGTGCTGGAGATTTTGGCAAAGCAGCACTCGGCGCCCGCAGAGCCTTCCCGACGTGCCCTTGTGCTGTTCACAGGCGCATGGCTGGGTTTCGACGAGTCCATTGCACAGTTGCAAAGACTCCGCGACGACGGCGTGCACCTCGACATCATCCAGACCGAGAGTGCCAAGCGCTTCCTGGAGCAGGACAAGATCGCCTCGCTCGGGCCCGAGGTGACCTCCAACCTGGTCAGCACCCATCCGATGCTCATCATTCCCACCCTGACCGTCAACTGCGTGGCCACAGTGGCCCATGGCATGGCGGACAGTCTGGCCACCAATGTCATCCATGAATTCATTCTTCTCAATCGGCCCATCGTGGCCGTGCGCACTGCCGCCTGCCCGGACGATCCGGAGAAGAAGTCGTGGTTCCCCAACATCCCGCCGGCGTTCGCCGAAGTGTTGCGGAAGAACCTCGCTGCCCTGGCCAGCTTCGGGGTGACGTTGTGCAATGCCTCCGGACTGCAAGAGGCGGTGCGGAGCGCGTGGCACTCACTGGAGGGCTCCAGCGAATCCACACAGCTGATGGATGGGGAAGCTTCTCTTCCCGAATTCGTCAGCCACGGCATGATCCGGAACCTGCAGCAGGGAAGCGTCCTCCGCATCACTGCGAACGCGATCGTGACGCATTTGGCGCGCGACGAAGCAGCGGCCTCCGGCGTTCGCATCATCAGAGAAGGAGCGTAGGAAAATGTATCTCGCAAAAGTCATCGGCACGGTCGTGTCCACCAGCAAGGACCCCGCTCTGGTGGGATTCAAACTTCTCGTGACGCAGCGTCTCGACGAGATCAATGCCTTGTCCGGCCTCCCTGAGGTGTGCGTCGACACAGTCGGTGCCGGGCATGGCGAAGTGGTGATCATTGCCAAGGGGAGTTCGGCAAGACAAGCCCTCCAACGCGACCACGCGCCCGTCGACGCCACGATCGTCGGCATCGTCGACACCGTTGAGATCGACAGGAGCTGAGCGGCATGCCAGCCGTTTACACACGCACCGGGGACAAGGGCGGGACCGGGCTGTTCGGGGGATCCAGGGTGGAGAAGCAGTCGCCGCGCGTGGAGGCCTACGGCACGCTCGATGAGGCCAATTCGGTCATTGGTTTGGCCAAGACGCACGTGAATGACACCGAGCTCCGCACTCGTCTGCATGACATTCAACAGCGCCTCTTCACCGTCGCGGCCGAACTGGCGAGTGACAACGTGGGTGCGGCGCAGTTGGACAATCTCGTGGGCGATGACGACGTCGCGGCCCTCGAGCGTCTCATTGACCGATGTCTCGCAGAGACAGGCCCCCAACGCCAGTTCGTCGTGCCGGGCCGTGACGAGGTTTCCGCCGGTCTCCACGTTGCCAGGACATTGGTGCGCAGGGCGGAGCGGCGCGTGCTGACAGCGCGGGAAACCAGCCCGGTTCGGATCGAGGTCATCATGTACCTCAACCGACTCTCGGACACCCTGTACGCACTGGCCCGCGTCTTCGAGGAACGCTTCACACGCGACAAAGTGGAGAAGGCTGTGCGGGACGTGGTCGGCAGAATGCACATGCAGGAGCCGGCGCGCGCCCTTTCCACCCTGACACCACACACCCTGGACTTGGAAGCGGCGCTGGTCATGGCAGAGGCGGCGAAGGACAAGGCACAAGAACTTGGTGTCCCGATTGTCTGCGCAGTCTCCGACGGGGCGGGCAACCCCCTCCTCCTCCATCGGATGCCGGACTCGCTGCTCGGGAGTATTGCGCTGGCGGGGGACAAGGCCTGGACGTCGGTGGCCTTTCGGCAACCGACCGGTGAACTCAGGAACCAGGCATGCGAAACGGGGCCCCTGTTTGGCCTTCAGTCCTCCAGTTCCGGACGCATCTGCGTCTTCGGTGGAGGATTGCCGATCTTTCTCGACGGCAGACTGCAGGGCGGCATTGGGATCTCAGGCGGAACCGTGGAACAGGACGAGGTCATCGCTGACCACGCCCTGAAAACTCTTGCACAAGGATACAAGGAGCAAATATGACAAACGTGGACAAGGATCTCATCGCGAAGGTTGTCGGACGTGTGATGCGGGAGATGTCCTCGCGTGACGCCGGGCCACACGTCGCGGGCGACGAGGGAATCTTCAAGGACATGGACAGTGCGGTTGTGGCCGCAGACGAGGCGCAGCGAGCGTACCTCGGGTGCAGGCTTGCCGATCGTCGTCGCTACATCGACGCCATCCGGCGCGTGGTGTTGGCGCCGGGGAATCTCGAGAAGCTGGCCCGAGCGACCGTCGAAGAGACGGGCATGGGCAATGTTGAGGACAAGATCCTGAAGAACAGGATTGCCGCCGAAGCCTCTCCCGGTGTGGAGGATCTTGTCACTGATGCCTGGTCCGGTGATGACGGACTCACTACGGTGGAATATTCGCCGTACGGGGTGATCGGTGCCATCACCCCCACCACGAATCCCACGGAGACGGTGATCTGCAACAGCATCGGAATGCTGGCTGCAGGAAACAGTGTCGTTTTCAGTCCCCACCCGCGTGCAAAGAAGGTCACACTGTGGCTGGTCCGTGAGATCAACAAGGCACTGGTTGCCGAAGGCGCACCGGCGAACCTGATCGTGACGGTTGAGAACCCCTCCATCGAGAACACCAACGCGATGATGGAGCACAAGCTGGTGAGGATGCTGGTGGCCACCGGAGGTCCGGGCATTGTCCGCACCGTGATGTCGAGTGGTAAGAAAGCCATTGGAGCGGGTGCAGGAAATCCGCCCGTGGTGGTGGACGCCACCGCTGACCTGGTGAAGGCTGCCAAGGACATCGTCGACGGCGCCAGCTTTGACAACAACCTGCCGTGCACGGCGGAGAAGGAATTGATCGCGGTGGATGCGATCGCCGATCTGCTGCGGTTTGAAATGGCCAAGGTGGGTGCGCATGAGGTGACGAACCCTGACGAGCTCCGAGCGCTTGAGAACCTGGTGCTCAATGAGAAGCGTCGACCGCGTACCGAGTGGATCGGTCGCGATGCCACTGTGATCCTGGATGCAATCGGCGTCACGTATCGGCCGGGGACCCGGCTCGTGCTGGTGCAGGTGGAGAAGGACCATCCGTTCGTGGAACATGAGCTGATGATGCCGATTCTCCCGCTCGTTCGGGTGCCTGATGTGGATGAGGCCATCGAATTGGCCATCACCCTGGAGCATGGCAATCGCCATACCGCAGTCATGCACTCCCGCGACATCAACAAGCTCACGAAAATGGCCCGGCTGATTCAGACGACGATCTTCGTCAAGAACGGACCCAGCTATGCCGGAATCGGCATTGGTGGAGAGGGCTTTGGAACCTTCACCATCGCAGGCCCCACGGGGGAGGGGCTGACATCGGCCCGCACCTTCGCCCGGCGGCGCAGGTGCGTACTGGTGGGGGATTTGAACGTTGGCTGAGAAGGCGAGCGGCCGTCCACGACCCGCTCGCCGCACCCACCAGCAGTTGTAAGAGAGGCCGTGGGGTTGAGGAATTCTCCTCAACCCCACGGCCTCTCGTCATGTCACTGTGTGGCGCGCAATGGCAATGCGCAGTGTCAGTCACCCGTGCGAGGCAGCCCGGGCTTGGACGGGGCGCGGGTCGTGCCCTTGGCAGATGGGCGAGGACTCTGACTGGCCGAGGCACTTGGCAGGGCGCTTCCACTGGGCGTGACACTGGCTGACGGACTGACTGAGGCACTCGGCAGGGCACTACCGCTGGGTGTCGGGCTGGGTGTTTCGCTGGGCGAGGGGGTGGGTGTCGGGCTGGGTGTTTCGCTGGGCG
>JBQCZU010000028.1:25702-35917 GCA_052089385.1 Arachnia sp.
CTGGGTGTTTCGCTGGGCGAGGGGGTGGGTGTCGGGCTGGGTGTTTCGCTGGGCGAGGGGGTGGGTGTCGGGCTGGGTGTTTCGCTGGGCGTCGGGCTGGGTGTTTCGCTGGGCGTCGGGCTGGGTGTCGCGCTGGGTGTTTCGCTGGGCGTCGGGCTGGGTGTTTCGCTGGGCGAGGGGCTGGGTGTCGCGCTCGGTGTTTCGGTGGGCGAGGGGCTGGGTGTCGCGCTCGGTGTCTCGCTGACCGAGGGGCTGGGCGTCACGGTGGGCGTCTGGCTCACGGATGGGCTCGGGGACGGACTGAATGTCTGGCTCACGGATGGGCTCGGGGACGGACTGAATGTCTGGCTCACGGATGGGCTCGGGGAAGCGGACGGGTAGGGCTCGGCGGTGGCATTGAGGAGAGGGACGCTGATGCCCACTCCGATGACGGCCACCACGGCGAGAGGCAGACGGGAGAAGCGGCGAATGTGGAGTGACATGAGAATCCCTTCCGGATGCGGACGAGATGAACTCTAGATCCTCAGGGGCGCAAATATCGGTGTACGTCTTCAATGATTAATATTTTGCTCAGATCGCCGTGAGCACGCCACCTCCGGCTTGATGCATCGCCACGAGGTACAGGGGCGGTGCTGCAGGGGCGAGAGAATTCTGGTCATGAGTGGTCCGCGTTCGGTTGCGAAGGAGTTCTTTGGGACACTTGCTTGCGAAGTCCTGATCACAAGAGCAGAAGAATCAGCAGAGGGAGAACCCATGGATATCCAGGCCATCGTCTTCGACATGGACGGCACCCTGATGGAGACCGAGGAGCAGTGGGACGTGGTGCGTCGGCAGCTGGCGGCAGACGCAGGGATTGTGTGGCCTGAAGAAGCGACGCAGGCCATGATGGGGATGAGTACACCTGAGTGGAGCGAGTATCTCGCAACATCTGTGGGGCTCCCCATGACGGCCGCCGAGGCTGCTGAAAAAACCATCGATGCCATGGCGGCTCACCATCGGCAGGGTGTTGAGTTGCTGCCCGGCGCCGTCGAGTCCGTGCGCCGGATGGGAAGCCAGTACCTGATCGCAATCGCGAGTTCTTCACCCCGTCGGCTCATTGACGCTGGTGTTGAAGCCATGGGCATCGGTGAGTTGCTCGGTGCGATGGTTTCCACGGAAGAAGTGGCATCCGGCAAGCCGGCACCAGACGGATTCCTGCGCGCGGCAGAAATGCTGGGTGTTGCACCCGAAGCGTGCGTGGCCATCGAGGATTCCACCAACGGCATCCTGTCAGCGCTGGCGGCCGGGATGGCCGTGGTGTGCGTGCCCCCGGGCTTCCACCCGCCATCCGATGATGTTCTGGCCCGAACGACAGTGCTTGATTCTCTGGATCAGTTGACGATCGAACTCATCGAAAGCCTCTGACCACAAGGCGTCGCCGCTGTCCACCCGAGAGGGAGCGGACAGCGGCACAGCGCGCCAGTCACAGGCGCCAGTCAACCTGATGGCCGAGGGTGCCGATGAATGACTTGCCTGTTTCGTCGGCCGTGAGGTCTGCAAGGCGAGCCTTCATGGCGGCGGTCTTGGCAATGATGCCCAAGCGCTCTGAGGTGTCCTCGTGCAGTTCTTTCGACGTGAAGTCCGCCATCGCCGCGATCGCCTTCTCGGCCCGAGCAATCTGCGAGGCTCGCTGGGACGTCAATCTCATGGCATACCAATCGGATGCGAGCACCGATTCGCGCGTGAACGCCTTCCGGAATGCGGCATCGTCCAGAGTGTGGCCATCGGCGGAGACACCGTCCGCCATGACTTCGAGCAGTGCCTTCACCGGGGGAACGGCCAATGCGATGGTGCCGTCGTCGATGTAGCTCTGGGCCACCCTCTGGTGAGTCGTGACGATGGTGTTCATCGACTCGACGAAGGTGTTCATGTCCTGGGTTTCAGGGCGCAGCATGTGCTCGGTGAACACCACATGCGGGTGGAGGAATATTCGGCCGAAGTACTTGGCCGCGAACCTGGACGTCATCCGATACCCCAGACGGCTGGCAAGAACCAGTTGGCCATTGTGTTCGAAGTCCTCGATCGGCTCCAAACACCCCTCCTCGATCAGGGATTGTGCGTCCCGCTCCGAAGGTGTCATCCGTGAGAACACTTCAGGTACCAGCAGACTGATGTCGTGGTCCACGCGCACGTGAGGACCAATCATTCCGGCGCTGGAGAGCCACCCGTCGTAGTCAGTCAGGGCGAACGAGAGGAAGGCGGCGTTCAGGTCGATGACTGAGGGCAGCGGATTGAAGGGGCCCTTGGTCATGGCACCCTCAGAGCCGGCGCCAGTTGTCGAGGGGGATTTGCCCGTCATGGAGCTGATGAACTCGATCAGGAGCTCCGGAAGATCCATCCAGTGCAGCGGTGAGTAGGTGCACAGCGGCGGAACGCCCGGCTCTGCGGCATTGTTGCGACGTCCGGCGGCCACCACATCGACGCTGTGCGGCGTTTTGCGGCTCATCGGCTGCTTGCGGAACAGGTGGGTGGCAAGATCCGCGGTGGCGGTGGCACGTGGATTGGCGATGTCTGTTCGCACCTGAAGGTAGCGGGGGTTCTTCGAACGCTCGCCGTTGACCAGGCGGGGATGTGCAGAGGACACGAAGAACTTGGGCAGGGATTCGCCGCCCGCCACCGTGCGCCTGATGAGTTCCTGGATGGGGGGAGAAAACTTGCTGAAGGCGATGGCGTCGTCCATCAGCTTGCGCGCATCGTCTCGTGTCAGCGGCTGAAAGTTTGAGAGGAAGGTCCCGCCGGAGGCGATGTCGGCCTCGGCCTGCTTGTCATACCCGCGATGAATGGCATCGTCGGGACGCTGGAAGAGTAGCTGCTCACAGTTGATCAGGAACTTCCGGGAGACCTCCCGGCCACTGACCTCTGGCGGCGCAATGATGCTGGCAGTGATGTCGTCCTCGGTCTGAACTTTGGCTGCCGGGTGGAAGTCGTGTCGAAGACCGAACAGCCGCCACGACCCGTCGGGCTCGAAACCGACGCGCAGCATGTTGACGTGCACCTTCTCGCCGTCGACGCGCAGGGAGGTGCCCTTGCGGCCATTCACGATGCCGGTGGAGAAATGGCTGGCCCAGTCATCGCCCCATTCGGGGCGCTGGAACCGCTTCACGACGAAGAGAAGCTCTTTGATGTGGTGGGGAATCGATTCCAGCCAGAGGTTGTGTTCCGGCGTGTAGTCCGAGCTGGGGGACATCAGCTTGATGACGCTGCCGATGCTGCGCTGATCCGAGAGCAGTGGCCGGAACTCGGCGGGCTCGCGCTCCGGGTCCACGAACCGACCCGTGTAGTCGTGGTCGAGGATTGCCTGCACCGCTGCGATGTCCTCGTCGATGTCCGAGACGTACGCATTGCCGGAAATGATGGCGTCGGTGATGGCCTTGGAGATCTCGGATTTGCCGCCGCCGGAGACCGTTGCGGGTTTGTGGCAGTTGGTGGAGTCGGGGGAGGTGCCCACCAGCGTCCACTTGGCTCCATCGGTGTCGACGTGCTGCAGGTTGACCAGATAGCCATCGGGGCCCACATAGGTGGTTTCGGCCCTCAGCTGAATGCGCCCGGGGACACCGGCCACGCTCCACGTGACGCTGCTGTCGCTGATGCTGTAGGTGGTGCCAGATGGGACGAGGACGATGTGGCGGTTCTCGCGGTCCAGTGCATGTCCCTGGGGCTGAAGCGTGAAGCGATGGGGATCGCGAGCTATGACGTCGGCAAGGCTGCAGTCGATGTCGCACTGGAGGGAGAAGTGGCCCCCCAGGTTGTAGCGGGGAAAGACGATCGCACCGCCGGAGTGTTCCTCCTCCACGAGACCAAAAAGATTGGCCGAGTAGCTGATCTGTGCCTTGACCTCCTTCTTGCAGTAGCCGAAGTAGTTGTCCGCGATCACCGTCACGATGACTCCACGCTCGTCGCGCGCGCACAGCTTGAAAGCAGTGCCACCGTTGTAGAGCTCTGTCTCGCTGCTCCAGCACATGCCATCGCGTCTCTGGCGATCAGTGGCCTCATCGATGTGGGGGAGGCCAAGTGCCTTCTTCCTCAACCGGGTCAGATGCGGCGCCAGGATGACGGCGCCGGTGTGGCCGGTCCACGTCTCCGGGTCCAGTGAGGCGTCGTTCTCGGGAAGGTAGGGATCCCCGGCATTGCCGAAAATGCCCTCCACGAAGTCAAGGTTCGCCATCAATGTGCCGGGTGCAAAGAATCGCACCTCAAGGGACTTCTCCCGTGTGAAGCCGGGAACGGCCGGGACGACGACGGGGCGCATCTGGAGTGAAGCCCAGCAGCGGGGTGGGTCGGCCTCGTCCGCGCCGTAGGGCAGCACCATTGACTCGGCGGGCGGCTGGAACGCAGCTTCCATGATGCGGCCGAACACCTCGCGCGGAACGGCGATCTTGTCGTCCTGGATGGGGAGAGAACCCTCAGCGATGTGGAAGACGCCCTTGGTGGTGCGGCGATCGTTGGTGGGGTTGTGCAACACGCCGTTGACGAGCCGGTAGCTGGTGAGGTGCTCGGAGACGAACTTGTCGCCCTCCATGGGTAACGACAGCGTCCGCGCAAGACCCGCCTGATCCAGGACGAACGTCTGCTTCGGAAGCTTGGGGGCAGTGCCTGTTCCCTCAAGATAGTCATCAAGAAAGCACTGGATTCGGTGATCAACGGCAGGGAGCTTGTGGGAGAGCCGACGGTTCAGTTCACGCTGGCGGGCGAGGACTGGCCTGACGAGTTCGAGGCCTGAGGTGTTGCGGGCGTTCTCCGGCATCGGTAGACCGAGCATTCCGAGCCGCAGGTTGATCGCAGCGTTCTCCGCAAATTTAGCCATGCTCAACTATCCGTCAACGCAGTCGCGACGGCAGCGTCGGGGTCACTGAAGGAGAAGCTGACGCCTGTGGTAGAGAATTGCTCACCTCCCGCCGGTCAGGAATTGCCGTCGACCAGCACGACGTCCTGCCCAGCGAGTTCCACCCGGAATCCGTCGGCCTGCACCTGAACGTCCTGCAACACCAGATTGGGCGGTAGCCCGGCGATGGGTTGCTTGATCGTGACGATTTGGCGCACGGCGTCCCCAATGACCCGGGAAAGTGCCTCTGACCCGCCACCCAGGTTGATGGAGACCGGCTCCACAACGAGCAGCCCATTGCTGGCGCTGACGGTTCCAGTGGCGACAATGTCGAACTGCCTGCCCAGAACTTCCACCGACCGCTCTATCGACGCCTTGCCGTCAGCTGCCGCGCTGACTCGACTGTCGCTGCCAATTTCGGCCTCGACGGTGGCGAACGGCACGGTGGCAATCACGTCCAGTCGGTCGACAACCACGCCATCGGGGCCTGATCGTGCGCCGTAGCCCTGTGCTTCCACGTCAAACAGTGAGGTCTCGGGCAGCACGACGATGTCGGATGACACGTCAATGTCGCCCAGCCAGGTCTCGTCAGCCGCCAGGTCACCGGGAGGTTCTGGAGCACTGGGTACGTCGACGGCCGGGGGAGTGGAGGAGACCTGGTTCGGGCCTGACTCGGGGGCGGTGAGGGAAAACCAGAGAATGCCCCCCGCGATGGCGAGTGCGAAAAGCATTGCCAGTGCGCCGATCATCCAGTCGAAGGCACGCGATCGAGTCATGTGTCCAAGTGTGCATGAGTTGCGGGATCACGGGGTGGGGAGGCCTCGCTCGCAGTCGTCGGGCGTGTGTGGACCAGTTGCCCGCGCAGCCAGGTCTGGGAGACCTCCACGGTGTCGAGGTCATCGGAGGCAATAGTGAAGGGGTCGGGCTCGAGTACCACGAAAGAACCCTCATATCCCTCGTCAATGCGCCCCAGTCCGGTCAATCGGCTGACCTGGGCGGCCCGGCTTGTGTACAGCAGCAGGGCCTGGGGCAGGGTGATGGCCTGCCCCGAGCCCATGTCGCCACCGGTGTGCGATCGGCGAACAACAGCGGCCTTGATTGATGTGAAGACGTGATCTGCCCTGGACCAGGCCGTTGCAGGGGCATCGGAGGCCAACGCGGTGGGCAGTTGGCTGTGGAAGTAGCGGGCGATGGGATAGGCCTCACCGCTCAGATCCGGGGCGAGGTTCCTCCTGTAGGCCTCGTACTCAGCAAAATAGAAGATTGTATGACTGACGACCGCGAAGCTCATGGGAGACTCGACGATCTGATTCAGCATGTCGGCGCTGATCAACGTCGCATGATCGATTCGCACCGAGGCCACGTCGTCGGTCCAGGGCTGCAACGGGCCCAGCACATCAATGAGCTGTTGGATGGCTCGGTCCCCCATGGCATGGAAGGCGAGTTGCATGTTGCTGCGTTTGGCCTACTCGACGGCTCGCAGGATGTCGGACGTGGTCAGCAGAGCCTTGACCGGGTCCTCCGGGTCGCGGTACTGATGCTTGCACCAGGCCGTGTTGTCGCTGAAGGCGCCGTCGGCGAACAGCTTCAATCCGGCGATGTGTATACGGCCCTGTTTCGCGTCTTCGGGTGGGCCCTGGGGGAACTCAGCCAGCGCCTCGCGCCAGCCGTAGAAGAGCGCGCATTGCGGGCGGAAGCCCTTGCGCTCGGCCAAGCGGACGGTCGTGATCGGGTCCGACGTCAATGTGGCCAGTGGGTCACACAGGCCGACGATGCCCTCGGACAAGTAGTGCTTGTCCAGATCGGCGATGGCACCAGCCACGTCGTCCTGGCTCACCTCGGGCAGGAACCTTGCGACGGCAGTGACTGCAGCGAATTCTGAGAGCACGCCATTGGGTGTGCCGTCAGCCTCCCGTATGAAGCGCCCACCCTCGGGATTGGGTGTGGTGGACGTGATGCCAGCGAGCCCCAGCGCCGCGGTGTTGCAGACCGCCGAGTGTCCATCACAACGGTGGACAAGGACGGGCCGGGTGGAGCTGACCCGATCCAGATCGTGCCTGTTCGGTTTTCGACCCTCGGGATAGCTGGCCTCGTCGTAGCCATAGCCCAGGATCCAGTCGCCCTCAAGGCCCACCCCTTGCGGGGGCGCGAGCGCTTCGATGAGTTCCTCGATGGAGCCGACTGCGGGCGGTAGGACCAGCGTCGCGCCCGCCAGAGTGGCGGTGAGGACAGGATGGGTATGGGCGTCAATGAACCCGGGGGCCACAGCCGCGCCTGAAAGGTCGACGGCTGCATCGCGCTGATCCGGATCAAGTTCAGCAGTTTCGCCCACCCAGCCGAACACACCGTCGGTGATGCTGAAGGCGGAGGCAAAGTCCGTTTCTGACCGGCCCGTGAACACCTTGGCATTGATGAACGTGTGTGTGGCCATGGGAAATGCTAACCCTGTTGTGGCACCTTCCCTGAACGAACGTTCTCGGGTGAAACGGTGCTGCCTTCGCAGTAGCACCAGGAGGCGTCGCTCCTGATGTCCCCGCTGATGATCCCCTCACCCGTGTTGAACAACCAGATCTCACACTTCTCTCCGCATCTGGCTGCAACGCCCACACCTGCTTCACACTCCAACTCTTCGAAGGTCCATTCGCCAGCCCCGGCTTCCCTGCGGAAGGGGGTGATGGCGGTGAGGAAGTTCACGTCCTTTGCAGGCTCGGTGTTCTCAATGACGAGCGTGTTCATCACGGCCTCATGGAACTTCTCCGGCTCCTGCGTGGTGTAGATGGCGCGGACGGTGGTGACCTTGTTGCTGATGCGGTGGGGCTTCGGCGCCAGGGAGACGAGGTCCATGCCGGCCAGAGAGTTCAGGTACGAGACATGCCCCCCAGCGATGGCGGGCGCTGAAGCAGCCTGCAAGTTCCACTCGTAGTTGTGGGCCTGGCTGGAGGCGAGGCCATCAAAGACAATGAAATAGCGGTTGCCGTTGCTACCAATGATGCGCTGACACTTGGAGATGCCAAGGTCTTCGACGTAGCAACGTGCTGTGTCCCCGTCGAAGACGAAGAAGTCGCCGTCAATGGCCACTTCGTTGAGAACTGCGACGTCGTCCTCCCCGATTCCCTCGAAGATGTCGTTGCGACCCTCATTGCGGTAGCCGCGCCCAGCCACCGTCACCACGGAGTGCTCATTGGCGTGGATGGTGCGGTTGTAGCCGTCGTCGACCATCAGATAGGAGCCGTAGGCATTGAGGAGGATGGCGCCGTTGTCCGCGTGCTGGTGTGACAGCGAGCGGTACTCGATGCCCGTTTCCCTGTGGTAGTCCCAGGACTGTTCCCACTGTCGACGCCCGCCGGGAAAACCACACTTCACGGACACCATGACCGCGTCCTTCTCCCAGGAATCACGAATGGCGAGCAGACCCAGATCCGGGAAGAAATGTGACAGCGGAAGGTGGGACAGGTCCGTACTCGGCTCGACCGCAGGGTCGAACCACAGATACTCCAGTCCTGCCTCGGGCAGGATCCCCGGCTTGATCGCGGACTCATACTGTTCGCGGTACCGATGTGCCACGGCATGCTCAGCCATGAACTGGGCTTCGCCCAACCCGTACTCCGAGGCGAGCTTCATGTACATCATGGCCGATGTGGAGCTGCGGGTGTCGTGCGCGTCGCCGAAATTGAAAGCCTCTTCAAGGTTCGGCGTGCTCTGGTAGAGCCGGTACCAGAAAGTGTTCTTCAGGAAGTCGCTGGTGGCGTAGTGGTCGATGCCCTCGCGCTCCCGCAACAGGTGTGCGTACGACAGCAGCCAGGGCACGCCGTAGCGCCAGTAGACGGCACCTTCGTAGTTGGAACCGTCATCCGGCATGCCCTTGAAGACAATGTCGAAGTTGGCGCGGGCTTCGTCCACCCAGACTTGGGCCTCGGGCACTTCGTCGCGCAGGGCGTAGCCTGCCGTCGCCAACCCGTTGTAGTCGATCCAGTTGTGGTTCTGCCAGTATTTCGGTACCCAGGATGAACCGCGGTTCTCGGTGATGTACTCGTGCATGATGCGACTGTGATGGGTGAGCTTGTCACGCAGACGGACCCTCAGGGCTGGGTCCATGTCGTCCTTGAGCCAGTCATACGACAAGGAGAGGCCCCACAGAATCCATGCGGCCGAAAGGTCAACATTGACCAGGTGGGCGTTTCCCCAGTCCTTCCACGTGATGGCGCCATCGATCCAGCGCTCGGCCTCCAGGAGATCGTTGGGGTCCTTCGTCAGGAGATAGAGCAGGGAACGGTTCATTGATCCGATGCCGGCCCATGTGGTGCTCTCATTCGGAGGGAGCACAGAAAAGCGGGTGGGGCGGGTACGCTCACACTCTTCGATGAGGCGCGCAAACTGCGGTCGTCTCGCGCTGTATCGCTCAGATCTGAGAGCCTCGACATCACTGCCGATGAACAGTAGTTTTCGGGGGTCCGTGTGTGAAGGGCTCAGGGGCGCTTGTGACATCTGACTGTCCTTTCGGGGACGTTTTCTTCTGACAACATCGAGGGGAACGAAGTGCTCATTGCACATACAATTTTCGTTTGACTTCCTCGCCCTGGGAATCCTTCACGATGGATACCCACGAGCCCTTCAGAGCAATATCTTCGTAGTGGAGCTCGCCAGTGGGAGAGAAGAGAAACACCTCCGTGTGTGTTGTGCCGGTCACACGCATACCCTGGCAGTCGTCGCCGTCGATCCTCTCAATGGAGAGTGATTCGCCTCCGAAGAAATCGTGCGGGGCGAGCACCGTGATGAACACCAAGTCGTTGCTCTTCTCGGAGTTCTCCACCTTCAGCGTCTTCAGGCTGATTCGACGCTTGTCGTCGGGGCGCTGGGGTGTCATGATTTCTTCGACAATGGTCTCGTCGATACTCTTCACAGTATTTTGGGGATGGATGGTGTGGATGTCCAACACCCCCTTTCCGTCAACAACCTGGTAGCAGTCCTCTCCGGTGTTGACGGCAAACTGCTCTGAGTGCATTCTCCAGGTGTAGGTGTGAGCCAGTTCGCTCTTCAATTCATCGATCACGATGAAATAGCCGAGCTGGCTGTTGATGATGTGCCGGGCGTTGCGTGTGAGCTGCATCTCCGGGTAGTACATCTTGCTGGCCTCGCCGACAACGTGCACGTAGTCGTCATCTGAGGTGAAGGATTCAACGTTTGCCACCGCTTCCTTGGGGACGTCTCGCCAGACGTTGTGAATTCCCTTGCAGTTCAGATCAAACAGCACGGGATCGCTCAGGTCACCGTCCTCCCAGATCTTCTCTCCCACGCACCCCGTGCCATCAACCGTGATGAGGTTGTGGATTTCCGCCCGCGATGTGCGGTTGAAG
>JBQCZU010000029.1:0-33811 GCA_052089385.1 Arachnia sp.
CGGTAGCCGACTTGTACCAGTAGCTACCACAGACGCTCCTCTTGATCCCGATGAGCAGTCAGATCACCGAGCCAACCGCGAAGTAGTGGAGGACCACGCCGCATTTGCAAAGATGAAGGAAGACGCAAATAACGCGCGCTCTTTCAGCAACATTGTCTGCGAGTTCAGTAGATCTTTCGACCCAGATCATCCTATAAAGATCATTGGAGAGCAGCACCGGTACAGCGCGATTCAGGGCGCGCTCGAGAACTCGGTGGATGAGCCGCATGGGCTCAAGGTCTACTTTGGACTGGATAGTGAGCAACGTCTCGACGTCCAGCTTATATCAAACACGAATATCGCCGTTTCCACCGATCTCTTTGATCGAATGACAGAGACGCTTGCTGGGCCACAGTTGCGCGCGTGGTGCCAGAATGTCGGCCTCCTTGAGCCGAACGAAGACTTCGCCGATAGACGGGCACGCGGTAATCCAATAACCGTGAGAGCCGCTCGTACGTTCATATTGAACTACTTCCGCGGCCGTGAGGTGCAACCAAAGAAGTTCGACACCACGGCAACCACTCCCGTGACTCTCAAGTCAGGGGTCGCTGTTGAAGAGTGGGAAGCGCTCAAGGTGGCGCATCTCGACTTGTGGGAAGACAAGAATCTTCGAGCGGCAGGCAAAGAGTTCGAGGCGTTAGTGAAAGCGCAGCGCAAGCATTTCACCACTTCAGCAGGGAAGATCAAGGTTGGGCAAGGAGACTTTGCGGAAAAGGCTCTGAACTATGCCGTCCTGAGTTCATGGGCTTACGTCGCCGGAGTGCTTTTCCACAACAAGACTAGACAGAAGCGCCATTTCGAGTTGCGCGAGACCAGCACCAAGGATCCCCTTAACGCGTCCGCGCTGGCCAAAGGCCGACATAAGACTGACGCCGAGAACTACCGAGGGTTGGGTTATCGAACGGACGCAAAGGAGCGTGGTCGCCTTGCTGAGCTATTCTTCCTGCAGGCGGAGGACGGTAAAAAAATCACCCCCAGTAAGATCGACCTCGCCATTAAGAAGTATCACGCCAAGGAAGCTTTCCTTGAGGTTGCCAAGGCGGAAGAGAGGGATTCGGAGTGAGCGCAGAAGTTGACGCCTTCTCTTTGGAGCTTCTCGAAGAAGCCAAGAGGTTCATGGAAAAGGCCTCAGAGTCGAAAGCCCCGGAGCCGTACCTACACGCCGCGATGCTGCTTGCCTTCAGTGCTCTGGAGTCACACATGAATGGCCTTGCGGAGGAACTTCTTCTGCGCCAAGGGCTTGACCTAATGGATCAGTCGATTCTATAGGAAAGGGAAGTGAGGCTCACCGACGGAAGGTGGAGCTTAGGCAAAGATGTTAAGTACTTCCGCATAGAGGACCGTCTCAGTTTCCTGTTCGCCCGTTTCGGGTCGGTGGATGCGCGCACCAGATCATGGTGGTCGACGCTTCGCGAAGCGATCGCGCAACGCAACGCTCTTGTCCATCCCCGCGAGGTAGTAGACCTGAAGCAGGAGGATACCAACCGGTTCGTGATATCAATTATTGAAGCCCTGGATGACCTGTACCAGTCAATCTTCGGCAGAGGGCACCCCGCTAGAAGACGAGGGAGCCAGTCGACTCTCGATTTTTAGTCTCAATCCAGTCGCTCGAGCGCAACAGCGGTGCGTTGAATCTGGACATCATGTGCCCACCTCAATTTTCTGCTCCCAGGGCGCTAAGGGATGGTTGCGACTCTCCCAATACCGTCACTGTCACGCCCAAGCTGGGCGCACGGTCAAACCCTCCGAGTACTCGCCGCCATGTCACCCACTTCGGCCGTCTGGACGATGCTGCCATGTGCGCCGGGAGGCTCACTCGCGGGAAACGGTTCGACGGCACTGGGTGGGGAGTGAGTGCGCAGGCAGTCGACCGTCCCGGAAGGCACTGATGCAAGTCGGACGGCACCTCGGGGCGGTTCGGTACTACGTTGCAGTCCGTGACGCACGAAGGTCACCTCGCCGCACGGGCGAGCCCCGTTAGTGCTCGGGTTTTGGATCGCGACAAGAATGGCATTCCCTGCGAACCTGACCCAAGAACCAGTTGGGTAGCCCTGGCGGACCTCTGCGTGCCGTGGAGCGCATCAGAATTCATCTCCATTTGAGCTCGCCTAGTGGCTTGCACAGAGGCAAGCTTTCGGAGTTGGGACGAAAACATCCGGATCTGCCGCTGGTTGCTCTTTGTCACCGATCACGCACCGTGGTGATGCGAACGCGCTCATACGCCGGGCGCAAGCGTCGGTGCTGGCAGCGCACATCGGTGGGAAGAGGTACGGGTGACGGCGAGACGCTAGTCGGCTGGATCCCGGGTACTCTTGCTGCTGGAGAAAAGCTTGACAGCGATTCCGACAGCGGCCGCGATGACGGCTGCGTCATCAACGAGCCCGACGGGACCGAGCACTAGCTCCGGAGCTAAGTCGATCGGAGAAAGGCCGTAAATAGCTGCAACGGCGATGACAATTATCCCCAGAGCCCGCTTCTTGTCCATTGCATTGAAGCTACTGGAAGAGCTCAAGACTGTGGACGCTATGAGTAAACACACCACGTGCCTGGGCCGAGGCCGTGCTTGGCAAGTTCCGCTCATGCCGCATTGGGAGGGAAATGAATCTATGCGTCTTCGTTGAGGGTTTGACAGTCCTCGGTGATTACGAGTCCCAATCGGGACGTCGCCTGTCGGACGGAGAGTTCTCCGTCGACCTGATACGTGATGACCTGGCTGCGGACCCGGCCAGTTTCGGCTGCGTCCCTCGACAGAGCCAGGGTGAGGAAGACATCGGTCCCGGGAGCCAGCTTGTACCCGTCCACAGGCTGGCGACCGGCCCACAGCTCGGCGGTCTCTCTCGCCGGGTCACGCATTGTGCCGACCCCAAGCGTGCCTCCATCGTCGCTTTCCACCGGCGGTATGGCGTAGGCGTCGTTCAGCACCATGTTGTTTTGCTCGCCCAGCCTGACGGTTTTCAGCGCTATTGCGCGTTGCCCCGGATTCGATACCTGAACCCCGAACCAGTACGGCTCGGCTTCGCCGGCGAGGACGCTCGCACACATCTCGTCGCCGCCAGGAACCACAAGGATTGGAGCGACGGCGCAACTCGTGGCACCTAGAACTGCGGCTACGCACCCCAGGGCGCGAAGCATTCGTCCGGTCTTCATGGCCGAATGCTAGACCGAACCGCCGTTGCGGGTGTGATTCAACCCGTTGGGAGGAGATGTCTGTCGAACCCAGCGACCTGATGCCGCGCTGGGGTTGGTCAGGTCCGCCTCGTAGTGCTGGTGGTGGTTGGAGCAGTCTGCCAGTTCGAATGCACCATGCGCTAGCTTGGACGTCGGTCCGCAGCGAGGCGGTCCGAGAGAGGGTAATAATGGCGATGGAGACCGCGGCAATCACAGCATGGACGTTTCAAGCCGAGGTGGCAGTCCCTCAGGATGTCACGCAACTACTGGTGAGGAACGAGAGTGCTGTTGCGGCCTACCAGACCTTCCGTGACGTGGCCATCTTTACGACACGGCGCGTGATCGTTCGTGACGCGCAGGGACTGACGGGAAAAAAGGTCGAGGTGTACTCACTTCCTTACTCCAGCATCAACATGTGGTCGTCGGAAAATGCGGGGACTCTCGATTTCAATGCCGAGATCGAACTGTGGACGCGAGCCGGCCACATCAAGATCAAGCTTGGGCGAGGGGTGGACGTGCGCCGATTGGACAACCTAATTGCCCATGCAGTGTTGGGCGAACTCAAGTAAAGACGTAGGAAGCACCGAACCTGCTGCCTTTGATTGAAGTGTTGAGCCGGAGTCTGCCGCGGCCGAACTTCCTCATCCGCCGCGGGTCGCGTGTTCCCGTCCCAAATTACTTACCCTGCCGCCGAGAGGAGTGACAAGCTGTTTGTGTGATCCTTCCCAAGTTGCGGGACCCTCGCCTGGTAACTATCCGCCGGGGCGGGTCGCTCACCGATGAGGATCATCAGCTCTTGGCCGTTTGGGCCGCCGCTTGCGCAGAGCACGTGCTGCACCTGTTCGAAGATGAGGAGCCAACGGACCTGCGTCCCCGCGAGGCGATCGAGGCTGCACGAGCGTGGGCTCGTGGCCAGATGCCCATGATGCAGGCCCGCGCAATGGGCGGGCACGCCATGGGTGCGGCCCGGCCGCTGCGTGGAGCTGCTCGTTTTGCTGCTTTCGCCGCTGGCCAAGCGGCCTGCGTGGGCCATGTCGCCGAGCACGATCTCGGTGCCGCCGCCTATGCCATCAAGGCCGCCAAGACAGCCGAGCCCGGCCATTCTGGAGCGGGCAAGGCTGAACGAGACTGGCAGCGCCGGCAGCTTCCCGATCAGATCCGAGAAGTCGTCCTGGAGGACCAGACTCGCCGCAACGGCATCTGTTGGTCGGTATTCACAGATTGACCTGACGTCCTCACCTGTTTGGGTCAGACATCGCGGTCCTCCGTGGGTGGGGGACACGATTTTCTCCCCATTCTCTGCCCAGCACAGTACCCAGAGGTCTTCCATGGCATCGGGGGGGGCTTGGGTCGGACATGACAAAACCCCCAGTCAACCGGCATTTCGCCTGGTCAGCTGGGGGTTCAGTTGTGTGTCCGAAAGAGGACTTGAACCTCCACGCCCCGAAAGGGGCACTAGCACCTCAAGCTAGCGCGTCTACCAATTCCGCCACCCGGACAAGGTGTGCAACCTCCATGAGGTGCGTGAATACGATAGCAGGACAGACCCCCCGCTGCGCAATTCGGAGGCTTCGTGCAACGACCCAAGCACGTGGGGGAGTGGTCGTTGTTGGCTGGCAGTCCAGCCACAATTGCCCGATGCCCCGGGTGGTCAGGGGGCGTCGCGCTCCATCGGCGCACGGTGTGCATTCGGGCCGCCGGAGACGTCGTCGAGCGCCGAGACGATGGGCGCCACCAGTACCTTCGATTCGGCGTCCAACAGTTCCTCAAGGTGTTCCACCGTGCGGGGGCCGACGAGAGCGGAGGCCACGAACGGGGCGTCACGCACCCAGAGCAGAGCCACTTGCGATGGTGTGAGGCCGAGTCCGTCGGCGGCCTTCACCACCGCGTCGACGACAGCACGCGAGCGAGGCTGCAGATAGGGCTCCAAAAACCATGCGAAGTGGTCGGAGGCAGCCCGGGAGTCGCGGGGAATGCCGGTGCGGTACTTCCCAGTGAGAGCGCCCCGGCCAAGCGAGGACCAGGCCAGCAGGCCCATGCGATGGTGCTCGGCCGCCCCCACCACTTCCACTTCGGCTCGTCGTGCCAGGAGCGAATACTCCACCTGGGCAGAGACGAGCTTCGAGCGCTCGGTCATGGCTTCCTGCCATGTGGCCGCAGTGGCGCTCTGCCAGCCCACGAAGTTCGACACACCGACGTAGCGTGCCAATCCGCGCGAGACCGCCGAATCCATGGCGGAGAGTGTTTCCTCGATCGGAGCATCGCCCCAGGCATGGACCTGCCAGAGATCGACGTGGTCCGTGTTCAACCGGCGCAGCGACTCCTCCAGATCGCTGAGCATCGCGGAGCGGGAGGTATCGATGACCCGTTTGCCGCCGCGAATGACGAACCCGGCCTTGGTGGCAATCACCACGTCATGGCGTGCAACACCGCCCGCCAAAAGCTTGCCGATCATCTTCTCCGCGACGCCTCCGCCGTAGGCAGGAGCGGTATCCAGAAGGTTCCCTCCGGCATCGATGAACGTGTTGACGAGCCGTTTCACCGTCAGCCAGTCCGTGTCCCGGCCCCACGCCATGGTGCCCAAACCCATGCGTGACACCTGCAGTCCGGAGGATCCCACCACGCGACGTTCCATGTCCGACACCCTAGGCCTGCAGCACGCCGGTCAGGAGCAGTCCCGCGACCGCTGCGGCCAACCCAAGCCTGTAGTACACGAACCCGCGGAAGCTGTGGGTGGAGATGAACTTGATCAGCCAGGAGATCACGGCATAGCCCACGAGGAAGGCAAGCACGGTGGCCAGGATCGTGGGACCCCAGTTCGTTGCTTCGTTACCGATGTCCTTGAGCTTGTAGACCCCCGAGCCGAATACTGCCGGGACAGCGAGGAGGAACGCGTAGCGCGTCGCTGTCTCCCGGGTGTAGCCCATGTAGAGCCCGGCGGAAATCGTTGCTCCCGAGCGCGAGACCCCCGGGATGAGGGCTGCTGCTTGAAACACGCCAATCAGCAGGCCATGTTTCCAGCTCAGATCTTTGAGCTCTTTGGTGTTGTGCTCACCTCGGGCATCCGCGAACCACAGCACCACTGCGACGCCTGCCAGCATGGCCACGGTGATCCACAGGTTCCGCAGGGTGGAATCGATGGCGTCCTGAAATATGAGGCCAAGCGCCACGATGGGGATGGAGCCCAGAATGACGAGCCATCCCATGCGAACGTCGGGATCCGAGCGATCCTCCCGTCCCACAAGAGCCAAGCACCACTTCTTGATGATGCGCACGATGTCGTGCCAGAAATAGACCAACACCGCGGTCTCGGTGCCGAGCTGGGTGACGGCGGTGAAAGCCGCACCCGGGTCGTGGCCGTCAAAGAGCAGCTGTCCAAAAATCGAGACGTGTGCGCTCGATGAGATGGGTAAGAACTCGGTGAGTCCCTGCACAATGCCAAGCACGATCGTCTCAAGCCAACCCATGTGTTTTCCAACCCTCTCGTCAAGCAACCGACCAGCCCACATCGTAGACCGGTTAGCGTTGTGTCCCATGACCACTGTTGTACTGATTCGCCATGGCCGCTCCACCGCCAATGCCGAGGGTGTCCTCGCGGGCCGGGCCGAAGGTGTGGAACTCGACGATGTTGGCCGGGAACAGGCCTACCGTCTCGGGGATCTCCTGGCCGGGGCCAACATCGACGCCAGCTACCGCTCCCCGAGCCTTCGGTGCCAGCAAACGGCAACCCTTCTGGGCCAGCCGGGCGCCGAGGTTCTGCAGGGTCTCGACGAATGCGATTACGGCGCTTGGACCAACCGTTCGCTCATGGACCTCAGCTCCGAGGCGCTCTGGACGACGATCCAGAAGGAACCATCAGCGGTCTCCTTCCCCGAAGGCGAATCCATGCTGGAGATGCGAGACCGTGCAGTCGCTGCCATCGCGACCATCCGGTCACGTCATGAGGATGGTGGCACGGTGGTAGTGGTCAGTCACGGCGATGTCATCAAGGCGATCCTCTCCGACGCACTGGCGCAGAACTTCGACGACTTCCAACGGCTGAACGTGGCCCCGGCCTCTGTCAGCATCATCAACTACGCCATGGAGCGTCCATTCGTGGTCTGCATGAACGCCAACAGCGACGTTGCGGCGCTGCTGGCTGCCCCCGCCGCCCCGACTGTGGGTGGGGGCGACGTCTCGCGAACCGATGCTGCTTCCCCGACGCAATAGGCTGGGCACCATGTTGCTCGAGTTCCCGCGCCCGGATCGCTGCGTCGTCGGCACGATCGGCGAACCCGGAAATCGTTTGTTCATCATTCAGGTGTCCCAGGGGGGATCCCTGGCGTCTGTGGCCATCGAGAAGCAACAGGTCCAGGTGCTGGGCCGGCGTATCGGTGAGATTTTGGATCAGCTTGAGTCGCTGGGCCAGTCCGACGGGGGCATCACCACCCCCAGCGACATGGGGCCTCTCGACGCGCCGATGGACCTGGAGTTCCGCGTCGGGGCCATTGGGCTGGCGTGGGATTCGGGGCGCTCTGCCATCCAGCTGGAACTCTTCTCCATGGAGCTGGGTGAGGAAAAGGACGAAGACGACGACGATGGCAATGTCCTCATGCAGATCTGGCTCTCGCCCCGGATGGCACGCGAGTTCGCATTGCGCACGGAACGCATCGTCTCCTCCGGGAGGCCCGCGTGCCCATTCTGTGCTCAGCCCATCGACGCCGGTGGACACATCTGTCCACGGTCGAACGGCTACCGCACAGATCTCTTCTGATGGAGGGGCTTTCGCCGCAGGGTGATCTTGAGGTCATCGGCAGGCTGACCGAGGCCTCCAATGCCACTTTCCTCACTCGCGATGGGGCGGAGGTGTTGTGGGTCTACAAGCCGGTGGCCGGCGAAGCACCTTTGTGGGACTTTCCTCGCGGCACACTGAGCCGCCGCGAAGTGGCGGCACATGACCTCAGTGAGCTTCTGGGGTTCGGCGTCGTCCCCAGGACTCTGTGGCATGACGGACCCGCGGGAGAGGGGTCCCTGCAGACATGGATCGAGGGGGAGGTCTCTGATCTCGTCGACCTTCTCCGGCCGGAACAGGTGGATGACACCTGGCTCCCCGTCGTTGCCGGAGTTGATGAGCGGGACCGGCCCATCCTGCTCGCCCACCGCGACGATCCACGACTGCGCGCCATGTGTCTGTTCGATCTCATCATCAACAATTCGGACCGCAAGGGCGGCCACATCATCGCGGATGGCGACAGGGTCTTCGGTGTGGACCATGGCGTCAGCATGCATGTTGCGGACAAGTTTCGTACCGTCCTGTGGGGATTCGCCGGTATGCCGCTGACACAGGAGGAGGAAACCATCCTGGACCGCGTCTCGGGACTGGCCGGACCGCCTGAGGGACTGAACGACGAGGAGTGGGACGCCATGGGTAGACGCGCCGAGCAGTTGTTGGGCGACGGTGTGTTTCCGCGTCCCAGCAACCAGTGGCCTGCGATTCCCTGGCCTGCCTGGTGAAGCCCGGCGGCATGGCCAGCAGCGAACAACCTTGGCATCACGCACGCCGGTACCGATAGATTCTTGACACATGTACGCGTGGCCGAAAGTCGATGTCCCCTCCATCCAGCACACCTCCATTTCCGAGCGGGGTGTGCACGTTCCGCAGGGTCTGCGTCTCTATGACACGGCCAGTGCCCAAATGGTGGCGATTGAGGTGGATCAGGCCGAGGCCCGTATGTATGTGTGCGGCATCACGCCCTACGACGCGACACACCTGGGCCACGCCAACACCTATGTCGCCTTCGATCTGGTCAACAGGGTGTGGCGCGATCTGGGGTTGAGTGTCAACTACACCCAGAACGTCACGGACGTCGACGATCCACTTCTGGAACGCGCTGAGGCCACGGGACAGGGCTGGGAAGAACTGGCCGAGAGCCAGATTGAACTCTTTCGCAGCGACATGACGGACCTTCGGGTCATCCCACCGGACCATTACGTGGGCGCGGTGGAGACCATCAGCTGTGTCGTCGAACTCATTGAGCAACTGCTGCCCAGCGGACTGGTGTACCAGGTGGAGGACGACGAGCATCCCGACTGGTACTTCAACACCGTGGCGGCCGCTGGCTTCGGCGGTGTCAGCAACCTCGGCGCCGACGAGATGCTGAAGGTGTTTGCCGAGAACGGTGGGGATCCTGAGCGACCCGGCAAAAGGCACCCACTGGACAGCCTGCTCTGGCAGTTCGCCCGCAAGGGGGAACCGAGCTGGTCCTCGCCGCTCGGGGAGGGTCGCCCCGGCTGGCACATCGAGTGCGTCGCCATTTCACTCAAGCATCTGGGTCCGCACTTCGACGTACAGGGCGGCGGTTCGGATCTCATCTTCCCGCACCATGAGATGTGCGCAGCCCAGGCCATCACCGCCACCCGTGAACCCATGGCGAAAGCCTTCGTCCATTCCGGCATGGTGGCCCTCGACGGCGAAAAAATGAGCAAGTCCAAAGGCAACCTGGAACTTGTCAGCCGGCTTCGGCACGCCGGCGCGGATCCCATGGCGGTGCGACTGGCCCTGCTGGAAAATCACTACCGCAGCAACTGGGAGTGGGACGCTTCCATGCTGGAGAAGGCGCAGCAACGATTGGAGCTGTGGCGCAGTGTGCTCAACAACGGCACCGCCTTGCCTGCGGCCGGACTGATCGACCAGATGCGGGCGGCTCTGCGGGAGGACCTGGATGCCCCCTCAGCGCTCAAGAGTGTGGACGCATGGGTGGCTGGCAGTCTCGCCGTCGACTCCGACGACACGGGGGCCATCGGCGACATGGTGTCCGCCGTCGACGCCCTGCTGGGCGTCAAACTCTGAGGATGACGGAGGTGTCCATGGAGCAAGTGGAAGAACTACTCGGTGGACGACGGGTAGGCTGCCAGCCGTGAAGTCCTTCGAACAACTCTTCGAGCAGCTGACAGAGACCGCCCGCACACGTCCCGAGGGTTCCCATACCGTCGCTCGTCTTGATGCAGGTGTCCACGCCATCGGGAAGAAGGTGGTGGAGGAGGCCGCGGAGGTGTGGATGGCCGCTGAATATGAGAGCAAGGATGAGGCGGCTGAAGAAATCAGCCAGCTTCTCTACCATCTGCAGACGATGATGCTGGCGTTGGATCTTGACCTCGAAGACGTTTACCGTCACCTGTGATTTTCCCGAAACCCTGAGCGCAAGGACACCTTTACAACCATGACTGAGAGACTCCTCAAGATCGCCGTCCCCAACAAGGGTGCGCTTGCCGAGGCCGCATCAAGGATGCTCCGCAGCGCGGGGTACCGGCAGCGCACGGATCCGAAGGATCTGACGCTGATTGATGTGGACCACAACGTCGAGTTCTACTACCTGCGTCCGCGTGACATCGCTGTGTATGTGGGGGCTGGCCATCTGGATCTGGGTATCACGGGTCGGGACATGCTGCTGGATTCCGAAGCCGAGGCCGACGAGATCATGGCGCTCGGGTTCGGGGCGAGCAGGTTCCGGTTTGCAGCGCCGGTGGGCGGCGGAAACACGGTGGAGAATCTGTCCGGCAAGCGCATTGCCACGTCCTACCCGGGCCTGCTCCAGGTGTGGCTGGATGCGCAGGGGATAGAGGCCTCACTGGTGAAGCTCGATGGCGCTGTGGAGTCCGCGATCCGTCTGGGTGTGGCAGATGTGGTGGCTGATGTGGTGGACACCGGCACAACCCTGCGCAGGGCGGGTCTGGAAATGTTCGGGGACTCGATCCTCTCCTCTGAAGCCATTCTCATCCGCCGACGCGGAGGACAGGACCCTGCCGGAATTGACGCTCTGCGTACTCGGCTCGGCAGTGTTTTGGTGGCGGACAACTACATGATGATGGACTACAACGTGGCTGAGACGGACCTTCCCGCCACCAAGGCACTTGCCGCCGGCGTGAACGGACCGACGGTGTCCCAACTCGCGAAGCCGGGCTGGCTCGCAGTCCGTGTCCTGGTTCCCCGAAAGGGCGCGCACCTGCTGATGGACCGGCTCTTCGACGCCGGCGCACGTGGCATCCTGCTGACGGAACTCACTGCATGTCGACTGTGAACACCCCAGGCGAGGACCCACGCGAAGTGGAGGATCAATCCGCAGCTACGTCGGAGATGGTGACTGAACCGGACGGCGCGGTCAGCGCTGCGACCGAGAGCAGTGGTGCTCCGACGGTTGCACCTCGGCTGGCTTTCACAAGCGTTCCGGCCCTTCTCACGTCGCTGGTTCTCTCGGTCACACTGTTCATCTCCGTTCTCTACGGCTGGTACGCGATCGGACCCGAGATTCGGGCGCAGATCTCGGGGATCCAGGCCATCACTCTCCTCGTGGTGGCACTGGGCATGCTGGCGATCCTGATGAGCATCGGCTATTCCCGGCTGTACGCCGACGAGCGTGGCGTGGTCATACGCAACGGTCCAGTGCGTCGGAAATTCTCCGTGGATCAGGTGGCGGGGATACGTCTGCGCGACGGCGATCCGTGGGCTTACCTGCTCGTCAAAAACGACGAGGGTGGCGTCAGACGTCGAGCAGTGCTGGCAATCCAGCAACTTGAAGGCGCGCGAGGCAAGCGCAAAATCACCCAGGTACGCCGATGGTTGAAGGCCAATGGCGCCACATCACAGGGCATCACTCTCACAGAGGACTGAGATCGCCTCCGTCGCCCCGGCTCGGCCACCGGGGCATGCGGGCTCAGATCAGAGCAGCCCGCGCTTGCGAAGGATGTCTTCCACCTCGGAGTCCTCAGATGTCTTCTTCTCCGCCGGCACGGCGCTCTGCTGACCCGCAGACGAATCCGGGACGGCCTTGGCCCCAGCGCGCCGAAGCGGTGGAGCGGCCTGCGTTGCCGGAGCGACCGCGGGAGCCTCCGACCGCGTCACTGCTTTGCGCTGGGCGGGCTTGATGAACCGCGAGATCATGAAAATCAGAAGGCCTCCGGCTGCAAGCGAGACTCCCCAGGTCATGGTCGTGTTCCATACTGTCTGCTGAGCCCAGTCGATGATGCTGAGGATCCCGTTGTACATCAGGTTCGTGAGACCGAAGAGCCAGAAACCGAGCGGGATCAGGACGAGGCCAAGGCCCCCCAGAACCGGCCGGATTCCCGGGCGCCGGGCCCAGAGGCCAGCGAAGATGGCTGCGAAGAAAACCATGAGGGCAATGGTGATGATGAGCGGGGCGTCCATTGGCCCAGTTTCCCACACCGGCCATAAGGTGGCCCACATGCAACGCCGTCGCTCTGATGACAACTCCTTGTACGTCGAGGCACCCAGCCATCTGGCGCAACCCAGCACCCGCTTCCTGGGAGACGACGGAAGTCCGGACCCGTTGGTGAGGGTTGCTTTGGCGTCGGTCACTGATCAGGTGTCCTACAGCCGTGCGGTCGTGGCCCTGTGCACCGCGCGGTTGCTGATGCCCATCGTTGCCTCGGGGGATGAAACAGGTGAACATGACCCAAAACGTCGAGCAGAAATGGCGGCAGTCACCCTCTCGGATCGGGGCATCTCGTATCTTCTGGCCTTCACCGGCATGGACGCCATGCGCACATGGCAGGCCGATGCACGTCCGGTGCTGTGTCACCTCGACGAACTCGCGGCGTCCGTCGCGTCCGCCGGTGCCACACAACTACTTCTGGACATGGCCGGACCCACGTCCTTCGTACTGGCAGGTGATCTCCTGGACGCCATCGCAGAGGGAAATCGCCTGGTCGAGTTCGAGGATGGAGATTTCGCCTGGGTTCGGAGGGCCTCTGAGGCACCGACGCCCAGCGGTGATCAGAATGCGGAGGTGGGGTGACCCGCAGTTGGCCGCCTGCCCTGTTTGGTCAGATGGGTGTCGCCGTACTAGAATGATCGACGTTGAGACCGCTGTTACAGCGATCCGCAAGCAAGTGGAGGCCTGACCTCCCACCCGATGTGCCTCACGGTGTCCGGGTCGGTATCTGCACACCTGACAGGTGTGTCGTCAGGCCTTCGCACACGCGGGGGCCTTTTTTGGTGGTCTGGACAACGGTTTTCAATCCGCAGATTCATCCCACACCTGGAGGACCCATCAGCACTGAACCACGGATCAACGATCGCATCCGAGTACCAGAAGTCCGGCTCGTCGGCCCGAATGGCGAACAGGTCGGCATCGTTCGCTATGAGGACGCCATTCGTCTGGCTACCGAGAATGATCTGGATCTCGTTGAGGTTGCGCCCATGGCGCGCCCCCCGGTGTGCAAGTTGATGGATTACGGAAAGTTCAAGTACGAGGCGGCGCAGAAGGTTCGTGACGCCCGGAAGAACCAGACGAACACGCTCACCAAGGAAATGAAGCTTCGCCTGAAGATCGACAGTCACGACTACGAGACCAAAAAGGGTCACGTCGTGCGGTTCCTCCGGGGTGGCGACAAGGTGAAGATCACCATCATGTTCCGTGGTCGCGAGCAGTCCCGCCCAGAACTGGGCATGGAGTTGCTGAAGCGCTTGGCCGATGACATTTCTGAATTTGGCTATGTCGAGTCCTCACCGAAGCAGGACGGCCGCAACATGATCATGGTGCTCGGGCCTGCACGCAAGAAGACCGACGCCAAGGTGGACAAAGCTGCCGACCGTGAACGCCGCATGGAGGAGCGCAGAGTTCTCCAGGAAGCAGACCGGCAGGCTGAGGCCGACCTTCGGGCGGCACACTCCGCGGAGCCCACCCACACCAAGAAGCGTGGTCCTGCCGACAACATGGACCCAGACATCGATCTCTGATCGAGACCAGTCAACAAGAGATTAGAAAGTGAATCACCATGCCTAAGATGAAGTCTCACTCGGGTGCCAAGAAGCGATTCAAGGTGACCGGAACGGGCAAGATCATGCGCCGTCAGGCCAACCTGGGCCACCTCAACGAGCACAAGTCCCCCACGCGACTGCGTCGCCTCAAGGGCACCACCACGCTGGCCCCAGCCGACGTCAAGCAGGCTCGCAAGCTGCTCGGCAAGCACAAGGGCCGTTGAGCTCCACCCTCCGATCTCACCCATTCTCGTCGGCGATTGAGCCGGCACCCACAGCAAGGAGAACACCATGGCACGCGTGAAGCGTTCTGTGAATGCGCACAAGAAGCGCCGCGAGATCCTGGAACTCGCATCCGGTTACCGCGGACAGCGGTCACGTCTGTACCGCAAGGCCAAGGAGCAGGTCCTCCACTCGATGACCTACTCCTACCGCGATCGTCGCAACAAGAAGCGCGACTTCCGCGGTCTGTGGATCCAGCGCATCAACGCGGCGGCCCGCGCCGACGGCATGACCTACAACCGTTTCATCAACGGCCTGCACAACGCTGGCGTCGAGGTTGACCGCAAGATCCTCGCCGACCTTGCCGTGACCGATCCCAACGCGTTCTCGGCACTTGTTGTCGTGGCCAAGGAGAATCAGTCCGCAGCCCAGGCTGTCTGAGTTGTACGACCGCTTCGACTCGAACGCAGTACCCGACCTCACGGTCGCGGTGCTGCGTTCGCTTCGTCGACTCACGAATCGGCGGGGTCGCGACCTCTCAGGGACTTTCCTGGCGGAGGGTCGGCAGGCCGTCCGCGAGGCGCTCGCCCAGGGCGACATCGTCGAAGAGCTCGTCATGTCCGAGCCCACCAAGCACCTTGACCTGATCGAGCACAGTGGTGCGGCGCTGTGGCGCGCAAACGTGCAGCAGATGCGCCAACTCAGCGACACTGTCACCCCGCAGGGGATCATCGCCGTGTGTCGGCAGCGCGCCACTCACCTCGCAGACCTGGGCGAAATCTCGCTCGTCGTCATATGCGCGCAGGTGCGCGACCCCGGCAACGCGGGCACGGTCATTCGCTGTGCCGACGCCTTCGGTGCCGATGCGGTCATTCTGACGGAGGGCTCCGTCGAACTCCACAATCCCAAGACCGTGCGCTCCAGTGTGGGCAGCATGTTCCACCTGCCAGTGGTCACCGGCGTTGCGCTGGCCGATGCCGTCGCCTTTTGTCGCGACCGAGGCCTCCAGGTGCTGGCTGCCGATGCTGGTGGGGCCGAACTGGACCTGCTGGCCGCCGACGGCACACTTGCGGCGCCGACGGCGTGGATCATGGGCAACGAGGCATGGGGCCTCCCACCCGAGGATTCCGCTCTTGCGGATCAAGTGGTGTCGGTTCCCATGTGGGGCGAGGCCGAAAGCCTCAATCTTTCCACCGCCGCCGCGGTCTGCCTCTACCAGAGCGCCTCATCGCAGCGCCGCGGTCGCCGCGATGTCTCACACGCTTCAGCACCAACGATGAAGGAATCCTGATGGCCGGGCCCACTGACAATGCCGATCCCTCTGCCAGTGCGGCGCTGGATGAAAAGACGGTTGCCGACTATGTGAATGCTGGTCTGGCCGCCGTCGCTGCCGCCACAACCACGGCCGAACTCAAGCAGGCACGTCTTGACCATGCCGGGGATCGTTCCCCGTTGGCACTGGCCAACCGGGAGATCGGTACCCTGCCGCCTGCAGCCCGCAAAGAGGCCGGTGCTCGCACGGGCAAGGCCCGGGGAACCGTCAACCAGGCCATTGCGGCTCGTCAGACAGAACTTGCCGCACTCGAGTTGGAAGGTGCACTGCGCGACGAGCGCGTGGACATGACACTGCCCGTGCAGTTGGCGCCCCAAGGAGCCCTGCACCCCATCACCGCCTTGATCGATGACATGTGTGACGTCTTCGTGGCCATGGGATGGGAGGTCGCCGAAGGTCCAGAACTCGAAGCCGAGTGGTACAACTTCGACGCCCTCAATGTGTCCCCGGACCATCCGGCACGTGCCTTGCAGGACACGCTGTGGATCGAGCCAGCCTCTGGGGGCAGACTCCTTCGCACCCAAACCTCACCCGTTCAGATCCGAGCTCTTCTGGAGCGGGACCTCCCGCTCTACATCGTGAGCCCCGGCAAGGTGTTTCGCTCGGATGAGTACGACGCCACCCACCTGCCCGTCTTTCACCAACTTGAGGGACTCGTCGTGGACAAGGGCATCTCCATGGCTGACCTGCGCGGCACCCTGGACCACTTTGCACGGGCCATGTTTGGCGACGTGCGCACACGCATGCGCCCCCACCACTTTCCGTTCACCGAGCCAAGCGCCGAGGTGGATCTGGAGTGCTTCGTCTGTCATGGCGAATCTGTGGGCAACGCCGATGCACCCTGCCGGACATGTCGCAGCGAGGGCTGGATTGAGTGGGGTGGCTGCGGTGTCGTCAACCCGCGCGTCCTGCACGCCTGCGGTATCGACGCCTCCATCTACTCGGGTTTCGCCTTCGGTATGGGCGTCGACCGCACGGTGATGTTCCGCAACAACGCCCCCGACCTCCGTGATTTTGTTGAGGGCGACATTCGTTTCAGCCGATCCCTGCTTGGAGGAGCCCGATGAAGGCACCCATCTCGTGGCTGCGTGAGCTGGTCTCGCTGCCCGTCTCCGACGCCCAACTGGCCGATTCCTTCACCCGCGCCGGCCTGACTGTGGAGCGCATGGAAACCACCGGACCAGACATCACCGGACCGCTGATCGTCGGCCGTGTGCTGTCACTGGTGGAGGAGCCGCAGAAGAATGGCAAGACCATCCGCTACTGCCGGGTGGACGTCGGGCACCACAATGATGCGGCCACTGACGAGTTCCCGGCATCCCGGGGCATCGTCTGCGGCGCACTGAACTTCGCCGTCGATGATCTGGTGGTTGTGGCCCTGCCCGGCTGTGTCCTGCCCGGAGACTTCGCCATCGCCGCGCGCAAAACCTACGGCCACATCTCCGACGGCATGATTTGTGCCGAGGATGAAATTGGTCTCGGTGAGGATCACGACGGAATCATGGTGCTTGATCCGGCCACCGGACTTCAGCCCGGTGACGACGCGTTGGACGCTCTGTGGAGCAGTGACACCGTGCTCGACATGGAGGTCACCACTGATCTTGGGTACTGCCTCTCCATCAGGGGCCTGGCACGTGAGGCGGCAGTGGCCGCAGGCATGCCGTTCACAGACCCCTACTGGCGTCCCATGCCGGATCCCGTCGCGTCCGGTCATCCCGTGGAGCTCGAATCACAGCGGTGCAAAAGTTTCGTTGCCCTGACCATCGACGGGTTCGATCCCGAAGCGCCGACGCCCGCCTGGATGGCCCAGCGTCTGCGCGCCAGCGGGGTGCGATCCATCTCGCTTCCCGTCGATGTCACCAACTACGTCATGCTCGAAAGCGGTCAGCCACTGCACGCCTACGACGCTGCCAAGCTGCAGGGACCCATTCGGGTCCGCCTGGCCACTGAAGGGGAAACTGTACGGACCCTCGACGGTGCGCAGCGCACGTGCACGGCGGATGACCTACTGATCACGGATGACTCCGGGCCCATCGGACTCGCTGGGGTCATGGGCGGGGAGAACACAGAGGTGACTCCCAGCACCACCGCAATCGTGCTGGAAGCTGCCCACTTCGATGCAGCCAGCGTGTCCAGGACGTTCCGTCGTCACGGACTGGCATCGGAGGCGTCCAAGCGGTTTGAACGCACCGTGGATCCCGGTCTGCCGTACGCGGCGGCGCTCAGGGCGGCCGAATTGCTGGTTGCACACGGTGGCGGCCAACTGCTGGCTGAGAAGACGGTGGCCGGTTCCGCTCCGGAGAGGAACCGCATCAATCTTCGCTCCGGGCTCATCCCGGCAATTCTGGGAGCCCCGGTCGAGGCGAAACAGATCATTTCAATCCTGGAGGCAAGCGGATGCCAGGTCACGGCCATGGGCGATTCCCTGACCGTTTGCGCACCCACGTGGAGAAGTGATCTCAAGGATCCCTACGACGTGGTGGAGGAAGTGGGCCGCAAATACGGGTATGACCGTATCGGGCTCCGCATTCCTGTTCCCCCTGTGGGAAAAGGACTGACATGGCTGCAGAAGGGCCGGCGTGCTGCCATGGCCGCCGTCGCGACCACCGGTTTCACAGAAGTCCTCAGTCTGCCCTTCATCTCCAGTGAAGAACTGGACAGGATGGGGCTGCAGGCTGACGACCGTCGTCGCCGCACCGTTCGTCTGGCCAACCCGCTCTCGGACACTCATCCATGGCTGCGCACCAGCCTGCTGCCCGGATTGTTTGCGGCGGTTGTCAAGAACACATCGCGCTCCATGGAGGACCTGGCTCTGTTCGAGCACGGGGCCATCTTCCTGGACGGCGACGAGACCCACACCCTGCCGCACCCCGGCGTGAACGCTCGACCCTCGGAGGAGGACCTGGCCGGCATCGAAGCAGGGCTGCCGGAGCAGCCCGAAATGCTCGCTGCCGTGGTGTGTGGCAACTGGTCCAGACAGGGATGGCAGGGCAAAGCCGTTGCTGCCGACTGGACGCACGTTGTTGCTGCAGCCGAAGCAGCGGCAGCCGCCGTGGGGCTTCACCTGACGAGGCGCAACGCGGAGATGATGCCGTGGCATCCCGGCCGGTGCGCTGAGCTGCTGGTTGAGGGCACCGTCGTCGGATTTGCTGGAGAACTGCACCCCGAGGTCATCCGCGGTTTCGGTCTGCCGGAGCGCACGTGCGCCGTCGAATTCTCACTCGCTGAGGTGTTGCAGTCCGCGCCCCGGGGTGGCAGCATTCGATCACTGTCCTCCTTCCCCCTTGCGAAGGAGGATGTGGCTCTGATCGTGGATGAGTCCGTCGCCGTCGCTGATGTGGAAGCTGCACTCGTGCAGGGTGCAGGTGATCTCCTGGAAGAGGTGACACTCTTCGACGTCTACAGGGGCGATCAGGTGGGGGAGAACAAGAAATCTCTGGCGTTCGCTCTCCGCTTCCGCGCCGACAGGACATTGAAGGACGCGGAGGCGGCCGAGGCACGCCAGTCCGCGGTGGCAGTCGCAGCAAAGCGTTTCGGGGCAGTGCAGCGCGCCTGATCCCGGCATGTGCGCGACGTACTGGCGCCGTGGAAAAGGACGTGGGTGCTGGGCAGCCCGGTGGACACCCAGGTGCTTTGATGGAGCTGTCCGCAGTCACCTGACGGTGTTTTCTTTGTCATGCTTGGCAGCAGTTGCGCATTCATGGCTTACTATCGCTTCACTACACCCCGGGAAGGGGTTGTGATGCGAACAGGACCACGCGTGACCCGGCGGAACCTTCTGGCGGGTGCCTCGGCTGCCGCCGTGGCAGCGGCGTTGACAGGGTGCTCGAACGCCTCGGATCGTGACACATTGCGGCTGATCCACGGCGCCACAGGGGGTGGGCTGAAGGACACGCTGGACCCGCATTTTCCCGTGACGTATCCAGACATCAGCAGGGTGCGCAACCTGTACGAGCCGCTGTTCCAGTTCGACACGGATTACGTCGTGCAGCCTGCACTGGCCGTGGGTCTGGAATCCTCAACCGATGCCAGGACCTGGACGATTCGTCTACGCGATGGCGTCACTTTTCACCACGGGAAGAGCCTGACCGCCGACGATGTCCATGCCACATTTGAGCGGGCCTTCAACCCGGACAACGTTGGAACGCAGGCGGGAGACCTCGCCTCGGCGGCCGACATGGCTGCGTCGGGCCCCCTCGATGATCTGACGTACCGGCTCGTTCTGAAGGAACCGCTGGCCATCGTCGAAGAACTCCTGGCTGCCTACGGCATGGGCATCATCCCCACGGACTTCGACCTCGAGAACCCTGTGGGAACCGGCGCGTTCAAGGCAGATCTCTTCGTGCCGGGGCAGCGCAGCCGCTTCCTGAAGTTTTCCGACTACTGGGAAGAGCAGGCCTCGGTCGATGAACTCATCATCATTGATTTCGCCGATGACGCAGCCAAGGTCAATGCCATGCTGGCCGGACAGATCCAGAGCGCGGACAACCTCCCCACCTATCTCGTGGAAGCGATCCGCGATCAGGGGGGTCGTGCATTGATATCGGAGTCGGGGGGATGGCTGCCCTTCACCATGCGAGTGGATCTGGAACCATTCTCGGACCCGCTGGTGCGCCAGGCGCTCCGCCTCATGGTGAACCGCCAAGAGCTCATTGACCAAGCACTCAACGGCTTCGGAACTCTGGGCAATGATCTGTACTCACCCTTCGACCCCGGCTATGCCTCAGATCTGCCGCAGCGCGAGCATGACCCCGAGCAAGCAGCAGCCCTTCTGGCCCAGGCGGGGCAGAGTGGGCTCCAGATCGAGGTCGTCACTTCCACCGCCGTCGGCTCGGGTGGTGTTGAGGCTGCCAACCTGTTCTCCCAGCAGGCGAAACTTGCAGGCGTGGGGGTGCGGGTGAACAAGGTCGACTCCAGCACGTTCTATGGCGAGCAGTATTTGCAGTGGCCGTTTGCGCAAGACTTCTGGGCCACACGCAACTACATCCCGCAAGCAGCACAGAGCAGCCTCGCTTCCTCGCCCTACAACGAGACCCACTTCGACGACCCGGAGTTCGAGGACCTCATCAAACGGGCCCGCGCCGAAGTGGACACTGACACCCGCAACGACCTGGTACGACAGGCGCAGCAGATCGAGTTCGACACCGGCGGCTTCATCATCTGGGGCTTCAAGGAGCAGGTTGACGCCTACTCCCAGTTCGTGGAGGGACTTGTCCCCAGTCGTGATCTACCCATGTCCTCTTTCCTCTTCAAACGCGCCCGATTGACGAAGGGGTGATCCACAGTGTCCACCCAGACACACCACGGAAGAAATGCCGACGAGGCCGACACCACACCATCCTTGGGAGACAGCGATGCCTCAACCCCTGGTGCCTCTCCCACAAAGAAATGGACTCTGTGGTTGCTGCGACGAGTGGGTACCGCAGTCCTGACGCTCTGGCTGGTCTCGGTGATCGTGTTCTTCGCCACTTCCGCGCTGGGCGACCCCGTCCGGGCGATCCTTGGCAAGGACTTTGCGGTCAGTCCTGAACGCGTTGCATCCATCCGTGCCGAACTCCACCTGGATGATCCGCTTCTGATTCGCTACTTCAGATGGCTCGGTGGATTGCTCAGCGGTGATCCCGGCAACTCCATCGCGAATGGCCTGCCGGTTACCGAACTGCTGGGTGATCAGGTGCAGAACAGCGGTTTTCTTGTTCTGGTGACAGCCCTGATCATGATTCCGCTGTCATTGGGGATAGCGCTCCTGGCCACCCGCTTCCGCGGTTCGTGGCTGGATCACACCATTCAGGTCATCAGCCTTTCGCTGGCCGGAATTCCCGAGTTCGTGACGGGCATTGTGCTGGTGACGGTGTTTTCCACCTCGCTGATCAAGATCCTGCCAGCTGTGACGATCGTGCCTCCCGGCGACGCCCCGTGGGGCCGTCCCCTGTCCCTGATCCTCCCTGTCGCCACGCTGGTCATCGCCGTCACTCCCTACTTGGCGCGCATTCTGCGGTCCAACCTTGTCGAAACCATGGATTCGGACTACGTGGAACTGGCCCGGTTGAAGGGGATACCTGAAAACAGGGTGTTGATCAGGCATGCCCTGCCCAACACCATCGTCCCCACAATTCAGGTAACGGCACTGCAACTGGCGTGGCTCGTCGGAGGTGTGGTGCTCGTGGAGTACCTCTTTGCCTATCCCGGGATCGGTGCCTCCCTCGTTGACTCAGTACGCAACTCCGACTTCCCGATGGTGCAGGCTTTGTCGATGATGATCGCGGCTGCCTATGTTGTGGTGAATCTCGTGGCGGACGTGTTGTCCATCATGTTCACACCCCGGGCACGAACGGCGATGTCGTCATGAGAATGCTCAAAGACCCACGGATCTCCATCGGGCTCGTTCTCACGTTGCTCATCGTGCTCCTCGCAATCGTCGGACCATGGCTCGCCCCGTTCGGCGAATACGAGATCGTTGGCAAACCATATTCGCTGGAGGGTTCCTTCCTGGGGACTGACTACCTCGGCCAGGACGTGGTGTCCCGGGTCCTCCACGGTGGGCAGTCCATCCTGATCGTCGCGGTTCTCGCCACACTCCTCGGTGTGGTGGCGGGACTCATCATCGGGGTCCTGGCCGCCTACATCGGCGGATGGTTCGAGGAAGTGGTCATGCGTCTGAACGACGTTGCGCTGGCCTTCCCCCAGATTTTGCTTGCCCTCCTCGTGCTCAGCGCCGTCGACGAACCCACGTGGTTGTTGATCGTGGTGCTAGTGGGTGTGGCGCACGCACCCAGGGTGGCTCGTGTCTCGCGGGGCGTTGCACTCACCTACGTCCGCAACGATTTCATCGCAGCCGCTGAAGCCCTCGGTGAGCCACGGTGGCGCATCGTCGGATTGGAGCTTGGTCCGAACATGGTGGTCCCCATGCTCGCGGAGGCGGGGTTGCGGCTGACCTATTCGATCGGCACGGTCGCGGCGATTGGATTCCTCGGGTTCGCCGCCAATCCGGGAGCCGCCGACTGGGGGCAGATGACCAATGAGAACCGGCTCGCGCTGCTCGTGCAGCCCTGGGGTGTCCTTGCCCCGGTCATCATCATCGGCCTCTTCACCCTCAGCACCAACCTGGTTGCCGATGGCCTGGGCCAGCGAGCAGCACGAGGAGAAGCATGAGCGCGACAGAAGACTTGGCGGTGTGCACCGTCAACAACCTGCGGGTTGCACTCACCGGTGGGACTGTGGATGTGGTGGACGGCTTTGATCTGGTGATCCGCTCCGGCGAAATAGTCGGTCTTGTGGGTGAATCGGGCTCAGGCAAAACCACCGCTGGAACTGCACTGCTCGGTTATGCACGCACCGGGGCCGGTATCAGCGACGGAACCGTGATGATCGATGGCCACGACATGGCTGCGCTGTCGGCAAGCCAGGTGCGCCGCATCCGAGGGGTCACGATTGGCTATGTCCCTCAGGATCCCAGTGCCTCGCTCAACCCCGCCATCCGGATCGGGAAGCAGCTGCGGGAACTGCTGGATCAGCATGACATTGGAGCGCCGAAGGAGAGGATGGACCGGGTCCGGGAAATCCTGCTCGAGGTGGGTCTGCCCGCCGACGATGCATTCCTGGGACGCTATCCTCACCAGCTTTCAGGCGGGCAGGTACAGCGCGTCGCCATCGCCATGGTGTTCCTCCCCCGACCGAAAGTGTTGGTGCTGGACGAGCCGACCACCGGACTGGATGTCACGACGCAGCAAATGGTGCTGAAGACGCTGGACGACCTCTGTGAGCGGTTCGAAGTGGCTGCTCTCTACGTCACCCATGATCTGGCGGTGGTGGCGCAGATCGCAGACCGTGTAGCCGTGCTGTATGCCGGGCAACTGGTGGAGGAAGGAGTGACCAAGGACATCTTTTCCCGTCCCAACCACCCCTACACTCGCGCGCTGCTGGACGCCATCCCACACCTGAGACGACCACGATATTTGAAGGGCATCCCCGGTGAGACACCGTCGCCGGGCAACAGGCCCACGGGCTGTCGCTTCCACGACCGGTGCCCATTCGCCATCGATGCATGCACAAGCACGCGTCCCCCTCTCGTCGACATTGGTGACGGACACATGTCGCGGTGCCTGCGCTGGGACGAGCTGGGGGACTGGGATGCCACGAGTGGCGACAGCTTCGACACTGACGACTCCGTGGTGAGGGAACCTGTTCTCAAGATCGTGAACCTGGATGTCTTCTACGGCCGCAGTCACGTGGTGCACGACGTCAGCCTCGAACTCGGTAGGGGTGAGGTGGTGGCACTGGTGGGGGAGTCGGGCTCTGGGAAGACCACCATCTCCCGGTGCGTGGGGGGACTCCATGGTGAATGGACCGGCTCCATCACGCTGGACGGCGAAGAGCTCGCCAAGAGTTCACGCAAGAGGACCACCGCCATGCGTCAACGGATCCAGTACATCTTCCAGAATCCGTACCTGTCGTTGAATCCGCGGCGCACGGTGGAGCAGATCCTTCGCCGCCCACTGGAATTGTTCGGCATCGCCAGGGGCGCCGCCGCGCGCCAACGAGCTGGCGAACTGCTAGAGCGGGTCCAACTGGCCACCAGTCTCCTGCCCTTGCGTACCAACCGCCTGTCTGGAGGTGAGCGGCAACGCCTGGCAATCGCGCGGGCGCTGGCTGCGGAGCCGGACATTTTGATCTGTGACGAGATCACCTCTGCGCTGGATGTCTCCATTCAGGGCGCCGTCGTCAGCCTTCTCAACCGCGAGCGCTCGGACCGGGGAATCTCGATGCTCTTCGTGACCCACGACCTGGCGTTGGTCCGATCCGTCGCAGACAGGGTGCTGGTGCTGCAGGAGGGAAGGCTCGTGGAAGCCGGGTTGGTGGCGGATGTTCTGGAGCGACCACAACATCCCTATACCCGTGAACTTCTGGCAAGTACCCCCACACTCTGAGGGCTGAAGGAACGCCTCACGTCGTAGGGTGAACAGCGTGATCACGATTACCCACTTTGCTCACCCATCAGACCTCGACGCACACGCGATGTTCGTGCTGCGTGTTGAAAGGGACCTGTGGGGGGAAGTGCTGCAACAAAAAGTTGGGGACATGGACATGTTCGAGTCAGCGGAGCTTCTCTTCGCCCGGGGCATGCATCCCCACTACGTCCGGCATGTACACCTCGTCGCAAGCTCGGTGGGCGAACCAACCCGCGAAAGTGAAGTCCTTGGTGTGGCAACCATCGAGTTGCCCATGATCGACAACCCACGCTTGGCGATGCTGAGCATTGTGGTCCGCGAGGAACACCGTGGGAAGGGCTATGGGTCTGCTTTGCACGCAGCGGCGCTCACTGTGGCTCGCGAGGCCGGACGAAGCTCCATCCAGGCCTGGACCTGGGAACGGGCCCACAACGAGGAGGGTGACATTGAATTGGTTGCAGAGACGGGACAAGGAAGTGTGGACGCCACCAGTCAGGAGTCGCGTTTCCTCACTCGTCACGGATACGTCCTGGGGCAGTGTGAACTACTGTCCACGCTGAAACTTCCCCCAATTGATGTGGCAACGGCGCGGCGCGAAGAAGCGCTGAACAGCAAACCGCTGGATTACGAGGTGATCACGATCAGAAATGATGTTCCGCAGCGTTTGTTTGCTGGTTTGGCGGAGATGTTTGCGGCCATGGGGTCAGACGCGCCGTCCGGGGAGATGGACCTTGAGGACGAAGCCTGGGATGCGGATCGGATTGGGGACTCCATGGATGCCGTCAAAGTCGCGGACAGGGAGCAGTTGTTGACAGTGGTGCGACACATTCCCTCAGCGCGATTGGTGGGCTTCACACGGTTGTTCAGGGACAAGTCCGTACCCGCGGTCGCCCATCAGTGGGAAACGCTCGTGTTGGAGGAATTTCGCGGTCACGGCCTCGGAATGCTGATGAAAGTGATCAACCATGCAGCGGTCGGAGAGTTCTGGCCGGAGGCCGACCGGGTAATCACCGGCACGGCATGGGAAAATACCCACATGAGAGCGATCAACGACACTCTGGGCTTCGTGCCCTACACCGCCAGCGGTTTTTGGGAGCTGCGTCTTCGTGGCTCTGACACCTGACCGCATTGTGCAGGCTGCATGCGCCATCCTCGACGACTACGGCCTGGCTGACCTCACCATGCGTCGGGTCGCCGACGCTCTTGGTGTGAAAGCGGGAGCACTTTACTGGCACTTCTCCAACAAACAGTCGCTGTTGGCCGCAGTCGCCGACGAGGTGCTGGGCCGATCCTTCACCATCCGCGGTGGGCCCGAGGACAGTGACGTGTGGGATTGGGCCAGGAGTTTCCGCGACCAATTGCTGGCCCATCGGGATGCTGCGGAGTTGGTGGCTTCCACGCGGGCCATGGGTCTCGGAACAGTCGATCCGGCCGAGAATCTCAAGGAATGCCTGCGCTCCCGAGGGGTCGGGCACGACGATATTGACGGGGTGGCCGAAGTATTCATGCATTTCGTCGTGGGGCACTCGATGCAGGAGCAGACCCAAGCACAACTTGCCGAGCTGGGCGTGGTGGCCCCATTCGATGCCATCCGCGCGCAACGAAATTTTGAGCGGGGAATCGACCTGCTCTCACACGGGGTGATATCTTCCGCCTCGACTCTGACCCAAGTCGAATAGTTATTCACTTTGTGGCATAGTTTCCTTGTATGACGTACAAGGTGGCGGTGGCCGGTTGCACTGGATACGCCGGTGGGGAAGTACTTCGGCTTCTGTTGCAGCACGGCGAGGTCGAAATCGGGGCACTCACAGGCAATTCGAGCGTGGGAGACCTGCTGTTCATGCATCAGCCCCATCTGGTACCGCTGGCAGATCGACGTGTCGTGGCGACCACCGCTGACAACTTGACGGGACACGACGTCGTGTTCCTGGCACTGCCCCACGGCACCTCCGCCGCCATCGCTCAACAGCTCGGCAATGACACCCTCGTGGTGGATGCCGGCGCCGATTTTCGATTGCAGGATTCGGTGCTGTGGGAGAAGTTCTACGGGTCCCCGCACGCTGGAACCTGGCCCTACGGACTGCCGGAGCTTCCTGGGCAACGCGCCAAGCTTGCCGGCGCCACGCGCATTGCGGTCCCCGGTTGCTACCCCACCTCCGCAACCCTCGCTCTGCTGCCCGCCGTTGCGTCGGGGCTCGTTGACAGCTCGCAGGTGAGTGTCGTCGCAGCCAGCGGCATGTCAGGAGCGGGGAAGGCTGCCAAATCACACCTCATCGGTGCAGAGGTCATGGGCAACGCCAGTGCATACGGTGTGGGCGGCGTGCACCGACACACTCCTGAGATCATCCAGAACCTGTCAGCAGTGACATCCCAGAGGGTCAACGTCAGTTTCACCCCTCTCCTGGTGCCGATGTCGCGCGGAATTCTGGCCACCTGCAGCGCTCCCGTGCGCCCGGGCGTGGACACTGTGCAGGCTCGCACGGTGTATGAGGAGGCCTACAGGGATGAGTTGTTCGTGGATCTCCTGCCAGAGGGTCTCTGGCCGCAGACGGCGTCCGTGCTCGGCAGCAATCGCACATCGGTACAGGTGATCGTTGATCCCAGCGCCGGCCGATTGATTGCCATCGCGGCGCTCGACAATCTCACCAAGGGCACCGCTGGCGGCGCCATCCAGTCCATGAACATCGCGCTCGGACTGCCAGAGGCAGCCGGGCTCAGCACCGTCGGAGTAGCACCATGAGCATCACATCACCACAGGGCTTCACCGCTGCCGGGATTGCCGCCGGCATCAAAGCCAGTGCCAATCACGACCTGGCTGTTGTCCACAACACCGGCCCATACTTTCGCGCCGCAGGTGTCTTCACCCGCAACCGCGTTCAGGCGGCGCCCGTGAAGTGGTCCAGGCATGCCATCTCTGATGGCCAGCTGGCAGCCGTCGTGCTCAATTCGGGCGGGGCCAACGCCTGCACCGGGGCAGATGGATTCGCCGATGCCGCTCGGATGGCTGCCGCCACGGCACAACATCTACACCTTCCAACAGATGATGTGGCCGTCTGCTCCACCGGTCTCATTGGCCTCCGGTTGCCCATGGAAAAGGTCCTCCACGGGATTGAGGAGGCCTGCGCCGCCCTTCACCCAGAAGGGGGACTGGACGCCGCCACTGCCATCATGACCACTGATTCGGTACCCAAGATGGCAGTTCAATCGGGACAAGGGTTCACGATTGGGGGGATGGCCAAAGGAGCTGGAATGCTCGCGCCGGGGCTGGCCACGATGCTCGTTGTTCTGACCACGGACGCCGACGTTTCACCGGAGCATCTCGACAGCGCTCTTCGTGAAGCATGCCGCGTCAGCTTTGACAGGGCGGATTCGGATGGTTGCATGTCAACCAACGACACTGTTCTCCTGCTGGGCAATGGTGCAAGTGGCGTAACGCCGGACGGGCTTGAGTTTGAGGCGGCACTGACCGCTCTGTGCCAGGACCTGGCCACTCAGCTCATCGCGGATGCCGAAGGGGCCAACCACGAAATCAGCATCGAGGTGGTGGGTGCGATGTATGAGGAGGACGCGGAACTGGTGGGCAGGGAGATTGCCCGCAGCAACCTCTTCAAGTGTGCAGTCTTCGGCAACGACCCGAACTGGGGGCGCGTACTCTCCGCCATTGGAGTCACCGACGCTGACTTTGACCCTGATGAGATCGACGTCTCCTTCAATGGCATCGCCGTCTGCAGGGGAGGCCAGATCGGGGAGGATCGAGCTCTCGTGGATCTCTCGGATCGTCAGGTCCACGTTCTGGTGGATCTGCATGCTGGCCATCACACCGCAACCATCCTGACCAACGACCTCACGTATGACTACGTGAGAGAGAATGCGGAGTACTCCTCATGAGCCGCATCACCAGCCGGGATCAAGCGGCTCTTCTACTCAAGGCCAGCACGCTGATTGAAGCGCTGCCATGGTTGGCGGACTTTGCCGGCCAGACCATCGTGATCAAGTACGGCGGCAACGCCATGGTGGACGACGAGTTGAAGCGCGCCTTTGCGGCGGACGTCGTGTTCCTGCGCCGCGTCGGCCTGAAACCAGTGGTGGTACACGGCGGCGGGCCCCAGATCTCATCCATGTTGAAGCGTCTCGACATCAGCTCGGAATTCCGGGGCGGTCTTCGGGTGACCACCGAGGAAGCAATGGACGTGGTGCGGATGGTTCTCGTGGGACAGGTGGGCCGTGAGCTCGTCGGTCTCATCAACGCCCACGCACCTTTCGCAGTCGGCATGTCGGGGGAGGACGGCGGACTGTTGCGCGCCAAGCGCCGCGGACTGATGGTTGATGACGAACTGGTGGATCTCGGGCTGGTGGGAGATGTGGACTCCGTGGACCCCACTTCGGTGCTTGACCTCATCGATGCCGGACGCATTCCAGTCATCGCCACCGTGGCACCCGGTCCGGACGGTCAGGTCTACAACGTGAATGCAGACACCGCAGCCTCTGCGTTGGCCGTCGCGCTCGGTGCGCGGCGTCTCGTGATGCTCACCGATGTCGCTGGACTGTATGCCAATTATCCGGATGAGGACTCGATCATCACGTCCATATCAACGGACGAGGTGCGTGAACTCATGCCCCAGGTCCAGTCCGGAATGGTTCCCAAACTTGAGGGTTGTCTCCGCGCCGTCGAGGCTGGGGTGAAGGCGGCCACCATCATCGACGGCCGTGTCCTGCACTGTCTACTGTTGGAAATCTTCACCAATGATGGCATCGGCACCATGGTGACCAATGACGCACAACCAGAGGAGCCGAAGAAATGACGCGACAAGACGAGCTTCTCGGACGCTATGACGCCGTCATGATGAATGCCTTCGGTACCCCCAAGAGGGTTTTTTCGCACGGAGAGGGCGTTCACTTGGTGGACGCCGACGGAAAACGCTACCTCGATCTATTGGCTGGAATCGCCGTGAATTCACTCGGCCATGGTCATCCGGCGGTGACGGCCGCGATCGCCTCGCAACTGTCGCGGTTGGGACACGTCTCGAACTTCTTCGCGACCGAGGGGCAGGTACGGCTCGCCGAACGGCTCGTGCAGGCTGCGGGGGGCGATGGGCGTGTCTTTTTCACCAACTCCGGTACTGAGGCCGTCGAGGCGGCCTTCAAGGCGACCCGCCTGACTGGACGCACCAAAGTCATCGCAATGGAGGGCTCCTTCCACGGCCGCACCATGGGTGCGCTGGCACTGACGCACACTCCCAAGTACCGGGCACCGTTCGAACCGTTGCCGGGAGGCGTTGAATTCGTGCCGTTCGGTGACCTCGAAGCGCTGACGCGCGCCGTAGATGACACCACGGCAGCCGTGTTGCTGGAGGTGATCCAGGGCGAGAATGGCATCGTTGCACTCCCGGATGGATATTTGGAGAGCGCGCGGCAGATTACACGGAAGGCAGGCGCGCTGCTGTGGATCGACGAGGTCCAGACAGGAATGGGTCGGTGCGGGGAGTTGCTACTGCACCGCGTCGATGGCGTCGTGGCAGACCTCATCACGGTCGCCAAGGGACTTGGAAACGGGTTCCCTGTTGGCGCCTGCATCGCAACCGGGGATGCTGCGAACCTGATTCAGCCTGGCAATCATGGCTCCACCTTTGGCGGGAATCCCGTCGCCGCCGCCGCCGCCAACGCCGTCCTGGATGAGCTGGAAGCGGGAGTGCTGGACAACGTCTTGGACGTGGGCGAATGGTTTGCAGCGGCCGTCGAGGCGTTGGGGCATCCGCTGATCGACCATGTTCGGGGACGTGGGTTGCTGCGGGGGATCGTGCTCACCGCTGACATCGGTGCCGAGGTTGTGGATGCTGCTCTTGCCGCCGGTTTCGTCATCAACGCGCCCAGGGCACACGTGCTGCGCATCGCGCCACCGCTGGTGATCACCCGTGAGGAACTGTTGCCCTTCGTGACTGCGCTTCCCAGTTTGCTGGATGCTGCCCGTGGCTGACATGGCGCGTTCGGCCCGCCTCTCGCGCCTGCGTGACATCCTGGCTCAGGAGCGACACACCTCCCAGCAGGAACTGTGCTCGGTCCTTGCCTCGGATGACATTGTTGTCAGCCAGTCCACTCTCAGCAAGGACCTTGTTGCGGTGGGCGCCATCCGCCGGCGCGCTGCCGACGGAACGTTGGTCTACGCACTCGGTGACGACGGCGATGTGGCCGTCATCGCAGTGGAAAAGCTTGCTCGACTGGCCGCTGAGCTCATCGTGTCCATCCGGTCCGCCGGCAACCAGGTGGTGCTGCGGACCCCACCGGGCGCGGCCCAGTTCTTTGCCGCCAGTGTGGACGCTGCACGCATCCCGGGGGTCATGGGCACCATCGCTGGGGACGACACGATCCTGCTGATAGCAGAGGATCAGGGACGCGCCGCCGATGTCATCGCCCATATTGCCGATATGGCACGCAGCGGGAAACCACATGACTATCCATCAATCCCCGAGAGGACAACAAGTGACTGAGGGCAATGCATCCGAGGGAAAGCTCTGGGGAGGTCGTTTCGGTGGAGGGCCGAGCGACGCGATGTTTGCGTTGAGCAAGTCCACGCACTTCGACTGGCGCCTCGCGCTGCATGACATTGCAGGTTCGCGGGCGCATGCAAAGGCGCTCCTGGCCGCTGGGCTCCTTGCCCCGGAGGAGGCCAGCGCCATGGATGCTGGACTCGCGGAGTTGGCGCGACGCGTCTCAACCTGTGAGTTCCGGCCGGCCCCGGAGGACGAGGATGTTCACGGCGCTCTGGAAAGGGGCCTCAAAGAGGTTGTTGGTCCAGAACTTGGCGGACGTCTCCGCGCTGGTCGCTCCCGCAACGATCAGATCGCCACGCTGATCCGCTCATACCTTCGTACTGAATTGCGCGCCATCGCGCTGGCTGTCGACGAGGTTTGCGCCGCACTTGCCCTGCAGGCAGAGCAGTACATGGGGGCCGTCATGCCGGGTCGAACGCATCTACAGTCCGCCCAACCAGTGCTTCTCAGCCACCATCTTCTGGCTCACGCGTGGCCATTGATTCGAGACATGCAACGCCTCCGCGATCTTGATTCGCGCCTGTCCGTGAGTCCCTACGGGTCTGCAGCGCTGGCTGGTACGTCGCTGGGTCTGGATCCAGAGTTGGTGGCCCGGGAACTTGGGTTTTCTGCTTCCGTCCCCAACTCCATCGACGGCACCGCGGCTCGGGATCTTGTGGCAGAGGCGACATGGGTATTGGCACAGGTCGCCATTGACCTGTCCCGCCTCAGCGAGGACGTCATCCTGTGGTGCACCGCCGAGTTCGGCTTTGCGAAGCTGGACGATGCCTGGTCCACAGGCAGTTCGATCATGCCGCAGAAGAAGAATCCCGATGTGGCAGAACTGGCGCGCGGCAAGGCGGGACGGCTGATCGGGAACCTGACGGGACTGCTCGCGACGCTGAAGGGTCTGCCTCTCGCATACAACAGAGACTTGCAGGAGGACAAGGAGCCGATTTTTGACGGGATCGACCAGCTTCACGTACTGCTCCCCGCCGTTGCAGGGATGGTCGCAACGTTGACTTTTGATCGCGAGCGCATGGCTTCGGTCGCACCCATGGGGTTCTCGCTGGCCACCGACGTCGCGGATCACCTCGTGCGGCGACGTGTGCCATTTGCGGTGGCTCACGAAGTGGCGGGGGAGACGGTGCGCTACTGCGAGGCACGAAGCATCACCCTGCAGGATCTTCAGGCCAGCGATCTGCGGGAGATCTCCGCGCATCTTGACGACGATGTACTCAAGGTCCTCACGGTGGAGGGATCCGTAGCTGCGCGCAATGGGCGAGGCGGCACGGCCCCCGTGCGTGTGATGGAACAACTTGCAGAGTTGCGTGGCGATCAGGATCAGCTTCGGGCTTGGGCAGAGGCGGGACCAACGGCGGGGTGAGGCAACAGAGTGTGGCGATAGGGTGATGAGCGTGAATCTACTGTTTGAGGACCTGAAGTGGCGCGGGCTCATTGCCCATTCAACCGATGAGGAAGCGCTGTCAGCGCACCTCGACGGGGGGCCCGTCAGCTTCTACGTGGGTTTTGACCCGACTGCTCCAAGCGTTCACACGGGAAACCTTGTGCAAATGTTGCTCGCGCGACGGCTGCAGCTTGCTGGTCACCGACCCTTCATGCTGGTGGGTGGCGCAACGGGACTGATTGGCGATCCCAAAGAGTCCGGAGAGCGCACCATGAATTCCGAGGACGTGGTGGCTGGTTGGGTGGATCGAATTCGCACTCAGGTGGGACGTGTTCTGAGCTTTGAGGGCCCCGCGGCTGCGACGATGGTCAACAACCTGGACTGGACACAAGGCATCTCGGTGCTTGAATTCCTCCGGGACGTTGGCAAACACTTCCCAGTGAATCGCATGCTGGCCCGCGATGTGGTGGCCCGTCGTCTGGAGGACGGCATCTCTTACACAGAGTTCAGCTACGTCCTCCTGCAGTCCATGGACTACCGCGAGCTGAATCGCCGCCACGGTGTCTCCCTGCAAACCGGTGGCAGCGATCAGTGGGGCAACATCACCGCAGGTGTGGAATTGCTCCGTCGCAGTGATCGGGTGCCGGTCCACGCCCTGGCCACTCCTCTGCTCACGAAGGCCGATGGCACCAAGTTCGGCAAGACAGAGGCAGGCACGGTGTGGTTGGACCCCAACCTGACCAGTACCTACGCTTTTCATCAGTTCTTCCTGAATGCGGAAGACGCCAAGGTCATTGACTACCTCAAAGTGTTCAGCTTCCGGACAAGGGAAGAAATTGAAGAACTTGCGCGTGTCACTGAGGCGGAGCCCCACAAACGGGCGGCTCAACGTGCCCTCGCAGACGATGTGACGGACCTCGTACACGGAGTGATTGAAAGGGAAGCAGCCTCTGCCGCCGCTGGAGCGCTGTTCGGACGTGGAGCTCTCAGCGACCTGCCTGCGGTAACGCTGGAGGGAGTCATGCACGAGGTGGGAGCCGCCGACGTCAGTACTCTCCCCAACATCACGGAAGCACTCACCATGGCGGGGCTGGTGGACAGCAAGTCCGCCGCCCGACGCGCCATCAACGAAGGTGGGGCCTACGTGAACAATGTGAAAGTGACGGATGTCGACCTGCAGTTGACCGGTGAACATCTCCTGGCGGACCGGTTTGTCGTACTGCGTCGTGGCCGAAAGACCGTCGGTGGCATTGTTCTCACCTGAGGCAGCTTGGGGGTGAGACCCCTCCCTGACGAGGCGAAGCCCACGTCCAGGGGCTGACCCGCAACGGTCATACTTTGCGAAACGTGATCGTTGTGGAGTGTTCCCGCTTTTCCGGACAGCGGATCAAGCTGCTAATTCGTAAATGT
>JBQCZU010000030.1:0-32565 GCA_052089385.1 Arachnia sp.
ATTGCTGTGTCGGTCATGGCGTCTCCGTCGCGTTTCAGGTTGTTCGCAACGCTAGACCCTGGGCTGGATGCAGCAGAGCTGGGGTTGCGCAAGGCCCCGAATCTCTGGTCATCGAAGCGGGGACCAGAGCAGAGTTGCCAGTAATACGGACAGGTGCCTCGGCCGCGGTATCGGCGATCCGATCCGCTGAAACTTTCATGAGCACCACAGACAATGTCTGGAGAAGACGTGCAATTTGATCGCATCGCATCGGGCGCGAGAGAGGCCCCCGGCGCACATCTGTGTGGATTCGTCCCGCAATGAGCAATGGAATTGGTCAGGGATGAGGGGGATCATCCTGCGTGGAGGTGCGGTTCTTGAGACGTAGGCCCCCGCCAAGGATCAAGAATGTAAGGCCAACAATGAAAAACGGCAGCCCCGCAGCATTGTCGCCCACATAGAGTGCGATTCCCGTCACGAGGAAGATGAGACCGACGGTGAAGAACGTCGTATTTTGGTTGGCGTCACCCTTGGGCGGCGTCGGGTTTTCGGCCTGCTGCTTCGGTGACACTGTTCATCTCCTTGTTCAAGGATGGGACGGACACTCTTGGACGCTACAGCGGGCGCAGGTCAAAGCGCTCAGCAGTGAGAGGGCATGGTGGGGTCTGAATCCCTGGGATAGGTTGTCAGGCGAGATGAACGATTCACTGTTGCCGCGCACCAAGCTCTGGGCCACAACGATGCACGGTCACGGAGACGACGTGGTGACTGCCCACGCCACGTCCGTGGCGACCGTGAAGCCGGCCAACCCGCGTACCCGGGAATTTCGGGAGGAGGCTGAACGGCTACTGCTCAATCCATCGGCCTGTTTCAGCTCCGGCGCAGGCGACCGTGCCGTCCCGGAGGCGCCCGACGCCCTGCGGACCTGCTTCGAACGAGACCGGGATCGTGTCGTGCATTCCACTGCCTTCAGGCGGTTGGCGGGCAAGACCCAGGTGGTGGTCTACCCGACGGATCATCAACGCACCCGGTTGACGCATGCCATCGAGGTGGCGCAATGCGCAGTCGCCATGGCGCGAGGGATTGGCGCCAACGTGGCGCTCGTTGATGCCACGGCCCTCGGTCACGACTGTGGGCACGGCCCCGGCGGGCATGCATCCGAGGACGCGTTCGACCAGTTCATTGAGGAAGGCTACGACCACGGCCCCTGGGGCGCCGATGTTGTACTCGCTGAACTCAACCTGTGTCGTGAGACCCTGGACGGGATCCGCAACCATTCCTGGTCCAGACCTGCGCCGTCGACGCTGGAAGGGGAACTTGTGTCCTGGGCCGACAGGATCGCCTACTGTGCGCACGATCTGGAGGACGCGATCCATGCGGGCATCGTGGTGCCTTCTGACCTGCCAGACATTGTGAGCGAGGTGGTGGGGACAACTCGTCGTCAGCAGTTGTCCACTTTCATCAATGCCGTCGTCTCCACAACCATGGCATCCGGCACCGTGGGCATGGACAAAGAGACTGCGGACGCGCTGGCCGCTCTGCGACGCTTCAACTACGAGCGCATCTATACGCGACCGGAATCAACGAGTCAGAGCCTCGCGGTGGTGCGGGTGCTGACCGGGTTGGTTGAGTACTACCTCGAGCACCCTGTGGCAATGCCTGAGGAGTACCGCACGGGTGAGGCGGTGCGGGGCGTCGTCACCTATGTGGGCGGCATGACCGACAGGTTCGCCTTCGAACAGGCGCAGCGACTTCTCGGCTGGGACCCGGCGCTGCTGCCTGCCGGAATCGGTCGCAACGCTTAAGACCCCAATCACGCATTCAGGACACTGGGCCCGGGCGTGAACGATGGGAATGGGTGGCTGAGGACGGCGGTCCCGGACTCTGCGAGCTCAGGGCTAGACTGCGCCCATGGCGGGACGGATCAACGACGAGGACATCGCAGCAGTCCGTGACCGGATCCGTATAGATGACGTCATTGGTGACTTCGTAGCACTCCGCAACGCGGGCGGCGGCTCGCTCAAGGGGCTTTGCCCCTTCCACGACGAAAAGACGCCGAGCTTCACGGTCACCCCGTCGCGAGGGTTCTTCTACTGCTTCGGCTGTGGCGAGGGCGGCGACGTCTTCACCTTCCTGCAGAAGCACCAGAACCTGGCGTTCACGGAGGCCGTCCAGTCACTCGCCGACCGCTCCGGAATCCAACTGCGCATCACCGACGACGGCACCGGCCAACCCCCCGGTCTCCGCAAGAGAATCCTCGAGGCCAATGCGGCCGCGGAGGCCTATTTCAGCTCGCAGATTGGCTCTCCCGAGGCCATCGAGGCTCGCCGATTTTTGGATCAGCGAGGGTTCGATCGCGCCGTCGCCCTGCACTTCGGTCTCGGGTATGCGCCCAAGCACGGACGGATGCTTCGGCAGGCACTACAGGCCCAAGGATTCGATGACACGACGCTCAAGGCAGCGGGCCTGATCCGTGACGGCGGTCGCGACTTCTTCAACGGTCGCCTTCTGTGGCCCATCCGGGATTCAGGACAAAGTGTCCTGGGGTTCGGCGCCCGCCGCATCCACGATGACGACAGACTCCCGGCCAAATACATCAACACACCCGAGACGCCCGTCTACAAGAAGTCCCAGGTCCTCTACGGCTTGGACCTGGCACGCCAGGCCATCGGGAAGCGATCGCAGGCAGTGGTCGTCGAGGGCTACACCGATGTGATGGCTGCGCACCTCGCGGGAGTCGACACAGCTGTCGCAAGCTGCGGCACTGCCTTTGGGGATGACCACGCCCGGCTGTTGCAGCGACTCATGGGCACCACCGATGGTCTGCACGGCGAGGTGATCTTCACCTTCGACGGCGACAAGGCGGGACAAAACGCTGCTCTGAAGGTCTTCAAGGGCGATCAGAACTTCATTTCGCAGACCTATGTGGCCGTAGAACCCTCGGGCATGGATCCATGCGACCTTCGCCTGGAGCAGGGAGACGCGGCGGTCAGGGAGCTGGTGGGCCGGCGCGTTCCGCTGTACCGGTTCGTGATGGAGAACGCCATCAAGACCTACGATCTGGACCGCGCCGATGGTCGCTTGGCTGCTTTACGGGAATCCTCAGATCTCATCGGTGCCATCCGGGACTCGTCTCTCGTGAGCCAATACCTGCGTGAACTGGCACAGATGCTGGGCATGGACATTGAGGATGTCCGTCGGGAAGTTTCCCGCAAGCAGAAGCGTGGGTCGCCGTCATCGCAGCGGGAACCTGAGCCGGAACCCCCCGTCAGAAAGGATGTCGATCCGGAATGGCCCAATCCTGGAGACCCATCACTGAGGCTGGAGCGGGACACCCTCAAACTGATGCTGCAGTTTCCCCTCACCTTCGACGCGGCCTGGAATGGGGTCGTGGGCGAAGATTTCACTCATCCGGGCTACCAGGCCATTTTTGCTCTCATCACACAGACGCCGTTGGTGGAGGGATGGAGTGACGCGCTGAGGGAGAACGTCTTGAATGTTGTGCTGACGCAGCTTTTGGTCTCCTTGCTGGTGGAGCCACTTCTGAGAGAGCCGAATGAGATGTATTCGATGGCGCACTCCAGTCGTTTGCGCCTGGCCCGCACCGTCCGTCGCATTGGACAGTGCAAATCGCGGCTCCAGCGCACCGATCCGGTCAAGGATCCCGCGGGGCACCGCAGTCAGTTCGCCGAGCTCACCGCCTTGGAGATGGAGCGCAAGCGGCTGCTTTCGGCCAGCGCTGGGGAATGATGCGCAGCCGGATGGAGGAAGCCGGAGAAGCTCTGATCACACGCGCAATTCGCTCTGGAACCGACATTGGTCCGATTCCAACAGGATTTTTGCGCGTGCCAAGGCGCGCCGCTCCATCCGTGCGACGGTTGTAGGTGAAACGTTGAGTAGCTCGGCCACCTCCACCTGACTGTGGCACCGCGTGCCCAACCCGTAGCGCAACCTCAGGAGCTCGCCTGCATCCGCGAGCAGATGCAGGAAGTCGACGCCATGAACCTCCACCGCCTCAAAACCACCGTCGCAGCTGAGCTGGTGAGGGCCCAGTTCTTCGAGGGATGTGTTCACTGCAAAGGCGCTGGCTGCGGCTGAGACGCTCGCACCCACCATCCGTGCAACTTCTCTGGTGGGCGGGTGGCGGTGTTCATCGGCGGACACAGCTTTGGCCCGCTCCGTCAACACGATGCGTAACCTGTGACGCCTGTCGGGACCATCCAGCTCACCGGCACGCCGGGCTGCGCTCGCCCGGACAGCACGCTGAATGTACTCATGGGCCAAAGTGCTGAGCCGCCAACCCCGCGCGAGATCGAAGCGAATCAGGGCTTCCGCCAAGCCGAGGCAGCCATCCTGGAAGACATCGTCGAAGGGCAGCCGATGTCGCCGCGCCGTCTCATGCGAGAGCTTCGCCACCAACCTGAGATTTGCCAGCCAGAGTGTTTGCCACGCGAGCTTCCCCGAGATCGCAATGCGCTCGAGATCGAGACGGTTGTGCCGGCTGTCTGTTGCCAGAAGGTGACTGGCGTAGACGCCCGCTTCAATCCGACGCAGAAGGGAATGCTCCATCTCCCGGCTTGAGACTGGCGGATGAAGTACCGCTCGCATGATCGTCATGGCACAAACGTGTCACCGGATCGCCAAAGGTTTCCCTGCACCGAGGAAACGAACAACACTGTCAGCCTTCGGACAACACCTTCAGTGTGCACGCCTCGGTGGCGATGTGTGGGATTTGTTGTTTGCCACTGCCCAGATTCGGACGATGAGCAACAGTGTGAGCACCACTCCAACAATGTTGGCCCACACCTGACCGGCCACGAAGAGAAAAGCCATGGCCACGAGAATCGGGGCAAGCCATGTGAGGGCCCACACTATGTAGCCACCGAAGCTGGGCATCGAGACGCCCCCTTCCTCAGCCACTGACTTGACCATGAAATTGGGGCCATTGCCAATGTAGGTGAGGGCGCCACAGAAGACAGCGCCTAGGCTGATGGCAGCCAGATGTGATGGCAGCACACCTGCCACGAGGCCTTGGGTGCCCTCGGCGGGTAGCGATTGTGCCATTTCGAAAAACGTTGCGTAGGTGGGGGCATTGTCCAACATGGATGACAAACCGCCGGTGAACACAAAAAATGTGACGTCGTTCAGTGGCAGCTTCGGCGCGATCTGCGCCAGAACCTTCAGCGCCGGGATCATGGTCAAGAAGATCCCGATGAACAGAGCAGCCACCTCCAGAATGGGCTTCCATGAGAATTCGTTGAGGTGGTGGCGGACCTGTTTGCTCCCCAGCACAAGCGAACCGGTGAGGGCTCCGATCATCACCATTTCGCGCCAAGGAACCCATTCGGTCCAGCCGGCCTCGCCCACCTCGATGGCATCGAGATCAATCGACGGAACGAAAGCCACCGACAACACCACCACGGCCAGAAACAGAAAGTTCACCTTGCCCAGCACCGCCAAGGGCTCAACGTGTTCACGATCCCATGCAACATCGCCCGGATCCTCGCGCTGATACATCACCTTGTCCAGGGCAAGATACGTGGCGATCAACATCACATTGACGAAAAGCCATTCGGGAAACAGGCTGAACGTCCAGGTGAACGGCACACCTCTAAGGAAACCGAGAAAGAGGGGAGGGTCTCCCAGCGGAGTTAATAGACCACCGGAGTTGGCCACTGTGAAGATGAAGAAGATCACAGTGTGGGCCTTGATGGATCGTGCACTGTTGGTTTTCAGAAGCGGCCGGATCAGAAGCATGGCGGCCCCCGTGGTTCCTATGAAGGAGGCCATGAGTGCGCCTGCAGCAAGGAATGCTGCGTTGACGCGAGGCTTTGCTTCAAGGTCACCGGCGAGATGGATGCCGCCGGAGATCACGAAGAGTGCACCCAGTAAAACGATGAACTGCGAATACTCCAGAAGTGCGTGGATGACCGATAGCGGTCCTATCAGCACGAGCATCCACGCGGCGACGGGCACACCGAGCGCTACGGCAACCAAGAGCTTGTTCCGGTTCTGCTCCCACCAGTGTTCCGTCGAGGAGAGGAGGGGGAGTACTGCGATGGACAACAGCATCGCCACGAAAGGCAAAACGCTGTACCAGGGCACTGTGGGTTCCATGGTGAAGTCTCCTCAATCTGATGCTGGCTCAAAGTATCGAAGGTTGACCCTGTCTGTGAACGTGGGCCTCCATAAGGTGGTCATTGAGGACCAACCCTGGGACGAGTGTCTTCCCAGGACGGGCACAATGGGGCCATGGCCATTTTTGGAAAAGGTCCGGAGAAGGAACTCCAGCACGAGTTGCGGAGCTTCTTGTCCCGACGAGTCAATGTCTTGACACAGGGCACGGGGCCAACCGCTTCGCTGTTGGCAACCAGGGAACTGTTGGCACTGCGGGAGATGGGTCAGTGGCGCACGTTCGGATGGGATCAGATCGCCACGGGTTCTTGGCGGGGAGAAGACTCCACCTTCGTCTGGAAAACCACGTCGGGCGAGGATTTCACCGTCCAACTCAATGATGCGGGACGGCTACCAGAGCTCTTCAGGGAACGCGTGCAATCCTCCATGGTTGCCACGATCTCCCACGATCTTCCCAAGGGGCGCGTACAGATCATTGGAAGGCGCCCGTTGGATGGCAGCGACGAACTGACCTGGTACGCCGTCGCGGGGGGTGGAGCGGACCTGAGCGATCCAGCGGTGGCTGCGCTCGTGGTTTCAGAGACAGACAAGCTGAAGGCTGAATACGGAGTCTAGGGAACCACTGATCAACCATGTCCTGGCTGCGGCGCACCGGATCGGGCGATCTGGCACCCCTACATCCGGATATGGACATCCAGCAGGGCTCAGTTCAACACCGGATGGGCCGAGCTGTCGTTTGGACTTGCCTGTGAGGGATCTGGTAGCGTTTCACCTCGCGTGGTCGTTCGAGGCCACCGTTCCCCTGTAGCTCAATTGGCAGAGCATTCGACTGTTAATCGAAGGGTTGGAGGTTCGAGTCCTCCCGGGGGAGCCACCGAAAAACCACCTTGACCGGGCGCAATGCCCAGACAAGGTGGTTTTTTGCTGCTGACGGGCGTCGAAGGGGCAACCTCCATGACGAACGTCTCTATCGGTCCTTGAATACAAGTGACAAACGACAGTACTGATCATTGACCAAATTGCGGAGGTCGTGATCGAGTGCGTTGGATCAAAAGGCTGGCAAGTCCACCGGTGGCTGCGCGGATCGGCATTTCGGGCTCGGGGCCCAGCCGGTGTCGGATGAAGTCCCCTTTCAGGGGGCGTGCTCGACGCATGTCGCCGCCCACGGACGGAAATCGAGGCGCCCCTTCGGGATTGGTTCGCCTCCTACGGTGCACAATCCGTAGGTGCCCGCCTTGAGGCGATCCTGGGCTCCGTAAATCTCGTTCAGAGTCTTCTGCAGCGACTCGGCCGTCGACGAATCGGCCATCTGCTGGATTGCCTGGGTTGTGCCATCCCCTATGCGCTTGCCGAATCCAATGGTCGCACCTGCTTCTGGAGGGCGGGTGAGGTCTTCGATGCGAGCACGAAGTTCTGTGGCCTTTGTCTCAAGCTCCGTCGCGATGTCGTCGAGGTTGGTGGTGTCCATCTCGTCAGTGTTCCACTGGGTGGGGGCAGTCTGGTCGCCCAACGGCGTGTGTTGAGATGGGCGATCAGCGAACAAGACAAGGTCAGTCGTCCGCGTGTGACTCCAGAAACTCGAACATCTCTCGATCATCCACGCCCGGATACGTGCCGTGGGGCAGGGGAGCGAAGAGATGGGCGCGGACTCGGGGGGAGGCCCATGCCTGTCCCTGCCATCGCTCTGTGAGCCCATCTTCGGGCCGACGGCAACAGCGGACATCGGGGCACGTTGAGGTCTCCCGGGTTTGGGATTCCCGTCCTCGGAACCATTTTGACTCGGCGTAGGGGACCCCCAGGGTGATGGAGAACTCCGATGCGCCACCAATACCTGTTTGGGTCGATTCGAAGAAGGTGCCAGCGGGCGTGTTCGTGTACTGATAGTGCTCAGTGGTGCGCGTGGCGCGTGCGAACGCACGGCGGGCGCTCCAGTGCCGACATACCACTTCCCCCTCGGTGGAGCCGGTGGCGTCCTGCGGCATCGGAAGCCCGTCGTTTTCATAGGCCCCGACTACGGTCCCATCGCCGTTGACGCGCAGGTAGTGCAGCGTGATGCCCAAGTGCTGGGTTGCAAGATTGGTGAAGCGAAGCGTGGCGGCCTCATGTGTCACCCCGAATGAATCGCGGAAGTCCTCGATGGCGATCTTGCGGTCCTTCTTTGCATGCTCGAGGAAGTCGACGGAGGCTTTGCGTGGCATCAGGCAGGCTGCCGCGAAGTAGCTGGCCTCCAGGCGCTGACGCAAAAACTCTTCGTAGTTGGCCGGTGCTGCGTGCTCGAGCACGTTGTGGGCTACGGCCTGCAACGCCAAAGAGCGAAGTCCGTGGCCACCTGGAATCGATGCTGGTGGAATGTAGATGCGCCCGTGCTCCAGATCGACCACCGCACGTGCGGAGTGAGGCAGATCGTCGGTGTGAACAATCGCCAGTCCGACGCGCTCAGCCATTTCTGCGACGGTGCGGTGTGTCAGCGCACCCGTGGTGTGTCGGACTGCCGCCGTCGACTGTTCCGCAATGAGTTCAATCTCTGGGAGATAGTTGTTTCTCTCCCGCATCTCCGTGCGGTGTTGGGTGTTGGCTCGGCGGGCCTGTTCCGGAGTGGCGATGGCCAACCGTGCCCGACGGTCCAGCTCCCGGTGCAGGCCGATAATCGTCGACAGTGTGGTGTCCGTCATGGAACGGGAGGGCCGCAGCAGTGGCAATCCGAGTTCCCTGTAAGCGGGAGAAGCCTGTGCTTTCTCCAACTCAAGCTCCATGGCCGCTCGCGGGGACGGTGCCTCGTCGGTGAGCAGATCCGGCGCCGAGACACCGAGCGCGTCGGCGATCGCCTCCAGGAGTGACAACCTCGGTTCCCTGTGGCCGTTCTCCACCATGGAGAGCTGGCTGGCAGCGGTTCCTGTGATGGAACCCAATTGTTCAAGCGTCAAACCGCCAACGGTGCGGAAATGTCGGATTCGTCGTCCCAGTGTCGCCAGATCTGCCATGACTTCACGTTAGCTGAAAAACCGCAGTTCTTCACAGCGTTCTGATTACCACAACACCCCCTGCTTGTCCGTATGGTGAAAGCAAGAGAACATCCTCGCAACGACGCACACCTCACACGGTTGGAGAAACTCATGTCTGCCCTCACCACCCTTCCCCGTCACGCACCTGAGATGGCTGACTCACGCATTGTCGCGTGGGTGGATGCCATCGCAGACTTGACACAGCCGGAGCGCATCATCTGGTGCGACGGTTCCGCGGAAGAGAAGCAACGCATGCTGGACGACTCCGTCGACGCGGGAACCCTCATCAAGCTCAATCCGGAGAAGCGGCCCAACAGCTACCTGGCCCGCTCCAACCCCAGCGACGTGGCGCGAGTCGAGTCGCGGACGTTCATCTGCTCCGAGGACCAGGAAGACGCAGGCCCCACCAACAACTGGGCACCGCCCGCTGAAATGCGCCAAAAGCTGGATGGCCTGTTCGAGGGGTCCATGCGTGGGCGCACGATGTATGTGATGCCGTTCTCGATGGGACCTGTGGGTAGCCCCCTGGCGCGACTGGGCGTTCAGGTCACCGATTCACCCTATGTCGTGATCAGCATGGGCATCATGACACGCATGGGCGTCGAGGCGCTGAAGCAAATCGGGCCGGACACCGAATGGGTTCCAGCTGTGCACTCCGTGGGTGCCCCGTTGCTCTCCGGTGAGGATGACGTTGCCTGGCCGTGCAACGACACGAAATACATCGTGCATTACCCGGAGAGCCGGGAGATCTGGTCATTCGGTTCCGCCTACGGCGGCAACGCCATCCTTGCCAAGAAGGCCTTTGCCCTGCGCATCGCGTCCAAGATCGGTGAGGATGAGGGCTGGCTTGCTGCTCACATGCTCCTGCTGAAAGCGACCAATCCAGCCGGACGTTCCTTCCATGTGGCCGCAGCGTTCCCCAGTTCCTGCGGCAAGACCAACTTCGCCATGCTCCGTCCGTCGATGCCCGGCTGGAAGGTCGAGACAATTGGCGACGACATTGCCTGGCTCGCGCAGGGACCCGAAGGCAAGCTGCGGGCCATCAATCCGGAGGCCGGCTTCTTCGGCGTGGCACCCGGAACGGGATATTCAACCAACCCCACAGCCACCGAGATGTGTGAGCGGGACACGATCTTCACCAACGTCGCTCTCACCGATGACGGCGACGTCTGGTGGGAGGGTCTGACCGAGGAGGCTCCGGCGCATCTCACTGATTGGCAGGGCCGCGCCTGGACCCCGGACTCCGACGCCCCCGCCGCACATCCGAACTCGCGATTCACCGTCGCCGCAGCCGATTGCGCGACCATTGCAGACAGCTGGAATGACCCCGCCGGTGTGGCCATCGACGCCATCATGTTCGGCGGCCGCCGTGCCAGTAATGTGCCCCTCGTGGCGCAGGCCCGCGACTGGGAGCACGGCGTCTACATGGGGGCGACGCTGGCCTCTGAGCGCACTGCCGCGGCTGAGGGAACGCTCGGCGAACTCCGCCGCGACCCCTTCGCCATGCTTCCGTTCTCCGGAACCCACATGGCGGACTACTGGCAGCACTGGCTCAGCGTGGGTGATGAACTGGAGCAGGCGGGCGGCGCACCGAAGATCTTCCAGGTGAACTGGTTCCGTCGCGGTGAGGACGGCCGCTTCCTGTGGCCGGGATTCTCCGAGAACGCGCGCGTTCTCGCGTGGATCACCGAGCGCATCGAAGGTCGCGTGGAGGCAGAGAACTCGCCGTTTGGTCTGGTGCCGGTGGAAGGATCGATCGATTTCGGCGCCGCAGGCGTGAGTGACGATGACTGGGACGCCCTCTTCGAGATCGATCCCGCCGCTCTTGCTGCCGAGGCCGACGACACGGACATCTTCCTGGCCAGCATGGGTACCAGGGTCCCTGCAGCCGTGCGGGAGCAGCACGCGGAGTTCCGCTCGCGCATCTGAACACCACGCTCACGTGGCCTGCGATCCAGTAGGGATCCCGGGCCACGTGTCGCGTTGTGCAAGGGCACATCAGAGCATCCGGCTCGGCCGTTCGTCTCCTGTGCTTTTCGTCTCCTGTGCCGTCCAAGGATGGGACAAGGTACTTACAGGCGCTCAGGTGATGGATGCCTCGTAGATGGAGCTGATGGCCTCCGAGAGTTGCCGGTCGAATTCTCGCTCGCTCTGGTCGATGCTCAATCCTTCAGTGAGCGCCCGCGAGAAGCTCGCGATGAGGCCGTGGTTGCGCGCCAAGCGCTCATTGGCTTCCTCGCGGGAATAGCCGCCTGAGAGAGCCACCACCCGCATGACCTGTGGGAGGGCAATCACATCTGCATACAGATCATCTGTACTGGGAATGGTGAGTTTGAGCATCACCGGGAATTCCTCGGGTGTCATCTGCAGATGCCGATCCAGTTCACGCTTCAGGATCGCTTCTGCCGCTGCTTTGTCCTTGGCGTGGATGTTGATTTCAGGCTCCAGGATCGGCACCAATCCGAGACGTGAAATCTGGCGTCCCAGATCGAATTGCTGGTCGACGTTTTCGATGATGCCCTCTTCGTTGGCCGAATTGATGACCGAGCGCATTTTGGTTCCGAAAACACCTTTCTCAACAGCTCGCTCCAGAAGCGCATCCAAATCTGGGATGGGTTTCATCAGCTGGACACCGTTGTTCTCATCGGCCAGACCCTTGTCCACCTTGAGAATGGACACGATGGACTTGGTGTTCCACAAGTATTCAGCGGTGTCGACGCCTTCCACCTGGGCGTCCATGGTCTTCTCGAACAAGATGGTGGCGAGAATTTTATTGCTGGCGAACGACGGGCTGGTCATAATTCGTTCGCGCATCTTGTGCACCAGTTCAAACATTTCTTCATCGTTGGAATACGAGTCCTCGGCGACTCCGTACCGCAGCAGTGCTTTCGGGGTACTTCCCCCGCTCTGGTCCAGAGCTGCCACAAACCCTCGTCCGGTCCGCATCCGGGCGGCCTGTGTGGTGTTCATGATTGACCTCCTTCACGAAAGATCCAGCCTACTCGCGTGCAAGAGAAAATGCAGTCGTCCAGAGCAGATCACCGGTGTTTGTCAAGGTCGAAAAGAGCGCGATCAAAAAGGACTACCCGTTGCCCTCATCAAAAATTCGCCAGGGCTCCTCCGGCGACTCCCTCTGCAGGAGATATCCCCAATCATTGCGGCCATCGGGCAAAGCCATATCCCGTCCAGAGAAACTGCGCTTCAAGGTGAATTTCACCCGTACGTCGACCACTTCTCGGGATGTCACTGACTTACCCTCGGTCCTCAGACTCGTCGGGTTGGAAAGCCCCGCGGGCTCCGGGACGGGAGTGGCCACTTCTGTGTCAGAAAGAGATGCCACCTGTGAGCACCACGTTTGTGCACTGGTGTGGTTCGATGGCACCACCAGAGCCTTGGCCGTCTCACAGTCTCCAGCATCGAGGGCTTCCATGTATGCAGCGACGACCACATCCGGCGAGGCATCATCTGAGGGCATGTCGACGTCCTTGGACGGCATGGTGGCCATCAGGTAGATGGCCACCACCACGAGGATGGCAGCCAGACCCAGCAGCGGGGCCATGAACTGCTTCGCCTTGTTCGCCACGTGGGACTTCCTCTCACTGACCCCAGACATTACCTTCTAGGAGGTTTGCTCCCCGTCCATGTAGATCATCGAAGGTGAACCATCTCCTGATGCTTTGCCTGCATCGGGGCTCTGGCCGTGATCGTCCAGGTCACTCAGGAACCGATCTGCCCACTTGCTGATGTCGTTCTCCGCCACCTGCTTCTTCAGTGCACGCAGCCGCCGACGCCTGTTCTGCTTCGTGTCCGTGGCTGCCTGCATGATGGCTTCCTTCATGCCGTCGAGATCGTAGGGGTTGACCATGTAGGCCTGTCGTAGTTCACGAGCGGCACCTGCGAACTCGCTCAGTACCAACGCGCCATCCGGACCCGTATGGCAGGCGATGTACTCCTTGGCAACCAGATTCATGCCGTCTCGAAGGGGTGTGACCAGCATCACGTCGGCCAACAAATACATGGCGGCAAGGGTGGAACGGGGAAACGACTGGTGGCGGTAGACGATGGGAGGTCTGCCCACGCCACCGATCTGTGAGTTGATGCGACCCACGAGAAGGTCGATGTCATCGCGCAGCCTGCGATACTCGTCGACACGCTCTCGCGACGGCGTGGCCACTTGCACGAAGACCACATCCGCAGGATCGAGCTTTCCTTCGGAAAAAAGTTCGCCCATTGCACGAACGCGCTGGCGCAGACCCTTGGTGTAGTCGAGCCTGTCAACGCCCAGGACGATCATGGACGGATGACCGAGCTCTTCGAGGAGCGCTTCTGCTTCGGCTTTGGTCTCCTCTGACTGCGCGAGGTCAGAAAAACTCTTGCTGTCAATGGAGATGGGGTAGGCACGCGCCACGCATTCATGCTTGCCGTTGCGATTGACGATGGCCCTGTCGCGCTCCACCTTGTGCTCCGTGCGACGACGCACCAGCCGCAGGAAGTTGCTGGCGCCCCCAGGCATTTGGAAGCCCACGAGATCAGCTCCGAGGAGCCCTTCGAGAAGCTGGCGACGCCACGGCAACTGCTGGAACAGTTCCATGGGGGGGAACGGGATGTGCAGAAAGAAACCGATGTTGAGGTCTGGGCGAAGCTCGCGCAGCATCCTGGGCACCATTTGCAGTTGGTAGTCCTGCACCCACACCGTGGCACCCTCAGCGGCCACCTCGGCGGTGCGTTCAGCGAAGCGCCGGTTGACCCGCTGGTAGGCGTCGAACCATTCTCGGTGGAATTCGGGGAAAGCGACGCCGTCGTGGTAAAGCGGCCACAAAGTGGCGTTGGAAAACCCCTCGTAGTACTCCTCAACCTCTTCGGCTGAGAGTGGAACGGGCTCGATGGTGTAGCCATCGTGCTCAAAGGCCTCGACTTCTTCATCGGGTGCGCCATGCCAACCCACCCAGGCTCCGCCGCGCTGCTTCATCACAGGCTCGAGTGCGGTGACCAGTCCTCCAGGGGCGGTTCGCCAGTCGATCTGCCCGTCGTCATTGACCACGCGATCCACCGGTAGACGATTGGCAACAACCAGGAAGGTTGCGCCCTTCTTCGCTGATTGGCCTGTGTTCTCCACTGTTCCTCCTGAATTTGAAACTCACTCTATCGAAGGTGGGCTGACAAGCCGCCGCGGAGTCTGCGCATGGGAGGGTAGGACCATGACATCTCGCTTGTGGGAAGCCAGCTCTGCTCACGGGGAACGCTTCGTGGAGGCGTTCGTTCAGAACCCGGGCGGAACCCTTCTGGCCTTTGACTTCGACGGCACTCTTGCCCCCATTGTGGATGACCCTGAGGACTCACGGCTGCATGAAGGCGCCGCGGATTCCCTTTCCTCCCTTGGCGACAAAGTGGCTCAACTGGCCATCATCACCGGCCGCGGAGTCGAGGCTGTCCGAAGGCTGGGTCAATTGGACTCCCGCAGCGGTCTGTCCCGGCTGGTTGTGCTCGGCCAGTACGGCGTCGAGCGCTGGGATGCGGCCACAGGGGAGCTCCGGCACCCTGACGTTCCTGTCAGCATTCGGGATGCGTGGCGCGAACTCGAATCGTTGGTGGAAAAGGTGGCGCAGTCCGGCGTGGACGTCACGGGTCTGTACCTCGAGGACAAGGGGAGGGCAATTGGAATCCACACCCGGAGAACGGCTGATCCGCAAGCCCTGATCGACGCCTTGGAAGGGCCCGTCCGAGCGCTGTCGGAGCGGCACCAGTTGGTGCTGGAGCCGGGGCGCTCTGTCCTGGAGCTTCGGGCATCAAGTCAGAACAAGGGAGACGCGCTGCGTGAGTTGGTGGAGGAGACCGGAGCGTCTCTGGTGGCGATGGTGGGTGATGATCTGGGTGACATCCCGGCGTTTGACCTGCTCGGCGACCTGCAGGCCACAGGCATGGTCTGCGCACGAGTGGTCAGCGCATCTGCGGAGCAGTCGACGCTGGATGGCTACGCCGACATCAAGTGCGATGGTCCCGACGGCGTCGCCCAGTGGTTGGCGGACCTGGCTGCGCGACTCGGTGAAGGACATTGCGCCGATGCGTTGTGAAGACGACAGAGAACTGCAAGCAATCATCCGTGGATGGGTCACGCCCCTTGGCACACAAGGGGCTGACAGTTTCAGAGGTTAACCTTGCGTACGTGAAGGCCACTCCATGACACCCCAGCTGATTCTGGACCTCACGTTGCTTCTGGTCGTTTTGCTCAATGCGCTGCGTGGGTGGAGCAATGGCCTCGTGGCGGGAGCGCTCGGGCTGCTCGGAATGCTGGTGGGTGTGTTCGCGGCGTTGTGGGGTGTGCCGCTGTTGATCGCCGAATTCGAGGGCTTCCCCCAATCAGGTCCATTTCGTTCGCTGGCACTTTTTGCTGGAGTCCTGATCTCAGCGAGCCTGGGGCGAGCGATATTCACCGGACTGGCCCGGCGGATGCTGGGACGACGGCGGGATGGGGCTGTCCCGGTCCTTGACGGTGTGTCCGGTTTCATGGCTGCTGCGGTGGTCACCGTCCTGCTCGTCGGTGTTCTGGCTGCCGCAGTCAAGCCCGTCGTGCCGACCTCATGGGCCATGACGATCAACGAATCCCGTGTCCTTGCGGTAGTTGAGAGAGTCCTGCCCGGCCAGTCGCAACGATGGGCGGCAAGGCTGACGGGTGCACTAGATGCCTCTGGCCTTCCGGGCGCCTTCACAGGCCTTGTTCCGGAGCCCGTCATTCCGGCCGAGGCTCCCACGACGTCCGATGCCAACAGCCCCGAAGTCCAAGCAGCAGCAGCGAGCATCGTCAAGGTGGGCGCCAATGCCTGCTCCAGCAGGCTTTCTGGCAGTGGCTGGGTGGTGGCACCGCAGCGGATAGTCACCAACGCTCATGTCATTGCGGGCTCGTCGGACATCAGTGTCCAAGTGGGTGGCACCGGCTCCGCTCTCGACGCACGCGTCGTGGCTTTCGATCCGGATCTGGACCTTGCGGTCCTCGACGTTCCCGCGCTCACAGCCCCCGCACTGAATCGCGCAGAGGACCTTCAAAGCGATGCTTCCGCCGTCGTCGCAGGATTTCCTCTGGGTGGTGACTATCAGGCGGATGCAGCCCGCAATCGTGGCGAGATCCAGGCGTTGGGTGAAGACATCTACGGTGAGCAGGGCATCAGCCGGGAGGTGTATGCCCTCTATGCAAGCGCCGAGCCGGGCAACTCCGGTGGGCCGCTCCTGACCACGGATGGACGGGTTGCCGGAACGATCTTTGCTCGATCGCTGGTGGATGCCAACACCGCCTACGCGCTCACAGATGGGGCCACGGACACGCTGCTGGACGGTGCGGCCTCGTTCACGGCAACGATCGGGACCGGCGCCTGCATCTCCTGAGCTCGATCGCCCCGCCTGTAGGTTGACTTCATGGCATACGACGCTGTGGCGGAGAGCCTGCGACTCATTGAGTCGCGTGAGCTCGTCCCGGTGACCAGATTGAGCCGTCGTCGGCGCCATGCGGCGATGGCACTCGACGTCTCGGAGAGTATTGCGGTCACGATGTTTGCGCGACGAAGCGTCGGATGCAGCGTCGAGGAGATTCACGTTTTCGCTCGTCACGGCGGTGAATGGGTGCTTCTTGGCGGTGGCGGCGGATCCGCGGTCGATGACGCTCTCGGGCATCGACCTGCCGATCTGTCGGCGGGACTGAGTGCAACGACCGATGTGGATGCCCATGTCCTGGTGCAGGAAAGGGCCGGCGGCATTCTGGACAGTCGTGCGAAGGGCGTGCGGTCACCCCTGGGTCAGTGGATCAACTACGGGGTCGTGCGGGTCAACGCGGACGTTGCTCGCCTCGTCGTTGACGGGCGACAGATCGCGGTTCCGTGGCACGGCCGATGCGTCGTCGCGTGGCCGGGGCGACGGGCCAAGGAATTGGCGATCATTGCCAACGACGGGAGACAGTTGGGGCGGGTTGTGCTGCGCCCTTCGTGATGAGGCAAGCAGCCAGACGTGCCGCCTCAAGGTCTGCAGTGGCTTTGGGGGGCGCAAAGTTGTGAACAACCAAGGGAGGGCATTCTGTTGCCCTCCTTCCCAACCCGCCCAGCACCGAGATCAACGAACACGGGTGCAGGAAATGCGCCATTCCAGACCGGAGGCGGGGGAGTACTTGATGCGATGGAACCGCCCACGACGTCACCGCGGTGGGGCGGGCGGGGCTCGAACCCGCGACCGTCAGATTATGAGTCCGATGCACTAACCGGCTGTGCTACCGCCCCTGCTGCAAAATTCTTGCGGGACCAGTCAATCACCTGTTCCGCTCTGACGCGAGCCGCGACGGCGGCGTCGGGGAGTTCACCTAGAATCGGTTGCATGTCTGTCTCCGACCTGTCGCCCAGTGCCCAGGACTATCTCAAGGTCATCTGGGGGCTCCAGGAGTGGTCGGACGAGCCGGTCACCGCCAGCATGATCGCAGCGAAATCGGGGATGAAACTGTCCACCGTCTCCGGCGCCGTCACGAAGCTGGCTGAGCAGGGCTTCGCGACTCGGGAATTGCGCGGAGACATCAGCCTGACTGAGCGGGGACACACCCATGCGATGGCCATGGTCCGGCGCCATCGACTTCTGGAGAGCTTCCTCGTCGACGTACTTGGCTATGGCTGGGATGAGGTGCACGATGAGGCCGAGAATCTGGAACATGCCGTCTCAGATCTGATGGTCACCCGCATGGACAACTTCCTGGGACATCCCACACGTGATCCTCATGGCGACCCCATTCCCCCGGCAAGCGGGCACTTCGATCCGCCGGTTGCGATGCCGCTGTCCTCGGCGACTCCTGACACGAGCGTGCTGGTGGAACGAATAGCCGACGACGACCCGGAGTTGCTGCGGTTCTTTGCTGATCGCGGGATCACGGTTGGAGCGAGATTGCAGGTGGAGGAAAGCACTCCCTACTCGGATGCGCTCACTGTTCGACCCACCAATGCTTCCGAGGTTTCGCTGGGGCTTTCAGCCACCAGGGCAGTCTGGGTGTCGCCTGTGACGGGGGACATGGAACGAGACTGAGCGACCAAGCGACGGCGCTGGCGCCGCTCGCGCAAACGAACGAATGCCAGGGCTGCCGCGAACAGGAAACCATAGAACACGCTCATGCCCGCGCTGGTGGCCGCGTCGAGACTGTAGGCGACACCGAAACCGGCGACGGCCCCCACGACGGCCACCGCGACGGTGTATGCGATCATCCGGGGCAGGCGGTTGGTCAGAAGGTACGCCGTCGCGGCCGGGATGACCATCAGCGCAATGACCAGGATCGCCCCCGCCGCGTTGAATGCTGCGGTCACGGTGAGCGAGACCAGGAACATGAACGACGTGTTGATCACAGTGGTGCGCAGGCCGATGCTCTTGGCGAACTGAGGGTCAAATGTTGTTGCCTTCATCTGTTTGTGGGCAAGAGTGAGGAAGGCCGTATTGACGGCCAGAACCGCGAGCATGACATAGAGGTAAGTGGGGCCGACGCTGAGACCGCCGATGATGAGCGGCTCGAAGGCAGCCAGATTCAGGTCTCCGACCAGGACGGCGTGGGTATCCAGATGCACGTCCCCGAAGTTGAGGGTCACCATGATGACACCAACGCTGAAGAGCGCCGGAAATATGAGGCCTTGCGGGGCATCACCGGTTATGAGACCCGTTCGGGATAGGTACTCGCTACCAAGAACCACGGCGAGACCCGCCAGGGACGCCCCGAGAATCAGGAGGGGCGAATTGAAGTCGCGGGTGAAGAAGTAGCCAAGAATGATCCCGGGCAAAATGGCGTGACTGATGGCATCCACAAGCATGGAATTCTTTCGCAGCACCACGAAGACCCCTGGGAGTGCACAGGCCACTGCGGTGACAATGGCGAGCAGAAGAGTGCCGACGAGGAAACTCATCGCGCTGTGCTCAACACACTGCGATTGGAAACCGCCGCATCCAGAGCTTCGCGACGCAGGGCGCGACGTGCCCGTCCTCGTGAGGCCATCCGTGACACGATGCTTCGCCCCGGTGCCAAGAAGAGGGAGATGAGGAAGATCGCGAACAGAGTCACAACGATCAGAGGCCCGGTGGGAACATTGCCCAAAGCGATCGAGAGATACGCTCCGGCCCCGCTTCCCACAGCACCGATCAGCCCGGAGAGCGCCACCATTGACGGCAACGTGCGGGTCCACTGGCGTGCCGCCGCTGGCGGTGTGACGACGAAGGCCACCATCAGAACAAGCCCCACCGCCTTGACGCCGATGACGGTGGCGATCACGATTGTGGTGAACATCAGCGCGTTGACTATTCGTCCGCTGAATCCGAGTACCGCGCCGTGGTCCGGATCGAAGGTGTACAGCGCAAATTCTTTCCAGAACACAAGCATGAGCCCGAGGGCGACGAAACCGACAACCAGACTCGTGACCAGGTCGGCGTAGGTGATGACTGACGCGTTGCCGAAGAGATAGTCCTGGATGCCACCCTTGCCCGGAAAGGTGCCGTTGGCGATGATGCGCAGGAGCAGCATCCCGATACCGAAGAAAGTGGCCAGGACCACCGCCATGGCCGTGTCGATGCGGATCTTGGAAACGTCAGTGATGTGGTTGGCCAGGTGTACGGCGATGGTGCCGATCACGACGGCGCCCACGATGAGCCCGAGCATGTTGCGTCCATTTGTCCCCAACACCACCACGGACACCAGAAAAGCGATCATGGTGCCGGGCAGGGCCGCGTGGGAGACGACGTCGCTGATGAGCGATTGCTTTCGCAAATAGGCAAACGCGCCCAACGAACCCGCCACGAGCCCGATCGTTGTCGTGCCAAAGAACACCATGTTGAAGGTGTAGTTGCTGAAGAAATCGACGGGGTTCATGCGATGAACTCGAGGAAAGTGTCATCGGAGGCGGTCACGTCATATGCCTCGCGGATGTGTGCCCTGGTGAACGACTCCTCAGCTGGGCCGCTGGCTATGACGCGCTTGTTCAGGAGTGTGACGTGATCGCAGTAGTCGCGGACGGTGGCCAGATCATGATGCACGATCACGACGGTGTTACCAGCCACGCGTAGATCGTGCAGCACCCCCACGATGGCTTGCTGGCTCTTGGCGTCGATGCCCTGGAAGGGTTCGTCCATGAAGTACAAATCCGGCGCCTGTACAAGCGCCCGAGCGAGAAAAACCCGTTGTCGCTGTCCTCCTGACAGCTCGCCAATCTGTCTGTCCCGCAAATCCAGAATCCCCGTTGCGTCCAGCGCCGCTTCTGCTCGCTGCCGCTCAGGTCTGCCGGGCCGTCGTAGCCATCCCAGACTGCCGTAGGTACCCATGATGACGACGTCACGCACGGTGGTGGGGAAGTCCCAGTCCACGGTGGTCGATTGCGGCATGTAGCCGACCCGTTGCCGGGCCTTCGACAGGGGCTCGCCGAAGAATTCAGTGCGTCCTGCAAGCGGGGGCACGAGACCGAGCATGGCTTTGATCAGCGTGGACTTACCTGCACCATTGGGCCCCACGATGCCCATGACGACCCCCGTGGGCACCTCGAAGTTTACAGCTTCCAGCACTGGATCCCGACGGTAGGCGACGCTGAGCCCCCGGGTACGGCAGGCGATTTCTTGTGTCATGGAAGATCCTCCTGGTCCACCAGCGCGTCTGAGACAGCCCGCGCGTTGTGAAGGAAAACTCCCTGGTACGTATCCAACCCTTCCTCGGCGCCCAATGAATCTGCATACAATTCATCCCCGGAGATCTCCACTTTCGAACCGCGTGAGCGGACAGCTTCTTTCAGACTCGTGATCGCTTGAGGGTTGGCCAGATTGTCCTGGAAGATCACGGATACATCTTCGTCGGTGATGAGATCGGCCAAATCGCTGAGTTCGGAAGCACTCAGCCTGGCCTCGGGCGAAATGAAGTCGGTGGCGTGCACCTCCAGATCAAAGGATTCACCGAAGTATGCGAAAGCGTCGTGGCCCGTGATCAGAATGCGGTTTTCCTGCGGTATCCGTTCCAGGAGTGCCTCCGCCTCTGCTGCGACGCGAGCATTCTCATCGAGATACTTTGCGACGTTGATGGCGTACTCCGCGGCGTTTTCCGGATCCGTCTCCGACAGCTTGTCCGCGACGTGGCCCACCACCAGCGACCAGATGGCAGGGCTGTTCCAGATGTGTGGGTCAGGGAGCGGATTGCCGGCCCCATCGGTTTGCGTTGAGGAAAGGATCATGTCCTGGGGGATCTTCTCGCCCACTGCGAGCTGTTGATCACCAAGACTCTCGAGTTGATCGATCATTTGCGCCTCCAGGTGAAGGCCGTTCCAGAAAACGACATCAGCAGACTGCATTCGCTGGATGTCACGTGTGGAGGGTTGGTATGTGTGCGGATCTCCACCCGGGCCAACCATGGTGGTGATCACGGCTTCCGGCGCAATATTGGCGACGGCGTCCGCGAGATACCCGGTGGTGGCATAAACGGTGAGGCTGTTTTCATCGCCGTCCGCCGCACTGGTGGTGCAGGAAGAAAGGAGAAGCACCGAGAGCAGAGCCGCTGCCATGAGACGAGGGGGACGGTGAGTGGCACGCAACATGTGGCAGGTCCTTCCGCACATCTTTGGGAAACGTCTCTTGCATCGAAGGTGGAGCCAGGTTCGACACGCGATGGCGCACTGACGTCCACGAGCTTCGATGGGTCAAACCATACAGCTTCGCAACAGCGAACCTCCCGTTGGTCGACGGTAAAGCGGACGCACGGGGCCTGAACCGACAGAGCACGACTGGGGCATTGGCTAGATTTGCTTCCATGCGCGACACAACACCAATCGATGCCATTGCCGAGTCCTATGTGGATGCACTTGTGGCTCGAAGCCCGATGACGGCCACAGCCCTGGGAATCCCCGGCCACGAACACCTACTGGATGACTACTCCCCTCAGGCGGCGGCCGAGTGGGCACAGATCGAGCGGGAGACCATGGCCGCTCTCTCAGCGTCGACGCCCTCCGATGAGGCTGACACCGTGACAGTGGCGGCCATGCTGGATCGGCTCGGTCTCTCGGTTGAGTCCTTTGATGCCGGGGATCACAAGGCCAACCTCAACAACATCGCCTCCCCGCTGCAGGAGATCCCGGAGATCTTCGACCTCATGTCGACGGACACACCCGAGCAGTGGGCGGCCGTCGCCTCACGCATGTCCGGCGTGCCGGCGGCCATCGACGGCTACATCGCGACCCTCCGCGAGGGGATCGAAGCAGGCCTCATGCCGGCACGTCGCGCGGTGACCGACGGCGTCTCACAGGCCCGTGACCTGGCCGATCCCGCCACCTCACGATTCCATGAACTCGCGAGCTCCGGTGGACTTCAGGGGGGAAACAGCCGGGCTCTGGAGGAAGCCGCGGGTCTGGCATCCCAGGCCTATCATCGCCTCGCCGATTTCCTGTCCGATGAACTTGCACCGCATGCGCCAATGGCTGATGCGGTGGGCAGGGAGCGCTACGAGCGTGCCTCGCGCAACTTCATCGGTGCACGCATCGATCTCGATGAGACCTACCAGTGGGGTGTGGAACAGCTGGAGCTTCTCGCAGCAGAGCAGGAAGCGCTCGCCCGTGAGATCGCTGGTCCGGGAGCATCGATTGCGGATGCCGTACGAACACTGAACGCTGATCCGGCGACGCAGATTCACGGCACGGACGCATTGCGGGAGTGGATGCAGGAAACGTCTGACCGGGCCATGGCAGAGATGGACGGTGTCCACTTCGACATTCCAGCGCCGGTGAGGACCATTGATTGCCGAATTGCACCCTCTCACACCGGTGCCATCTACTACACCGGCCCCTCCGAGGACTGGTCCCGGCCAGGCCGGATGTGGTGGAGCGTTCCAGAAGGAGTGACACAGTTCAGCACATGGATGGAGAAGACAACGGTCTTCCATGAGGGAGTTCCGGGACACCACCTCCAGGTGGGTCAGGCCATGTTCAACGCGGAAGAACTGAACCGTTGGCGGCGACTCATCTCGTGGAACTCCGGTCACGGCGAAGGCTGGGCGCTGTATGCGGAACGGCTCATGGATGAATTCGGGCACCTCGAAAGCATGGGGGACCGCTTCGGCATGCTGGATGCCCAGCGTCTGCGGGCCACGCGCGTGGTCGTCGACATCGGTGTCCACCTTGGCAAGCCAGCCTTTGAACGCTACGGCGGGGGGACCTGGGACTATGACAAGGCATGGGCCCTGCTGCGGGACAACGTCCAGGTGGAGGAGAAGCAATTGCGCTTCGAATTGCACCGATACCTGTCCTGGCCGGGGCAGGCGCCGAGCTATCGGGTGGGTCAGCGCCTCTGGGAGAGGATGCGCAAGGATGCCCAACGGCGGGCAGTGGTTCGGGGCGAGGAGTTCAGCCTCAAGGACTTCCACACTCGCGCCCTTGACCTTGGTGCCCTGCCGCTGGACGTACTCGCTGCCCAACTGCTGAAGTAAGGACCCGCGGGCCGCCTGATATCAGGCGGCCCTGTGGCCAGTCAGGGCGGTCTGAATAAGCAGGCTTTCCAGCGGCAGGCGGTGACGAGGCATCGTTTCACGCTCTGCCAACTTCTCCGGGAGTTCGGCAGTGGGGTCATGTTGCCCCACGGCGAAAACGACGACGGGTGTGACGGTGGCGTCCAGGTTGAACGCCTTGCTGATTCCGTCGGCGTCGAAGCCCCCCATCTGATGCACGATCAGGCCCTGGGTCTGCGCCTGGATTGTCAGAGCCGAGACGGCCTGTCCGGTGTCGTACAGGGCCCAGGGGAGTGGGTTGCCGTTGTCGTCGCTCTGACGGGCGGCGGCCAGAACCAGGATGCTGGCATTGCCTGCCCACACCCTGTTTCCCGCAGCCAACTGCTCCGCGATGAGGTCAAAGTCGGCCCCGTCCCGGTGTGCGACGAGGAATCGCCAGGGTTGCGTATTGCTTGCTGACGGTGCCCATCGTGCTGCCTCGAGCAGTCCCGTCACTTCTTCCTCGCGCAATTGGTGCGTTGCGCTGAAAGCACGCGGGCTCCAGCGCTCTGCCAGGGGCGTGTGGAGCGGGACCGAGGTCTCCGCAGCCTTGGTGTGGAGGGTAGTGCTCGTCATGTGCAGCCGCCTTCGGTGGTGTGGTGGGTGAACAGGTGGGTCAGGCGGTCTTGATGGCCGAGATCTCGAATTCGAGGGTGATCTTGTCGCTGACAAGGACGCCGCCGGTTTCGAGAGCAGCATTCCAGGTGACGCCAAAGTCGCTCCGGCTGATACTCAGCGAGCCGTCGAATCCTGCGCGCACATTGCCGAACGGATCAGTGGCGGTACCTGCGAACTCGAAAGGGATGCTGACTTCCTTGGTGACGGACTTCACGCTCAGGTCACCCACCACCGTGAGGTTCTCGTCGTCCGTCATGTCGATGGACGAGGACACAAAAGAAATCTCGGGGTAGGTCTCCATGTCGAAAAAGTCATTGGTGCGCAGGTGTTCATCGCGCTGCTCATTGCGAGTGTCGATGCTGGCGGCTTGGATAACCAACTCAATCCGCGCTGCTGCCAGCTTCTCATCGTCAACCGTGACGATGCCGTTGAAATCGTTGAACGATCCACGCACCTTGGTGACCATGGCGTGACGGGCCACGAAGCCGATGCGGGAATGTGTGGGGTCCAGCGTCCACACGCCGGTCAGGGGAACTGAAGTGTTGATGGTCTCGCTCATGTGGTGCTCCTTGGGAGATGGGATGCATCAGAAGTGGGTGATGTGTCAACTAGGCTAAATGAATGTGGATGACATGTCAACGAGTTGCTAGAATGATCAACATGATGAATGAGACTCCGTGGCTGGATGCCGAGCAACAGGACGCGTGGCAGAAGGTGGTGAACCTCATGTCTGCACTGCCCTTCACCCTGCATCGAGAACTGCAGAGCGACGCCGGGTTGTCTCTGCAGGACTATGACGTCATGGCCCGGATTACCGACATGCCGGGAAAGACGGCACGCATCAGTGAACTTGGACGCGCATTGCACTGGGAGAAGAGTCGCCTGTCACATCACCTCACACGGATGGAGAAGCGAGGCCACATCCAACGGCTGGAATGCGCCGACGATGCACGCGGCGCATTCGTCTCACTCACCGACGCAGGGTTTTCTGCACTGGAGTCCGCAGCCCCCGGCCATGTGCAGCTTGTGCGGAAACTGGTGTTTGATCAACTCTCGACAGCAGAGGTCGCTTCGCTGTCGGCAATCCTCGGCAAGGTGCTGAGAAGTCTGGACACGCGTGGCGACGGCGGTTTGTAGAACGGGCATCGCCGCGTGCGCCCAACACATCACACCGGTAGCCTGTGCAGCGTGCTGACGATGCAAGATGCCCTGCGTACCCTGTCCGACTACTGGACCTCGCGTGGCTGCCTGACCTGGCAGCCCTTCAACACCGAGGTGGGAGCCGGAACGATGAACCCTGCCACGGTGCTGCGGGTTCTCGGACCCGAACCGTGGGACGTCGCCTACGTGGAGCCCAGCGTCCGGCCCGATGACTCGCGCTATGGCCTGAACCCCAACAGACTTCAGATGCACACCCAGTTCCAGGTGATCCTCAAGCCTGAACCCGGGGATCCGCAGGAGTTGTACCTCGGCAGCCTCGAGGCTTTGGGTATTGATCTCGACGCCCATGATGTGCGCTTCGTCGAGGACAACTGGGCCCAGCCCGCCATCGGGGCATGGGGTCTCGGCTGGGAGGTGTGGCTCGACGGCATGGAGATCACCCAGTTCACCTACTTCCAACAGGTGGGTGGCCAAGACCTTGACCCGATTCCGGTGGAACTCACCTACGGCATGGAGCGCATCCTCATGGCGATGCAGGGCGTGACGCACTTCAAGGACATCGCCTATTCCCGCAAACCCGACGGCACTGTCATCTCCTACGGCGAGGCGTTTGGCCAGCAGGAGTACGAGATGAGTCGCTACTACTTGGATGATGCCGATGTCGCCATCACCCAGCACCTCTACGAATCGTTCGTGGCAGAGGCAACTCGCATGGTCGAAGCACGACTCCCTGTGCCCGCACACCAGTTCATTCTGAAGTCCTCGCACGCCTTCAATGTGCTCGACGCCCGTGGCGCCATCAGCACCACCGAGCGCGCGAAGGCCTTCGGCACCATGCGGACACTCATGCGCCAGACCGCCGCTCTGTGGGTGGAACGCCGGGGTGAGCTGGGATTCCCCCTGATCAGGACCATGCCGAAGGACGCGACACCGGTTCCCGTCCCACTTCCACCCCTTGAGCTGCCCGGGGACGCGCCCGCTGCAGACTTTGCCCTGGAAATCGGCGTTGAGGAGTTGCCCCCGCACGTACTTCCTCAGACCATCACGGCGGTCCGTGACGCTGTCACGTCCGCTCTGGCGGCATCGAAACTGGGCCATGGCAGCATCACGGTCGAGGGAACCCCCCGACGGGTCTTCGCGATCGTCGAGGCCGTGGAGCCTCGCGAGCCGGATTCACAGACATTGCGCAAGGGACCCAAATGGTCCGCCGCCTTCGACGCGGACGGCAACGCCACGAAGCCACTGCAGGGCTTCATGCGTGGTCAGGGCGTCACCGTCGCGGAGATCATCAAGGCGGAGGTCGGCGGCAATGAGCATGCGTGCGTCGCCATTGACAGGCCAGGACGGCCTGCGCCGGAGGTACTCGGGCACCTCGTCGAATCGACGATCAAGGGTCTGCGCGCCGAGAAGAACATGCGCTGGAATGATCCGGAGCTCTCCTTCAGCCGGGCTGTTCGCTCCGTGCTCGCGCTCTGGGGCGATGCGGTGGTTCCCGCACGCGTCTCGGACGTCGTGTCCGGGCGCACCATCCACCTGCAGCGCGCCACGGCCGCTTCGGCAGCGAATGGGCAACTCACGGACGGCACCCTCGTCGGATTCCATGAGGTGCACAGGGCCTCTGAATACCTGTCCGTCCTTGCCGCGGGGCACATTGAGGCATTCACTTCCAAGCGTCGAGAATCCGTCGTCAACCAGGCCGTGGCGCTCGCCAGCAGCGTCGGAGCAACCGTCGACCTCGAAGCGAACTCCGATCTGCTTGACGAAATCACCAACCTCGTGGAGGATCCGCACGGCGTCCTCGGATCCTTCGACGAGCGCTACCTCGAATTGCCCGACAGGATCCTCGTTTCAGTGATGGCGAAGCATCAGCGCTACCTGCCGCTGCGAAGCGAGGACGGCACACTGCAGCCGTTCTTCATCACGATGGCCAACGGTGCGTGCGATGAGGCGGTGGTCTCGGCCGGCAATGAGTCCGTGCTGAAGGCCCGCTACGAGGATGCACTCTTCTTCTGGAACCAGGATCTGGAGGCAACCACGGCGGATCAGTTTGTGCCGGGGCTTGAGAAGCTGACGTTCGAGAACCGGTTGGGATCCGTCGGGATGAGGTCTCGCCGCATCGCAGATGTCGCCGTGGCGCTCGCCGACAAGCTGGGGCTCGAGGAGTCGCAGATGGCGACGCTCAGGCGTGCTGGTCAACTGGCGAAGTTTGACCTCGCCACGGCCCTGGTGACGGAGATGACAAGCCTTGCAGGCTTCGTCGCGCGGGAGTACGCCACCCGGATGGGGGAGAGCGCCGCTGTGGCCGATGCCCTCTACGAGATGGAGCAGCCGCATACGTCAGCCGACGACGTGCCTGCCTCCGTGCCGGGCGCCCTGCTTGCTCTGGGGGACCGTCTGGACCTGCTGACCGCAATGTTTGCCTTGGGCGCCAAGCCCAGTGGATCCTCTGATCCGTATGGTCTGCGTCGTGCAGCCTTAGGGGTTGTGCGCATTCTGCGGGAGCGCCGGGAGTTGGTGACCCTGTCAATCCGCGACGCGTTGGAAGCCGCCGCGCTGCGACTGAAAACCCAGAGCGTGGAGTGCTCCAGCGAGGCACTGGATGCCGCCGAAGAGTTCATCATTGGCCGCTTTGCGCAACTGCAGCGTGACGAGGGCCGCCTTGCCGATGCTGTACTCGCCGTCCGCCCCAGTGCCGGCCATCCCAGCATGGCCGACTCCCAGGCGTTGGCCCTTGAAGCCAACCGTGGTGATGAGGCTTTCAAGTTGCTGGTGGAGGGGATCGTGAGGACCTCTCGGATCCTTCCGCGAGGCACCAACGCGGAGTACGACCCGGCATTGCTCTCGGGTGTGGCGGAACTGGAATTGCATAGTGTTGTGCAGAATTTCACGGCGGCCTCGGACGTGGCTGATTTTGTTGCGCGAGGCCAGGTTCTGGTGGCACCCATCGCTGCTTTCTTCGACGAGACCCTCGTGATGGCCGAAGAGAAGGATGTTCGGGCCGCGAGACTGGGTCTGCTCGCACGTACCCTTTCGCTCGCTCCGGACGGCCTGGATTGGGTGGCGGTCGACGCGCTCATCAGTTGAATGCATGTGTCTTCCCCAGTTGATTTGTCATCGCCGCAAAGTGATCAGTCGGCGTTGATTCGTTACCATTTCGTGACCAAGGAATCGACGTTTCCTCACCCCATCGGGTAGGTTTGTGCGCTGTTACCCGTTCGCTCGGGTCGGGAGTTGGGCAGCGTTTGTGAATCGCAGTCCATGAAGGAGTCATCGTGACCCCTCCCGCCAAGCGATCCACATGCATTGACGCGCCCGTCGTGTCCCGCATAACGGGTGATTGCGTTTGAGCTGGAGAATTTCGGTTTGCGCTCTCACCCTGTTAGCGGTGCATGCTTGAAATTCGACCGAGGAGTCAATCATGGCTGCCATTACCGCGGAAGGCCTTTACAAGGTCTTCGGAAAACGCGCCAAGCGAGGAGTGGAGGAACTTCGAGCTGGCAAGACGCGCGAGGACCTTCGCAAGCAGGGCCTCACCGCTGCCGTTATCGATGCCTCCTTCGAGGTGGCGCCCGGCGAGATCTTCGTCGTCATGGGCTTGTCAGGTTCCGGCAAATCGACGCTGATCCGCATGATCAATGGGCTGTTCGAGGCCACTGCCGGATCCGTCGAAATTGCAGGCACACCCATCACCAATGTGCCGGCCGAGCAGTTGCGCATGGTCCGCCGCGAGAAGATCAGCATGGTCTTCCAACACTTCGCTCTCCTGCCACACCGGACCGTCGGTGAAAACGCTGCCTACGCTCTCAAAATCCAGGGCGTGAACAGGACGGACAGGGAAAAGGCGGCCCAGCAGGCTCTGGAAGAAGTCGAGCTCGGTGGATGGGGTGGCAGCCTTCCCGGTGAACTATCCGGGGGAATGCAACAGCGCGTCGGCCTTGCCCGTGCGCTCGCTGCTGGCACCGACATCATGCTCATGGACGAGGCCTTCAGTGCACTTGATCCACTGATTCGCCGCGGCATGCAGGACCAACTCATCGAGCTGCAGCAACGTCTTGAAAAGACGATCCTTTTCATCACCCACGACCTGAATGAGGCCATGCGCCTCGGAGACCGCATTGCCATGATGCGTGACGGCAGGATTGAGCAGATTGGGACTGCTGAGCAGATCCTCAATGAGCCCAAGAACAACTACGTCGCCAGCTTCATTGCCGATGTGGACCGCTCCCGCGTCCTGACCGCTGCCAACATCATGGTGGCCCCGGCCGCGGTTGCAGGACCGGGTACCGGGCCCCAGGGTGCACACAAGCTCATGAGCGACGGCCAACTCAGCTGGCTCGTCGTGCAGAATCGGGATCGTACTCCCGCAGGCATCCTCTTCGAACCGGACGTTGCCCGGTCGGTACGGGAGGGACACAAGGAACTGGCCTGGGACTCACTTCATGAGATGCCCATAGTGGCCAAGGACACCACGCTGGCGGATCTGTTCACCCTGTCCGCCCAGCACCTGAATCCCATCGTGGTTGTGGATGACAGGGGCAGGGTGGCAGGCGTCATCCCTCGCGTAACGCTGCTTGCGGCCGCCGGGCAGAGCTCGAACGGCGATGCGGAGGCAAACGGCCTCAATGGTTCACACGCCATGCCCTGGAACGGTGCACTCAGTGATGGCCCTCCAGATGTGGATGCGTCCGCCCTCAATGACTCGGCCATAACCACGGAAGGTGCACACTGATGGAGTTTCCCCGCATTCCCATTGGTGACTGGGTTGCCAGCGGTATTGACTGGCTGACGATCAATGCAGACTGGTTCTTTGATGTCCTCAAGGAAATCATGTCCACTCTCGTCGACGGTCTCTCTGATGGGCTGATCGCCGTCCCGTGGTTCGTCATGGTTGTTCTCCTCGCTTTGGCCGGATGGGCCCTGCGTTCTGCACGATTCGCCGTTTTGGCGCTCGTGGGGTTCCTTCTGATCAATGCCATGAACCAATGGGACAACGCCATGTTGACGCTGGCATTGGTTCTGATTGCCACATTGCTGGCGGTTATCATCGCCATTCCACTCGGAATTCTCGCTGCCCAGTCAGACAGGGTGAGCGCCGCAGTCAAACCGGTGCTGGATTTCATGCAGACCATGCCAGCTTTCGTGTACCTCATTCCGGCAGTGACATTCTTCAGCATTGGCGTCGTTCCCGGACTGTTCTCCACCATTATCTTTGCGCTGCCGCCGGGGGTGCGGATGACTGAACTCGGAATCCGGGGCGTGGCGGAGGAGACCGTCGAGGCAGGCCATGCTTTCGGCGCCAAACGCCGCGAAATCCTTTTCGGTATCCAGTTGCCGCTGGCCGTCCCCACCATCATGGCTGGCATCAACCAGGTGATCATGCTGGCTCTGTCGATGGCGGTCATCGCGGGCATTGTGGGCGCTGATGGTCTCGGCAAGGAGGTCGTCTCCTCGATCGCAACGCTGAACCTCGCCAAGGGCGTTGAAGCCGGGCTGTCCGTGGTCTTCCTCGCGATCTTCCTGGATCGCTTCACCGGGGCACTCGGTGACAGGAAGGCACGCAGCAACACCTCATTGCTTGCCCTGGCCAAGAAGGCTCGTTCCAGGACCACCACGGCCGCCTGAGCCACACACACTTCACGATCGGCGACTCCAACAGCTATCGAAGTCGTCACCTGTAAGAGCCGCCAACCGGGCGGCACCCAAAGGAAAGGCAGAATCTATGAAGACTTCCACACGCATCGGCGCCGCACTGAGCGCCGCAGCCCTGGGACTGACATTGGCCGCTTGCGGCACCGACGACACCACCACAGGGGAGGCCGCGGATGACACCGCAGCGCAAGACCTGGGGACCATCACGCTCGGCTTCCTTCCTGCATGGACCGATGGCCTGAGCACCGCCTACCTGCTGGAGAACCAGTTGGAGGAAATGGGCTACACCGTCGAGATGGAAACTGTGGGCGAGGCAGCACTCCTGTACCAGGCCATCAGCAGCAGCGACGTCGACATGTACCCCTCCGCGTGGCCTGAGGTCACGCACGCCTCCTACATGGAGGAGTACGGCGACGACATCGAGGATGTTGGTACCTACTACGACAACGCCAAACTGACGTGGGCAGTCCCCACCTACATGGACGACGTCAACTCCATCGAAGACCTCAAGGGCATGGCCGATACGTTCAATGGCCAGATCATCGGCATTGAACCGAGTGCCGGGCTCACCGAGGCCAGCCAGGACAGCGTTCTTCCCGCCTACGAACTGGGGGACGAGTACGAACTTGTCACGTCCTCCACCACGGCCATGCTCGCCGAGCTGAAGAACGCCACCGACTCCGAGGAGCCGATCGTCGTGACGCTGTGGCGTCCGTTCTGGGCCAACGCCTCGTTCCCCGTGAAGGATCTCGAGGATCCCATGGGAGCGCTCGGGGACTCCGAGGGCCTGCACTTCCTCGGGACCAGCACCTTCTCCGAGGACTTCCCGGAGGCGGCCGAATGGATCGGCCAGCTGAAGCTGGATGACGACCAGTACGGCTCGCTCGAGGACATGGTCGTGAACGAGTACGGCGATGGCAATGAAGCGGAAGCAGTATCCGCGTGGATCGAGGCGAACCCGGACGTTCTCCCCGAGCTCCCCGCGAGCCAGAGCTGAACCAACGCATGATGAAGGGCCCCGCCGGTCGGCGGGGTCCTTTCGCGCATGCTCGGGAGAACAATCGGCAGGCCACCATGGGAAAGGTGAATGATGAAGGTTTCGAAGAAGATGGGTGCAGGACTGAGTGCAGCGGCCCTCGCGTTGGCATTGACCGCGTGTGGCAGCGAGGACGCCACCTCCGGAAGCGGCGGTGCGGAGGATGATGCCCAAGGGGGGATGGGCACGATCACGCTCGGATACGTCCCCGCCTGGACCGACGGCTTGAGCACCGCGTGGTTGCTGGAGAACCAGCTGAGAGAGATCGGCTATGACGTCGAGATGGAGAGCGTCGGCGAAGCGGCGCTTGTGTACCAAGCAGCCACCACAGGTGATGTCTCCATCTATACGTCGGCATGGCCAGAAGTCACGCACGCCTCCTACATGGAGAAGTACGGCGATGACCTGGAAGACCTCGGAACTTTTTACGACAATGCCAGGCTGACGTGGGCAGTCCCGACCTACATGGATGACGTCAATTC
>JBQCZU010000031.1:0-2545 GCA_052089385.1 Arachnia sp.
AGCAAATCAAGAAGGCTTACCGTCGTCGAGCGATGAAGGTGCATCCCGACGTCGCTCCCGGTGACGACGCAGCCGATCAGTTCAAGGAACTGAACGAGGCCTACGAAGTGCTCAGTGACTCCAACAAGCGGGCCATTTTCGACCGCGGCGGTGATCCCCTGAGCAGCCAGCAGGGCGGCGGATTCTCCGGCTTCGGTGGGAGCGGCTTCTCCGGAAACTTTGATTTCTCCAACCTGGTCGACGCCATGTTCGGCGCGCAGGGTGGCCGCGGCCCCCGCTCCCGCGTACGACAGGGCCAGGATGCTCTGGTTCGTGTGCAGCTTCCTCTGCACGAAGCAGTGTTTGGCACCACCAAGCCCATCAAGGTGGATACAGCCGTCGTCTGCCCGAAGTGTCAGGGCCATGGCGGTGAACCCGGTTCAGAGCCGGTGACCTGCTCAACCTGCAACGGACAGGGCGACGTCTCGCAGATCCAGCGCAGCTTCATAGGTGATATCCGCACCTCGCAGCCATGCCCGAACTGTCGTGGCTACGGCACCGTGATCCCGCGCCCCTGTGGGGAGTGCTCCGGCGAAGGACGCGTGCGCTCCGCCCGCACCATCTCGGTACGGATTCCCGCGGGTGTTTCCACAGGAATCCGGATTCATCTTGAAGGACAGGGCGAAGTGGGGCCCGGTGGCGGACCCGCGGGTGACCTGTACGTCGAACTGCATGTGGCCGAGCACAGCACCTTCCGTCGGGACGGCGACAACCTCGAGATGGTGGTCAAGGTCCCGATGACGGCCGCCGCTCTTGGCACCACGGTCAACATCACGACTCTTGAAGATGAATGGGATGGATCGGACCCGGAAGATCGGTCGGTGGCCGTCGACGTTCCGGCCGGAACCCAGTCCGGAACTCGCATTGGTCTGAAGGGTCGTGGCGTCCACAAACTGCGTGGAGGTGGCCGCGGAGAACTTGGCATCACTTTCCTGGTGCAAACGCCCACCAGGCTCGATGAGCGACAGCGCGAAATTCTCCGCGAATTTGCTGACGAGCGCGATGAGACGCACTCCGAGGCTGACGTCCACCGCGGCGGGGGCAAGGGCGTGTTCGGCTGGCTCAAGGAGACCTTCTCCGGATGAGTGAAGGGCTGACAGGCGGAAGGCAGAGCGACGCAGGGAGTTCCTTCGGATTCGAGGTGGGTGCGCGCCTGGACGGTCACGGCCGTACAGGCACCATCACCACGCCGCATGGCGTTATCGAGACCCCCGCGTTCGTCGTGGTGGGAACGAAGGCGACGGTGAAGGCCGTGGTGCCCGAGGCGTTGACAGACCTCGGTGCGCAAGCCGTGCTGGCGAACGCCTATCACCTCTACCTCCAACCCGGATCTGACATCGTCGAGGAAGCAGGTGGGCTGGGCTCCTTCATGAATTGGAGGGGTCCCACGTTCACCGACTCCGGTGGGTTTCAGGTGATGAGCCTCGGCTCCGGCTTCAAAAAGGTCCTCGCGATGGACACCAATGGTTTGGGCGATGACGACGTTATCGCCGAAGGCAAGACCCGCATGGCTCACGTTGACGATGATGGCGTGACGTTCACAAGCCATCTGAACGGGGACAAGCACCGCTTCACCCCGGAAATCTCCCTGCAGATCCAGCACCGCCTGGGTGCCGACATCATGTTCGCCTTCGACGAGTTGACCACGCTCATGAACACCAGGCCGTATCAGGAGAGTTCCGTCGAGCGCACCCACGCTTGGGCCATTCGCTGTCTCGCCGAGCACCAACGGCTCACGCTGGAGCGGACGGAGATGCCGTACCAAGCGTTGTTCGGGGTCATTCAGGGTGCGCAGTACGAAGACCTTCGTCGTCATGCCGCCAAAGGCCTTGCCGAGCTGGAAGTGGATGGTCGGTCGTTTGACGGCTTCGGTCTGGGGGGAGCGCTGGAGAAGCAGAACCTCGGCACGATCATCGGCTGGATGTCAGATGAACTGCCTGAGAACAAGCCCCGGCACCTTTTGGGGATCTCCGAGCCGGATGATCTGTTTGCTGCCGTCGCCGCGGGAGCGGACACTTTCGATTGTGTCAATCCGTCACGGGTGGCGCGCAACGCGGCCATCTACACCGCTGATGGCCGCTACAACATCAACACAGCGGCTTCCCGTCGAGCCTTCGTGCCGCTTGAGGATGGTTGTGACTGCTACACCTGCCTTCACTACACACGCGCCTATCTGCACCATTTGTTCAAGGCCAAGGAGATCCTCTCCTCGACGCTGGCGACGATCCACAACGAACGCTTCACGGTGCGATTGGTCGACAACATCCGTGACTCGATCAAGAACGGTGATTTCGAGGCTTTCCGTGAAGAATTCCTGGGACGCTTCTACGCCTCTCGCCGCGGCGTGTGACCCTTCGGCGGAGCGAGCGGAAAGAATTCAGTGGATCAACAGGCTGGGTTCGTGTTTCTTCACCAGCGAGATGACGCGGTAGGTCACTGGGAGCAGCAGTACTTCCACCGAAACTTTGTACACGTAGCCCACCAAGATGTAGTTGAGCAGTGTCCC
>JBQCZU010000031.1:2645-11522 GCA_052089385.1 Arachnia sp.
GGGGGCGCGATACCCACGAGAAGGAAGGTCAGGGCGGCCAGAACAGACACACCAAAGCCAATGAAGATCGCGCGACGTGCTCCCCGGAAGCCATAGACCTCTGCCAGGACGTCGCCAGCGATGTATGTGAGTGGGAACAAAATGGCGCCACCATCGGTGATGAGCGGCAGAACCGGGAAGCCGAATATTTTGACGTCGGGGCCGATTGCGATGAGTTTCACGGCAGCCACGTTCGAGATCAGCAGCAGCGAGCAGAACAGCGCAACGATGATATCGAAGTTTCCGCGGGTTGTGCGGGCATACGAGGGTCCGCGGGCGGGTTCGGCAGCAGGCGTGGTCACCGTCGGAATCCTATGCCTGAACCGGGATGATCCCCACTTTTCGGACTCGCACCACAACCCCGGTAGCGGGCTGGAGCAAGTGGCAAGATGGGGTCATGACTGAGATCCCCGACGGAGTGTCCGATACGGCCGACTTCGACAGCCCTGTACCTGCAGAGTCTGAACAGCTTGATCAGCTCCAAGAATCCGATTCCTTGGTGCATCGTGGCGTCGATGACGTTCTCGACGAGGGCTACACAGCTCCTGAGCAGTGGTCCGCCGCACAGGGCTTCGGCAACACCCCGGCCGAGATGCGCCAGGGCGAGACCATCAACCAGCGCATCAAGCAGGAGCAGCCTGAGAAGAAGGTGCAGGACCGCGACTGGAACGCCTCCAAAGAGGACAGGGAGGTCGGCGGCGAACGAGCGGGCCGTCTCATGCAGGTGCAGGGTCCAGGCGGCGAGGCAACGCTCGGCAGCGACGTCGGGTTCAGCGGTGGTGCTGCGAGCGCAGAAGAAGCAGCGATGCACATCATCAATGAAGACGACGCGGACGACCTCGATTCCTGAGTACAGGGTTTCTTGAAGGACCAAGTCAGTGCGCCCATCGGGCAGTCGATGGGCGCACTAGACTTGCCCCACATCCGTGGGTGCGAGAGGCGTGCCTGCGACCACGAGAAGGCGAAGAGACACTGACTTCCAAGACTGCACTGGACCTGGCCGACGGCACTCGCGTTCTCGAGGTGCCCGCCTCCATCGACATGGTAAAGCTGTTGGGTCCGCGAGATGATTATCTTCGGATCCTTGAAGAGGCACTGGAAGCGGATCTCCACGTCCGGGGCCACTTCATCACTCTCACGGGAAACACCTCCGACGTGTCGGCAGCTGCCGAGGTCATTACTGAATTGGTCACGATCATCCGCACGGGCCAGGGACTCACCGCCGAAACGGTGGAGCGAGTCGTGGGGATGTCCGCGGAGAGTGTTGTGCGGCCCAGCGACATCCTGACGGCGGACATCGTCTCGGCACGGGGCAGGACTGTGCGGCCCAAGACGCTCAACCAGAAGCGATATGTGGATGCCATTGACGCGCACACGATTGTCTTCGGCATTGGTCCGGCCGGAACCGGCAAGACGTATCTGGCCATGGCCAAGGCAGTGCAGGCACTTCAGAACAAAGAGGTCAGCCGCATCATCCTGACCCGTCCGGCGATCGAAGCTGGGGAGAAGCTGGGCTTTCTGCCCGGCACCCTCAGCGACAAGATCGACCCGTATGTTCGTCCTCTCTACGATGCACTGCACGACATGGTTGAAGCTGAAGCTGTCCCGAAGCTGCTCGCCTCCGGCATCATCGAGGTGGCGCCTTTGGCCTACATGCGCGGCCGCACGCTGAATGACGCTTTCATCATTCTCGACGAGGCTCAGAACACGTCCGCCGAGCAGATGAAAATGTTCCTCACCCGTCTCGGTTTCGGATCCAAAGTGGTGGTCACAGGCGACATCACCCAAGTTGATCTGCCCGGCGGTGTGCGCAGCGGGCTGCGCGTCGTTCAGGGCATTCTGGACGGAATCGATGACATCTCTTTCATCACCCTCACGGCCCGTGATGTTGTTCGTCACCAGTTGGTGGGACAGATCGTCGAGGCCTACGGCAAGTACGACACGTTGAATGAGCGAAACGTTGAGAACAGCCGAGGGCCAAGGTCATGATCGACGTCAACAATGAATCTGGAGTGGAAGCGGACCAGCTCGGACTCGTTGCCCTGGCGCGCTTTGCGATGGGCCGGCTGAGGATCCATCCTCTCGCCGACCTGTCCATCCTGCTGGTGGATGAAACCACGATGGCCGACTACCACCAGCGCTTCATGAACCTGCCGGGGCCGACCGACGTCATGAGTTTCCCCATGGACGAACTCCAGTCACCGCGTGATGACGAGGAGCCACCCATGGGAATGCTGGGGGATATCGTGCTCTGCCCACAGGTCACAGCTCGTCAGGCTTCAGAGAATGGCCGGGAGCCGGATGCGGAGGCGGAGTATCTCCTGATCCACGGTCTGCTTCACCTGCTGGGGCATGATCACGCCGAACCTGACGAGAAGGCAGTGATGTTCGGTTTGAACGACAAGATCATCGCGGCCTGGGAAATAGCTCGGGCCGGGCGCTCCACCGTCTGATCTGGGACGTCGTCTGACGGGCATTCGCCCATGGGTATCCATCAAACTGTTCACCTTGGGAAGAATGGTTGACAGACGTCTGACGTGTCGTCCATAGTCTGAGCAGGCTGTCCAACGCCGGTGTTGGGCTCTACTGGAGGACTACTTATGAGATCAGCATGGCGCAGATCCCGCATATTGGCGCTACTCACCACTCTCGTTGCCACGATCGCGTTCGTCATGCCCGTGGGGCAGACTGCTCGCGCGGCTGAGGTGGGCGAGTGGGTTCCCACAGAGAATGGACAAATTCGGATCACATCCGTCTCGCCGGAAAAGGCGGAGTACAACGTCGGCGACGTCGTGACGGTCCGCTTTCGTATGGAGTCCAATGCTGGCGCTCCAAGACGAGACATCGTCGGGACCTCGGACTCGCTGAGCAACGCCTCCAGCTGCAACTGGGACAATTTTCCCGGTGGCACGGGCGGCAAATACGACTGCTCCCGCACACCGGCGTCGACATACCCAGCTTTGACGTACACGATCACGGAGGCTGATGCCGATGCAGGTGAGGCCAACTACTCGCTCACCTTCACCGAAACGCCCGTTGGTGCGGATGGGGAACCCGCTGACGTGCCCCCCTTGGTGACGACCATCAGCGGCACCGTGCCCGTGGTCTCCTCGTCGACCGAGGATCTGCTGGAGGTGGTGCTGACGCGCACCGACACCCGAGAGACCGTCCGTCCCGGTGACACGCTGACCTTCGACATCTTCTACAGGAACCTGTCGGATCAGACGCTCACGGCCTTCCCGCGGGCGACCAACCTGAACAATGTCCTGCCGTCCGGTACCCCCAATTGCCGCTATGCGAACCTGAGCGCGACCGGGTTCACGTGTACCTCCGCGAATTACACAGTGCAGAACTCGGATTCTGAGGCGGGCAGTTTCACGCCAACCGTGACTTTCGACGCCACGAGTGACCGCGAGGGTGAGAACGTCCTGCAGGCGGGCATCACCCGTAGCCTCCCGGTCATCACGATCGCCGAGCCCAGCGATGAGCCCCGCGAAGACGGCGAATACATCGCACTGGCCAGCGCCGGAGACTTTGGCTACACCTGCCACCGCATCCCTGCGCTGACGACAGCAGGAAATGGAGACATCCTCGCTTCATGGGACGGCCGCCCCGGAAGCTGCGCCGATGCGCCGCAGGTCAACGACATCATCCAGCGCCGCTCCACCGATGGCGGCAAGACCTGGGGTGATGTGACAACCATCGCGTCAGGTGTGCGTACGCCCGCCGCCGAGAAGTACGGTTACTCCGATCCGTCCTATGTGGTGGATCGCGAAACCGGTGACATCTTCAACTTCTTCGTGAAGTCCTTCGATCAGGGCTTCCAAGGTTCCCAGCCCGGTACCGATGAGAACAACCGTCAGGTCGTCCACGCTGCCGTCACCAAGTCCACGGACGACGGACTGACGTGGAGCACGCCGGAGGTCATCACGGAGGACATCACCAACGCACCGACGTGGAACAGCCGATTCGCTGCTTCGGGTGAGGGTATCCAACTTCGCTACGGCGACAACGCGGGTCGTTTGATCCAGCAGTTCACCATCCGCAACTCGGCTGCTGAAGGCAATGGCTACCAGGCCGTGTCCGTCTACTCCGACGACCATGGTGTCACGTGGCAGGCGGGTATTCCGGTTGGCAACGGTGGCATGGATGAGAACAAGGTCGTCGAGCTCTCAGACGGCACCGTCATGCTGAACTCGCGTCCCTCTTCGGGGTCAACGCTGCGCAAGATTGCTTACTCGTCCGACGGCGGAATCAACTACGGCGAGGTCACCTCCGATCCGGAACTGCCTGATCCTCGCAACAATGCGTCGATCATCCGTGCCTACCCCGAAGCGCCGATGAACAGCGCCAAGGCCAAGGTGCTGCTGTTCTCGAACTCGGCGACCCAGAGTGGCCGCACAAACGGCACCATCCGCATTTCCTACGATGATGGCGAAACCTGGTCCGGCTCCAAGCAGTTCCAGCCGGGTTCCATGTCCTATTCGACGTTGACGCCGCTCAACGAAGAGGGGCGCTATGGCCTCCTATTCGAGGGTGCCAACACTCAGATCCGGTACACGAACATCTCGTTGGACTGGCTGGACGTGGCTCCGATCTCGATCACTGCAGAGGACCAGGTCGTCAACCGTGGCGAGAACACGGTGACCTTCACGGCAGCCAACGTCGGAGTTGAGTCCCTCATCTTCACGCCCGCAGTCACTGGCCCAGTGGGCTGGGAGTTCGGATCAGCCGCCCCGGTGACCCTCGAAAGTGATGACTCCGCGACATTCACCGCGACGGTCATCGTGCCGGACACCGCTGATCCGGGTACCGCCAGCGTCGCTGCCACGGCAATCGTGGGTGAAGGTAGCGCCTCCGGAACGGCAAGCCTCACGGTGGAGCTTCTGGATGGTCAGAACCCCACCGAGGTCCTCGATGTCACAGTTCTCAACACGCCACCGTCCCAGCCAGGGTACGGGATTGAGAATGCGTTCGATGGGGATGTTGAGACGATCTGGCACACGACGTGGGGCCAGGCGGTCACCATGCCAGTCGATGTGGAGATGCTGCTCGGTGACGAGCCCATTGACGTGGTCAAGTTCGAATACGTTCCCCGTCCCACGGGCGGCAACAATGGCCGAATCAATGGGTATGAAATCTGGGGCGGTGACAGCGCTGACAGTCTCGCGAAGGTGGCCGAAGGTGACTTTACCGACACCTCTGATACACAGACCGTACCGCTGGACGGCAGCTACAAATTCCTGACGCTGCGCACGGTGTCCAGCTACGGAGTTGAAGGTCTCGACAAGTACGTTTCCGCCGCTGAGATTCGAGTCAGGGTCGCGGTCCCCGATGACGTGGCGCCGACGCCGACGCCGACGCCAACGCCCACGCCGACGCCCACGCCCACGCCCACGGTGTCGGCCACACCCACGGTGACGGCCACACCCACGGTGTCGCCCACACCCACGGTCACGACGACGCCCAGACCGGTGAACCTCTACACCGATCCGGGCTTCCACAGGGTGAACGGCCGTGACTGGTTCACCACATGCGAGCCGTACTCTGCGACGACTCGTTGCCGCACGGACATCTGGGCCTCCCAGGTCAAGACGGTCAACGGCAAGCAGCAGTGGGTCAAGGGTTGGGTGTTCAACAACCTGACCTACCTCCCCATGAACAGGGAGACTTGGAAGGGCAACAAGCTCGCCTACACCAACGCATGGACCTCCACAGATGGCCGAAATTGGAGGACCGAGTGCGGCACTCCGTTGACCGGCCGGGATGGTTGCCGCAGTTTCATCAGGACCACGGTCTACGTGTCCACCTCACCGGGTGCCACCACATTCCGCGGTCAGGAGCAATGGGTCCTGAACAACATGTTGTCGTTCAACTGACCCGACGCTCTCAGCACGGGCCGCGACCTCACGGTTGCGGCCCGTGCTGCATGATGCATCACTTGCGGGTCCGGCTCGCTACACTGAGGTTTCATATTGCCCACCTCCCTTGATCTGAGTTGATCCCCACCACATGACCCAGTCCCAATGGATTGAGTTGGCCGCAGCGTTGGCCATTGCACTCGTTGCAAGCCTGTTGGCCGCCACCGAAACGGCGTTGTCCCTCATCTCCAAGTCTCGCGCCGACAGCATGTTCGTCGACGACGAGAGCCGTGCCGCAGAACGCATCAAGCTGATCGCGCAGGACCCGGCGCCCTCCATCAACTCTGTGATGTTTGTGCGCATGCTGTGTGAAGTGACCGCGGCCATCACCGTGGCACGGGTAATGTTCAATACTTTCGAATCCCGCTGGGGACAAATGGGCACCTCGATCGGGATCATCTTTCTCGTGGCGTTCATACTCTGGGGAGTCGCTCCACGAACATTGGGCCGTCAGCATCCAGAAGGGTTCATGCGGACCTTTGCTCCCCTGGTGTCTTTGCTGACCACGGTATTCGGCTCGGTTTCTCAGCTCATGGTGCTGCTCGGCAACGCCATCACTCCAGGAAAGGGGTTCGCTGACGGACCATTCGCCTCGGAGGCAGAACTGAGAGATCTGGTGGATATCGCACAGGCCGCCGACGTCATCGAGGCCCGCGAATCCAAAATGATCCATTCCGTGTTTGAACTGGGTGACACCCTGGTCAAGGAAGTCATGGTGCCTCGGCCGGACATGGTGTTCACCCATCGTGACAAGACGCTGCGCCAGCTTCTGTCACTGGCTCTGCGCTCCGGCTTCTCACGGATCCCGGTTGTGGGCGATGGCGTCGACGACGTGCTGGGCATGGTCTACCTCAAGGATGTTGCCAAGCGAATCTTCGATTTTCCGGATGCCGAGCGGCTGGAGACTGTGGGGGATCTGATGCGCCCTGCCACTTTCGTGCCTGACTCGAAGCCCGCTTCGGAACTCATGCGGGACATGCAGCTGCGCCACTCCCACGTCGTGGTGGTTGTGGACGAGTTCGGAGGAACCGCAGGTCTTGCAACCATCGAGGACATCATTGAAGAGATCGTTGGCGAGATCGTGGATGAATACGATCATGAGACCGAGCCCGTGGTGGAACTGGAAACCGGGCTCTACCGAATCTCCTCACGACTTCAGGTGGACGAATTGGGCGATCTTTTCGACGTCGAACTCGACGATGAGGACGTTGAGACCGTGGGCGGTCTCATGGCAAAACTACTGAACGTTGTACCCATCCCTGGCTCGCAGGTCACGTATGAGGGTATAGAGATGACTGCAGACAAGGCCGTTGGCCGACGACACCAGATTGGCACGGTGCTCGTGCGCCAAGTGTCGAACCCTGACGATGAGGAGCACCACGATGACTGAAACCAACCACCGATCAGGGTTCGCATGCTTTGTTGGCCGACCCAACGCAGGCAAATCCACGCTCACGAATGCGCTTGTGGGACGAAAGATCGCGATTGCCTCGAGCAAGCCACAAACGACACGACATGCTGTGCGCGGCATCGTGACTCGGGACGACGGCCAACTCATCCTCATCGATACCCCGGGACTCCACCGCCCCCGGACACTGCTTGGCGAGCGCCTCAATGATGTTGTGCGGGAGACCTGGTCCGAGGTGGACGTCGTGGGGATCTGTCTGCCATGCGATCAACGGATTGGGCCAGGTGACCGCTACATCGCAGCCCAGATCGCTGAGCTCCGCAACAAGCCCAAGGTCATGGCTGTGGCCACGAAGACTGACCTTGTCTCCAAAGACCGAGTACTGTCCCACCTTGTCGATGTGGGGAAGCTGGGGGAGGAGCTTGGCATCCAATGGGCAGACGTCGTTCCCTGCTCGGCGGCCGCCGATGATCAGGTGGATGTTGTCGCCGACGTGCTCATGAAGCTCCTGCCCGAGGGACCGAAGTACTACCCGGATGGTGAGATCACTGACGAGCCTGAAGAGACACTGATCGGAGAGCTCATTCGCGAGGCGGCACTGGAAGGTGTTCGCGATGAACTGCCCCACTCCATTGCTGTGATGATCGACGAGATGATCCCGCGAGCGGATCGTCCCGAAGGCAAACCTCTTCTTGACATTTTCGCGACCCTGGTGGTGGAGCGCGATTCTCAAAAGGGCATCGTGATTGGTCACAAGGGCTCGCGACTCAAGGAGATTGGCACCGACGCCCGGCTCCAGATCAATCGTCTCCTGGGAACTCCTGTGCACCTGCATCTGCACGTCAAGGTACTCAAGGAATGGCAGCGCGACTCCAAGCACCTGAACCGCTTGGGCTTCTGACCGGGGAGTTGCCCTACCGCGGAATTCACTGGCACCCAATGTGTGTTCGTGGATTGCGTGTCCACAAGAGTTCCACACTGGTAAGCCGAGGCATACGTCTCCTGAGGGGACCCTCATGCCGAACCCGGGCATCGGTTGTGAAGAGGCAACTGGCCATCGCCGTCGGCGCCCAGTCCTGACCGGATGGCTGCAACACGCTGATGAACGCTTCAGCGCTTCACATTCGGACGTGGGGGAGCAAGAGATGGGGCTGCTCCTGTGGAAAAGTCTGATTCGCTGTCGCATTAGCTGAAGATGAGATTACTGTGGTCCCTTCGGCAATATGCCGGCCAAAGGGGGCCCACGATGACACCGTTGCGACAACACGTTTCCGTGCCCGCATTGGGTGCACTCTTGATGGCGACGGGACTTGCCGGGTGTTCGCCGGGTGAAGAACCCGTGCCGACGCCCGAACCGACGGTCGTGTCATCCGTCCCGTCTCCGGCCGGCTCGCCCCCAAGCGAGGCAACGTCCACGCCCGCCAGTTCCTTACCGGAACCGAGTCCCTCGCCGTCGTGGAACGAGGATCAGTCCGCAGCGGTTGACACCGTCCTGGAGTTCTTCAGGCT
>JBQCZU010000031.1:11622-30290 GCA_052089385.1 Arachnia sp.
CCTGGCATGCCGGTCGGATGTGTTACGTCCGTGCTGAGACGCCTGTTCCGCCGCTCACGGACCCGGTCTGGGCCGGCAACACCGACGGTGTGGTGATGCGCTGCACGTCGGCGGGAAATGTCGCCGCCCTCTACTGGCAGGCATCTGCTGAGGCTGCTGCGGCAGCCATCCCGGACCCGGCACGACTCGCGCAGATGGCTGTGGAAACAATGGATCTGAGCCCCATCGAACTGGGCACTTTTCCACTGACCACCCAGAACGCGCCAGACCATTTGGGCTATGTCGGCTGGAATGCATGGTTGTGGGTGGAAAGTGCGGGCGAGAACACATGGGGGCCCATCACGCGCTCCGCTTCAGAAGCTGGATACACCGTCACCGCCACAGCGAGCGTTTCCGAAGTGGTGTGGGACATGGGCAACGGTGACACGGTCACATGTGATCAGGGCACGCCATGGCATGAATCCTTGAGCCGCAATGAACCGTCGCCGGATTGTGGGTACGTCTACGTCCGTGACGGGGAATACACCATCGCAGCAACCACTTTTTGGAATATAGAGTGGTCGGGGATCGGGAGTTCAGGGACGATCGAGATGGATCTCACACGCTCCGGAGACGTCCGGATTGCGGAGGTTCAAGTGGTGAATGTGGCCCCGACTGAAAACTGAGGCGCCTTCGATGCCATGCCGCGGTGCGCAGGTATCGCCTCTCATGAACCATCCCGCCATGAGTGTCTGCACGCAGGCTGTTGTGGAAAATTTCACGCAGGGTAGGAAATTCGTGGACATGCGTTCGTGGACATGCTTGCCGAGGATGGTTGCGGAGGTTAGGCTCCAGACGTGGCATCGCGAGTTCTGCTTCTCCGTCGCCGCAGCGAGGCCCAGTCCTGAACTGCCAGCCTCCTCGCTGCGGGGATGTGCCGTGTCTGGCGACAATGACTATCCCAGCCGAGGAAGCATCATCATGAATCAGTTCACCACCCGCGTTCAGCAGAAGCCTGTTCAGCAGGCCACCCCCATGCCAGTCGGTCGTTACCGCGCCTTCGAACCCGTTCAGGTACCGGATCGCACCTGGCCCGACCAGAAGATCACCAAGGCGCCGCGTTGGCTGTCCACCGATCTGCGTGACGGCAACCAGGCACTGATTGACCCGATGACGTCCGCCCGCAAGATGCGGATGTTCGAGATGCTGGTGAACCTGGGCTACAAGGAAATTGAAATCGGTTTCCCGTCGGCGTCGCTGACGGACTTTGATTTCGTGCGCAAGCTGATCGAGGGCGGGCACGTACCCGACGACGTCACCATCTCCGTCCTGACGCAGGCTCGCGAGGACCTGATCAGCCGAACTGCGGAATCGCTGGTGGGTGCGCACCGCGCCAACATTCACATGTACAACGCCACGGCTGAGCTGTTCCGCCGGGTGGTGTTCAACATCGACGAGAAGCAGTGCATCGACATGGCCACCCGCGGTACCGCAATGGTCATGAAGTATGCCGACAAGTATCTGCGCGACGTCGAATTTGGATATCAGTACTCCCCGGAGATCTTCACCCAGACGCCCACCGACTTCGCCGTCGAAGTCTGCAACGCCGTGATCGATGTGTGGCAGCCCAGTGCCGAGCGCGAGATCATCCTGAACCTGCCAGCCACGGTGGAACGCTCCACCCCCAACACCTATGCGGACCAGATTGAGTACTTCTGCCGCAACGTCAAGAGTCGGGAGAACGTTGCCGTCTCTCTCCACCCGCACAATGACCGAGGTACCGCCGCAGCCGCCACCGAGTTGGGACAGATGGCAGGCGCGGATCGAGTCGAGGGCTGTCTGTTCGGCCATGGTGAACGCACCGGCAACGTTGACCTGGTCACGTTGGCGCTGAATCTCTACACCCAGGGAATCGATCCGGAGCTGGATTTCTCGGACATCGACCACGTCCGACGCACCGTCGAGTACTGCACCGGCCTGCCCGTGCACCCCCGCCATCCCTACGCTGGCGATCTGGTGTACACGGCCTTTTCCGGATCGCACCAGGACGCCATCAAAAAGGGTCTGGAGTACCTGGAACACGTCGCGGCAGAGCAGGGCAAGACGGTCGCCGATCTCGAATGGGAGGCGCCCTACCTGCCGATCGACCCCCTGGACGTAGGCCGGTCCTACGAGGCAGTCATCCGGGTCAATTCCCAGTCCGGCAAGGGCGGGATGGCCTACCTGATGAAGTCCGAGTCGAAGATGGAACTGCCCCGTCGCCTGCAGATGGAGTTCAGTCGGGTTGTGCAGGAGCACACGGACTCCGCCGGTGGTGAGGTCAGCTCGCATCAGATCTTCGAGATCTTCACCCGTGAATACCTGACCGAGGGTGCCTGGGCACTGACCTCGGCCGGATCCTCCTCGCAAAACGGTCACTTCACCATCAACGCCGTGGTCAACGATCCGGATGGCAACAATATTGAGGTGTCCGGGGAGGGCAACGGGCCCGTGTCGGCGTTCGTTGACGCACTGGGGGCCACCGGTGTCAAGGTGACGGTGCTGGACTACAGCGAGCACGCACTCGAATCCGGTGGAGACGCAAAAGCCGCTGCCTACGTGGAGTGCCAAGTGGGCGAAGGTGACGACGCCGTCGTGCTGTGGGGCGTGGGCGTGGACCCAAGCATCACCAGCGCGTCCATGAGTGCCATCCTCAGCGCGGTGAACCGCACTGTCCGGAACTAACTGAGCGACGCCGACTGTTTGTTTCGCCTCGTATGGCGACGGGTGGCCGTGGGGCATGGTGTGCCCCACGGCCCGCCCGTCGTCATTTTCTGGAGAAACCTGTGCCCAGTGCCACACGCCCCACAGCATCCTCGTCTGTGGTCCGCGCAGTCACCTGCACTCTGGACGTGGGCAATGGATCAGGCGCGATCCTCAGGATCCGGAATGAGGCTGTACACCCACATGTCGCGACGCCGGTCTCCCACCGTCTGCCAGGAACGCAACAAACCTTCGCGCATGAAGCCGCAGGCTTCGGCAAGACGCCAGGAACCCTCATTCCAGGGTTCGACGAATAGCTGCAATCGGCCAACACCCTGCAGGGTCACTGCCCATTTCGTCAGCGTTGCCAAAGCATCCTGGGCATGGCCGCGATGCCGGAACTCTTCGGCCACCCAGTACCCGATGGTCAGGCGTCCCCGGTCGAAGTCACGGGTCCACAACCCAATGTTTCCCACGGCCTGTTTGCTGCGAATGTCCGCGATGGCGAATGAGAAACCGGTGCCGTCCTTCGTGCGTTGGTGCTGGCGGGACAGGTAGGCCGCGATGTCCTTGTCGGATCCACTCTTAGGTACTGAGGTGATCAGGGGAATGAAGGGATCGGATGCGACGGATTTGATCAGAGGTGCGTCGGTCTCCGCCCAAGGACGCAGTCTGACGAGGGGGCCGGTGAGGGTGGGGACGGACGTGGGGATCATGGTGGAACTCCTCAAGCGCTGCCGAAACGGCGTTCACGGTCGCAGTACTGCTCGACGGCCGAGAACAGGTCCAGGCGGTCGAAGTCGGGCCACAGCCTGTTCAGGAAGATGAACTCGGCGTAGGCAGATTGCCACAACAGAAAATTTGACGTGCGCTGCTCGCCGGAACTGCGCACGAAAAGGTCGACGTCCGGAATCTCGGGTTCGTCGAGAAACTTGCGGAAGCGATCCTCGGTGATGCGCTCGGGATCCAGTTTGCCGGCCCTGGCCTGGCGTGCGATCTCCCGCACAGCGTCGACGATCTCAGCCCGGCCGCCGTAGTTCACGCAGAATTGCAGGGTGAGTTTGGTGTTGCTGGCGCTCTGACGCTCAGCCTCCTCCAGTTCCCGGATGACGGAGCCCCACAGGCGGGGGCGCCTACCAGCCCAGCGAATCCGAACCCCCATCGCGTTGAGTTCATCCCGACGACGGTGGATGACGTCGCGGTTGAACCCCATGAGCCAACGGACCTCGTCCGGAGAGCGTTTCCAGTTCTCAGTGGAGAACGCATAGGCCGACAGGTACGGGATGCCCAGCTCGAGCGCACCATGGATGACCTCGAGAAGAGATGCTTCCCCGCGTGCGTGGCCTTCGGTCCGTTTCAACCCGCGCTGTTTCGCCCAGCGGCCGTTTCCATCCATCACGATCGCGACGTGCTGGGGCAGTCGGCCCCGAGGAATCAGCGGAGGGCGCGTGCCGCTGGGGTGCGGGGTGGGAGCGCGATAGGAGTCAGCCACGCATTCCAACCTATCGCGATTCCTGGGGTGAAATAGGATGAAGGACATGCCCACCTATCGCGACGAAGCCGTTGTGCTGCGCACGTACCAATTGGGCGAAGCGGATCGCATCATCAGCCTCCTCACGCGCCAGCACGGCAAGGTACGGGCCGTGGCAAGGGGTGTTCGCCGCACGAGCAGCAAGTTTGGCGCGCGGTTGGAGCCCTTCAGCCATATTGACATCCAGTTCGCTGAGGGCCGTGGTGCACTCGATGTCGTGACTCAGGTGGAAACCCTTCATGCAGGACTCCTCGGGATGGACTACGACCGATTCACAGCGGCCGAGGTACTCGTCGAGTCTGCTGACCGGCTCGTCGCGGAGGATCGAACCCCGGCATTGCAGCAGTACCGGCTCCTGCTCGGCGCGCTGTTGGCTCTCGGGGATCCCCTGCGGCCTGCGGCTGCCATCGTCGATTCCTACCTGCTGCGCTCGCTGGCCGTCGCAGGGTGGGCTGTCACTCTCGGCGAATGCTCCAACTGTGGGGTGGTGGGGGAGACGGCCCTGTGGTTCTCACCCCAGGGCGGCGGGACCGTGTGCGCCCGTTGTCGCCCACCCTCCTCGGCACGTGTGGACGAGGAGGCGCTGGAACACCTGGGAGCGTTGATGAGCGGCGACTGGGACAAAGTCGCCGCAACATCGAAGCCGACAATCAATCGCTGCCACGGGCTTGTGACGGCCTATGCCACCTGGCACCTGGACAGGGCACTTCGGTCGTTGCCCTTCCTTCAGCGCTAACTCGGAAGCGGATGATTGAAGGATGTTGAGCAAGCGGCGCAGAGACCGTAGAGCTCGACTTCATGGGCCACATCGGTGAAGCCGTGCCTGTGCGCCACCTCGGTGGCCCAGATCTCGACGACTTCGGCGGCGATCTCCTCTGCCACCCCGCAGCGACGACACACCAGGTGGTGATGGTGACCATCGGAGCACTTCCGGTACGTTGCTTCCCCATCCGGGGTGCGGAGCATGTCCACCTCGCCCGCCTCCACCATCGCCTGCAGGGCGCGATACACGGTGGCCATTCCTATGCGGTCCCCAAGCAATTTGAGGTCCTCGTGGATTTGGCTGGCCGTGCGGAACTCTTCGATACCGGCGAGAAAGTCCCGGATCGCAGTGCGCTGCCAAGTGTTTCTGGATGTATTAGTGCTCGTCATAGTGATCTTCGTGAAGTGCGTGGCGATGGCCGTCGTGGACGTAATCGATGTGGTCACCGTGTTGGATGGTTCTCACGTCCGATGAGTGAGCGAACGTGTCGTCGTGATCCTCGGCCCGCTCATAGTCGAACGTGCCTGGGTGGTCCTCCACATAGGGGATGAAGTTGCGGCGCTTCCTCAGGGGACCTGCAAGCATCCAGGAGATGGCGAGCAGGCCAATGGAGGCGACGACGATGGTGGCGCCAGTCGCCGAGTCCAGATAGAACGATCCCACCGTCCCCAGTGCAGCTGCCACAACTCCCACGCCCATGGCACCGAAGAATGCGCCTTTGAATCCCACGAACAGTTGCTGCGAAGTGGCCACGGGGATCACCATCAGCGCACTGATGAGCAGCAGCCCGACCGTGCGCATGGAGATGGTGACGGTCACAGCGGCCAGCACGACGATGAGAAGGTTGAGCACCTGCACCTTGATGCCAAGTACTCGTGCGTAGTCCTCATCGACGGCTACTGCAAACAGTCGGGGGGAGAGGCCGATGCTGATGGTGAGGATGACGGCACCGAAGATGGCTATCACCCACAGGTCTGTCGAACTCACCGACGTCAGCGACCCGAAGAGGTAAGCGGAAAGCCCGGCGGATCCCTGACCTGCGATACCGGCCATCATCACGCCGGATGCAATGCCGCCGTAGAAGAGAATGGCAAGGCCCAGGTCACCAGTGGCCTTGCCCCGCTGGCGAAGAAGCTCCACGGCGACGGAGGCGACCACACACACCACGACGGCGGTGGGCAACGGCGCGGTCCCCGTCAGAAACGCCAAACCGACGCCCATGATGGCGACGTGGCCCAATCCATCGCCGAGCAAACTCAGTTTGCGTTGAACGATGTACATGCCAATCGCCGGTGCGATGAGGCCACTGAGCAATGCGGCGATGAGCGCGCGCTGCATGAAGGGCAGCGCCAGAAGATCCATCATCGCCGGCTCCCTGCAAAGGGGTCACGAAGTCCGAGCGGTGAGGAGTCCCTCGTGAACGGTGCGCAATCGGTGGCGCCGTGAACCTCCGAGGTCACAATTCGCCCGTCGCACAGCGTCACCCACCGATCAAGGACACCTGCCATCGGTCCTTGTTCATGCAAAACAATGGCAAGACCGAGACCGTCGTCGCGGAGAGTGCCGAGTAGTTCTGCAAGTCCGTCCTGGCTGTGCAGGTCCACTCCCGCCAAGGGTTCGTCCATGATGAGGAGATCAGGTTCCGCGGAAAGAGCGCGCGCGATCAGGACCCGTTGCTTCTGTCCGCCGGAGAGATTGATGAAGGGCCACCTGGCTCGGTCACCCAAACCCACCAGTTCGAGAGCACGTGTGACCTGTGTGCGGTCCTCCTGGTTGAGAAACTGAAAGACCCTACGGTGCGACAGGCGACCCGAGGAGACGATCTCCCTCACCGTGGCGTTGGAGACGTTCAGGGTTGAGTGCTGCGGTACGTAGCCGACGCGATGCCAGTCATGAAAATTGGACAGCTCTGTGCCGAAGAGTTTGACCGATCCCTCCTGGAAGGGAGTCAGGCCCAGAACAGCCCTAATGGTCGTCGTCTTCCCGGAACCGTTGCCACCAAGGATTGCGATGGCTTCACCCGCGCCAACTTGCAGGCTGACGTCGCGAAGAATGGGAAGTCCCCCCAGCGACACATAGATGCGATGTGCATCCAGTAGCGGTACTTCAGCCACATCCATTCGCCTCCTGTATGGCGCCGAGGTTGGCGCGCATGATCCCAAGATAGTCCTCTCCAATGGATTGGGCGTTCAGGGATGCCACGGGATCGAGCACGGCAGTCTGCATACCAAGGTCTGCAGCGATCGATTCGGCGACGGCGTCGGAGGCCGTGGTCTCGAAGAAGATGGTCGTGGCGTCGTATTCACGCGCCAGTTCCTGGACTTCAGCGATGCGCGCGCCGGATGGCTCGACGTTGGGGCTGATGCCCACGACGGAGACCTGATCCAGGTCATAGCGATCGGACAGATACCCGAATGCTGCATGCGACGTGAACAGGCTGCGACGCTCGCAGTTCTGGAGGCCTTCCATGAACTCCTCGTCGAGAGCGGTGAATTCAGTGCGAGAAGATGCTGCCGCAGCAGTGAATGAATCGGCCTCTTCCGGGAGCATGTCTGCGAGACGATCAGCGATGGCATCGGTCACGGCAGCCAATCGCAGTGGATCCAACCAGAAGTGGGGATCATAATCACCATGGTCGTGGCCTTCTTCGGCGTGGTCGTCCTCGGTGTGGCCTTCTTCGGCGTGGTCGTCCTCGGAGTGGCTGTCTTCGGCGTGGTCGTCCTCGGAGTGGCTGTCTTCAATGAAATGACCTTCGTCGTCCACTGCCATGAGGTCGGCGAATTCAGCAACGTCCATCACCTTGGCAGGGTCCGCCTGTGTGACTGCCTCATCGATCGCCGGTTGGAACTCCGAGAGATAGACGATGAGATCCGCGTTCACCACGGCCGCCACCTGCTGAGGTGTGAGTTCGACATCGTGCGCTTCCACGCCGGGAATGGTGAGCGGTGTCACTTCGATTGCGTCGCCACCCACGATCTGGGTCGCGTACTCCAAAGGGTAGAAGGCGGCGGCAACCTGGATGCGACCGTCGTCATTGCCTTCGCCCGAGGTCGTTTCGGTCTCGGACACTCCACATCCGGTGAGGACCAGTAGAGAAGCAGCACCGAGGGTGGAAGCAATCTTGAAGTACATGAGAATCAGTATCATCAAGAATGAAGCGAGTGTCAAATGGTGCAAGGCAGATGCCCGAGCTCTGACGGCATAGGCTACTCAAAACAAAGCTACGAGAAACGGAGTGAGTGATGCCGAGATCCAAACCTGGCGTGCCGAGTCTTCTGCGCGAGTTGAACGATTCCGCTGCCCTCAATCACATCCTAAGGGTTGGGGAAGTGACCCGGGCGGAGCTTGCCGCCCACACGGGGCTGTCGCGGGTTACGAGTTCACAGGCACTCGCCCGGCTCGAGGCCCTTGGGCTCATCCACAGCACCGGAAGCCGTTCAGGTTCGCGCGGGCCAGCAGCGGATTTGTATGTCCTGGCGCCAGGTATTGGAGTCGCGCTGGGTATGGCGGTCCTACCGGATGCTGTCAGGGCTGATCTCTGTGCTCTGACCGGTGAGGTGCTTGCCTCAGTGGAGGAGCCCCTGAGTGAGGACATCGCTGCATCCTGTCTTTCGGCTGCTCGTGCTGTGGTGACACAAGCTGGACCTGGGGTGGGGCCTGTTCACTCAGTCGTGGTGGCCACGCCCGGCGTCGTTGATCCCCTCAGCGGTGACTTGAGCTTCTCCTATGACCTTGCGCAGGCGCCGGAATTGCGGCGCCTGCTCGGTCAAAAATTGGGTTTCCCTGTTCGCCTTGGAAATGACATCCACCTGGCGGCGCTCGCCGAGTGCCGTGAAGGTGTCGCACACGGTCAGGAGGACTTTGTTGTCCTGTGGTTGGGGCGCGGAGTGGGTATGGCATGCGTCATTGATGGCAAGGTCCGCTCCGGAAGCAGTGGGGCCGCTGGGGAGATTGGGTATCTGCCGGTTCCGGGTGTGCCCTTGCCCGCGAGCGTCGACAACTTTGAGCAGGGGTCCTTTCAGAGGCTGGTGGGTGCGCCTGCGGTCGCGGAGCTTGCACGTCAGCATGGAGCTGAGCAGGATCACGTCCATGGCTTGGGGTCGCCCTTCCTCTCCGAACTCGCGGAACGGATCAGTCTGGGTGTGGCGGCAATCGGGACGATCCTTGACCCAGCACTCGTGGTGCTCACCGGAGAGACCTCGCTGGGGGCTGGCCCGTATCTGCCCAAGGCAGTCGCCATGGCAACTTCGCGCATTGCTCCCATTCGTCCGCGGGTGGAGCTTTCGACTTTGGGGACCGACGGGCCGCTGGTGGGCGCTCGTCTGGAAGCGCTTGACGGTGCCCGTGCCGCCCTTCTGAGAAGGATCCCCGTGGCGCCAAGTAAATAAAAAGAGTCTTACTAGAAACAGTCTTGCAAGTAGTGTAATGTCGCCTTCACCAGTCGGTGCAAAGCTGCTCGGCGGTGACTCGACCCAATGGAGGGACATCAAACATGAAGATCCGAGGATTGCTCACCACACTCGCTGCGAGCGCGCTGCTCCTGAGTGCTTGTGGCGGCGACGGTGCGGCCACCGGCGATCTCACTGCCCCTGCGGCGGAAGCCGAGGCAACATTGACCGTCTGGTTGATGGACGGTAGTCAGCCCGAATCGGTGGTCGACGCAGTCAACGCCCAGTTCAAGGAGACGTACCCGAATGTGGACGTGCAGGTCGAACTCCAGCAGTGGGCGGGCGTTCAGGACAAACTGACCACTTCTCTCAACAGCTCAGCCACGCCGGACGTGGTGGAGATCGGGAACTCGTTGACCGCGAAGTTCGCGGATGCCGGTTTGCTCAGTGACCTCAGCGACGTGGCCGAAGACCTCGGGTCAGCTGATTGGCTGCCCGGTCTTGCCCCCAGCGGTGAGCTGGATGAGGAGCGCTATGGCGTCCCCTACTACGGCGGCGTCCGCGTCGTGATGTACAACAAGGATCACTTCCAGGAAGCCGGTGTTGAGGTTCCTACGACGCTCGACGAGCTGGACCAGGTGGCAGCCAAGCTGGCCGAGACCAAGGGCACAAAGGCGGATGGTTATTCATCCTTCTACTTCCCGGGCAAGTTCTGGTACGGAGCGCTTCCGTTCATCTGGGCCGAAGGCGGCGATATCGCGGTCAAGGACGGCGATGAGTGGAAGGGCGCACTGGACTCCGAGGAATCCCGTGCAGGTCTGAGTCGCCTGAAGGGCCTCGTCGACACCTACTCCACCGCACCCGCAGACGGCAACGAGGTCACCAACTGGGAGGTCTTCCAAGAGGACAACGTGGGCATGGTCCTCGACTCCTGGTGGGCACCCGGTGCCGTGGTCGGTGCCAACGAGGAGTTCGCCGACAAGGTGGGCGTCTTCCCGCTGCCCGGAGTTACTGCTGATGAGACCGCTCCGGCGTTCTTCGGTGGTTCGGATCTTGCCGTTTCCGCGAAGGGGGACACCCAGGGACTTGCTGTTGAATGGATCAAGATTCTGACCAACACGGAGACCCAGACGATGCTCGCCAAGGAGGGTGGGGTCATCCCCAACCAGGAGGCTGCGTTCGTCGGGCACGAGGGCAACGACTTCCTGTTGTCTGCCGACGATGCTGCCAAGGTCTCTGCCTTCACCCCTGTAAGCCCCCTGTGGGGCAACGTCGAGGCCGACGCTGTTCTGCCGGACATGCTCGTCAAGATCTTCTCAGGTAGCTCCACCGTAGAAGAAGCGACGGAAGAGGCCAGCGCCAAGGTCTCAGAGATCCTCAACGGCTGATCAGCCAGAATACTGGGTTGGTGTCGCGCACGTGCACTGCGCGCGCGACACCACCTCTGACCGGCACGCGCGAAAGGACCCCGGATGTCCACTCAACTCATGACGCCAGCGAAGAAGGGCAACGCTGCTCCTCCGCAGGCCAGGGGCAAAAGCCTCCGTTCACTGCCCTACCTTCTGCTTCTCCCAGCGACCGTTCTGCTGGCCGTCGTGCTGGGATACCCCATCGTCCGGCTCGTCGGCCTCAGCTTCAACAAGGCCAAACTGCGGGACCTCGTCAAGGGCACGGAATCCTGGAACAATTTCGCCAACTACACCAGCATTCTTTCTGATTCCACGTTCTGGGCGGTGCTGGGACGGACAGTGGTCTTTGCTGCGGCGTGCGTGGTGGCGACCATGGTGCTTGGCATGATGCTTGCACTACTGCTCGCCAAGCTTGGCCGGGTGGCACGACTCCTTCTTTCCATCAGTTTGCTGATGGCCTGGGCAACACCTCACGTCACCGCCACACAGGTCTGGCAGTGGCTCTTCGACACCCGCTACGGGCTCGTGAACTGGCTGTTGGTCCGCGCAGGGCTCACCGGATTCGACAACCATTCCTGGTTGGCAGAGCCTGCGTCGCTCCTGACGGTGGCCGGTGTGGCTGTGGTGTGGGGGGCACTACCCTTCGTGGCCCTCACCATCTACGCGGGACGGACACAGATTGACGAAAGCCTGTATGAAGCTGCTGGCATGGACGGCGCCACTCACTGGCAGGTCTTCCGCTCCATCACCGTGCCCATGCTCGCTCCCATCATCACCATGCTGGCGGCCCTCAGCACCATCTGGGACTTTCGTGTCTTCACACAGGTCTATCTGCTGCAACAGGCCGGTGGCATCACGTCGGAGACCAACCTGATTTCCATCCATGCCTACCGCACATCGTTTTCGGGCAACGACTTCGGCGGAGGTGCAGCCATTGCCGTCGTGATGGTGCTCGTGCTGGCCGGTCTCAGCGTCTTCTACGTCCGTCGCATGCTCTCGGAGGTCTCGGCATGAACCCCCGCACCCGAAAGAAAATGAACCGTCTCGGCCTGAACATCGTGGCCGGCGTGGTCGCAGTGCTCATGGCGTTCCCGGTCTACTGGATGGTCACCACCGCACTGAAGCCCAAGACTGACGTGTTCACCCGTGACGTGACCCTGTTTCCAAAGACCCTGACGCTGAGCCACTTCAAGCGTGTCGTGGCAGACGAATCTTTCCTGAGGTTTGCTGCGAACAGCCTCTTCGTCACTCTGGTGGTGGTGGCAATCACCATGGTGGTGGGCTTCCTGGCCGCCACAGCCATGGCCCGCTTCGATTACAAGGGCCGTCGCTTCAGCATGATCCTGATCCTGGGCATTCAGATGGTTCCGCTGGAGGCCCTGATCATCTCCATGTACGTGATGCTCGAAAACATGGGCCTGCTCGACCGATTGATGGGTGTCATGGTGGCCTACCTTGCGCTGGCACTGCCCTTCACCGTCTGGACCCTGAGAGGCTTTGTCTCCAACATTCCGGCCGAACTGGAAGAGGCGGCTCTGATCGACGGCTGCTCCCGCCTGCAGTCCTTCCGGCTCATCCTGCTGCCGCTGATCGCGCCCGGTCTGGTGGCCGCCAGCGTTTTCGCCTTCATCCTCGCCTGGAACGAGTTCATCCTCGCGAACGTCGTCCTGCTCTCGAAGGACAACGCGACCCTGCCGCTGTGGCTGGCCAGCTTCCAATCCTCCTTCAAGGAGGTCGATTGGAGCGGGCTGATGGCTGCCTCCACGCTGTTCGCTCTGCCGGTCATTGTCTTCTTCGTGGTGGTGCAGGGCCGTCTTCATGAGGGTGCAGCAGCAGGAGGGGTGAAGGGATGAGCGCGACGATGACTGTCCGTCGAATGGCTTTGGGTGTGCTGCTGGTGGGATTCGAGGGCACAAATGCCACGGGCGTCCCGTACTGGCTGCTCGACTTGCTGGGCAAGGGTGTGGCAGGCGTCACCATCTTTGGACGGAACATTACCGCTGATGATCCGGTGGGAAATCTTGCGCGACTCACCCAGGCTCTGAGGAACGGACGTCCTGACTTGCTGGTCTCGATTGATGAAGAAGGCGGTGATGTTACCCGTCTTGATGCGAGGACCGGTTCGATGTTCCTGGGGCAGGGGAGTCTGGGCGCCGTCAACGACGAGGCCGAGACCCGTCGGTCAAGCGCCTTCCTCGCGGCACGCTTGGCATCCGCGGGGGTGAATCTGAACTTTGCACCCGTCGCAGACGTGGCAAGCAATGCCGACAGCCCCATCGTCGGGTCCAGATCTTTCTCTGCTGATGCGCAGCGCGTTGCGCGACACGTGGCGGCCTCCATCGCCGGGCACAGGGACAGTGGTGTCGCCCCCACAGCGAAGCACTTCCCCGGGCATGGCGCAACGGCTGAGGACAGTCATTTCGTGGTTCCTCTGGTCGAGGCTGACCTCGCCACTTTGTGGGAGCGTGAGTTGCCCCCTTTCCAGTCGGCGATTGCCGCGGGTGTCCCGGTGATCATGAGCGGGCACCTCATGGTGCCCGCGCTGGACGCGGAATCCCTTGCCACGCTGTCGCCACGAATCATTACGGGTCTCCTCCGTCGGGAAATGGGATTCGACGGAGTTGTGGTCACCGATGGTTTGGACATGCACGCCATCAGCAGGACGGTCGGCCGACCGGAAGCAGTTGTCAGGGCTTTGTTGGCGGGCGTTGACCTGATGTGCATCGGCGGTGACAGCGTGTCGCCGGATGTGGTCGAGGACATCGCGTGCGCCGTCGAGGAAGCAGTGGAGTCGGGGCGCCTGGATGTGGCACGGCTCACAGAGGCCAACGAGCGGGTTGCTTTGCTGGCAAGCCGTTGGGTCCACAACGGCGCACGAGGGAGCGGGGCACAGAGCCCACCCATGCTGGAGTTGGCTCGATCCTCGCTCAGAGTGGTGGGTGACCCCTCGATGAAAGAGACAGCGATTGTCGTGGAACTCCGGAATGAGCCGTCGATGGTGGCAGGCGAGGTTGCTTTCGGCATGGGACGGCCGCTGGTCGCTCGGTCTTCCAGCACACGCGTGGTGCACCTTGAAAGGGGAATGGCCATTCCCGATCTGGGGATGGGTGGAATGGTGGTCTCTGTCAGGGACTGCCATCTGCATCCGTGGCAGGTGGAGGCCGTCGCGATGCTTCGTCGGGCGCATCCTGCGCTCGTCGTCGTGGACCACGGAGGCTCTGCATCGGCTGAAGTACTTGGCTCCCGAGCCATAGTGGCGCAGGATGCATCAGCGATCGCGGCAACCGCGGCTGCGAACCTGCTCCGGGAAGGGTAGCGACGAGTCGTTCATGGGGGGTGGGGCCGCCCGGAAAAAGGTGATTCGTCGCCCTTGAAGGCCACTAGGCTGAAATCTCATCTTCCACGGAGGGACTGCTTGATGCTTGCCATTTCCCGTTTCAAGGACGTGTGGCCCGGATTCGCGGCCGATGCTGACGGCGTCGCCGAATTCTGGCGTGGTCGCCCGGGATGCCTCGGAGTCGATGTGGTGAGGAACCTCGATGATCAGGACCTCTGGGCAATCGTCAGCCGCTGGGAGAACGTCGGGGCCTATCGTCGCTCCTTCAATGGCTTCGACGCCAAGATGGTCCTCACACCGGTCTTGGGCCGTGCCATCGATGAACCGTCGGCGTACCTTCCACCCGAGGACCTCGGGGACAACATCCCTCGCCGTGCCTGAGTTCCGGCGCGCTGTCGACCTCCCACCCCGCGGGGACGGTTCAGGTCAGACCGATTCGTGCGAGTAGGTGTGTTTCGTCGGGCTGCGCTCCGCGGAACTGCTCGTAGGATTTCATCACGGGCCTGGACCCACCGCGAGCGAGGAGATCCCGTCGGAAACGTTCGCCGACTTCACGGCTCAGGCCGCCGTTGTCCCGAATCCAGGCGACGGTGTCAGCATCCATCACCTCTGACCACAGGTACGCGTAGTAACTCGCGGAGTATCCACCAGCGAAGATGTGGGCGAAGTACGCGGTTTTGTAGCGGGGCTGCACCAGTGGGAACGAAGCTCCCCAGCTCTGCAATGCGGCAAATTCGAACTCCTCGACGCCTTCGGGTGAATCAGGCAACTCAGCCACGGGGGTCGTGTGCCAACTCTGGTCCAACATCATGGCGGCGAGTTTCTCGTAGGTGTCGTAGCCGATGCCTTCGCGGCGCGTGGAGACCAGCGCCTCGAGCAGAGCCTCCGGCAAGGGTTCGCCGGTGCTGTGGTGCACCGCGTAGTCCTGAATCAGGGCGGGATCCCAGGCCCAGATCTCGTTGACCTGTGACGGGTACTCCACGAAGTCGCGCGGGGTGGCCGTGCCGGCCCGCGATGGGTACCGGACGTTCGACAGGAGTCCGTGCAGATCGTGACCGAATTCGTGGAACAACGTGATGACATTGTCCCAGGTCAACAGACTCGGAGAGCCTTTCGCGGGTTTCGGGAAGTTGCAGGTGTTGGTCACGACAGGTTGGTCATCCAGGAGATGGGACTGGTCGACGATGCTCGTCATCCAGGCTCCCCCCTGTTTGGTTGAGCGCGTGAAAGGATCCAGAACAACGGCCCCCAGCACCTCACCGGACTCCTCCCGCACTTCGAATACCCGGCTGTCAGCCGTGTAGCCGACCAGTTCCGGGCGTTCCTGGAAGGTGATCCCGTAGAGCTTCGTGGCGGCGGCGAAAACACCGTGTGTCAGGACCCGTTCGAACTCCAGGTACGGCTTCAGCTCCTCAGCAGCGACGGCGTGTTCCGCGGCAGCTCGGGCCGCGTAGAACTCCCAGTCCCAGGCCTGGAAGGACTCCCCGGGATGCTCGATGAGAAATCGTTGGCTCAGTGCATCGGCTTCTTCGCCGACGATCCGCATCACCCCGGGTGCCAGTCGATTCAGCATGGAGGCCACGTTGGTCGTGGTCCGGGCGCACCCGTTGTCAGCGACATAGGCGGCGTGGTGTGCGAAACCCAGCAGCCGAGCCCGTTCATCGCGGAGGCGGAGAGTTTTCAGCACAAGTGCTCTGGTGTCGCTTTCCCCAGCCAAGCCGCGGCTGATGGAACTTTCATAGACTCGTTTGCGCAGTTCACGATTGCACAGGCTCGCAAGAATGGGCTGGCCCGACGTGTTGACCAAGGGGATCAGCCAACCGCTCTTGCCTGCCTCCAAAGCCAGACGACTGGCGTCATTGCGATCCTCGTCGGACATTCCGGCGAGTTCGTTCTCGTTGGTCACCAGCACGGCGGCAGCATTGCGGCCGGAGATGATGAGCTGCTGGAAATGGGTGGCCCCTCGAGCCAGGTCAGCGTTGATGCTCCGCAGGCGGGTCTTGTTTTCTGCGGACAGTTCGATGCCTGCCCTTGTGAAGTCCCGCAGGCGCTCGTGCAGGAGGTGGGAGTCTTCAGCATCGAGTTCCACTTCACCCTGTTCGTTGCGTGTGGCCAGTTCCTTGAGTCGGTCGAAAAGGGCAGAGTTGAGGAGAATACCGTCGGAATGCGCGGCCAGCTTGGGAGAGTACTCGGCGACGATGGCGTTTCGCTCCGGGGTTGCGTCGGCCGACTTCGCCACCCAGAAGGCATTCAGTGTGTTCGTGAGGATCTGGCCACTTCGTTCCCACGCAGCGAGCGTATTGCGGACCGTGGCGGGCTCGTCGTTGGTGGCGATGGCCGCGAGTTCCTCCATTTGCTGCACCATCCCTGCGTCAAGGGCGTGACGGACGTCCCGGTCTGTGAAGTTTGCGTAGTCCGGGAGTTGGAAGGCGAGAGTGGAGGGTTGCATCAGCGGATTGGCCATGGCTCCATTGAAGCGCATCGAGCCATTCACGCAATGGTTGCCTCGGCGGCAGGGAGGTGTGGCGCAATCCGTCCATGAGAGAGCTGATGGAGTCCCTGAGTTGACCCGCCAGCAAGATGGGCCGTGCGGTGCCGCCAGCGGACGACGGAATCAGTTCGCGTAGTGCTCCATGAGATCGTGGAAGTGCTGGTCCTCGTCGACGTCGTCGGGCTCATCTCCGGCGAGCAGTTGTTGAAGGCGGTCAAGATGCCAGTGCCAGCCGGCCGCGAACTCAGGATTCGTCGGTTCTGGTAGGAGGTGGTCAAATGTCAGTGTTGTTCCCGCATCGCCGGTGGTCGCAAGTTCGAACCGAACGTGCCATGCATCCTCGCCTGAACCCCAGTGGTACTCAAGAAGTCGCGGTGCATCCCACTGAAGTATCCGGCCCAGCGGTGTGTCTGCGGTGTCGGTGTCAAGGCGCACTCTGCCACCCACCCTGGGTTCAAGATGTCCGGGGAAGGCCCACCGACCCATGCGATCGTGAACAGTGAGGGCCGACCAGACGTCGTCGATTGCTGTGCGGTAGTGCCTCACGAATCGAAGGAAAGTGCAGCCATCGCCCTCGTGCACACTGCCGGCCGGGGCTCCACCGGGACTGTCATAGCGGGTCTCAGACTGATCGGTCATGTGAATTCCTTCGTTGGGACTAGGCCAGAATCGGTGACTGGGTGGCATCCATGTTTGCGTATGTCTCAGTATGACGCTTCATCTGTCGCCTCGACTCTGAACATTCTGCGCTCGAGATGTTGCCCACTGATCAACTCCGCATGGGAGGAATGATCGAATGTGGCAGATTCATGTCCCGACTTTGACGAAGCCTGTGGACAACTTCATCATTGCCTCCGCGGAACAGCTATTCGGCCATGATAATTGCATGAATACTGATGCACGAGTGGGTGTGGCTCCCGGGAAACGCCGTGGTTGGGGGATGTCACGCAGTGGTGCGAGCGCAATCGCTGCCCTTTCCCTTCTGCTCCCCGCTTGTGGGTCCATCGACAAAGATCCTGATCTTCCTTTCCAGAGCCCTTCAGCGACTGGTGGTGTGACAAAAACCTCATCCCAACAACCTGATGTAGATTCGCCATCCGCTCCTCCCAGCATTGCGAAACCGTCCCCTGTTGACTGTGGTGACCTTCCCCGGGAACCGTCCGAGCTGGAAGCACGGCTGTTGGTCGAGGCTGGGGCTTCCTCCGGCGACAACTTCAACGAAGACGCGGCCATGGCTGCAGTGCTTTCCCGCCAGCCAGCAACACACGATGAGTGGGTGGATGCCATCATCGCTCAGGTTCAGGGTGACTATGCCGGAGTGGTGTGTGACGCGATCCTCTTTTCGGCGGCGTTGGACGGACCGGGCGATCGGCCAACCGGCAACCAGCCACCATCGCAGGGGACACACCATTTCGCGCTTGTTCTTGATGCCAGCGGATCGATGGCCGCTTCGAACGGCATCGGTACTCGGATGGATGCAGCCGCAAGTGCCATGTTGACGTTCGTTTCCCAGCTGCCGAAGGACGCCACGATCAGCCTGCGGGTGTACGGCCAGAAGGGCGGTAACTCCGACGCTGACAAGGCTGTCTCCTGCGACAGTTCAGAGGTGATTTTTGAGGGTCCGGTGGACGATGCCACCTTTGCCGACGTGATCGCCACAGTGAAGCCCGTGGGGTGGACACCGTTGGCGAGGGCCATCTCCTTGGTGGCGGGGGACATCCCTGCAGACGCTGCAGGAGCCATCGTCTACGTCGTGACAGACGGAAAAGAGACGTGCGACGGTGATCCGGTGGCCGCTGCCAGCCACTTGGCCTCCAGTGGTGTTGAACCCATCATCAACGTGGTTGGTTTCGAAGTGGGTGACGCTGAGCAGGACGCCCTGCGCGCCATCGCTGAGGCCGGGAACGGTGAATATGTGAAGGCTTCATCAGCGGGGGACCTGAATGACTTCTGGGCTGACGAGAATGATCGTCTGGAGTGTTCCCGCTTTTCCGGACAGCGGATCAAGCTGCTAATTCGTAAATGTTC
>JBQCZU010000032.1:0-29132 GCA_052089385.1 Arachnia sp.
CGATTGTGGTCAATCTGCATCGCAATGATGAGTCTGCCGGAAGAAAGCGTGGGTGAACAGACCCTAAAGTATGAGATTTTCGTGTTATGCCTGGGTACTCGTTACCCATGCTTTTGAGTACGAGTACTTATTGCTTGAGGACGTTGTGGTGCTCTTGCGGTTTCAACGTCCTTCTTGACGAAGGAGCGTTCAAAGAAAGATCGAAAAATCTTGAATGCGCCACACCCTTGAGGGTGTGAAGGCGTTTTTTGAGGTAGCGCGTAGCGTGGGCCTCCTCGTCATAGAACCATTACGGAAGGTGAACCATGGAATACCGAAAGCTGGGAAACTCAGGCTTCAAAGTAAGCGCCGTGACATACGGAAACTGGTTGACGCACGGGTCCCAGGTGGAAAATGACCGGGCCCACGCGTGCGTGAAGGCAGCCCTGGATGCGGGCATCACCACCTTTGACACGGCAGATGTCTATGCCAATACCGCCGCAGAAGTGGTGCTGGGGGATGCGCTCAAGGGTGAGCGTCGCGAATCGTTGGAGGTTTTCACGAAGGTCTACTTCCCCACAGGGCCGAAAGGTCCCAATGACACCGGGCTTTCGCGCAAACACATCATGGAGAGCATCGACGCGTCGCTGTCGCGCTTGCAGACTGACTACGTTGATCTCTATCAGGCACACCGCTTCGACCATGAGACACCCCTTGAGGAAACAATGCAGGCATTTGCCGACATTGTTCGCCAGGGAAAGGCTCTCTACATCGGAGTCAGCGAATGGGACGCCGAACAATTGCGAGCCGGTCATGCGCTGGCAAGCGAACTCGGGTTTCAACTGCTCAGCAATCAGCCCCAGTATTCGGCGTTGTGGCGAGTCATCGAGGAAGAGGTGGTGCCCACCTCGGAAGAGCTTGGAATGTCGCAGGTGGTCTGGTCGCCGATGGCCCAGGGTGTGTTGAGCGGGAAGTACAAGCCGGGGCAGCCAGTTCCCGAGGGAAGCCGTGCCATGGACGAGAAGGGTGGTCAGAAGATGATCGAGCGCTGGATGCGCGACGACGTCCTGACAGCCGTCCAGAAGCTGCAGCCCGTTGCTGATTCTCTGGACATCACCATGGCGCAGCTCGCCATCGCGTGGGTTCTGCAGAACAAGAACGTGGCGACGGCCATCATCGGCGCCTCCAAGCCGGAGCAGATTGCGCCCAGCGTCGAGGTTTCGGGGCTCAAGCTGGAAGATGACGTCCTGCGAGCCATCGATGCAGCGTTGGGGGACGTAGTTGAGAAAGATCCTGCACTGACGGAATCACCGAAGCAGCGACTGGTATGACCAGAAGAGGAGGGGGCGGGCCTCAAGCCCGCCCCCTCCTCTTCTGCGTGGCAGATCCATGCCTTCGAGGCGGCATGGATAGGCTGTGCGGGACATTTACCCCTTGAAGGAGTGCCCCATGAAGCAGGTCATGGTCATCTACGGAACCCGCCCCGAGGCTGTGAAGGTGGCGCCGTTGATCCGTGCTCTCGAAGCGTCTCCAGTGCTGGAGCCGGTTGTGGTCAGCACCGGACAGCATCAGGAAATGATGGACCAGGTCAATCGTTTCTTCGGAATCACGCCGGATTTGGATCTCAAGGTGTTCAAGCACGGGGCAACACTGACGGAACTGGCGGCGCGTATTCTTCAGGAATTGCCGCCAGTCCTGACGCAACATCGGCCGGATGCAGTTGTGGTGCAGGGGGATACCACCACCGTGGCCATCGCTGCCATTGCCTGTTTCTATCACGGCATTCCCGTGGTGCATCTGGAAGCGGGTCTGCGCTCCGGCGATATTCATTCTCCTTTTCCGGAGGAAGCCAATCGCAAATTGGCGGGCCAGGTGACGGCTCTGCACCTGGCCCCCACCACCCTCTCCCGCGACAACCTGCTGGCCGAGGGGCTTGACCCCCGCCTGATCAGTGTGGTGGGAAACACGGTGATTGATGCACTGCACTGGACGGCGCAGCAGCAGGTCGCGTTCAGTGACCCCCGGATTGCCGCGCTCGCCGAGGATGAGAGGCGCATCGTCCTCCTCACCACCCACCGGCGAGAGAATCTTGGCGAGCCAATGCGTCGGATTGGACGAGCTGTGGCGCAGTTGGCCCAAGCCCGCCCCGACACGGTGTTTGTGTTCCCGGCGCACAAGAACCCCAAGGTGCGCGAAGAAATTTTGCCCCTCTTCGAGGGCCTTGGCAATGTCTTGGTGTGCGAGCCCCTGGACTACGCGGAATTCGTGCATGTCCAGAAACTGTCGTATCTGATCCTCACAGACTCCGGCGGCGTCCAGGAGGAGGCCCCAAGCCTTGGCAAACCGGTCCTGGTGCTGCGGGACAACACTGAGCGACCGGAAGCCGTCGATGCCGGCACCGTCAAACTGATTGGCACACTGACGGAAACGATCGTCGCGGAAGTTGACGTACTCCTGGACAATCCTGAGGCCTACGCGGCGATGTCGGCCGCAGTCAATCCTTATGGAGACGGGCTCGCGGGTCAACGATCGGCTGCTGCCATCGCCGAGTTGCTGAACGTTGGCAAGCGCATGAAGGAGTTCGACGTCTGAGCGGGCGCGTCTGACCCCCCTCACCTTACCGGTGCCACTGACGGTGAACCCTCATGGCTGGGTTAGTCTGTTCGCCGTGAAGTCGCAGATCTGTCGTTTCGTCCGGGGAACCCACTTGTGGTGAACGCAGCAACGATGGTGAGCGGCACTGAACCCCGATCTGACGCGCTCGGACTGCAGAAGCGCTACCGGCCGGAGATCGAGGGCCTGCGCATCGTTGCAGCCATGCTGGTCGCGATCTATCACATCTGGTTCCAACGGGTTTCCGGTGGGGTGGACATCTTCTTCGTTGTATCCGGATTCCTCGTCACGTCGTCGCTGCTCTCCCGGTACAACAGGGAGGGCCGGATCGCTTTTGGCCCCTTCGCCCTCAATCTCCTGAAGCGGCTGTTGCCCAATGCCCTCGTGGTCCTGTTGTTCGTGACCGTGGCGAGCATCTTCATCCTGCCTGAGGTCCGCCATTACTCCACGATGCGCGAACTGTTCGCCTCACTGTTCTATTACGAGAATTGGCAGTTGGCAGCAACGGGGACCGACTATCTCGATCAGGGCAATGAGAAGAGCCCGGTTCAGCACTTCTGGGCGATGTCGATCCAGGGGCAGTTCTACATCGTCTTGTTCCTGACGGTGAGTCTGGCGATAGTGATTGCCCGCCGCCGCCGGCTCAACCTTCACTCTGTTCTGGCGGCAATCTTTTGTGCACTGGTGGGTGTCTCGCTGGCATTTTCGGTGTATCTGACCTCCACGAATCAACCATGGGCGTATTTCGACACCCGTACACGGTTGTGGGAGTTTGCGATCGGAGGTCTGCTCACACTCGTCATCTTTCGCATCACGCTGCCCCGTTTCGTCAGCACCACCATGGGATGGATCGGACTCGGTGTGTTGATGTCCACCGGGCTGTTCTTCGACGTGGGGGGCAGCTTTCCTGGTTGGGCAGCGATGGTGCCCGTCGGAGCAGCCGTGTTCATACTCCTTGCGGGGCAGAATCCCACACAACTGGGGGTGGAAAAAGTTCTCGGTAGCCGAGCGATGGTGTTCATGGGTGGCTACAGCTATGGCCTGTATCTCTGGCACTGGCCACTCCTCAGCTTCTTCTACGTCCTGTTCGACACCAAAACGCTGGACGGGATCCAGGGGGGATTGGTCATCGCGGCTGCGCTCGCACTGAGCTTTGTGACCACGACTCTGGTGGAGAAGCCAATGGCCAGGCGTGTGTCACGCCATGGCCTGGGAGTGCGGGGATTCCGGCCGATCATCGCAGCGTTCCTGACGGTTCTGGTCATCCTTCTCGGATGGAGCGGGTTCAGTGTGTGGTCCTCGGCCCGGGCGGCCATGGCTGATGACTCCGACTATCCGGGGGCTCTGGCCATGCAGACCGGCCATCCAGCCGTGCCCGTGCTGCCTCCCATCCCTGCCCTGGCAGACATCAAGCAGGACGTCGCCGAACCGTACTCCGGCGGCTGCCACCAGAAGGTTGGCGAGTCCGCAGTGCTCATCTGCGAGTACGGCCAGACGGAGGACTTTGAGTACACGGTGGCCCTCGTCGGGAGTTCCAAGGCGACCCATTGGCTCCCGAGCCTGGAAGCATTCGCCGAGGATGAGAGCATTCGTGTCCTCAACGTCACGAAGAGCGGATGTCGTCTTTCGTCGGCGGAGGTCCCCTCTGAGGACTGCATGCAGTGGAACCGCGACGTCGTTGACGCCGTTGCGCAGAAATCTCCGGATCTGGTTCTCGTTCTCGCCGACACGGCAGACCCGGGCGTGGATGACGTCGCGCCCGGGATTCTGGATCAGTTCGCGAGGTTGCACGCCAAGGGTCTGCCCATCCTCGCGTTGCGTGACACCCCCATGATGAAGACAGACATTCCAGAGTGCCTCAATGCCTCGGGTGTGGAGTCCAGTGACTGTGATTCACCCAGAGACGCAGTTCTTCGCTCACCCTCCAGTTGGGACAGGTTGGAATCCCCACCCGAGTACGTCACATACGCGGACTACACAAACTACGTCTGCGGGCCTGAGTGGTGCCCCGCCGTGATCGGCAACGTCGTGGCCTACATCGACATCAGTCACATGAGTGCCACATTCAGCAGATCTCTCGGACCAATTGTTGAGCAGGATGTGATGAGGCTCCTCGAGCAGAACGGCTGAGCTCGGCCTGCCGGAAGAGCGCAGAAGTGACTCCAACAAGCCGATCGTCGGCTGTGCAGCGCAGCAGCAGGCCTCCTCCCCCTACAGTGGAGGGGTTCAAAGGGTGGACATGTCCGCCGCGGGTCCCCGCGTGGAGTGAAGGGGACCGTGAGGTTCAGGACCCGGGCCAACTGGAGTGAGGAATCTGTATCGATGTCAAGGCTAGGGCAGGGGCTCAGGCGGCGAACAGCCGGTCTCGTGAAGCATCCTCGGCATTTTGCGCAACTCATTCTTCCCGCGCTGCTCATCCTGAGTGGATGGCTGGCTCTTGCCCTGAACTTCTGGACACTGGGCATCATCCTCATTTCCGCCGCACTGGTGGTGTTCCCCGCCCTGATCTGGATGCGCCTTCGTCGAATGCAGGCGAGAACGGATCGGGGAATGCGGATGGTTGCCAACCGTCCCATTGCAGTGGTTCCCGCAGTTGCGTCCACGAGCAACGAGGCTCCGCCTGGGAGCCACGAGCCCTCGCCGGAGCCGACGCCGCTTCCTGCGCTGGACCATGGCGTGGTGGCTGGTTTGCCTGCAGGGCTCGCACTGGCTCTCGACGCCGCAGCCCCCACTTCTGGAGGAGGTGCTGTCCTCGTGGTGCCGAACTCTTTGCGAGAGGTCAGTACGGCCTGGGTTGAAGGGACCTTCCCTGGGCGATGGCGTGTGTGCGACGAAGATGCCGGCCGGCTGCGTTCCCACGCCGCTGGAACGCAGGCAGTGATCATTCTCGATTCGCCAGAGAATCCGACGTACGCGGGTGTTCTGGACCAGAGCTTCTTCTGGTGGCTCCCACAGAATGCGCGCCTGTTCCTCATCTCCCGGGATGGCGTCGCATTCGCTTCCCGCCTGGCCACGCAACATGATGTTGATCTGGCACTGACCCCTCACGCATCCGGCAGTTTCCAAGCAGCCGTGATGCGGAAGAAAGGGAACCTTCATGAATGAACCGCTGCAGAACACACTGCGGGGGTTGAAGCTTCTGCAACCCTCATCGACCCCGGATGTGGGCTTGCCGCCGGTCGTCTCCGTGCTCGACGACTTCTCGGAACAGTGTTTCAATAGTACAGCGGGGCTGTGGCCGGTCCTGCCCGGATCCCACCCGGTCGATCTGGACTGCATTGCGCCGGACTTCCTCATGGTGGAGTCCGCATGGAACGGCAACAACGGTGCCTGGCGCTACCTTGTGACCTCTTCTGGCGGCCCGCGTCCACCCCTGCTGTCCCTGGTGGATCAGGCTCGCAAACGCGGCATTCCGACCGTCTTCTGGAACAAGGAGGACCCTCCGCACTTCGATGATTTCTCCCCTGCGGCGAAACTCTTTGACTACATCTTCACCACGGAAGCCTCACTGATACAGCAGTACCAGCAGTTGGCTCCCCATGCCCAGGTGGGCGTGCTCAAGTTTGCCGCCTCAACGGCCCTGCACCGTCCCGCCCAAGTGGAAGGGGGCCGAGGTGGGGACGTCTGTTTCGCCGGCCAGTACTTCCGCGACAAGTACCCGGAGCGCAGGGAACAGATGGATTTCCTGTTCCACGCCGCAGCGCAGTTCGATTTCACCATCTATTCACGGATGCTCGGTGGGGAGGAGAAGTACGCGTTCCCCCAGGAATTCCAGAGGTTCATCGCAGGGTCAATGCCCTATGAGGAGATGGTGAAGGAATATCGCCGCCACAAGGTCTTCCTGAACGTCAACTCGGTTCCCAGCTCCGAGTCCATGTGCGCGCGCCGAGTTTTTGAACTGGCCTCCAGCAAAACGATTGTTCTCAGTGCTGCTTCTCCTGCCATTCGATCGGTGTACGGAGACGACGAGGTGCCCATGGCGGTGAACTCGGAAGAGGCATTCGACGTACTGCAGACCGTTTTGTCCGACGAGACGGCGCGTAAATCCATGGCGCATCTGGCGTGGCGTCGTACGGCGCGCGAGCACACCTACGCGCATCGGATGCGCCACATTCGTGACGTGTTGGGTCTGTCCACAAATCAATGCGCCGAGACGGTGGGGTTGGTGACACCTTCCGGTCTGCCCCACGAGGCTCTGGACAGACTCGCAGGCAGCCTGTTGGCACAACGACCATTGCAGGGTTTCACATGGGTGTGGCAACTTGACGAACCCTCGTGGTTGGCCGGCAGGGAATCCATCGTCCAGCAGTTGACAGCCGTCGGCATTGAGGTCACGAGCGATTGCACCCCCACGTGGTGGGCCGCATGGCATCCCGGGGCAGTCTGTGGCGAGTACTACCTCCAGGACATGCTGCTCTATGCCTCGCGCTACACCGACGAGCTCGCCGCGTCCGCAACGCCCCGGGAGACGGACAGTGAACTTGAGGACTCGGTGATCCCCCGAGTGTGGAGTGCTGGATGGTTGGCCCATCGGGAATCGATCGTCTCGGGACACCTGCTGGCAGCCGCCAGGCAAATACGTGCCCACTATGTCGAAACAGCCGGCACCTACCTGGTCTCAGGAGTCAGCATTGCAGAGGCACACCAACGGGGCGGAGTACCAACATGAGGATTGCGATCTTCGACGGAATCCTGGAGACCCACTTGGCGTCGTCGCTGGAGAGGGCACTTGTTCGCCGCGGTCACAGTGTGCTGAACACGGGAAAAGTGGGGCAGGGATTCGAGTTCCCGAAGGCGGGGGCTGACCTCAGTCACCTGCACGAGGCCATCTCTCGTGTGCTGGCACATGACCCGGAGTGGGTGATTGTCATGCGCCCGGCGTCGCTGCCACCGCAACTCCTGCGTCGGTTGAAGTCAGGCGGGGCGAACCTTGCCGTCTGGCTCTCGGACGATCCCGTGCTGTTCCACCTCACCTACGCGCCCCTTCTGGAGTCCTACGATCTTGTCCTGCACTGCGGGACGGCCGAGGTGCTGCGTCACTACGAGACCTTCTTCGGCCGGCCCACCGGTGTCAATTTTCCGTTCTGGACCGACCATCAGGCATTTCCCTACGTATGGGGTACGGAAGAAGCGGAATCCACTGCAGTTTTTCTGGGCAATGTGCATGACCAGGTTCGACGCAAGCGCTATTTCTCCCTCGCACGCATGCATGCTGATGTCCGCATCCATGGCAACGTGGGCACCGACTACCTGAACCTCGGTGGTGGCTACCTCGACTCGGACGAGGAAGTGGTCAACGCAGGGGCACGGGCGAAGCTGGCCATCAACATCCCCCAGTTCTTCGGGGACCACCGTGGACTTCCCACATGGTTCCCGGGACTGGATGGACTCGGCTTCTTTGAATACCCCAGCCGGGTCGTGCAGTACATCGCGATGGGTCTTCCCGTCATCAGCATCATTGCGGGGCAGCCGAAATTCGAGTCCCTTCCTGAGATGCGGGTCGTCGAGGACGTATCGGCCGCGGATCGGGTCATCTCCCAACTGCTTGAGGGGGAGCTTCCAGAGGTCAGCAGGCAGAGTGAGGAGCGCTTCGCCAGGCATTTCAGTGCCGACGCCCGCGTCCTGGCCTTCGAATCCCTGGTGACTGACGATTCGTGGCGCTCGCTCGACGCCGTCGAGCGCAATCTCTGGTTCACCCAGTTCGATGGTCGGGATGCAGTGCCGGACACACCCCCCGTGGCACGGGAGCGTGTGAACGTCTCTGCCCCCGTGGACCTGGGCCGGGTGATTGTGCTGGGACGCGACGGCGATCGTCCCACTTCCAGGGTGGCGGTCACCATTCGAGCACTCGCCCGAATGGGCGCGGATGTGATTGCTGTTGATGCTGCCCAAGCAGGGGACCTGGAGGACTTGGGCGTGACCGCGGACGGGCTCGTCGTCTGCGGTGTTCCTCTGTCACATCTCGTGCCGACGTCCCTGCCGGAATCGGCATGGCGGGTGGTGATTGACGACAGTTCCCATCTGCCCCAGAACATCGCCCCGCTGCTGCCCCACCTCGATGCGATCGGGGTGCGCGATCCGCATCTTCATGCCCAACTGTCTGCTGCCGGCCATGAGGGCGTTCTGTTTTGTCCTCCGTCCGTGGATGCCCACTACCTCGACCTTGTGGCCAACGTCGTGGACGTGGCGCCCGTTGTGCGGACGTGGGCCAGCAAGGAGACTGATTCGCGCTTCGCCCCAGCGTTCAACTCGGACATCGTCGACCCTGTGGCCAGCATTCAGCGCTACAGCGATCTCTGGGGTACGGAACTGGAGGAACTGGCACGAAGCAGCCGGGCACGGGTGGGGGTGGTTGGTTTCGTCGGCGACAGAACCGCCCCTATGATCGACGAGATCACACCGTTCGCCGCCGCCGCCGCTGACGTGGTGGTGATTCCTCGCGTGGCGCTGGCAAGTGCTGTGGAGCCTTACCCGTCCTTGGCGCTACAGGTCCGCGAGCAGGGAGAGTTGGCCTCCAAATTACGACGGCTCGCAACCTCGCCATCCCTGCGGGCGGTGGTCAGCGACGACGATCTCGTCAGCAAGTTGGGCGCCGAACGAATTCTCGGGTCACTCGTGACAGTCGCCAGACGTCGTCGCCACCTTCCAGTCGATGGCCTCCGGTACCCGCATGGATTCGCTGAGCAGGGGATGCTCAGTGCTTCACACGCCGTTGAGCCGGTCACGGGAGGCCAGGTGCGGCGAACGCTGGACCTCGCGCTGTCGCTGGGCTTGGGTGACTGGAACGACCACCTCGTGGAGATCATGGAGAATGACGCTGTGATCCACAGCGAGGTGGCAGCATCAAGTCTGCGCTTCATTCTCCTGGCGGCCCCAGGGCGGGCGCTGGGGCAGCTCGCGCTGCGTCTGCGCTACGTGGGGCAGTCAGCCATTGCCCCGGCTGAACGTCTGATCCACGTTTGTGCCACGGGTGAGATGTTTGCTGAGCATTGGGGGGCGGCCGGAATTCCGCCACCGCATACGCAGGTGTGGCGAAGGGTGTGAGATCGAGATGTCGCATGATGGGGGAGAGCACGACGACAACAGGCATGTCCTCGTCGTGCACAACGAGAGCGTCGCCTCGAGGCGACTGGCGGACGACGTGGAGCGATCCCTCGGCCGTTTGGAACACCATTTCCTGCGAGTGGACCTCAGCCGGATGCCGGGCAATGACGACTTGGCGGATCAGCAGAATCCCTGGATCACCACCGTCCTCGACAACTTTCGACCCAGTGCCGTCGTGCACTGTGGAGCGGAATCCGGCGAGCACGATGATCTCAACCGCTTTCCCGCCGTCCATGTGACAGATACCCCCGCGAGGCGCGGTCCGGCGGCACTCCACGTGCCGGAGGGGATGGATCTCTGCGACATCGACGCCATGATCGCGGATGCACTCGTCTCCATCGGCCTCCCGTCTGCGACGGGAGACGGGGCCGGTCGCTTGCGCACGATTGTGGTGTCCGGGTATTTCGGGGCTGGCAACCGCGGGGACGACATCATTGTCTCGACGTTGCTCGAAGCGCTGGAACAGGTCCCACAGACGCGCGTGGTTCTGGCCTCGCCGTTGCCGGATGAAGCGGTGGCTGCTTATGGTCGGACCACTTTTGATCGGCTCGATGCGAGGGAATGTGAGCGATGGGCATCGATTGCATCGCTGGTCATTCTGGGGCCGGGCGGTTTGTGGGACGACTACTCCATCAACAGTGTCGGGGGCCTTTCCGGCGTGGTGACCGGCGCCACCCGTTCCCCAGCCCACCTGGTGCAACTCATCCTCCTCGTCCGCGGTTTCGGGGGTGCGTTCCGTGGTGTGGGGCTGGGGGCTGGCCCGCTGCGCGACGACGCTTCTCGTGCCGCCGTCCGCCTGAGCATGACGCTCGCCGATGGGATCAGCGTCCGGGACCGTGAATCCAGAGCATTGCTCGCAGAGATTTCCCCCGAACTTGCGGAGCGGGTTGAGGTGATCCCCGACCTTGCGTGGGCGGCCGAAGTTCTACCCGCCACCCGGGTCACGGAGCTGAGCTGGCTGCCACAGGATGGCCCCTGGCTGGCCCTGAACCTCAGAGTGTGGGAAGACGGTACGGGACAGGCGCGGGTGTGGCAGGAAGTGTGCGAAGTCGCGAGCTCCAGGGGGCTCGCCATCGTCTGCGTGCCCATGCAGCAGCAGGACGCGGACCTCATGCGCACGCTGCCTGTACCCGACGGAGTCCCCGTCCACCACATGCCCGTCTCCACGGGACATCAGCAATTTCTGGCGACGCTTGCGGGGGCGAGGGCCCTGGTTGCCATGCGGTTGCACGCCGGACTCCTGGGTCATGTTGCGGGGACGCCTGGGGTGGGAATTGCCTACCATCCAAAGGTTTCCAGCCACTACCTCGACATCGGTCGGGAGGAGTTTCTCGTTCCGATGCCCGTGCCGCAGGGGCATACGCAGCAGTTGCTCCTGCGGGCCCTCGATGAGGGGCTGCATGCCGAACACACGGCATGCGTTGAGGACCGGCGCCGCAAGGCGCAGGCCCATCTGGAACGGCTCCTCGTGGAGATCACACGTCTGCCCGCACACCCGACTGGACAAGCATGGAACGTCCTGCCGTCGAAAGCGTCGGCTCCGGCGACGATTGAAGTGCCCGGGCAGGTGGTCAGGATCCAGGGGGACGAAGCCATGGGCTTCAACCTTGTCAACGATGACCGAAAAGTCCCGGTCACGTATCGGGACCTGGGCGGGGCCGGATGTGTGATGGCCATGTCCAACCGTGTTCTGGGGGCTGGGGACTGCGTCAACGTTGACGTCGACGTACCCACGAAGAAGGACACGGGATACCGCATCCTGATAGCGCTCAAGCCCGCGTTGCGGGAGACCGAGGCGCTGGCGAACACCATTCTCCATGAGGTGCTGGTGGCAGAGCGCGTGGTGATGTCCATGGATCCCGCGCGGTGGAACGCGCCCACATCCGTTGTCATTGCAGGTGTCGCCGTGACAGATCTGACAACCGTCTCAATCCGCACACGTGCACTTCGGGACACGCAGGATTGGGGTTGGGGAGCAGCTTCCGCGCTGACCATACAGGCCCTCTCGGTACTCCCCTGGAACTCCGGGGAGACGGTCGCCACGGCTTCCAATCCGTTCGCGACGATCTGGCCCGAAGCCTGACCGGATGCGGGGGTCGATCAGCGCCAAAGACCCTTGCTGTCCACGATCTTCTTCTGTGCAACGCGCTCAAAAGGGACAGCCCTGAACGCGTCGTGATCCACCAGGACGACCACGACGTCGGCGGCCTCAAGCGCCTCATCCGTGGGGACGAGCGCCACGTTGGAAAGTCCAGCCAAAGACGCAGGGAGTTCCTGAACGTGGGGCTCGACGGCGAGGACACGCGACAGGGGATTCGCCGTGGCGTAGTCGCGGACGATGCTCAGGGCGGGCGATTCGCGCAGGTCATCGATGTTGGGTTTGAACGCCAACCCGAGCATCGCGACGGTGGGTGTCTCCAAGCCTTCGCTGGCGCTGCGGATGCGATCCATCAGGTAGTGCGGCTTGCTGTCGTTGACTTCGCGGGCTGTGCGAATGAGACGGGACTCCTCTGGCGCGGCAGCCACGATGAACCAGGGATCCACGGCGATGCAGTGCCCACCGACGCCCGGGCCGGGCTGCAGGATGTTCACGCGGGGATGATGATTGGCCAGTTCGATGAGCTCCCACACATCGATTCCCAAACGATCCGAGATGATGCTGAGTTCATTGGCGAAGGCGATGTTCACGTCGCGGAAGCTGTTCTCCGCGAGCTTGGCCAATTCAGCCGTGGTGGCACCCGTCAGCAGGATTTCACCCTTGCAGAAGGTGCGGTACAGCTCGCCCGCCTCCTCTGCAGCCTCCGTGGTGATGCCACCGACGATGCGATCGTTGGCCACCAATTCGGTCATGATCTTGCCGGGGAGAACTCTCTCAGGGCAGTGTGCGAACTTGATGCCGGCATCGCGGAGATCCGGACGTTCCTCCGCAACGACATCAGCCATGCGCTGCGTGGTTCCGGGCGGTGAGGTTGATTCAAGGATCAACAGTTCGTCGCCCGTGAGGTGCTTGGCCACAGCACGGGTGGCAGCCTCGATGTAGCTCAGGTCAGCGGTGTGGTCGTCGAGAAATGGTGTGGGCACCGCGATGATGTGGGTGTGCGCAGCTACCGGCTCACCTGATGCCGTCAGAGTGCCACGGGCCACTGCCCTGGCGACAAAGTCGCCGAGATCGGGTTCCACGAAGGGGACCATGCCTGAATTCACCGCGGCAATGGTTGTGGGGCTGACGTCCACGCCGTGGACCTGCTTGCCGTTCTCGGCGAAGATCGCGGCTGTGGGGAGGCCGATGTAGCCCAGGCCCACCACGCACACATCTGTTCTTGTCACTCGTTGTTCTCCTGCTGTGAGCTTTTTCTGCGAATGCAGCGGCCAGCGCGGCAGCTTGTCAGGTATCACCCTAACGATCCTGCGCCGCTGACACGCACTCGCCAATCCTGCGACGGTGTCCACACCCCCAAATCAGCGGCCCGTGAGGCTGGTGGTTGGGGGATGGAGATCCCGTAGAAGCGACACCAGGTCCTTGGTGGATGCCCGCCTGCTGAAGGGCTCGGCTCTGTCCGGGCTGTGACGCCCAGGTGTGAAATCGGTCAGGAAACGGCTGATGGCTTCCTCGTTGTCGCGAACGAAGTGCACGCCATTCACGCCGATCATGAGGTCATGGAGGGCGCTTCCAGCCGGCTCGCCCTGACTCAGGACCAGGACGTCAAGTCCGGCCACGAGGTAGTCAAAGACCTTCGTGGGCATTTCGGCTCCGCCGCTGGTGATCCAGGCCACACCAAGATCCAGGGCAGTGAGACGCTCCAGCACCTCAGCGCGGGGAAGGCGGCCGTACTGGCGCACGCTGGCGCCGTGCGTGTCCTCCAGGGGGCGACCCATGTGGTGCAGCTGTCCTTCGTGCTCCATCAGGGCTTTCAGGAGGTGCACGGGTGGTGTCATGGCAAAGAACTGTCCCGCATGGCCCACGCGAAGTGGTCCAGGCTGTCGTGCCGATGATGCATCAGGCAGTGGCGTCCGCTCATCCCAGCCATTGCCCACCACCTCCACGCGGCCGTCCGGCCCACTCGGCACCACCGTGCCCCGGTTCATGTCGTGGACCACCAGCACCACGTCGGCGGCGAGATTCCAACCCTTCTCACAGTCGATGGCCTCTGCCCGTGACGCGTCGGTGAATGAGCGACGCGGATTCAGTGCGAACGGATCGCGGTAATCAAGAATCGTGCGCGCATACCAATGGTCCTGCGCCCAGGCGGCGAAGCCGAAGTACTCAAACGGATTTCCCGTCACGATGACCACGTCATAGTGGTCATCACGCCCGGCGAAGTATCGTTCCAGCGCCACCTGCCAGTACCCGCCCACATGTCGCGTGGGCGCGTAGGCGGCCTTCTGGGCATGCGCAAAGGCGGACGTGGCCCAGGTCTCGATTGTGCCGCGACCGGGGGCGAGGGTGGCGGGGCCGAGGTCTGGCACGTGGTGCACCCGCCCGGAAGGATGTGGCCATGGAGCTGCCGTGGCCAGATGGACGGTGATGTCGCCACCTGAGAGCTCCTCAAGCATGTCGAACCAGTAGGTGGGACGTTGAACTCCCACCGTGGGGTTCTCGCCGGCGTAGTAGGCCACCAGGAGAACACGCGTGAGGCGATCAATCCTGACCGAGGGTGGCGGGTCAACAGGATCGTCGGCGTTGATGAGGGGGGTGTTGGCCAGTTCCGAGACTGTAGTGGGCCACGATGCGACGAAGCGGTCCTTGACGGACTCATCGAGGAAAAGCACTCCCTGCGCTGTAGCGATGAGCGCCGCGGCTCCGGCCGCGGCCACGACAGGCGCGTGGCCATGTATCCATGCTGCAACAGGCCAACTTCGTGAGGAGGCGGACCACAAGGCGAGGTCCTGTGCCCAGCCGTTCGGCTGGACGACCAGCATGGGGCGGTGAAGATGCTTCTCAAGCCAGTCGAGAACGAGTTTCCACCCTGCGACGTGCGGCCCGGACAGGGAACCTGACTCAATTTTCATGGACGGCTCAGGTAGCGGGATGGTTTGCCGTACACCTGTCATCTGGAGGGCGTCACCGTCGATGTGCACCACGGGCCAACCCCGTGACCGGGCTGCCGTGGCCACCGCATCTTCGTTGGTGATGACCACCGGGGTGTGGAGCGTCACGACGTCAGCCTTCCGATCAGTTCGATCTCTCTTTGGATCGTGGCCTGCCGGCCGCATTGGTTCCGGACGCGGGCTGCGGCGTTGCGGGAGAGCCCTGGCATGACTTCCGGGTGCTGCACGACGTGCCAGAGGGCGTCGGCGAAGGCACGGGGATCGTTGGCCCGCGCGAACAGGCTGCACGTCTCGTCGGTGAATTCCGGAATGGCGGCCACGGGATTGGTGATGGTGACCATGCCGCTCGACATTGCCTCACCCAGCATCACGCCCTGGGTGTCGTAGCGCGTTGGGCACAGGTAAACGCCGTGTGCGTCGTGCAGGGCCGCCATCTGTGCGGGGCTGGAAAATCCCTCCTCAACCGTGACGTTGTCGAAGCCGCGGACACCGGCCACTTCGCCGCGGAAGTGCCTGCCATAGCCGCGCACGGTGATGTCCAGCTCAGAGAATCCGTCGCGACGGGAGCAGATCTCCAGGGCCCTCAGAGCCACATCGTTGGCGTAGTTGCGCTGCGTGAAGGCGCGCAGAAGAAGGATCCTGCGAGCCTCCTCGGGACGACGTTCCCGGGCGCGGTAGGTGTCGGTGTCAATGTGGTTGGGGATGATCTGGAAGGCGGACGTCTCGGCCCCGACGTCGAACTCGGAGTAGCGGCGCTGGGTCTCGGAGACGAACACCTTGGTGATGGCAGGATCCGTGAAGACAGGTGCCGCAGCATGAAAGCGTTCACGATTCTGGGCATCACGGATGTGGCGGATGGCGAAGAGTTCCTCGGTGGTGGTGTTGCACTGCAACCGGCGGTAGTCGCGGACCTCGTAGCCGTGGAACCACACGGCAAGACGCCCCTTCGAGAACCGGGTGTGCAGCTCATCCAGGGCGGTGGGCGTCGGTGAGTGGGCCAGGACGGGCGAGCCCGATGCGGCCAGGGCGTCGAGGGCGGCGGGTAGATCGCTCGCACGAATGACGGCGATGTCAACACCCTCATCCTCGAAGATGAACGGTTCCGCGACATTGATGGGGGAGTAGTCCACCACCAGGCCCCGCAGGCCCGCCGCAACATAGGCGCGCACGCGGCTGCGTACGTATTCAGAACCAGTGCGGCCCTGATGTGGGTAGGAGGGGGCGACCACCACAAAGTCCTGCTGCTGACTGAGTGCGCCGTGTATGGCGTCCACCGTCGCAGAGATGGTCACGTCGCATCCGGTGTGGAGTAGGGGCCGCGCCGCATGACCTTCTTGACGAGGAGTTTCTCCGGGCGTGCCAGTTGCAGCTTCAACCGAGCGATGTGAGCCTTGAGCGCAGCGTGTGTGGCTGTGTTCTCTGCGATCTGGGAGGCCAGGGCCTGCTGCTGCTCCGTCGATGCGGCGTTCTGCTGAGCCAGAGACTGGGCCTCGTTCCTGAACGATTCGGCCTCGGCCCGCGCTCCATCCACCCGTACAGCGAGGGCCAACACGTCAGAGCGAAGCTTCTCGATGGTTCGGCCTGCTTCCATCAGCTCGCGGTTGGCCACATCCAGTTCGGCAAACGCCAAGGATTGAATGTGGTTGCTCTGGCTGTTTCGCTCCGTTGAATCCACGCATCCGAGACTAGCCCTGATCACCCGCGACGTCGCAGCCCGGCACCGGAGAGCTGCGACTCCTGGACTCAGTCGGTGCCGGTGTCCATGGCGGAACGCAGGCCAGCAGAGTCGACGTCGTCGTCCGGACGGACCGCGCCAATCTCGGCGATGGCATGCGCACCACCGGGTGTCAGCTCTCCGATGAGGTCGGATGCCTTGCCGCTGAGGGTGCCCTGTTTGGCGTAGAGCTCCAGCTTGTCGCGGGAGTCAGCTATGTCCAGGTTGCGCATGGTCAGCTGCCCGATGCGGTCTGTCGGACCGAAGGCCGAATCCTCGACACGCTCCATGGAGAGCTTGTCCGCCTGGTACGAGAAGTGGAGGCCGGTGGTGTTGAGAAGCGTGTAGTCATCCCCACGACGCAACCGGATGTGGACCTCGCCGGTGACCGCCGATGCCACCCAGCGTTGAATGGATTCCCGCAGCATCAGGGACTGCGGGTCGAGCCAGCGGCCCTCGTAGAGGAGGCGGCCGAGGCGCTGTCCCTGCGAGAAGTAGTTGGACATGGTGTCCTCGTTGTGGACGGCGGCGAGCAGACGCTCGTAGGCAATCCACAGCAGGGCCATTCCCGGGGCCTCGTAGATGCCGCGCGACTTGGCCTCGATGACCCGGTTCTCGATCTGGTCGCTCATCCCCAGTCCGTGGCGGCCACCGATGGCGTTGGCCGCCAACACCAGATCCACCGGGGAATCGAACCGCCGGCCGTTGATGGCCACGGGGCGCCCCCGCTCAAAACTGACGCTGACGTCCTCGGTGTCGATCACCACTGACGGATCCCAGTACTTCACGCCCATGATGGGCTCGACGGTTTCCAGTGACACGTCGAGACTCTCAAGCGTCTTGGCCTCGTGCGTCGCGCCCCAGATGTTTGCGTCCGTGGAGTAGGCCTTTTCAACTGAATCGCGGTACGGCAGATCCCTGGCCGCCAGCCATTCGCTCATGCCTGTGCGGCCGCCGAGGAGGGAGACGAAGTTCTCATCAAGCCATGGCTTGTAGATTCGCAGGGACGGATTGGCCATCAGTCCGTAGCGATAGAACCGCTCGATGTCGTTGCCCTTATAGGTGGACCCGTCGCCCCAGATGGACACCTTGTCGGCTGCCATGGCCCGCACCAGCATCGTGCCCGTGACGGCGCGTCCGATGGGTGTGGTGTTGAAGTACGCGCGACCGGCGCTTCGGATATGGAACGCGCCACACGCCAGGGCGGAGAATCCTTCCTCCACGAGGGCTTCCCGACAATCCACCAGACGGGAGATCTCCGCGCCATAGATGTCTGCTCTGCTGGGCACGGAGTCAATGTCCGGCTCGTCATACTGGCCGATGTCGGCTGTGTAGGTACAGGGTATGGCGCCGTTCTCGCGCATCCAGGCAACGGCCACGGATGTGTCGAGGCCACCGGAGAAGGCAATGCCGACGCGCTCGCCGACGGGAAGGGAAGTCAGAACTTTGGACACGGCTCCCACTGTATCGGCTCGGCTCCATTCTTCCCCACGGCCGCTAGAGTGTGGAACTGGTTTCGTCTGATACGCCCCCTCGGAGCCTCAGCAACTCGACAGGAGAGACATGCAGCAACCGCATGCCGTCATCGCCCTTCCCAACAACATCGAAATCGATGCGCGTGCGCACCGCAACGGGCTGGCGCTGCTGGCAGCCGGTTACAAGGTGACGATGGTGGGCTTCGGGACCGGCATACCTCCGCGAGGTTTCATCGCAGGGATGCCGTATCTGCTGTGCTCGCCCCGGGGAGCAGCGCCCGTGAAGCGGCCACTGTCGCTCGTGTATCGAGGAGTTCGCAAGGCCTTCCATGTGGCCGCGAACCGTCGGCCCCCCCAGGAAGTGCTCACACAGGTTGCGCGAATAGATGACGTGACCCACCGCATCACGGACAAGGCACGCCAGCTCAAAGAAAAAGTGAAGCCCTCGGCCCCGGCCCCGGAGGAGGATCTGAAGATGTGGGAGAAAGCGTTGCCCCACATCCCAGTGATGACCAGGGCCATGAAGCCGCATCTGCTGGAGCTGCGCCCCGACCTGATCGTGACGGACGTGCACCTTCTGCCGCTGGCCACCGAAGTCGCGAGCATTTGGCGCGCGCAGGGGCATTCCGTCGGCGTGGTCTACGACGCGCGTGAATATGTGTACGGGCTGGCCAGTGAGGACAAAAACGTCACCGAAGGATTTCCGGCACTTGAGGCGGAATACATCGGTAGCTGCGACGCCACCGTCACCGTGTGCGAACCCATCGCTGAATTTCTGGCGGAGAAGTACAGCCTGACCGTGACACCGCAGTTGGTGCCGAACGCGCCGATCTACGGCTTGCCCCATGTTGAGCACCCCATGACCGTCAGGGACTTCCTGAGCATCGATGCGGATGCGCCGCTGCTGGTCTATGCGGGTGGCCTTTCCTACCACCGGGGAGTGCACGACGTCGTTGCTGCACTGCCAAAGTTGCCGGGGGTGCACCTGGCGATCGGAGCACGACGCGGAAGCAGCTACGTCCTGGAACTCGAAGAGCAGGCCGACAGGCTCTCAGTGGCGGATCGGGTGCATTTCGTGCCGTTCGCGCCCACCCATGAGGTGGCGGAATACTTGGCATCTGCCACTGCGGCTGTTTTCCCGTTCCTGCCCGTGGGCAACCACAACTGGGCCGCGCCCAACAAGTACTACGAGTCCATTCAGGCACGACTGCCCATCCTGACATCCAACATGGACTGGCTCGGGGAGCGGGTCACCGAACTGGGCATTGGAGAGGTGTTTGAACACTCGAATCCGGATTCGCTCGCGGAAGCCACCACAAAGCTGCTGTCGCACATCGAGGATTACCGCGCCCGGTTCACTGACGAGATGGTGGCGCAGCACAGCTTTGAGGCCTTCCTGCCCACAGTGCAGGAAGTCGCTCTGGAGGTCACCTCACCCCGCGCCAAGCAGAGGCTGAAGCCCGGTGTACTGGCGGACCAACTGAGTGCCATTCGACGAGACATGTTGGGCCAACGAGCCACCTTGGCGGACTCCGAGATTTTTGAGAGCCGCCCCTGGCTTCGGATTGGCAATGCCAACTCTGGAGGCCAACCCAAGCTCTGGGCCACATCGCTGATGCGGGAACACCCCCGGGCCATCGCGGAATCGGTATGGCTCGTCCGTGACCAACCAGTGACCTTCCCCGCCGATCAGAACGTGACCTACCAGCAGTGGATTTCGCCTGCGTGGCAGCGTGAATTGGTGCGCAAGATGAAGAATCGCGTCACGCATGTGCTGACGGAGAGCGGCCGACCCACAGTCGGGGCCAAACTGGGTAAATATTTCCATGAGGAGATCAACTGGTTCAAGGAGGCTGGGATAGCCCAGGCTCTGGTCTTCCACGGCTCTGACATCCGCAACCCGCGCGTGCACGCGGCACTGGAACTGGATTCGCCGTTCCGGGATCCCGAGGACGAACTCACAGCCACGCTGCAATCGCAGGTGGATGCTCTGACGCCGCACGTCATTGCCTTTGACGGCCCCATTTTCGTCACCACCAACGACCTCCTGGACTACCTGCCGGAAGCCTCCTGGCTCCCGGTGGTCGTCGATCCGGATGTGTGGTGCAGCGATATCCAACCGATGACGCGCGCGGGGGCGCCCAAGGTCTTCCATGCCCCATCCCGTGGGTCGATGAAGGGCTCCGACGATGTGGACCAGATCTGCCTCCGTCTCCAGGCCGAGGGTCGCATTCGCTACATCCGGGAGGAGGGACTGACTCGCGAGAAAATGCTGGAGCGCATGATGGACTGCGACATCGTCGTGGATCAACTGCGCCTGGGTGACTACGGCATCACAGCAGTGGAGGCCATGTCCGGCGGCAAGATCGTCATTGGACACGTCGCGGATCGCGTCCGCAACCGCATCGACGGGGACGTCCCGATCGTTGAGGCCTCCTGGCACAACCTTCGGGAGGTTCTTGAAGTCGTGCTCGAGAACCCCGAGCGGATATCGGAGCTCTCGCAGGCCGGGCGCGACTATGCCCGTCGTTGGCACGACGGGCGGGCCAGCGCCGCTGTGCTGGCTGAGTTCATGGGCCTGTGACGGCACTGCCCATGAAGGTTCTCATGCTCGTTGCCACGTCGGTGGCCACCGACACCCGGGTGCTGCGGGAGGCTCGCACACTGGTGGACGCAGGCAACAGCGTTCACATTGTGGGGCGCTCCGTCCCGGAGGACTTCGACGCCGGTGACGGCATCACCGTCTCGAGCGTGGGCACGTCATCGGTTTTCCGTGCCGAGGGCCAGGCATCGCTGAGCGGGCGAAAGCTGTCCGCCCCCGTGAGGTTCGCGCGCTGGCTTCTCCTTCCTCAACACCGGCGCAGTTCCTTTGGCCGGTGGGCCGGCGGTGCCCACGATGATGTGAAGGACCGCACGTTTGATGTGGTCCATGCCCACGACTTCACGGCGTTGTCGGTGGGGGAGAGCTTGGCGCGGACACACGGGGTCCCGCTGGTCTACGACTCGCATGAGCTGTGGTCCGGCCTGCCACGTGAACACAGGCCCACCCCGTTGGCGAACTGGAGGGAACGCCGTCTGGAGGCGCGTCTTGGGGGCTCAGCAGCGGCCGTGCTGACGGTGTGCGACGGTGTGGCCGATGCCTTGGGGCGCCGCTACGGATGGCGCAACATCACGGTGGTGCGCAACAGCTTTCCGTTCCAGCCGGAGCCACCGGCTGCGCTCACAGCCCCCACCGGACTCGTGTACGCCGGTAGGGTCGCGGCCTTCAGAGAGTTGGAGACGATCTCCGCCGCGAGTGCTGACGTTGCTCTGCCCATCACAGTGGTGGGCCCTGCGGATGAAACGTTCCTGTCGTCATTCGACCGGGGCCGCATTGACGTTGTTCCCGTGCTCCCACTGGCGGGGGCCTCTGAACTCATTGTGAGCGCCGGGCTCTCGCTCGTCACCCACTCCGACAAGTGGGAGAACCACAGACTGGCCATGCCCAACAAGCTTTTCCACGCCGTCAGCCTCGGGGTCCCCGTGGTGGCGACAGACGTGGGTGAGCTGGCGCGGATGGTCCGCAAGCACAACCTCGGAACTCTCTATGCGCCCGGTGATGCCGGATCCCTGATTCGGGCGGTGGGCGAGGCCGTGGCAGGATACGAGAAGTTCCGCGTCGCCGTCGAGGCTGCACGTGAGGAGCTCAGCTGGTCAACCGACGCGGCTCGTCTTCTCGATGTGTACGCGAAACTTGCCCGAAGGACGGAGCAACGCTCAATGAAGGATCGCAGTCAGAGGCTGCCGGGGAGGGGGGATCATGTCTAAGGCATCAGCAAAAACTGATGAGCAGTACAGGATCTACACACCCCACAAGGCTGGCCTTCCAAACATGAAGGAATACTTCTCAGAGTTGTGGCGGCGCCGTGACTTTGCGATGGAACTCAGCCATACGAACATGCGCGCAGCCAACACCAACACTGTGCTGGGGCAGGCGTGGCTGGTCGTGAATCCGCTGCTGCTGGCCGGGGTGTATTTCCTTCTCGTGAAGGTGTTGAACCCCGGCGGAAATGCCGATTTCGCACAGATCACCTCGGGGCTTTTCCTCTTCTTCTACCTCACTGGGGCCATCACGGCGTCCGCCACGTCCATCACCAATGCGGGCAGCCTGATTCTCAACATGAACTTTCCGAAGCTTCTGTTGATCTTCTCGAATGTGTATCTGGCGTTCCGAAGATTCCTTCCGACACTCGTGGTCTACGCCGTCATCCACCTCATCCAGGGAAAGGCCGTGACGCTGTACATGCTCTGGGTCCCCGTGGTGATTTTGGTGGTGACTGTCATGGGAGTGGGCCTCGGAGCTCTCATCTCCACGTGGCATGTCTACTTCCGTGACACAGCCCAGTTCCTGCCGTACTTCATTCGCATCTGGCTGTATCTCTCACCCGTGCTGTATTCCGCGGAAACATTTTTGGGAACCGGTGTGGGTGCCAGAGTGGGCCAGCTGATCCAGGTCAATCCGATGTTCTCACCGCTGGGTGTCTGGTCCGACGCCATCAACGGCATCGCGCCACCGGGGATGTACATCGGCATCATGTTTGCCTGGTCATTCGGGTTGTTGTTCATCGGTGTTTTGTACTTCATGTCTAGGGAGCGTGAGTTCGCTGTCCGCCTCTGAAGCCCCCATGGAACGAGATCCCGGCGCCCCAGAACCCGTGGCTGATGCCTCGGTTACTCCGCTGGCGCAACCATCCGGTACTGGCGCCGTCGTCGTCAATGATCTGGACATCACCTACCGAGTGAACCTTGAACGCAAATCCACGCTGAAGAACGCTTTGGTCAAGGCAGGCAAGGGCCAGAAGCAGAAGTATCGCGAAGTCAGGGCCCTGCGTGGCGTGAACTTCGAAGTCCCGCAAGGGCAGTGCACGGGTTTCATCGGCGCCAATGGCGCCGGCAAATCCACGCTCATGCGCGCCGTTGCCGGCATCCTTCCCCCCACGGCGGGAAGCATCGAGGTGCGCGGGAAGGTGTCGACGCTCCTGGCGCTGGGCGTCGGCTTCAACTCCGCGCTCACCGGACGGGAGAACGTGACGCTGGGAGCCCTGGCAGCTGGGCTCACCCGCAGCGAGGTGAATGAGAAATTCGATGAGATTGCCGACTTCGCTGACCTTGGCGATTTCATCGAGATGCCGATGCGGACCTACTCCTCCGGCATGTTCTCCCGGCTGGCGTTCTCCGTTGCCGTCAACATGAACCCTGACATTCTCATCATCGACGAAGCGCTGTCGGCTGGCGATGCCAGCTTCAAGGAGCGGGCCGCCAAGAAGATGACCGCCCTGATGGCGGAGGCAGGCACCATGTTGCTCGTCTCACACGCACTCGCCACCATCCAGGACCTCTCCGATGAGGTGATCTGGCTCCACAAGGGCAGGCTCATCAAACGTGGAGATCCGAAGCAGATCTGTGACGCGTACCTGGAGTTCCTCAAGGTGGGCGACGAGAAAATGATCATGGAGGACTTCTGAGCCCCAGGATTGCCATCGTCACCACTGGCCATGATGTGGGAGACGCCCGCCTGCACAAGACGGCGACGGCACTGCTTCGGGCTGGGTGTGACGTGCACGTGCGAGGTCTGGGGGATGGGAGTCGGGCGCCGGATGGCTGTTCGGTCTCCACACGTGGTGCCACCGGGAAAGTGATGCGGGGAGTACGGGCACTCATCTGGCCGCTCCTGGCTCGGGGTGACGTGCTGGTGACCATTGACCCGGACACCTCACCGGGTGCTTTCCTGGCTGCCAAGTTGCGGCGCCGGAAGTGGGTGGCGGATGTCCACGAGGACTACCGCGAGCTCCTGCGCGACCGGCCCTGGGTCCCACCTCCGCTGCTTTCTGTCCTGCGGATCGGCGTCAGTGCCATGAACTGGCTCATCGCTCGCGCCGATCTTGTGTTGGTGGCGGACGAGCACGTCCCCCCGCGACACGCTCGCCAGCGCTACGTACTGCGTAACGAGCCGGACCTGACACTGTTCCACGAAGCTGATGAGCGGATCGACGACGGCACATGGAGAGCTGTCTACGTGGGTGACAACCGTCGCTCCCGTGGACTCCAGATGATGGTGGAGGCAGTGGCCGCCACCGCATCGGATGCGCATCCGTGGGAGCTGGACATCGTTGGTCCCGCCACGGGCAGCGATCACGAGTGGCTGCAGGCGCGGCTGCAGGATCCCGACTGCAGCAGAGTTCGCTTCCACGGACGCCAGGACCCGAAACGCTCCTGGGAGATCGCTGGGGGCGCGGACCTCGGTCTCTGCCTTCTCGCACAGACCCCCGCCTTCATCGATGCCATGCCCTCCAAGATCTATGAGTACATGGCATCCGGTCTCCCCACGATCGCGACGCCGCTGCCGCGTGTCGCCGAGCTGCTGCAGCAAACAGGAGCTGGCGCTCTCGTTGGGTCAACTGAGGAGACCGTGGCCACGTTGCGTCGCTACGCCTCGGATGCGCCATGGCGTGACGAACTCACCGACGCGGCACGCACTGCCCGGGCTGCCAATGCGGACGCCCCGAACACCTATGATCGGGCTGCCGAGCTGATCGCCGCACTGCCTGCACAGCGCTGACGCGCCACCCCGCGGAAGCAGAGGGAGGTGTGGGAAACCCCAGGTCCTCTCACCTCGAAACTTTGTGTGTTCGCAGGGGGCCTCGATCCGCGCGGGGCCCGTCCCTCGCAGAGCGCTACTCGACCACCGTTTGCGAATTTCTCGCATCAGATGACAACACGCCTGGCGGTCAGCCTGCCAGGCGTGTTGTCGTGGGGGCCGATGAGCAGCCACTGAGGGGGTTTTGGTCTCACTCCTCCATGAGCAGCTGGAACGGGTCCACGAGGGGCAGCTCGTAGGTGTCCAGGTCAGGTCCTTGCTGCGCCATCCGCGCCTGCGGCGAGGTGGTCAGCGGGGCCGGGATGGATCCGTGACGGGCAGGGGCCATGGGCTCCCAGCGTTCTGCGAAAGACCTGAGGAACTCGGCATCAGCAGGGCTGAATCCAGCTTGCATGGCGCGGCTGTACAGGCTCAGCAACTCATAGACATGGGTCTCGTGGTAGCCGTAGTGCAGGTTGCGTCCGGTGAAACGCTCCGGCACTTCGATGGTGGTACCGCCCGAGGTGAGCTGCACCACATCGATCTCCTGCCACTGGCCTTCGCTGTACGCCTCCAGGCGCGCTGTTCCTGCCCCGGTGAGCAACAGCGGGACGGTGGGGGTGGCGCGAATGGAAAGGTCGTTCACCGCGACCGCGCTTGGTGAAAACGATGTCCCCTTGGTGTCTGCAGCTCGCAGGTTGATGTTGCGGTACTCAACCGTGGTACCAGTTTTTCCATAACTGCTGTGGAGCAGCTGGACCCAGATGTCGCAGCCTGAGGGCGGCGCGGTGAAGCCCATCGTGTAGGTGTCCCAGTCGCGACCGCGCGGCTTCTGCGTCTCGAACAGCAGCGAGGCTCCGCCGACGTCGCACTTCTGGTAGACCGCGACCCGACCCGAGAGTCCGGGACCCTCACTGAGAGTGAGTTTTGCATCCAGCGTCATGGTGAGTGCAGAGGAGGGCGTGAATGTTTCGCGAGGAACGATCTGCTGAATGCCCTGCCACGACGCCACACTGCTCTTGATTCTCGCAGCGCCACCCACGGCGACGACCGAGGAACTCGGGCCAGCGATGGAGCGCCATTTGTCTTCCACGGCGCTCCCCGTCTCGGTGAGTGCCAGCACCGGGCTCAGGATGTTGCTCTGTGAGGGTGAGGTGGCCTGTGTAAGTGGGAGATTCACTTTCACGCCGTTCATGCGTGCAGAGTCAAGCCGCGCACCCTTTCCGGCAACCTTGGTCAAACGCAGCGGGGCTGCGTCGTAGCCCCGGACAAGGTCATAGCTCGTGAGAATGCCACCTTCCACCTCGACCTCCTGCAGCGGCAGGTTGGCCTCCAGATCACCGATCGCCTCGTTGAACAGGTCGCGGGCCTTCTGGCTTCCGGTCTTTCTCTCCCACAGATCGAGCCCGATGATGGCCTCCAAATGACCATTCAGCACGGTGGTGGGAGGTGTGGTGGGGTACTCCTCAAACCAGAGGAAGTCATCTTCGCGGTTGAGGAAGCCGCCGTCGGTCAGGGGGACATCAAAGCTGTTGAGGACCTCTTCGCCCACGTCCAGCCATGAATTGTCACCGGTGGCGGTGGCCAGTTCCGCCATGACCCCCAGAGCTGCGCCCTGCGCCAATCCGGAACGCCAGCCGGGCTCAAGCGCAGGAATCTCGCCGGTTCCGCTGGCGTCGAACTCAAACATGTACGGGAACCAGCGAACAGTTTTCCCGTCGTATGTTTCGACGTCAGAGCCGTCCATCAGCGCTGAGGTACCGATGTCGACGAGACAATCCCACTTCTCGCGATCCTCCTTCTTCAGGGTGGTGTTCCGCAGTGCACTGCGGGTGAAGTTTGAGATCGAGGTGGGGTTGTACCGGGTGTTGGGTGAATAGGGGGTCTTGATGGCGTGGGGAATCTTCTTGCCATTGACAACGCTCACCGCGAAGCCCGAGGGGATGGGCAGGTCGCTGCAGGCCTCAGGCGGTGCGGTGGGCACCGTGAACCGCATCATGTTGTTGAAGACCCACTGGTCGATCCGGCCGTAGGTGCGCGGGTTCTCGCTGACGACACCGGTTGTGGCGGCGAAGATGTAGCTCCTGCAGCCGTTCTGGCCAGTCTCAGGAGTGTCGCATTCGGTTCTCCATTGACGACCGTTTTCCGTCCACTCGTTGCTGAAGCTGAGGCGGTTGCCTGCCCAGTCGGCGCGCGGCGCAGGCAGGTAGGTGAGGTTGTTGAAGAACCACCCGGTGCTCTGGACAAAGCGGTCGCCCTCCCTCGTCACCTGGGTGGCCCAGATGTCGGTGCTGCAGCGCCTGACAGTGGAGGAGTACTGACCACAGGTGGTGTACCACTCGCGGCCGTTCACAGAGTGACGGCCCGGCTCGGTGTAGATGTCCACAGCAGCCGCCGGTGTGGTGGGCTGCATCACCAACGCAAGCGTGGCGGTCAACGCTGTTGCGAGAAAGAGGCGAAGGGGGGTGAACCTGCTCACAAGGGCTCCAATGCGATTCGGATGGCACGCGCTGTGGCGACGCCAGACAAGTCCGTCGAGCCTAACCTCTGGGATCGATAAGTCCTCATTCAGATCATCCTGAACTTGAGGCTGCGGCGGGTGCATTGTTCGGGGCCCATCGGAGCATCGGCCTTCCCAGTGATCCTCCATGAGAGCGCGGGCTGTATGATCCTCGGTGGAGAATCAACGATCAAGGAGAATGCATGGTTCGCATCCAGGAGAGCGCTGACGTCTCCCCCGACGCCGTGATCGGCGAGGGGTCTTCAGTCTGGCACCTCGCACAGGTTCGTGAGGAGGCGGTCCTCGGCGAGAACTGCATCGTGGGCCGCGGCGCCTACGTGGGCACGGGCGTGAAGATGGGCAACAACTGCAAGTTGCAGAACTATGCACTCGTATACGAACCTGCTGTTCTGGAGGACGGTGTTTTCGTCGGGCCTGCCGTCGTGTTCACCAATGACTACTTTCCGCGTGCCGTGGATCCGGACGGCAAATTGAAACGCGGCGACGACTGGGACGCCATTGGAGTGACCTGCCGCACCGGTTCCTCCATCGGAGCGCGTGCAGTCTGCATCGCCCCCGTCACGATTGGTCGCTGGGCCATGGTCGCCGCCGGCGCGGTCGTCACCAAGGATGTTCCTGATTTTGCACTCGTCGCCGGTGTCCCGGCGAGGCGTATCCGGTGGGTGGGACGCGCTGGCGTGCCCCTGCAGCCCGGAGAAGAAACCGGTCAATGGGTCTGCCCGCAGACTGGTGCCGTGTACACCGAAGACAACGAAACTCTTGTGGAGGTCAGCTCGTGACTGAATTCATTCCCCCGGCCAAGCCCATTATTGGTGATGAGGAGCGGGAGGCTGTTGATCGTGTTCTGCGTTCTGGCATGATCGCGCAGGGTCCTGAGGTGAAGGCTTTTGAGGAGGAGTTTGCTGAGCATTTCAAGCTTGGGCGTGCGTGTGTGGCGGTGAATTCTGGTACCTCTGGTCTGCATCTGGGTTTGTTGGCGGCGGGTATTGGGCGCGGTGATGAGGTGATTGTTCCCTCGTTCACGTTTGCTGCGACGGCGAACTCTGTTGCGTTGACGGGTGCCACTCCTGTTTTTGCGGATGTTTCCTATGACGATTTCTGTCTGGATCCGGTGTCGGTGGAGGCAAGTATCACGGAGCGTACGAAGGCGATCATGCCGGTGCATCTGTATGGGCATCCGGCGAAGATGGTGGAGTTGCTAAAGGTTGCTGACAGGCACGGTGTGATGGTGTTTGAGGATGCTGCGCAGGCCCATGGTGCGTCGTTGAATGGCACCCCGGTGGGTGCGTTTGGGGCGTTTGGCATGTTCTCGTTGTATCCGACGAAGAATATGACTTCGGGTGAGGGTGGCATGGTCACGGCTGCCAATGATGAGATGGAGCGCAATCTGCGGCTGTATCGCAATCAGGGGATGTTGCAGCAGTATCACAACGAGGTGGTGGGGTTGAACAACCGCATGACTGATATTCATGCCGCGATTGGTCGGGTGCAGTTGACGAAGGTGGGGGCCTGGACGGCTCAGCGTCAGGAGAATGCGGCGTTTCTGTCGGAGCATTTGGAGGGTGTGGTGACGCCCCCCACGCTTCCGGGTGCGGTGCATGTGTTCCATCAGTACACGGTGCGCGTGGCTGATGATCGCGATGGCATGTCTGCGGCGTTGAAGGAGCAGTACCAGGTGGGCTCGGGCATGTTCTATCCGGTGCCGAACCATCGCCTCAAGCCGTTCCAGTCGCCGGTGGAGTTGCCCGAGACTGAGCGTGCCGCGAAGGAGTGTTTGTCGTTGCCGGTGCATCCGTCGTTGAGCCGCGCTGATTTGGAGCGTGTTGTTGAAGCTGTGAACGCTCTCGCGAAGGCAGGTGCCTGAGATGGCGAATTTGAGGGCTGGTCTGATTGGTATTGGCATGATGGGGCGCCACCACGCCCGTGTGTTGGGGTCGCTGGAGGGTGTGGACCTGGTCGGGATCATGGATCCGGGCGGGGACAAGTGGAATGTGGCGGGTGGCCGTCCTGTTTTTGACACTGTGGAGCAGTTGTTGGAGTTGGGGCTGGATTACTGCATGG
>JBQCZU010000033.1:0-9894 GCA_052089385.1 Arachnia sp.
ACGACAATGCCAGGCTGACGTGGGCAGTCCCGACCTACATGGATGACGTCAATTCCATCGAAGATCTCAAGGGTATGGCCGATACGTTCGAGAGCCAGGTCATCGGCATCGAACCGAGCGCAGGGCTCACTGACGTCAGCTTGAACAGTGTGTTCCCCGAGTACGGATTGGGCGATGAGTACCAGCTCCTGACCTCATCGACCACGGCGATGCTGGCCCAGCTGAAGAAGGCCACAGATGCTGAGGAACCCATCGTGGTCACTTTCTGGAGCCCCTTCTGGGCCAATTCCAGGTTTCCGGTCAAGGAGCTCGAGGATCCCAAGGGCGCCCTCGGTGAGGGCGAAGGCATGCACTTCCTGGGGACCAAGGGCTTCGCCGAGGAGTTCCCCGAGGCTGCGGGCTGGATCGGAGAGCTTGAGCTGAACGATGACGAGTACGGTGCCCTCGAGGACATGGTCGTCAACCAGTTCGAGGAGGGCGAGGAAGCAGAAGCGGTCTCTGCATGGATCGAGGAGTACCCCGACGTCCTTCCTGAGATCCACTGATTGGCAGGGAATCAGGGCCCCATCGGGTAGCCGGTGGGGCCCTTGGCGTTCCCAGAAGATCTCCGGACACGGTGCGATCTCGAGCCCTGAGCAGGCACCGGGAGAAATGATCAGCGCGGTGTCGAAGGGTTTGGGCGAGAACAGCTCAGGAGGGTGGGCCGCTACTGGGTGGGTCGCTGGGTGCCAAGTAGACCGCGAGATGTTGTCCCGTCAGAGTCGTGGCGGCCGCGACAAGCTCCGCTGGTGTTCCCTCGAAGACGATTCGGCCCCCGTCGTGGCCCGCGCCGGGACCCAGGTCGATGATCCAGTCCGCATGCGCCATGACCGCCTGATGGTGCTCCACGACGATCACGGACTTGCCCGCATCCACCAACCGGTCCAGCAGCCCCAGCAGCTGTTCGACGTCGGCCAGGTGCAATCCAGAGGTGGGCTCGTCGAGGATGTAGATGGCCCCCGTCTCAGACATGTGGGTGGCCAACTTCAGTCGTTGCCGCTCGCCCCCGGAGAGCGTGGTCAGGGGTTGACCGAGTCTCAGGTACCCGAGCCCCACGTTCACCAGCCTGGCCAGGATCGTGTGTGCGGCGGGCGTGCGGGCGTCGCCGTCGCGAAAGAACTGTGCAGCCTCGGTGACGGGCATGGCCAGCACCTCGCTGATGTCGCGACCACCCAGCCTGTACTCGAGCACGGAGGCGTCGAAGCGACGACCTTCACACAACTCACACATGACGGAGACCCCGGCCATCATGGCGAGATCTGTGTAGATCACGCCGTTGCCGTTGCACTGTGGGCACGCGCCCTGCGAGTTGGAACTGAACAACGCAGGCTTGACACCATTGGCCTTGGCGAAGGCCTTCCGGATGGGCTCCAGCAGGCCTGTGTAGGTTGCGGGGTTGCTCCGTCGCGATCCGCGAATGCCCTCCTGCCCGATACGAATCACACCAGCCGCAGCAGGAAGTGATCCGTGCAACAGTGAACTCTTGCCAGAGCCCGCAACGCCTGTGACAACGACAAGAACTCCCAGCGGGATGTCGACGTCCACGTCACGAAGATTGTTGGTGTTCGCGCCACGGACCTCCAGGAGCCCCTGAAATGGGCGGACTGACTCCTTCAACAAGGACCGATCATGCAGATGGCGGCCGGTCAACGTGTCACTGGCCCGCAGACCCTCGACGGTGCCCTCAAAGCAGATGGTGCCACCGGCAGTACCCGCACCGGGACCGAGGTCCACGACGTGGTCTGCCATCGCGATGGTTTCCGGCTCGTGCTCCACCACGAGCACGGTGTTGCCCTTGTCCCGCAGTAGGAGCAGGAGATCGTTCATCCGCTCGATGTCGTGGGGATGCAGACCCGCAGTGGGTTCGTCGAACACGTAGGTGACGTCAGTGAGGGGGGAGCCCAGGTGGCGAATCATCTTTGTCCGCTGCGCTTCTCCTCCCGACAGCGTTCCCGCGGAGCGTTCCAGCGACAGGTAGCCCAATCCGATGCCCACGAAGGAATCCAGCGTCTGCTGCAACTTCTCCAACAGCGGCGCCAACGACGGTTCGTCGAGTCCCCGGACCCATTCTGCAAGGTCGTTGATCTGCATGGCGCATGCATCAGCAATGTTGATCCCCGCGATGTGTGAAGAACGTGCACCTTCATTCAGGCGCGTCCCGTGGCACTGCGGACAGGCCGTGAAGGTGACGGCCCTCTCCACGAAAGCCCGGATATGGGGCTGCACCGCGTCGATGTCCTTGGCGAGGAAGGACTTGCGGATCTTGGGGATCAGTCCCTCATAGGTCAGGTTGATGCCCTCCACCTTGATCTTGGTGGGCTCCTTGTGCAGCAGGGCATCTTGTTCTTCGGCGGTGTAGTCGCGGATCGGTTTGTCGGCGTCGAGAAAACCGGACTGTGAGTAGATCCGGCCGTACCAGCCGTCCATGCTGTAGCCGGGAATGGTGAGAGCGCCTTCCATCAACGACTTGGAATCGTCATAGAGGGCGCTCAGATCGAAATCGGTGACGGAGCCTCGGCCCTCGCACCGCTGACACATACCGCCGGTCACTGTGAAGCTGCGCCGCTCCTTGGTCTCCCGGCCACCCTTGCTTATGGTGACGGCGCCAGAGCCACTTGCTGAGGCGACGTTGAACGAGAACGCCTGAGCGGAGCCGACATGGGGTTCCCCGAGCCTGCTGAAGACGATCCGGAGCATGGCGTTGGCGTCGGTGGCAGTGCCGACGGTGGAGCGGGGATCGCCGCCCATGCGTTCCTGATCGACGATGATGGCGGTGGTGAGACCCTCCAGCACGTCCACCTCAGGTCGGTCCATTGACGGCATGAAACCCTGGATGAACGTGCTGTAGCTCTCATTGATGAGGCGCCGCGATTCCGCCGCGATGGTGTTGAAGACCAATGAACTCTTCCCGGAGCCGGAAACGCCGGTGAACACCGTCAATCGACGCTTTGGAATGTCGATGCTCACGTCGCGAAGATTGTTCTCACGGGCGCCCTGCACCCGGATCCAGTCGTGGCTGTCCGCCGACGGGGAGGCAGGGCCATCCATGCGCATGCTGGTCATGGTTGATCCAACCACGGCCATCGGTGAAATGGCGTCCTTGTGGTGTGGAATGCAGACGCAGATCAGCGCAGGTAGGAGCGCAGTTGCTCGCCGACGGCACCCTCATGGTGGTGGCCGATGGCGGTGAAGCCGTGCTCAAACATGCTTTCATGGGAACCCGCCATGACGAAAGGACTTCCGACGAGACGCAGCATCTCCAGATCGTTCGGCATGTCCCCGAAAGCGGCACAGTCTGCCGGTGGAATACCCATTGAGGCCAGTACCTCAGACAGCGCACTGCCCTTGCTCACGCCCGAGGCGCTGACCTCGACGGTGCCATGTCGATCGAACCAGGAGAAGGTACAGGTCAGGTTGGATCCCGCAGCCTCGAGTGCGATGGGCGCCCATTCGTCGGTGTTGAGGTGTTGGGTGCGGGCGAGAACTTTGAGGACGTTGCCGCGGTTGAGCAACGCGGGCAGGTCCTCAATATGAGTTGCCTCATCGTTTGTTGGAGCAGCAGGATAGCCCGATTCGCGACCCCACTCGACGGCGTACTCCACGGCGAATGTTGGTTGCAATTCAGCGGGAAGCGCTGCAGCGAAGGCTTCGATGGCAGCGACCGAGATGGGATGAACACGATCCGGCCGTGGGGCGCAAAGTGGTCCGATGGAGGCGCCATTGCTGGCAATCACCAATGGGTTGAGTTCCCTCAGTTCGTCGATCTGCTGCAACCATCGGCGGGGTCGACCCGTGGCAATGACCAGCGTGATTCCAGCCGCCACAATGTCCTTGGCAGCCGCGATGTTACCGGGGTGAGCCACACTGTCTGCCCCCAGAAAAGTGCCGTCGAGATCGGTGGCAACGAGGGATGGCTTCATGGAGGTGAGCCTACCGAGGCTGGCAAGCCGGCAATACCCGCCCTCTGCATCCTCGTCCCAGTCATCGCTCGCGTGATGGTGGATTCAGCAACGAATAAGGTCACAGACGCCTGTTAGGCGATGGATCTCCCGGTCCTGACGCATCGCCGGAGGGCTGCTGCATGGACGGCTCATCGGAGCGGCTCTGATTGTTGCCCGGCTCCGGGGAGCCACTCTGCGGGGAACCGGAACCACTCTCCTGCGGCTGTCCCGACCCACTCCCCTGCGAAGGAATGGGCGGAGGTGGGCTCACCGGGGGTTGATTCTGGAACACCAGGATGGCCAAAAGGATTGCGACAGCCGCGATGAGCATCATCAGGAGCCACGAAACAAAAATCGAGATCCACCCCGCGCGATCCGTACGGCCGGGCCACGGCAACGGCCAGAGCCGCGTGGATCCGTGCTCTGTGTCCTCTGACCAGTGCAGCTTGTATCCCGGTCCCTTCGGCTCGCCGAGCGGTGGGACGAAGGCCAGATCCACGGCATGCAGGACACGTTCGGCCTCCTCCACCGCGAGTTTGGTGCCGTCGAAGGCGAGGGCCACCCAGGGCGCAAGCGCTTTGTGATCTGCAACGACGGGGTCATCGTCCTCGCCCCGATAGCGCACGCTGAGCCGGCCGTCGCCCTGGCCATGTCCGCCGCGCGCGACGACGGTGTCGATGTGCATCGCGTTGACCTCGCCGGAAAAACGGGAACGCGCCGCATGGTCGCCCGCCGCGCCAGCGGCCAACAACACAACCATGACCGCATCCCCGTCGTTCTCATGGCCCGTGAAAACCATGCCGGCACGGGTGGAGGAGAGCCGCGCATCCAACCAGTAGTCGCCAATCCTGACAGGATCCTCGGTCTCCAGCGGATACTGATCGGCAAGTTGGCTCGACGGGTGTACTGCAGGACCGAACGCCTCAGGCGTCGGCTCATTTGGTCCAGGTGACTCACTCATCACCACATATGACACCACATCACACAAGGGCTCGGCTGCCTCGACGCTTTGTCGGGACGGGTGATTGGGTGGCCCGGGGGTGGCACGCGCAGGAAAAGATTGGGAACGTGGGTATCGTTGGACCCGAAACCCGAGCATGACATCTAGATCCAGGAGTACCTGAGTGAGCACGGAAGCAACCAGCCCAGCACTGCCCAGCACGGTCGCAGAGGCTGCTCGTGTGCTCGGAACGGCCATCAGCCAGGTCCAGCGCATCATTGTGGGGCAGGAACACATGGTGCAGCAGCTCATGGTCTCCCTGCTCGCCAAGGGCCACTGTTTGCTGGAGGGTGTACCCGGTACAGCCAAGACTTTGGCTGTGCGATCTTTCGCCACGGTCGTCGGCGGAGAGTTCGCGCGCATCCAGTTCACCCCTGACCTGGTGCCCTCGGACATCGTCGGCACGCGGATCTACTCCGCCCAGGGCGAGACATTCAAAATTGAACTTGGGCCCGTGTTCGTCAACTTCGTACTGGCCGACGAGATCAACCGCGCCCCCGCGAAGGTGCAATCCGCCATGTTGGAGTTGATGGCGGAGAAGCAGGTTTCCATTGGTGGTCAGTCCTACCCGGCACCGTCACCCTTCATCGTCATCGCCACCCAGAACCCGATTGAATCCGAAGGCGTGTACCCACTGCCCGAGGCGCAGCGGGACCGGTTCCTCGTCAAGGTGGATGTGCCCTATCCGCGCGGCAACGAGGAGTTCGAGATCCTCCGACGCATGAGCGTCCGGCCGCCCGTCGCGGAGCCTGTCCTCAATGCCGAGGTGGTGCGCCATCTCCAGGACATGGCGAGCAACGTCTTTGTGCACAATCTGGTCAGTGAGTACGTCGTTCGACTGGTCCTCGCGTCCCGGACACCCGCAGAATTCGGGATGCCCGACCTGGAATCGGTTGTTCAAATTGGCTGCTCCTCCCGCGCCACCTTGGGGCTCGTCGCTGCGGCCCGTGCACTGGCGCTCATCAACGGCCGCGACTACGTGCTGCCCACAGATGTTCAGGCAGTGGCAAAGGACGTAATGGCGCACCGCATTGTTCTCGGCTTCGACGCGGTGGCTGACGGCGTCAACACAGCTGAAGTGGTGGACCGCATCCTCGCAATGGTTCCCGCTCCCACCCCAGTGTGGAATCAGGAACAGCGACAGGCCAGTCACCAGCAACACGCCCACCAGCCCGGACGGGCGTGAGGGACGCTTCATTGGCCGCCGAAGCAATGTCCTTCTCTCCTCCACCGGGGCAGGTACCCGTGGCGGGTGTGAACAAGGACCCCGGAGCCGCCACATCGGTCCTGCGTGCGCCCACGGGCCCCACCGTGCCGTTGAACAAACTGGCACCCGAGGCGGCCCTGCGTCGGCTCGAGCTCACCATCGTCCGACGCCTTGAAGGCTTCCTCCACGGTGATCATCTGGGGCTCCTGCCCGGTGCAGGCTCCGACACCAACGACGCCCGGATCTACCAACCCGGGCAGGACGACGTCAGAAAGATGGATTGGGCGGTCACCGCTCGCACGACGGTGCCTCACGTGCGTGACACGATGTCGGATCGTGAGCTCGAAGTGTGGGCGCTGCTTGATGTCACGCCGTCGATGAACTGGGGGACGGAGGGCATCACCAAGCGAGACCTGGGCATTGCCGCCATCGCGACAATCGGGTTCCTCAGTCAGCGGATGGGCGATCGCTTCGGAGGCATGCTGATGCGCCCTGACAAAGTCACACGCCTGCAGGCCCGCTCCGGGCGAACGGCTCTCTACGGTCTTCTCCGTCGCATGCTCATGGAGCCGATCGTGGCGGACAACACCCCCGGTGATTTGGACCTACCAGGAGGGATCGAGCAGCTCAGCCGTTCCTATCGACGGCGCGGGATGCGCGTGGTGGTCTCTGATTTCCTCACAGCGGGGGACCAGGAACTGGATCCCTCGGCACCCCCTCCGTGGGAAAGATCACTTCGTCGTCTCGCCGTGCACAACCAGGTGTTGTGCATTGAGGTGGTGGACCGGCACGAACTCGAGTTTCCAGATGTCGGCGAAATGTTGATCCGTGACCCCGAGACCTCCTTCATGCGCTACATCAACACCTCCGATCCGGTCGCTCGCCAGCGGATGGACGCGGCGTCCCGGGCGCAACGCGAACGGATCAAGATCGCCATACGACGCGCCGGGGCAGGTCACATTCAACTCCGCACCGACAGGGACTGGGTGGCTGACATTGCCCGGTTCGTCCTGAACTACCGACGCGTGGCGGGCATGATCCACCAGCCGCCCCAGGGAGTCAGCAAATGATCGAACTCCTCGCCTTCCCCGAATTCAAGTCGCCCGCACGGCTGTGGGTACTCGTCGTCCTGCCTGTTCTGATCCTCACCTATCTGCTCTTGATGAGGCTGCGGAAGAAAATGTCGCTGAGATTCACCAACACTGGTGTTCTGGGCACTGTCATGGGTTCCCAGCGCCGCTGGACCCGGCATCTGGCGGTGGCGATGTCACTCTGTTCCCTGGTCGCGCTGGGACTCGCCTGGGCGCAGCCGCTCGGAACCGAGAGGGTGCCGCGCGAGCGGGCCACCGTCGTGATGGTGGTTGACACGTCCCTGTCCATGGAGGCCGCCGACGTCGAACCCGACCGGCTCACCGCAGCCAAGCAGGGTGCGATGGAGTTCATTGATGGTCTCCCCGATTCTTACAACGTTGCGCTCGTTGCGCTCAACGGGCAACCCTCCATCAAGTTCCCGCCATCAACGGATCGCGGCGCTCTGGGGCGGGCACTCATGGCTCTTGAAGTGGCGGACGGGACTGCCGTCGGTGACACTCTCGAACTCGCGCTGAAAGCGGTGGAGCAGGCGCCGGTGGGGGCCGACGAGGAGCCCGCCCCTGCGATGATCGTCATGCTTTCGGATGGAGGCAACACCGTCGGCCCTGAACCGAGCGGCGCAACCGAAAGCGCGAGCCAGGCGGAGATTCCGATCTACACCATCGCCTACGGGACCCAGAACGGATATGTCGACGTCGACGGCTCGCGGGAGGCGGTTCCGCCTGACGTCGAAACGATGGAGGAGATCGCGACCGCCACGGACGGTCGGGCCGTGAACGCCGATTCCGCTGCGTCGCTGGCTGATGCGTACAAGGAGATCGGTAGCTCGGTGGGCTACGAGGAGATCCGCAAACCCATCACCGCGCAGTACGCTTTCGGCGCGTTGGGTTTCGCCATCGTTGCCGCACTCGGTGCCGTCATGATGGCCGCCAGGTGGCCACGATGATTCCGCTGGCGCTGGAGTTCATGCGGCCGGAGCGACTGTGGGCGCTGGCCATCATTCCTCTCATCGGTGCGCTGTACCTGTTGCTGGCAGGGAAACAGGTGCGCTCCACTTTGTCTGCCCGTCTACGGATGATCATTCCGAAGGATGCTGCGTGGAAGAGGCACGGAGCGGTTCTGCTGGCGCTCATGAGCCTGGCGTCGCTGGTGATCGCATGGGCCATGCCAACGGACTTCACCCTCCAACCACGGGATCGCGCAACGATCGTCGTCGCCATCGACGTGTCGTGGTCCATGGAAGCACAGGACATCGAACCCAATCGGCTGGAGGCCGCGAAGGACTCGGCCCAGCAGTTCGTCGTCTCGCTGCCTGAACGCTTCAACGTGTCTCTCGTCACGTTTGCCGGAACCGCCAATGTGGCTGTCCCTCCCACTGTGGATCGTGGTGCGGTGGTGCGGGCTCTGGATGCCCTGGAATTGGCACCGTCCACGGCAACGGGCGAGGGCATCTACACGAGCCTGGACGCGCTGAAACTTGTGCCCCCCGACCCGGACGATGATGAGGCTGTTGCACCGGCGGCCATTGTGCTGCTGGCCGACGGCGCCACCAACATCGGGCGATCCTCCTCCGGTGCCGCAGATGTGGCCATGGAGCAACAGGTCCCTGTGTACACGATTGCCTACGGCACGCAGAACGGTTTCGTCGAATCCAATGGCGAACGCCAACGTGTGGCGGTTGACCACTACGAGATGTCCCAGATTGCGGCTCGCTCCGGGGGGACAAAGTTTTCGGCGGAAAGCGCCAGTGAGCTGAGTGAGATCTACACGGCGATTCGCTCAGACATCGGCTACGAACAGGTTCCGGCGGAAGTCACGGACAGATACGCAGGCTTGGCGCTGATCTTTGCGGTGTTGGCTGCCCTGGGTGTTATTTCTTTGGGCGCTCGATGGCCGTGACCTTTCCATCGGACGACCGGACACGCCGCACTCACTGAGCACGGCGCCATCACGGCCGGACACGCCGCACTCACTGAGCACGGCGTCATTAGACGGCCGGACACGCCGCACTCAGTGTGGATCGTGCAGCCATACGTCGTGGTTCCGATTCGTTGCGGCGTGTCTGGCCGTTTCCACGATGACCGGACACGCCGCATTGGCTACCGACGGCGTCATTTGGCGGCCGGACACGCCGCACTCGGTGTGGACCGTGCAGCCATATGTCGTGGTGCCCATTCGTTGCGGCGTGTCTGGCCCAATTGGCCGCGCGTGGCCGATGACAAGGCTCAAACAATGGTGAGTTCGCCCATCCTGCCCCAACCGTCGGCGTCGAGCTGTTCGCTGATGATCTGCGGGGTTTCCACAAGAGCCTGCTTCATATCCTCCATAGCCTTGGCGAAATGATCACTGTTGACGTGATCACCAGCGGCGTCGTTCTTGAAAGCCTCAAGCAGTACGAACTCGTCTGTGGATTCGACGCTGCGCGACCAGTCGAACCACAGGTTGCCGGGCTCTGCGCGTGTGGCTTCCGTGAAATCACTGGTGAGTTCCAGCCAGAGGTCCGTCCACTCCGGCTTGACCTTGAACTTGACGACGATGAAGATCATCTCGATTTCCTTTCCGTACTCAACGTTGTGAACAGCAAGTGTCTCGCGTAGCGCGTTCGATGTTGCGGG
>JBQCZU010000033.1:9994-28701 GCA_052089385.1 Arachnia sp.
GCTTCTCAATCACCCATGTTCTCGATGGCCAACTCGGGCACATCGACGCTGTGCTCCATCCCGAATACCTGCTGCAGGAAAGACAGTTTCGACTCCAGGGCGCTACGGCGCGCCGACATCCCTCGGAAGCCGTGCCCCTCGCCCTCAAAGGTCACCAGGGCCAATGGTTTGTTGGCGGCCCGGACAGCATCAGCCATGTCGTAGGCCTGATTCGGCGGAACCACCCTGTCCTCCAATCCCTGCAGGATCAGCATGGGTGTCTTGAGGTTCTCGAGTTGGCTGACGGGGGAACGATCGAGGTACGTCTGCTTGGCCTCGGGCCAGGGGCCGATGAGGCTGTCCGGGTAGCGGGATTCCGCCTTGTGGGTATCGGCGACCAGTGCCCTCAGGTCGCCGATCCCGTAAGAGGAAATCCCAGCGGCGAAAACATCGGTGGTGACCAGCGCCTGCAACGTGGTGTAGCCACCAGCGCTGCCGCCGGTGATGGCGACGCGTTCGGGATCCGCCAGAGAGGCACCCGTGACGTCCCTGACGGCCGCGACGACGTCGGCCACGTCCAGAATTCCCCAGTTTCCCTTCAACCGGTCGCGGTAGGCGCGGCCGAAACCGGTGGAGCCGGAATAGTTGACATCAAGCACCGCGAAGCCCCGTGAGACCCAGAACTGAATCTGCTGGTCATAGGCCGAATCTCGCGCCGATGTCGGGCCGCCATGCGTCATCACCAGCAGCGGGGGAGTCTTCGACGTGGCGTCTGAATAGAACCATGACTGCACGGGGCCCGCGGGCCCTTGTGACCAACGTGATTTCGGTGCCACGGCCGCTTCGACGGGTTGGCTGGCCACAATGGCTGTGCGCTGGCCCGTGGGGGAGACGCGCACCAGTGACGCGGAACGGGTGGGCCAAGTGGCGATGACAAGGATGTCATCGCCCTGCGCTGCGATGGACTCGATGAAGGCGGTTCCCGGAAGGGGATGCGTCACGGTATCCGTGGCGGGATGCCACAGGGCCAACACCCCGGTGCCGTTGACGATCTCGACGCAGGCAAGGATGTCGCGCCCAACCATGGCGGCGGGTGCGCGGTTGAGCACCCACGTGGGAATGTCGCAGTCGTGCTTGACGTTCCACGCGGTAGTGGTGTCGCCGGCCTGGAGGTACCAATTCCAGAACCCTGTCTCGTCTGACGCCCACACCAGGTCGCCGTCGACGCTCCACATGGGATGCTGCGCGCTGATGCCCGGGCCGCCCGCGACGGCGTGGGCGTTCGACGGATCATCCAGCGAACACGCCATGACCAGAGTGCTGTCCCACGACATGTGGGGATGCTGCCATTCGAACCAGGTCAGCTTGTGACCACAGACGCGTGGCCCCGCGTAGAAATCTGCGCCGGTCAACAGCACCCGCCCTCCATCGCTGTTGTCGCCGTCCAGATCCAGCGCCACGATCTCGGTGCGGGCCTCGGGAACAGCCTCGTGATCCTCGCGCACCGTGATCAGCAGCCGGCGGTCCTGCACCAGATGGAGGTCTCCCCAGCGGTAGCGATCCTGCTCTGCAGTGATCGGCCTGTGGATGCCGTCCTCAAGAACAAACGCACGACGGGTGACATCGTCGCAATAGGCCACACAATGATCCGAGACGTCGTAAGCGCCACCGCCGTACTCCATGACGCGTGAGCGAACATTGGCATTCGGCGTCAATTCCGTCGTGCTTGAGCCATCATGGCGACGGATGGTGACGCGGCCGTTCTGCTCAGCGATACTGGCCAGCCAGTGAACGCCGGCATCAGAGGTACGGACCTGGGAGATGGCGTCGGCACCGGCCAGAGCGGCGTCGACGGTCATGGGAGAGATCATGGGCCCATGTATACGGCCGGTGGAGGATGCTGGCAAATGCCATGACCTTCTGAAAGAGGAGTGCGACTCCATGCCGATGGCCTCGGCAGTCCCACGCCACCCTCCCGGAGATATGATCACCTCTGCCTGTTGTGACGAGACCTCGTCGTGGGGCAAGATAGTGCCACTGGCTCCCGGTCGCATCGCAGGGGAAGGCAATCCGGCCTGGACCAGGAGGAACACAAATGACTGGACGCATGACGGCTTTGCGTCAGCCCACGGCGCGAGGGATGCTCTTTATCCACTCGGTGCCAGCGGCGCTGTGCCCTCATCTGGAATGGGCGGCAGGAAGCGTGTTGGGGGACGCCGTGCACCTGGAGTGGACGGATCAACCAGCAGAGCCCCGCAGCCGTCGTGCCGAACTGGAGTGGACGGGTGAAGCAGGCCACGGTGCTGCTCTTGCCAGCAAATTCGCGGCTTTTGAACGGGTGCGCTTCGAAGTCACAGAAGATGCCTCTGCCGGTTCCGACGGCCAGCGCTTCTGCTTCACCCCAGCGTTGGGAGCCTTTTCCGCGACCATCGGGGTGCACGGCGACATCCTCGTCAGTGAGGATCGCATCAGGAACGCAATGGCATCAGAACAGGTGAGTGGGGACACCCTGCACACGGCACTTGCGTCCCTCCTCGGCGCTGCTTGGGACGATGAGCTTGACACCTTCCGTCACGCCAGCGAGGACGCCCCCATTCGATGGTTGCACCAAGTGGTGTGAAACGATCCTGCGTCACAGGGCATGAAAAAAAGAAGGCCACCGAGACTCCGGTGGCCTTCTTCTTGCGCTCAGTCGATGACAGATGGCCACCGTGCCAGCCGATCAGGTCGTCTACTGCGTCGTGATGTTTGCGTTCGTCACCGCGATGGCGACGTTGTGGCCACCGAAACCGAACGAATTGTTGAGGGCCGCCAGGTCGCCCGCTGGTAGCTCGCGCACGGTCGTGGCAACGTCGATGCCCAAGTCGGGTTCAAGGTTTTCGACGTTGATGGTGGCGGGAACCCTGCGCTCTCGGAGAGCCATCACCGTGGCGAAGGTTTCCAGGGCTCCCGCACCGCCGAGGAGATGACCCGTCATCGATTTGGTGCCATTGACGATCACGGAAGAGGCACTCTTGCCGAGGGCGGCCCGAATGGATCCTGCCTCGGTGACGTCACCCTGTGGTGTGGAGGTGGCGTGTGCATTGACGTGGCAGATGTCACTGGCTGAAAGGCCCGACTCGGCGAGTGCACGCTTCATGGCGGTTGTCTGGCCGTGACCGCCCGGATCGGGCTGCACCATGTCGTGGGAGTCCGCCGAGATGCCGGCGCCGACGAGTGTGCCGTAGATCCGCGCACCTCGTGCCTGTGCATGCTCGAGTGTCTCAATGACCATCAGGACAGCGCCCTCGCCAAGGACGAAACCATCGCGACCCGTGTCCCAGGGACGCGACGCACGCTCTGGCTCGTCATTGCGTCGGGACAGGGCCTGCATGTTGCTGAAGGCGGCCAGCGGAAGCGGATGGACCACCGCCTCAGTTCCACCGACGACGGCGACATCAGCCCGTCCCAGACGGAGCATGTCGAGTCCCAGTGAGATCGCTTCGTTGGAGGATGCGCAGGCAGACACAGGGGTGTGGATACCGGCGCGTGCACCGATTCGGAGGCCGATGTTGGCGGCTGGCGCATTGGCCATCAGCATGGGAATGGTGAAGGGCGAGACCCGGCGTGGGCCCTTGTCCTTCTGTACATCCCAGTTCGACAGGAGGGAATGCAGGCCGCCAATGCCGGTACCGCAGACAACCCCGAGGCGATCCGGATCGACGGCGGTGCCCTCGTCGGTTCCGAAGCCTGCATCCTGCCAGGCTTCCATCGCAGCGACGATGGCCAACTGCGAGGAGCGGTCCAGGCGACGCGATTCAACCCGATCGATCTCTGGCTCAACCGCAACCTGAGCTGCGATTTTGACCACCAGGTCGGATGCCCAACCCTCTTTCAAAAGGCGGACGCCGCTGCGCCCCGCAAGCAGGCCTTCCCACGTGCTGGGGGCATCGCCTCCGAGTGGAGTAGTGGCACCGAAACCGGTGATGACGACGGTTTTCATGTCAAGCTCCTTGAAGAATTCAGGGATCACCCTGATGCTGGCGTGGGAAGGGACGATCGCCTCAGGGGAGGGTATTTGCGTCGCACGATCCATGACGCGAGCGGGCAGGCCCGCTGAGGGCCCACCCGCGTAGCCTCAGTTGGAGGCGCGCTCGATATAGGCCACGGCGTCGCCCACGGTCTTGAGGTTCTTGGAATCCTCATCGGGGATGGAGACGCCGAACTTGTCTTCGCAGGCGTAGATGATCTCGACCATCGACAGCGAGTCGACGCCGAGGTCGTCGGTGAAGGACTTGTCCAACTGGACGTCCTCGACTGCAACGCCGGCAACATCGTTGACGATTTCTGCGAGGTCGGAACGAATTTCTTCAGTGCTTGCCATGTCGGCTCCTAGCGTGGGTGGGTTGTTGTCCGTGTGTGTGATGGACAGTGTTTGGTTCAGGGAAGGAGGACGGTTTGGCCAGCAAAGACCAGCCCGGCCCCGAACCCGATCAAGAGGGCGGTTTGCCCACTCGTGGCGTCGCCCGATTCGAGCAGCGCCTCCATCGCCAGCGGAACCGATGCCGCGGACGAGTTGCCCATGCCGACGATGTCGCGTGCAACGACAACGCTTGCAGGGAGTTTGAGGTGGCGCAACATGGAATCAGTGATCCGGTTGTTGGCCTGATGGGGGATGAAGACATCGAGCTTCTCGGGTGTGACGCCTGAAGCATCGAGGGTTTCGCGCGCTTTGCCCGCGATGAAGGTGGTGGCCCATTTGAAGACTTGCCGGCCCTCCATGTGGATGAAAGGACCCTCGCCGTCGGGTCGTTCGTCGCGCCAGTCATCGATGGTGATCACTTCGTACTGTGTCGGGTCAGAGCCCCAGAGTGTGGGACCGATCGCCGCAACGTCGCTGGCCCCGATGACCACCGCACCTGCACCGTCGCCGAAGAGGAATGCGGTGCTGCGATCGGCGATGTCGATGTATCGCGACAGCACTTCGACGCCCAGGACGAGCACATGTTTCGCGGAGCCGGCCCGGACCATACCGTCGGCCATACCGACGCCGTAACAGAAGCCGGCACAGGCGGCTGAGAGGTCGAAGGCAGCGGGCTCCGGCATGCCGAGGTTGTTGGCGATGATCGCGGCCAACGACGGGGTCTGCATGAAATGCGACACAGTGGAGACGATGACGGCATCGATATCGGCGGGCTGAAGGCCTGCCCTCTCTATTGCCTTGCGTGCGGCGTCGGTACCCAGGGAGATGGCATCTTCACCCTCAGCCACCCAGCGACGCTCCTTGATGCCGGTTCGTTGCTGAATCCATTCGTCCGAGGATTCAATCATGGTGCACATCTCTGCGTTGTCCACGACGCGGCTGCCGCGGGCTCCCCCAACGGACATGATGCGGGTGAACTCGGGGCCCTGTGAGGTCTGCATGCTCAAAATTGTTCTCCTCAGAGTGTTTCTTGCGCGGGGTAGTGGTGGGGGGCGTCCGCATGGTTGGTGCAGAAGGCCCGGGCGGCATCGAGTTGATCGGGAGTGTTCAGGCTGAAGAGTTCGACCCCCTTCAGGTTGCGCTTGGCGATACCAGTCAGAGTGCCCGAGGGGGGAAGCTCCAGGAGACCGGTGACGCCCCTTGCGGCCATTGTCTCCATGCAGAGATCCCAGCGCACAGGATTGGCGACCTGGGCGACGATTCTGGTGAGCATGTCCCGGCCATTGGAGACGACCGCGCCGTCCCCATTGCCGAGAAGGTCACGGCGCGGGTCGACCGTGGGCACACTGCGAGTGAGCGCTTCCAGGTGGGCGACGGCGGGTTGCATGTGGTGTGTGTGGAATGCGCCAGCGACGCTGAGGGGGAAGAGTCGGGTGCGGCGCGGGGGATCGGCAGCCAGAGCGGCCAACTGCTCCACCGTGCCCGCGGCCGCAATCTGTCCTGAGCCGTTGTTGTTGGCTGCGGTGAGGCCGTGACGCTCCAGGGCTGCCAGCACTTCGTCGCGGTCCCCGCCCACAATGGCGGTCATCGACGTGGGGGTGACAGCGGAGGCAGTGGCCATCGCCCTGCCCCGTTCACGCACCAGCACCATGGCGATCTCCGCTGAGATCACACCTGTCCCGGCTGCAGCGGTCAGCTCACCCACGGAGTGGCCCCCGACGATGTCAGCCATGTCGAAGACGTCTGTACCGGAGGCTGTGAGGGCGGAGGCTGCGATCAGGCCTGCAGCCACCAGAAGAGGCTGGGCGATCGCTGTGTCGCGGATGGTTTCGCTGTCTGCTTCTGTCCCGTAGTGCGCCAGGTCCAGGTCAGCGGTGGCCCCGAGCCAGTGCAACTGATCAGCGATGGCAGGCTCAGCGATCCAGGGAGTGAGGAATCCTGGGGTCTGTGCTCCCTGTCCGGGGGCAACGATTGCGAGCATGAGTCCAACAATGCACTGAGGAGGGGGCGTGGGGGGCGATCGGATGTCACGAAATAGTCACGGCCAGACTTGTGGGGTTCCCACAACACCGAGGATTCCGACGCGGATCAAAGAGCGTCTGGATTGTCAGGGTTGCTGAATGACAGTGGTGTGACTCACCGGGGCAAGATCAGTTGCCCTGCAACCGCCCCAGAGTGACCGCTATCCGCAAAACGTATGCCTCTCGCGCGTCCGTGGGGTTGTAGCCCGTCGTTTCCTGAATGCGTTTGATGCGGTAGCGGACGGTGTTGGGGTGAATGAACAGGGCACGCGAGGTTGCTTCCATTGAGGATCCGCTGTCCAGGAAACCGATGCATGTCTCCAGCAACTCCTTGGATGTGGCGAGAGACTGGTAGATGCTACCCCCCAGAATCCGACGAGCGTGTCCGTCGCCGGAGAGGGCCCGCTCCGGGAGGAGGTCATCCGAGAGCATGGTGCGTGGCCCCTCGGGCCAGGCGACGGCTGCCCGGTACCCCGACGCTGCAGCCCTGGCGGAGTTGGGTGCCCCAGCGAGACCGTCAGCGATCGGTCCGACGACGATGGGGCCCTCCGCGAAGAATGGTTCCAGCCGCGACACGAGTTGTGAGGCCTCATGGGAATCGGTGATCGCCTCACCCCCGAAAATGCAGACGAGTCGATCGCCGTGCGGCGACGCCAGGAGTTCAAGGCCCAACTTGCTCGACGCGCGACGAAGATCATCAACGCCGCTTTCGCGGGAGGTACTGGCTATGGCAACCACCACTGTTGCTTCAGTGTTCCAACCCAACGTCGAGGCCCGCGACAGAACGGATTCATCGGTTTCAGCGCGGACGACGGCGTCCACGACGGTGGCCTCGATCCGGGAATCCCACGCTCCACGCGCTTCAGCCGCACGGGCGTAGATCTCCGCGGCCGCAAAGGCGATTTCACGCGAGTAGTGAACGATCCCGAGCTGCAACGCCTGTCGATCCCCCCGGGGCAGCAGCAAGTGGATCTGCTCCTCCAGGACGTCGGTGGTGGTCCGCACGAGGTCGACGGTCTGCTGCAGGGTGATGCGTCCCGCCATGGCGCGTGGCGCTGCGTCGAACACTGATTCAGGTGAGAAGTCGTCGCCGCCCAACCAACTGACGAACCCATCGATGCCGCTGCGCGCCAGGACATTGATCCACGAGCGGGACTCGGCGTCAAGCTGCCCGAACCACTCATGACGATTCTCCATTGCGGCGAGCGTCGCGCTGTTCATCGCGCCGGTCACGCCGCGCAGCCGCTTCAGAATAGCCATGCGGGTGCGCTGCGAGCTGACTTGTGCGGGCAATGTTCCGTGGCGCGGCTGGGTGAACTCCATCCCCACACCCTAGGGGGAGGGGTTCATCTGTGAGAGCAGCAGCGCGACGGGTCGCCCTCCAGTCTGTGGTGCTGAACTATTCGTCCGCCAGCAATTGGGCCCCACACACGTGCTGTGCGCTCCACAACTTCAGCGGTGTCGTCTCGCGGGACGACATTGCTGATGGATCTGAGAAACACGAAGGCCGGGCAGCCGCATGAAATGTGCGACTGCCCGGCCCCAGTGACGTATCAGCCCTTCACGGAGCCGGCCAACAGTCCGCGCACGAAGAAGCGCTGTAGTGCAAGGAACACCACCATGGGAACGAGCATGGACACGAAGGCGCCCGCGCTCAGCAGGTGCCAACGGGCTCCCAAGGTGCCGGCCAACTCTGCAACACGCACGGTCAGCGGTGCCACATCCTTGTTGCCGCCGGCGAAGGTCAGCGACACCAGCAGATCATTCCAGACCCACAGGAACTGGAAAATGCCGAATGAGGCAATGGCAGGCACCAACAGGGGAAGCAAAACACGGAAAAAGATCTTCACGTGCCCTGCTCCATCGACGCGAGCTGCCTCGATCAGTGAGGCAGGGATTTCCTTCATGAAGTTGTGGAGAAGAAAGATCGCCAGCGGCAACGCGAAGATGGAGTGCGAGAGCCACACCGTCCAGAAAGTGCCCGCGAGGCCCCAGTTGACGTACTGGGTCAACAGCGGCACGAGCGTCACCTGAATCGGCACCACCTGGAGCGCAAACACCGCCACGAAAAGGATGTTGCGGCCAGGGAACTCGATCCACGCGAAAGCGTAGGCAGCCAGCAGCGCAAGGGTGATCGGGATGATCACTGCAGGGATGGTCACCACGAAGGAGTTCAGGAAGAAGGTGCTCAGGCCCGTGCTGGAGCCGAACATCGTCTCCACATAGTTGTCGAGGGTCACCGACGGAGAGTTGAAGAATGTCCACCAACCCGTGGTTCGAATATCGTTGGCGGGCCTGAACGAGGTCAGGAACAGTCCAAAGGTGGGCAGGGTCCAAATGAGGGCAAGGACTATGGCGATGCCCGAAGCCCAGGGTGAGGACAGCCGTCCCTTGGCGTCAATGGCCCGCTTTTCAGCCCGCGTCAGCTTGCGTTCCTTCTTCAGGGAACGGTCAGCAGGAAGCGTCGGATCCTTTGCATCCGGATCATCTGTCAGCGTGTACTTCACTTCGTCGCTCATCGTTCACCCTCCGAAATCCTCATCTGACGCACGTTGTAGATGATGATCGGGATCACCAGTATGAAAAGGACCACGGCCAATGTGGAAGCGATCCCATTGTTGCCCTGACTGAATTTCTGACTGTAGAACTCGTTTGCGATCACAGATGTGTCGAACTGGCCACCGGTGGTGGTGCGAACGATGTCGAAGACCTTCAGGGTCGCCATGGCGATGGTGGTGATGACGACGATAAGAGCTGGTCGGATGGACGGCACGGTGATGCTGAAGAAGGTGCGAACACCGGTCGCTCCATCAATCTGGGCTGCTTCGGTGATCTCATCGGGGATCGCCTTGATGGATGCTGACAGGATGGTCATGGCGAAACCTGTCTGGATCCACACCATGATCACGATCAGGAATGCTGTGTTCCAGGGCGGAGTCAGCAGGAACTGGTTCGGCTCGAAACCGAGCCACACCAGCAATTGGTTGGCGAATCCTGTCTGGTTGGTGCCCGGCGGCTTGTACTGGTAGACGAAGTTCCAAATGATGGATGCTCCCACGAAGGAGATGGCCATCGGAAGGAAGATCAGCGTCTTGGCGATCTTCTCGAACCGTGTGCGGTCCACCAGGACGGCATACAGCAGTCCAAAGACGGTGGAAAACAGCGGTACCGCTATCACCCAGGCCAGTGTGTTGAACAAAATGAGCTGAAAATCTGGGTTGGTGAGGACGGTGATGTAGTTCTCGAACCCCACTCCCTCCCTTCCGGCGGCGTCACGGAAGGAGTCCATGATCGTGCGAAGGCCGGGCCACAGCAAGCCAAAGGCAAGCATGATGACGGCCGGGAGCAGGAACCCGACGGCGGGAAGCCAACGGGGCAGTTTTTCTGATGCGAAAAGGATCAGGGACATCACGCCGGCGAACAGCGCAATCGCCACCAGCATCACCAGGATTTTTTCGACGGGTGTTTCGGCTTGGAGCAACCAGTCCATGTGCGGCATCTCCTCTCTGAGATGGCTCGGGATTCAACTTCGAAAACTCCGTCAAGCCCGAACGTGGGCCACATCCTATACGGGTGTGGCCCACGGTTGCGGCCTTGCGAATCAGGTGCTGGTGATCAGCTGGGCCACGAGTTCTCGATGGAATCCAGAACGTCCTGGCTGCTGTCATCCAGCGCGATCCAGTCGGTCATGCCGTTCCAGAAGGAACCGGCACCCACGGCACCCGGCATGAGGTCGGAAGCATCAAAGCGGAACACTGTGTCCTCATCGCTGAGCAGCTCAAAGGCCAGCTGATCAATGGGAGACTTCAGGTTCGCAGGATCCAGTTCCTTGTTGGCGGAGAGCCAGCCAGCGGTGGACGCCTTGGCCTTTTCGTTGCTCCATTCCGGTGACGTCAGGTACGCCTGGAATGCCGCGACCTCTTCGCGATCGGAGAATGCTGCTGCGAATTCACCGCCGCCGAGAAGGGGCTTGACCTCGGGGTCGTCACCCGGGAGGTAGAACGCGAATACGTCGCCGCCCTCAGAGATGTCGGTGCCATCGGGCCAGTTGGCCTGGTAGAAGGATGCCTGGCGGTGCATGTAGCAGACTCCATCGAGGATGGGGAGACCCGCCTCGCCGAATGCGGTGGTGGCGATGGTCTTGACATTGCCGAGCCCGCCGTTGACGTAGCGCTCATCCTTCAGGATTGCACCAGCCTTGTCGAGAGCCTCGACAACCTTGGGGTCGTTGAAGGGCATCTCATGGGCGACCCACATGTCGTATTCCTCCGGAGTCACGGTGCGAAGCATCATGTCCTCCAACCAGTCGGTGGCTGGCCAGCCGGTCGCCTCGCCCGATTCGATGCCTGCACACCACGGCTTGGCGTCGGGATGATCGGTGGCAATGGTCTCCGTGAGTTCCATGAGCTCATCGAGCGTGGTGGGGATTTCGTACCCACCTTCTTCCATCAGGGTGGGGGAGTACCACACGAAGGACTTGGCATTGGCGCCGACGGGCACTGCGTAGTAGGTGTCGCCAACGGTGCCGTAGCCCTTCCAGGACTCGTTGTAGTACTCATCCACGTTGGTCTCTGCTGCCTCTCCCACAGGCACCATGGCATCCGGGAAACGATCAGCGATCGTCGCGATCAGGCCGGGCTGGGGGATGTAGGCGATGTCCGGGGGTGAGCCAGCCTCAATCTTGACGGGGAGTTGGGCCTCGAACTCGCGGCTGCCCTCGTATTCGATGGTGGCACCCGTGCACTCTTCAAACGGGATGAACGACTCGATGTGTTGGGTGTCCTCGGGATCGACAATCGAGGTGTAGAGCTCGACGGTGGTACCTGATAGGTCGCCGTAGCTCTCGTAGGCGGAGCAGTCCCTTTCGGTGCCCGGGTCGGCACCGGTCTCCGTTTCGGTTTCGCCGCTGCACGCCGCTACAACCAACAGGGAAGCCACGCCAAGGGCCGCCACTGCCATTCGATTTTTCTTCCGGAACATCGCTGTCCTCTCTCCACGAACCAGCCGACGTCGGCCAGTAGTGATCGCTGGCTCCAGTCAAGCGGATTCGAGTGCTCATGAGGACCGGATGAGGTTACGAAGCAATAACGATTTCTAGACGTTCACATGTCGCGAGATTCAGCGCACAGCGGTTTGATCGGAGCGATCACCATCCGGGCGTCGGACCCGATACATGAAAGTTCACCGGGCGCGAGGGTATCTTGGACAGTGACTGCGGGCGGTCCCGAGTAATCTCGGGCCCCCACCCACCACTGAGAGGACTCACGTGACCCAGATGGACGAGGCCGGCCCTATCCTCAACGGACTTCCCACCACCCTGCCTGACGCGGATCTTGACGAGACAGCCGAATGGCTGGAATCGTTGGATGGCGTCATCGAAGAGGGGGGCCGTCACAGGGCCCGGTACGTGATGCTCAAATTGCTCGAGCGCGCACGGGAGCGCCAAATCGGTGTCCCGTCGCTGACCGGAACCGATTACATCAACACCATTCCGGAGTCACGGGAAGCGTTCTATCCGGGCGATGAGACTCTGGAACGCGAAATCAGGCGACTGCTTCGCTGGAACGCAGCCATCATGGTGCACCGTGCACAGCGCCCGGGTGTGGGCGTGGGTGGACACATCGCCTCATATGCATCCTCCGCGACGCTGTACGAAGTGGGTTTCAACCACTTCTTCCGTGGCAAGGACCACGAAGGCGGTGGAGACCAGATCTTCTTCCAAGGGCATGCGTCCCCGGGCATGTATGCGCGCGCCTTCCTCGAGGGCAGGCTGCAGGAGGCTGACCTCGACGGCTTCCGCCAGGAACACAGCCATTACGTCGACGGCAAGGTCCGGGCCCTCCCGTCGTACCCGCACCCTCACCAGATGCCAAAATTCTGGGAGTTTCCCACCGTGTCCATGGGCATCGGGCCCATGAACGCCATTTATCAGGCGCAGTTCAACCGCTACCTGCACAATCGTGGACTCAAGGACACCTCGCAGCAGCGTGTGTGGGCGTTCCTCGGCGACGGGGAAATGGATGAGCCTGAATCGCGCGGACTGCTGCAGACTGCCGCGAATGATGAACTGGACAACCTGACCTTCGTCGTCAACTGCAACCTCCAAAGGCTTGACGGCCCCGTCCGTGGCAACGGCAAGATCATGCAGGAACTGGAAGCCTTCTTCCGTGGCGCCGGCTGGAACGTCATCAAGGCCGTCTGGGGACGTGGTTGGGATCCACTGCTCGCCGCCGACAGTGAGGGAGCGCTCGTCAATCTGATGAACGCCACTTCCGACGGTGACTATCAGACGTTCAAGGCAAACGACGGGGCCTATGTGCGCAAGCACTTCTTCGAGCGTGATCCACGTACCGCTGCGATGGTCAAGGACTGGTCCGACGACGACATCTGGAAGCTCACCCGCGGCGGCCACGACTACCAAAAGGTGTACTCGGCCTACAAGTCGGCAACAGAGGTCACGGGCGCTCCCACCGTCATCCTGGCCCACACCATCAAGGGCTACTTCCTGGGCAAGCACTTCGCTGGACGAAACGCGACCCACCAGATGAAGAAGCTGGCGCTCGATGACCTGAAGACATTCCGTGACAGGGTCAATCTGCCCATCGACGACAAGACGCTCGAGGCTGACCCGTACCGTCCGCCCTACGTCCGTCCCTCCGATGATGATCCCCGTATGCAGTACCTGATGGAGCGGCGACGCGAGTTGGGCGGCTTCATCCCGGAGCGCAGGGGAGACCAGAAGTTCATCTCCCTTCCGAGCGACAAGAGCTACGAGAGTGTTCGGAAGGGGTCCGGCAAGCAGGAGATCGCCACCACCATGGCCTTCGTGCGACTCCTGAAGGATCTGATGCGCAACAAGGAGTTCGCTCCCCACGTCGTGCCCATCATTCCGGACGAGGCACGAACGTTTGGAATGGATGCCTTCTTCCCCACCATCAAGATTTACAATCCGCACGGTCAGAACTACACACCGGTGGACAACGAGTTGTTCCTGTCCTACCGCGAGGCCAAGAACGGTCAGATCGTCCACACGGGAATCAACGAGGCGGGCTCCGTCGCGGCCTTCACTGCGGCCGGAACGTCCTACTCCACCCATGGGATACCCATGGTTCCGGTGTATGTCTTCTACTCAATGTTCGGATTCCAGCGCACGGCCGACTTCATCTGGGCCGCCGCCGATGCATTGACGCGCGGTTTCCTCATCGGTGCGACCGCCGGAAAGACCACCCTCACCGGTGAGGGGACGCAGCACATGGACGGTCACTCACCGTTGCTCGCGTCCACAAACCCGGCCGTCGTGTCCTATGACCCGGCGTTCTCCTATGAGATCGCCCACATCATGCAGGACGGTCTGAGACGTATGTACGGGGAGAAGCCCGAGAACGTCATGTACTACATCACGGTCTACAACGAGCCCTATGTCCAGCCGGCTGAGCCCGAGGGCGTGGACGTCGAAGGCATTCTCAAGGGCATGTACCTGCTGAAGCAGGGCTCGATGGAGGGAGTGGAGAAGGACGCTCGACGGGCACAGATCCTTGCCTCCGGCGTGGGCGTGCCGTGGGCTCTCGAAGCCCAGACTCTCCTGAAGGATGACTTCGGTGTGGTCGCGGACGTGTGGAGTGTCACATCATGGGGCGAACTGCGCAGGGAAGGGCTCGCACTGGATGAAGCCAAGTACAGCGACCCCTGGGGTAAGCACGGCAAGACTTGGGTGGAGAAGAAGCTGGAAGGGGCGGAGGGTCCCGTCGTGGCCGTCTCCGACTACATGCGCGCGGTGCCCGATCAGATCCGCCAATGGGTGCCGGGCGCCTACACCACGCTCGGCGCAGACGGGTTCGGGTTCTCCGATACTCGGGCAGCGGCTCGTCGCTACTTCAACATCGACGGCCCCTCTGTGGCCGTGGCGGTTCTGCAGGGCCTCGGGCGTGCAGGCGAAGTGCCACAGTCCTGGGCCTCGGATGCGGCAAAGAAGTACAAAATTGATGATGTAACCGCTGGCACATCGGGGAATGCAGGCGGAGACGCCTGATCAGTCCTCGCACAAAAAGCCGTCCGTCGCTCTTCGGAGCGGCGGGCGGTGTGCGTTGAGGTGGGTCCATCTGGCACTCTTGGGTTCGTGTACGTCATTTTTGGAAGGAACGAACTGTGAGTGCGGCTGAGGGTGCAGACCTGCTGGGTCTGGCACCGGGCATGGTGGTCGAGGAAGTGGGCTGGGACGAGGACGTCGATGCGACGCTCCGCGACGACATCATGGACATCATTGACGCGGACATGGTGGAAGAAGCGCTGGAGGGCGTTGACGCCGTCCTGTTGTGGTGGCGGGACGACGACGGTGATGTCGCCGATGGTCTCGTCGAAGCCATGACGGATCTGGCGCCCACGGGATACATCTGGCTCATGACTCCCAAGGTCGGGCGCGCGGGCTTCATCGAGGCCAGCGATCTGGCGGAGGGGGCCGTGACGGCTGGTCTGGCTCTGACCGGAACAGCCAATGTGAGCGCCGATTGGCAGGCAACCAAGGTTGTCCGGCCCAAGAGCTCACGTCGCTAGACCAGCATTTCCCATCGCAGAAAGAAGTGAAAGAATCATGCCCCCACGCATCGGTGTCCTGACTTCGGGCGGTGATGCACAGGGGATGAACGCCGCCGTGCGTTCCATCGTGCGATCTGCCATCCATCAAGGGGCGGAGATCTACGCCATCCGCGAAGGCTGGCTGGGCGCCGTCGAGGGCGGTGAGAACATCCTTCGGATGGGCTGGTCGGACGTATCGGGAATTCTGAACAAGGGTGGAACCGTCATCGGGACCGCCCGGTGCATGCCTTTCCGGGAGCCAGCGGGGCGTCGGCAGGCAGCGCGCAATCTGATCCAGCGCGGCATTGACAGGGTGATCGTCATTGGTGGCGACGGATCCCTCACCGGGACGGCTTTGTTGCAGACGGAATGGCCACAGCATGTGGCCGATTTGCTGGCCGCCGGAGAGATCTCCGAGGCTGAGGCGCTCGCGCATCCACATCTCCGCATCGCCGGTCTTGTCGGTTCCATCGACAACGACATGGTCGGCACGGACATGACGATTGGCACGGACTCTGCCCTGCACCGCATCACCGAAGCAATTGACGCCATCAGTTCCACGGCCGAATCCCACCAGCGCACGTTCATCGTGGAAGTCATGGGTCGACGCTGTGGCTACCTCGCCCTCATGAGCGCAGTCTCAGGAGGTGCCGATTACGCATTCCTCCCGGAAGTGCCACCCCGCAGCGGCTGGGAGGATCGCCTCGTCGAGTTGCTGGGCCGCGGCCGGGCTGCTGGTCGTCGTGATTCCATCGTTGTGGTGGCTGAAGGTGCAGCAGACCGTGATGGAGAGCCCATCACGGCGGAGCGCATTCGAGGGGCGCTCGCCGAGCGCACGGGTGAGGACGCCCGCATCACAATCCTGGGCCACGTGCAGCGTGGTGGGAAGCCAAGTGCCTACGATCGCTGGATGGCCACGGTGTGTGGTGTGGAGGCCGTCAACCAAGTCCTGAGGGCGTCTGTGAGTGCGGAACCTGTGCTGGTGGGTGTGAGGCGCGATGCCGTCTGCGCGCTGCCGCTCCTGGACGCGGTGGACAACACGGCGCGCGTGAGTGAACACATTGCGGAGGGGGACTACGCTGCAGCTGTCGAGACCCGCGGACATGGTTTCACGACGATGATCGACATCTACAAAGCGATCACTGAGGCACAGCCGTCCGTCGTGGAGGGTGTCGAGGGCAAAAGGATTGCCATCATGAATGCCGGAGCATTGGCGCCCGGCATGAACCAGTTGGCGCGTGTGGCTGTCAGATCGGGCATTGATCTGGGATACGAGATGTTTGCCATTCAGGGTGGGGTGCCTGGACTGGTGGAGGGTAACTTCGCCCAATGGTCCTGGTCCGATGTGGAAGGCATGGCCCATACCGGTGGTGCGGACCTCGGTACACGGCGCTACGTACCCAAGGAGACCGATCTCTACGCCATGGCCCGACAGCTCGAGCAGCACCGTATTGAGGCGTTGGTTGTCATGGGCGGATACCACGCGTATGCCACCGTTCGGATGCTGGAGCGTGAGCGTCACCGGTACCCGGCCTTCGACATTCCCATCGCCGTGGTGCCCGCCAGCATTGACAACAACCTTCCGGGATGGCCGATGGCCGTCGGCGCGGACACGGCGCTGAACACCGTGGTTGATGCGATCGACATGGTGCGGATGTCTGCCTCCGCAAGCAAGCGGGCGTTCATCGTGGAGACGATGGGCCGAGGCTGTGGTTTCCTGCCTCTCGTGGGGGGAATCGCTGCCGGTGCAGAGAAGTCCTACCTGCCGGAGTTGGGGATATACCTCTCCGAACTCGAAGAGGACATCAAGGCGCTCGTCGATGCGTTTGAAACAGGCCGTAACTTTTACCTGGCCGTGATTGGCGAGGATGCGAGCGAGCACTACACCACCGACTTTCTACGCAGATTGTTCGAGGCCGAGGGCCATGGAATGTTTTCTGTGCGCCAAGCGGTGGTAGGGCACATGCAGCAGGGTGGAACCCCGTCTCCCTTTGACAGGATCAATGCCACACGGTTGGCGCACAACGCACTGGTGCATCTGGATCGGCAACTGACAGCTGGGACTGCGCACTACTCAGCTGCTTCGCGAGGAGCTCCCGATCTGTTTGCGTCCTTCCGCGATGTGACTGACCAGATGGATTGGGAGAATCAGCGCCCGCTCGATCAGTGGTGGATGAGCCTTCGTCCCGTCTTTTTGCAACTGAGCAGGCGTCCCGGCCAGCAGTAGGACCGCGGGCGGACGGTCTTGTGCTCGACCGAGGCTTCGATCTGGGCTGCGAGGGCGTCCTTCAGCACAAGGGCAGTGAGACCCCGAAACTGGTGCTGGCGCCGCATGCCATGGCGTTCAGTTGTCCCACCACTGTCTGAGCGTCCAGGGATGTCATCGGCACGGTTGTGCGCAGCACCAGCACATGTGAATCGACGTTGCGCTCCACGATGGTGAATGTGACGGCGTTCTGCACACCATCGTTGGTTCGGGTGCCATCAAATCCGCACCGCACCGCCGAGCCCAGCGCCCCATCGACGCCTATGGAAGTCGCGAGCTGATTCTCCACCTCCGTGAACTGTGCTTGCTGGAAGTCCACAAGAGAGCTGCATGCCGCAGCGAGTCCCTGCTCTGAGGGCTCGAGTGTCACTGCTTGCAGGCGCGCATCAGAGTCCTGGTGGCTCAGCCGGACCACACGTCGGTTGTTCTCGATCAGCTCGTCCCCGTCGAGAACCCAATCCATCAGGGCGGTGAAGCGTGCATCGTTGAGTTGAATGTCAACCGCATCGACCGCGGCAGTCGGTGTCGTTCCGTCGAATGGTGACGGGTCCGCCAGGGGAGAAGAAGTTGCGGGGGAGAGGGACTCGGAAAGCACACTTGGCGAGATGAGGGGGGATGCTTGCGAAGGAGGGTTTGCCGGGTCCGATGTGGAGTCGGGCATCACGATGTTGGTGGTGTCGTTCGAGCCCTGATGGAGAAGGGACAGCCCGAGCCCCATCAGGATGAGCACTGTTGCAGCCAGAAGTACGAACCATCCCCTGCCGATGAGCCCCCGTCGAAGTCTCGTGAAGTAGGTGTCCTGTGTCTCAGGGGTTGCGCGACGCGCCGTGGGGGGCGTCTGATCAGATGCCCCCGATGCTCGATGTGGAGCATCGGGGGATGCGACGTTCGTCTCGTTCGCGCGTGCGTGACGGCCGAAATGTTGTGGTTTCTTCGAGACGCTGTCATTCATGATCAGATGCCCAATTTACCCAAGTTCAGGATGGAGACGAAAACGTCTCAGGGGACGGCGCCGGGGATTCATTGCAATTCAGACAATCGTGGGCTGGGTCAGCATGATGATGAGCCCGATGACACCAACCACACCGCCGGGTACCTGTTGGGCACGCGAGGTACGGGACCAGATCTCTGCCTGGGGTCGTCTGCGCGATCGGGTGACGTGCGTTGGCAAACGCATCCTGCGGGTACCGGGCGAAGGCACAAGCCGATTTGGCTCGGCGACCGCGGTTACCTCCCGGAATTCTGGCGTCGGGTAGCGATGGCGACGCCGATCAACCAGCCGAGAGCGATCCCGGTGCTCAAGCCCAACAGAGGGCTGTCGAACGCGAACCACCCGATCAGCAGGCCAACAATTGCGCCCAACCCCAACCCGATATTGGGGCCGGTCTGAGGAACGCGTCGGTTGGAGTCGTTAACCGGCTCTTGGTGGTTCGTGGTGAATCGGGCTCCGCGCGTCGTTGACGTGGAG